>NZ_JAIVFQ010000019.1 GCF_020829495.1 Nostoc favosum CHAB5714 | reverse complement strand
CCCAAAAAGAATACGACTCTGTGATCGGAAAGTTCCCCGTATAATAATTTTGTACTATTTTACTCATCGGTTTCTAAACTAAACTGTTTAGTTTGCCCCTGGACGTAGCTTCCGTAACACTACCCCATGTAGAAACGAAAGATGTATATGTAAATATCTGTATTGAGGTTAGAGAACTTCCTGGGCTGAAATCCAAACTAACAGAGATTTGTGATGCCGCAGAGATTGAATATGCCTTTACTAAAGGATTTGGCAAGCAAGCTAAGGTCATGTTCCGGTTAAGTTGATTCCCCATGTTAGGTCATAACTAAACTTAACTTGTTGAAAATTAATTAGCTGGCATTACCCAAGGGGAGCAACGCGATTTTGTGAGGATGGGCAAAAAAGGTGCGATCGCTAAAAACTAGCTTCAGTACAATATAAATATTTACAACAAGTAAGACCGTATTAACACTGTTAGAATTTTATTTTTATTTTCAGATATAAATATGATTTATTACTTCTGCCTAAAAAAAGGTAGGATTCCCTTTGGAGTAAAGGTTTTGATATCTGACATCAAAACGGGGAATGCCTACGCGCTTATGAAAAATCATATATATTCTACTTTTGATTTAAGCAAATCGTTAGAACACTTTCAAGAAAAAGTCACGAAACTTTTAGAACTAACGAATATCTCAGAATGGGATGGACACGTTTTCAGAGAACGTGAGAAAAAAATTAGAGAAATTGCCTTAGTTTTAGCAGGGGAATGTACAGCTTTATTACTCCATAATCTGTCACAATCTCAAGATTTTTTAGATAAAACAGAGCAGGAGACACAGGGGTGGTGGCAAACAAGCACAAAAAAACATGGTTGTAAAGAACGGCAAATATTAACAGTTGGCAATGTCGCAGTAACTTTAAAATTACCGTATGTAGTTGAACGTCAGACTCAACCAAAGAAAAATCAAAAATCTACTCATGTTGGATTTTGTCCATTTTTAAGATATTTGGGAATGTCTGAGGGTTTAACCCCTGGAGTTTTATCGACTATTGCCCGATATGGTGCAATTGCTGGCTCGTTTGAGTCCGCACGGACAACATTAATTGATTGGGGCATAAATATCAGCTTAAAACGTATAGAACGGCTAACATATTACTTTGGTAAAATTGGTATAAATTTACGTGAATCGAAAATAAAAAGTTTAGAGATTGATAGTTTACCTATGAGTAACATTCTTAAAGATCAGCGTGTTGTTATTGCTGTAGATGGGGGGCGTACACGGATTCGGATTAATAAAAAAGGTAGACGTAAGGTTAAGACTAATCGTGTAGGCTTTACAGGAGAATGGATTGAGCCAAAACTATTAACAATTTATGTAGTGAATGAACAAGGTGAAAAAATCAGGAATGGAGAGATTCCAATTACCAATGATGGAACTTATAAAGGATATCAAGGATTTTTGCAGATATTAGAGATGTACTTAGTTAATTTAGGTATTAGTCAGGCGAAACAGGTTTTATTAATTGCGGATGGAGCAGAATGGATCTGGATACATATTCCCCCTTTACTCAAAAAGTTAAAATGCCCACCGGAAACTTATCAATTATTAGACTTTTTTCACGCTGCATCACATTTACAAGACTTTGCTGATGCTGCATTTAGCACAAATAATGAGCGACAGCAATGGTTTCAAAAGGCTCGAAAAAGTTTAAAGAAAGGTCAGGCACTAGATTTAATGAGAAATATGGGTGAATTTATTTTTGAGGCGAACGGAGAGCGCCTTAAAATTTTGGTACGAGAGCGAAATTATATTTTAAAAGCTTACCGACGCAGGCTTTTAAACTATAACTCTGTTACCTTGAAAAACCTTCCTCTTGGTAGTGGCGCGGTTGAAAGTTTAATTCGCCAAGTTGTTAATTTACGGATGAAAGGTAATAGCAAGTTTTGGCTTCAAGATAACGCAGAAATTATGTTGCACCTCCGTTGTCAATGGATAGCTAAAAGTTGGGATAATTTTTCTGACTCTATCTTTAATTCGTTTATCAAACCCCAAAGTGCCTGATAAATTTTATACTTCAATTCGGCATTTAATTTATTTACTGCCATAATTGATACCAAGTCTTAAAGAATTATTGCAGACATATTTGGAAATAATCGTCAAATAATTTACTAGCAATCTTTTTGAGATATCTCATCAAGATAATTTCTCGTGTAATTACGTATACTAGTTGCAAATAAAATTACCTCATACACAAATTTAAGTTTTAGCGATCGCTGGTTTTTGATCCGACCTCACAAAATCGCGTTGCTCCCTTACCCAAGCTATTTTGAAAGTTCCTGACTTAACTGGAAAAGTCAAGTAGGGTATGGGGACTAAAAGTCTTTCCCCTATACCTCATACCATTTCACGAAAAATCTGATACACATATAAACCTTGAAAGATTTGCTGCATCTAAGTTTTTTAATTGCGAATGGGCGAAAAAGCGAATTGTGAATTGGTATCATGCCCTGTTTGGTAAAAACTATTTAGGCACAGTGGTTGCGTTGAGTTCACCCCTTTTCCCTTTTGCCTTCTTGTTTGCACCTTGTGTCACCTTCGGTTCTTCTGACTTACTGGAGTTAACCATTTTCACCAAAGAAGAATTGAGATAACTTTGCGCTGAGATATACAAACTTTCCCAAATGTCTTGATTGCGGCTGATTTTTGTGCCGACTGTATTCCCTGCTGTTTTCTCCGACACCAAATATTTGCGGAAGTAGTTCGTCCATAAGTGTTGGAGAAAATCTTCAGCGAATTCATTAAACGGCAGAATCCATTTATAGTCCTTATCCAGAAATACCCGATAGGACGCAATTATCGGTAGTGCCAGGTCAGTTGGCGCACCAAACCCAAATGAATACTTGCTGTCAGGCAATAACGTAGTTTTACGTATATCAATTGATGCTAAATCGTTAGCACCCTTTCTTCTAGGGTTGCTGATATAGTCTTGGATTATTTCGTAGAGTCTTTGCTCTATCCACAGAGCTTGAGAAAGGAGAGGCAGTAAAGCGGTTAACCGTTCTCTTTCTGCGTCTGTGATGTGACTTGGAAGACTCATCCCTACTGGGTGCTTGGTTCGTTTATTGCCGTCGGGATTGTATTTATTTCTGTCGAGGCAGTAAAGCAGCTTCAGTAAATGGGTGACATTGCACTGAGCGTTTCTGGGAGCGCCGCTTTGGTTTTGGTAATAGGCAATGCGGAATTTCCTATCTTCTGCTCTCTCTAACTGGACTAAATACTGCTTGATGAATTTGTAATCACCTCTGGCGTTAACTTTGGAGCGAGAATCTACTGGCGTTGTAGTATTTGAAGCCAGGGCTATGTCTTTGGCTGATTCTTCAGTCAGTCCGATGTGAATCGTAACTTTTACCCTGGCTTCGGTTAAATCGTATTTGTAATTTTTCGCTTGCTCAAAGGCTAAAACTGTATGCCCCCCGTTGATAATCCCATCGCTACCGCCCTCGTTAGCTTCCAAAATCTCTAGTTCTAGCTCGGTTTTGTTTCTGTTGGGCTTAACTTTATTGGCTGACAGAACGATTCCACTGTGGCGAGAGAAGAATTTTACGGGTTCGGTCGTCAGCGAGTCGAAGATTTGTCTGTAGGTTGCGCTTTTGCGGTTGGGTTCCCGGATGTTCGGTTCTAAGGGGAGGTCTATAGGGAAGCTGTCTACATAGGCTGTGGCGATAATGCAATTGGGATTGGCTTGAAAATAGTTATCTATCTTGATGTTCCAAGTCTTGGGCATACTTTATTTGTTGATGGAAGTAAATTCTATGTTAACCAAAACCCTGATGCTGATATCGCATTTCTTGACACGCCAAGTATCCTTGGAGATTGGACTACAACATATCTCAGCATCTGGGTAGTCAAATTATTTGAACCTGCGGTAGAGCTGACATACCTGAAAAGCCGGAATTCACAGCAAGCGACATTATACTTAATTTGTACAGTCAGTAGACCGAAAAGTTCTGCGGTTGCTAAAAAATAGTAGTGTATGATACAGTTTTTTGAGGAATGTAAAAAAGCTGATTGCCTTGGATAAACTATAAGCTCAACTTATAAATAAGCCCCTAAAGACCAACCAAAATCAGCCGGATGCTAAACAAACTTCGCAGGCTACCCCATAGTTGCGGTCTACTGCTTGGCGTAAAAACTCAAGCATCTGTTTGAGAGTAAATAAATGAGAGAAAACCTGTCTAGTACTTCTCTTTAATCGGCTCAGATAATGCCACACTAGATAAATCCATATATTAATAATTAAAAAAGCTATAGCTACAAATAAAAGCCGAATAGTGGGATTTTTAATAGTAGTTTTTATCCGGCACTGGTTTTTCATTCGGTAGCTGCTTTCAATCCCAAAACGGAGGCGATAGTCATCATGTATAAGCTGCAAAGTTAACTTAACTTTATAGACTGCATAAATAAAAAATTCCCGCCCATGCGCGCGTCTTTTACCATTTTTATATGTACAAACTATCCACACTGGAAAAGTTACTGAACCATATTTATCGCTGTTTAAAGTATAAGTTGTTTTATAACTGCGTCTACCTCTAATTAATTGTCTAGTACCGCCATGTTTACCACGAATAATTACTGGCATCTTCATTGGGGATATCAAGAGCTTGCAACCATCTGATGACTGGCACACAGAAGAATTCCCGGTCTAAATACAATCGTTCTATTTTAAGCTTCAAAGGCTCAATCAGAGCTAAAAGATAAGTAATAATTGCTACTAAAGTATTTTGTTGTTGAACAGCTTTAATAGCTAAAGTGACTCGTTTATTCTTCTTAATTACATAAATAGTAGCGTAAGCATAAAAAGAACAAGTGCCACTTTTAGCTTGACTTCTATAAATATATGGTGCAACTGAAAAGTGATGGCTCACCATAATAAGGAATCAAGTTAAAATCGATGGCAATTTTTTGTCGACCTTCTCGGATTCCATCTGGGAAGCGGCAAAGAAAGTGCAGTATTTAAATCTAATTCCAGAGAGTTCAGGTCGGAATATTTTTCTAAATGATAACGAATATCGTTACTTGTAGGAACATTTTTTAATACTTTACTCGTGTTTTCTATGCTATCTCTTTGGGTAGCTGCCCTAATTAAAATTTCAAATATATTTTGTTGTTCACACTTGCCCTGAGTCTGAATTGGAATGTTTTCGGTTAAACAGTTCACTACTTCGTTCAAGGTTTTACTATCAGTTAAAACTGGCATATTTGCGGTCATAGTCAAACTCAATAATCTTTTAAGTCAAAAATTTTGCTTCTTCACTCCAATACTTTACAAAAATTCCAAGACACAGCACTAGAACATACTTCTGCTACGAGAGCTACCCTTAACTTTTTGGCTAATTTATTAGTTTTACTTATGTTATAGTTACAAATAAGTTTTTCAAAAAGCGTATCAAAAAATACAGTTTTTTAGGCAACAATAAGGTATATAGGTATCCATCACAGAGCGATCGCAGAACTTTTCGGTCTACTGACTGTATTGAGCAGAGCAAAAACTCTTGGTGTCATCTCAGTCTGGCGGAGAATTAGCCACTGTCCCAGCCAGAGTATTGCACCAAAAATCACCGCAGCGATCGCGCTCATGACAATATGATCTGGATATCTGAACGGATCTAGTGTCATATTGATAATCAATGGCACAAATATCAGTGCAGAGAGCAAAAAGCCAATGAATAAGCCAGCAACACTTATCAGGCTCCAGTAGCGACCGAGATAACCGAGCCGGAATTCCAATATCCACTCTTGTACGGGAAGCAAAGTGATGTAAAACGCGATTCCTGCACTGACGTAATCGAGCATTGGCAGTTGTTTTACCTTTGTATTTAGCATATTTGGCATAACCGTGCCAAAACGTACAAGAAAGATACTAACCTAAGACGAATTGAAGCGATTATTGCTGAAAGGTTTCTCACTCCATGCGATCGCTTGTGCAATTACGGTATGCTCATCAAAACTGAGCCTAAAGCTTCTCGTTTGGGTACTAAAGAGATTAGTTGCCATGTAGAAGGAAAGCTGGAGAACAATGTTAATTGGGCAGAAGTTGATGCAGTAGAAGCGTTGATTGAGGAGTTATTAGCGGCGGGTTATTGCTTAAATTCTCCTGACTCTGACAACACAATTGGCGTGATTTCACCTTACCGCCGTCAAGTAAATGCGCTGAGTCAACGCTTAAAATCTCGTTGGTCAGATTTTTCCCCCAAGAGCATTGGTACAGTTCACACATTTCAAGGGGGTCACAAGTCAGTGATAATTTTCTCGACTCGCCAATGTTTTGCAACTGATAGTCTCTGGTTTATTAATCGGCGACCTAATTTACTGAATGTTGCTGTGAGTAGAGCGCGAGAACTGTTTATTCTGGTGGGGAATTTGGGGCGAATTTCTGAAGGGGGGCATACCAAGGAGTTGGTGGAATATATTAGGGAATTTGGCGAAATGCGAGAATTGCAAAAAAGTGGAACTTGGATTTGATTACACGATTTACTGATTTAGTCTAATAATTAATAGCTTTATTGTGGTTAAAAAATTTGTTAATCGGCAATTTGAGTATGTACAACATTGTACAGATGAAATTCATTGCGGGCGAAACCTTCCCAATATGGCTGTTCTGGATTGAAACCAGGTTGTTTGAGAATGGCTTCAAACGCTTCCCTATTTTCCCATTGACCATAATTAAACATCCGAGTACCATCCAGGCTGCGATGAAAGGTTGCTGAGATTAACCCTGGTGAGTTACTCATGGCACGTTCTAATTCAGCAGAGGTTCTTTTAATCATCTCAGGTTGATGAATTGGCATCATACGAAATTCAGCCAAATGAGTTACAAGATTACCTGCAATAATTTCAACTTCTGCTGAATTAGGCATCACCGTGCCGAAAGAGATAATTTGTACGCTAAGGCTGAAACCAAGATGGGGCAGGCTTTCCAAGACGTGCTTCTACCATCATTTTTGTGAAATAACTTATAGTTATACTGCTAGTTTTTATCTAGTTTGAACGAAAAATCGTAGCTTCAGGCACTTGAAATTTTCTTAGTGTACTGTTTTCCCGGATTGGCACGGGGATGCCTAGAATCGCTAGTATCGCTGGCAGCATGATTCACAACCCTTGCTACACCCCAGATGAAAGGTCTGGCTTTGCTTCTTACTTGGAAGGCGCAAAACCACGTTATGCGCGGCTTTATATAAGTCAAGCCAATTGGCTTTATTCCGTTGCAGTGCAACAGAAAACGCAGTAAAGTTTTTGTAACAAATTTATCGCGATCGCCTTTGTCTATATGAGAGAAAAGTCTGCCTAGTTTGGCTTTCAGCCTAGTGAACACTTCGAGCTTATCTGTCCCAACTTAGAAAATATTGCCGAAAACAGAAGCTGAAGGGTCGTGTCAAGGAAGGCTCAAACCTTATTCTTCCGCTCAGTTGCGCTCAGAACATTGCCTAAAATAAGCCAAACTAGGCAATGTTTGAATGTTTTCAAGACATCAATACATGGCTACTTTACACAACTTTACATAGTGATAAATTTTGCGCGTATCTTGTCTTTACCCCAATGTGGGCACGTCAACAGCTAACATTATCTTTGCCTCCTAATCGTGGGCTAAACGGTTGGGTCGAAGTCGTGCCGATAACGGAGGCGGGAATCTCCGTTACCGGGGCGCACCTATTAATAGAGTCTACTATAGTCTCATAGCTTTTATTATAGTCTAGTGGAATTATACTATAGGTTAACCTAGTATGTTCTCATAGAGTATGATCAGAGAAGAGAGTTTATAAGTAAGGTCAATGGCTAAAAGTCCGACATTGAGCGTAATCATCAGTGAAGAAGACAAAGAAAGATTGAAACGTCTTGCTATGCCTGAAAAGCGTTCAGTGAGTCAACTAGCAGCTATTGCTATTCAAGAATATTTGGATAAGGCAGAAGCTACCAAAGAGAAGGGTGCAGCATGAGTGAAGCGACCCCAGATCGGCTCGACCGCATCGAGCGCATCCTTGAAACTGTGACCACCAACCAGCTGTCCCGTAAGGATTCAGTTCGCCAAAACACCGAAGAAATCCACAGCCTCACAGATATCTTGATGCATTCCATCCAAAACGCAGAAACTGACCGCGAGGTATTCCAGGCTGAAATTCGCCGCATCTGGGAATACCTACTAGGGCAGCAGCGTAATGGCAATGGTAGCGGTGGCAGTGACAGTTGAATAGCATCAGGCATTTAACTATTTACTTACATTTTTTAAATAGGGGAAATTATGAGAACAGCTATCGTTTGTTACGATTTAAAAAACGTCAAGTCAGGCGACAATGCTCGCGTAAAGGAAAGACTTGAATTGGAAGACACTGCTACAACCTTTCAAGCGTTAAATGTCAACTCATTATTTCCTGATCGGGTTAATTTGCATTTGCCTAACACTACACTCTACCTGAATGTCAGCAATCCCTCGGTTACTAGTAAACAGATTGCAAACGACGTATACAGTCTTATTCAGTCTGTAGGCGCAACACCCGACAAAGTATATGTTGCATTTATTACAGAAGATTTCATATTGAATGCTCCGTAAGGATAACCTCAAAGCGCGATCGCACAACTTTTAGGCCAGACGATCATTTAACCATCATCTGTGGGCAGGGGGATTAGGGGGCCTTGACTGTCTAAATAGTATATTTATGCTTATCCCTTAAGGATTATCGTGGGGTTCACGCTTTAAAATCCGGCATTGTATACCGATAAGACAGCCAGGCGGTGAAACCATCCTTTTTGGCGATCGCCTGCGGCGGGGCGTAGCCTATCGCTGTTTTCGGGGTACTCAAAAGCGCGATTGTCAATCCCTGCGGTGTCTCAAACCAGTACCCCTGACTTTTCACCGTTTAAATCCCGCTTGATAAACACAACATTTTCCTGCTGATCTATATAACCCAACCCTTGGCGTTCTCCATAGTGTTGTTCTCCTTTTCCATTGTCTTAAAAGGGCTATTCTAGGATAAATTTATCTTTGTAAGTCTACTTGCTGTGTTTGAGATTTAGTTAATATTTTATCAATTTGAGTATTAACATCTTCAAAAGTTTGCAATATCTGTGGAGTTACTTTATTAGTCTGCACCTTGCCAGATTGCAAATTTAAAATTATCTCCCCATTTTTCTGCGAAATAGTTAAATCCCTCTGCTGGGTATTGAAAGCCAAGTCATAAATCTTTCCTAGAACTTGAGTACCATTTTCATCAGACTTACCCCAAACCATGCCAATCCTTTGAGCAATTTGACTTAGCCGACTGATGACTTCAAGCTCAAATGTATCTTGATTCATTACTGTCAACGCTTGGGCTGATAATTGCTCACCAGCTTTAAACCCATTAGCCACTTCTACAATGCGTTTTTTGTAATTCTCCGACTTCCCTAACTTATCTGCGGCATTGTACCAATTTCTCAAATCATCAATAGTGACTGTCGGGGGCTTTTCTACACCTAAAGGTTCGGTTTTTGTACTATTAGTAATGTCTGTTGTAGAAGGATTAGTGGAGAGTAATAGAGTTATAGATTGGTTAGGCGGGGATTGCGCTGTTTGTTCTGGTAGTTTCAAAAATTGTGGTCGTGTGGCAAGGGAGCTAACTTTTTGCTGATACTCAAGAGTAGACTCAATAATTCCTCCGAATTTCTTGGTCATGCTCGACAAAGTTTTAGCAGGGATGGAGCTATCAACCAAGTTAAATACCGCTAGACCTTTTTTTGTTTCCCTGATAACATCTTCTGTTGGGGCAAGCGAGAATTTAACATTTTGAGCAGTTAGCCATTTATTCACCGCTTCGATTTTGTGATTGTCAACCGCCAAACCCATCAATCCTTGTGATTTGTATGAGGGTGTGGCGACAAGCATGGTTGGACGCTCCTTGATTTTTTGGAGAATTGGCGTGGTTCTTTCTATTGCCGCTTGTTGCTCTTCATTAACTATCTGTTGACCAAAAACCTGATTTTCTTTCGTCCATGTTTGGGGATATTGAATGGTGTTTGGGTCAATCTTCACCATCATTGTTGTTGAGATATTACTTTGTAATGTTGCTTGTATTGGAGTCAGCCTCCCAAACTTGAGAACTCCCAATTCTTTCAGCGCTTCCTTATCTTTTTTAAAATGTAATACTCCTAGCGGTTCCCCATTCAAAAACACCGCATCTCTGGTTTTTAATGGTGGTACTTCTAAGGTGACTCGCCTATATCCAGCATCGCTAAAAATCTCACCTTTATAATCATAATGATTAATCTTATTAACTTTAAGCAAATTTTCATTTGGTGAGCTACCAAGAATAAATGTTTGTTCTTTACTTTCAGAAAAAGTTATTAGTTTTAAATTAAGTGGGTTGCCATCTTTAATATAATTAAATGCTTCAAGCTGTTTGACAGAATCAGCATCTAATTCTCCTAACACTTGACCATCTAACTTAATTTTTACTGTTTCACTCGGTACTGGTACTGTACCAATTTCTAAAGTCGCCTGTTGAGCATGGAAAACTTTTTCGGCATGAGCGAATTTCTTAATTTCTCGGACGGTGAACTCTATCGGCTCAGTACCTGAGATAGAAATTGTGGCGTTCGCGGTGTAAGTTTCCCCTGGCAATACATTAGCTTGAGCCTTTGTCCCGATTGGTAATTGTCCCGTTCTCGGTTCCAACGGTGCAAACTCCTTATACTCACCATCGCTATCTTGGACAAATACTAATCTCGAAGCGTGGCGTTCATGACCTGGAGGGTGGTGTGATGCCCTGATTTCAATCGGATATCTCTCACCCTGATTCCAAGTTTTATCCTTGAAGTTGTTCGCCTCATTACCTAATGTCCCGACTCGTAAATCAGTAAATTGCAGATGTGGAAGCCGAGAAATAATTTCATCGCTGAACGCCGCAAACACAAAGTTGGGAGTCTTTTTCTGAATAGGGCTTTTATCTAACTGTTTATCTTCTAACTCATCCTGTCGCGCCGCGCCCACGCTCCACGCCGCCGATGCTGCTGACAATTTCTCCTGCTCTGGGATACTCGAACGAAATTCTTCAGCAAATTTATAAGCTTGCTGGAACATTAATCTGGTTTGCCCTTTAGTTAGTTCAGGTCGGAATTCAACTACAGAAGCATTATTAGCTGACATCCCTGGCTTGAGTCCATATTCTTGAACAGACTGGGGGCTAACTGTACCTAACTTATAGTATTGGGGCTGTCCTGAGTCCCCAATTTCATTATTTATTTGGGCAACTGCCAATAATTTCGATGAGCGATTATCCGCCTCTAGTTTCAAATTAATGGTTTGAGCTTTCCAGATCAGAGGATGATCGTATCGAATTAAGTTTGTAATCTCAAGTTTTGACCCCTGTTGCGTTTGGATGATGGCACTAGGGCCACGCTCACTCTCCCTCCGCCTTTCCATTGCCATAGCTGCGTTAAATAACTTGTCGAACTCGTACTTGGCAGCGATCGCACTGAATCTCTGCTGTGGTGTAAACTCAACACCGTTAAATAAATCGTGGAACTGAACTATGGGGCGTGATTCTAGTTGTGATTGTTGAAAGTATTTATTGGTTTGGTTAATTAGTAACTCAACTGGTGAGTAACCTTCAGTTTTTATCTCAGAATTTAAATAAGCTGTAGGGGATTTTTTATCTTTAATATAATCAACTTGGCGATATAAATAACGGTTGTTTTCCCTAATTAAGCCCATCTCCGGCTTTTTAGAACTTTTGAATAAATCTACGGCTATTTGATTGTGATAACACGCCTCCTCAATCATAAGCCGATATAAGGAGCGATTTTTTTCCATCGATTGGGATATGATTTCATCCGTTCTAGGTGAATTTGCTAAAGCTACAAAATATTTTATGTAAGGCTTATATTCTTCTCTAATTGGTGATGGATTAATAAAGGAATTCTCAGCTTTTAATAATTTTTGATAATGATCTGATACTTTATCTATATACTGGGATTTTTGCTCAGGTGTTCCGTAAAGTTTTAATATTTCAATTTCCGACTCTAATGCCTCTAATGCGGTCACTTGATTATTAATCACGCCTACGCTGATACTATCGCTCATGTGGATAGCGATTTCTTCAAATGGTGGTTGCTTACCATCTATATAAAATGATTGTTTCTTTTCTTTAATAGTTGGACGATAAGCGTTTGGTGGCAGAGTCCTATACTCAGCTTCGGCTGTAAAAGTAGGATACTTGCTTGCAAGTGCTACGCCAATACAATCACCATCAAAATCTCTTCCCTGGCGTTGAGATTCGGTTTCTAATGGTGCTATTTCGCCCTGTTGAAGTCTCGCCTTGATGCGTTCTAAATCTTCATCGTTAACAACAATAACTCCTTTTAACGGCTCACCGTCTGGCCCTAGACGGTCATCAACAAGCTTATTAATTGAAACGCATAAACCATTAGAGTTGAGGAATGGAGAACGGAAGTTTAAAATTTTTTCACCTTCATCCAACCAAGGGACACAGATTTCTCCATTCTTCAAATTCTTGGATGGAATGACCATCCCTCTATCAAAAGCCAGCGTCCGCCCTAGAGCAATATCCCGCCACTCACCCTGGACGAACTTAGCGAGTTCTTTCCTCACCTTCTCTGTTTCTAAAAGCTGATTATGCCCTCCAATTAAGTCAGCCTTAATCAGTTTGTACATTAATAAATCATCTTTCGCTGATTTCTCATTTAAGTCATCACTTGCTTGAAATTGTTCTTCAGCTTGATTGCAAGTGAGTAATTCTAATTCTTTAATAAGTGAAGCATTAGCAACTTGTTCGGGAATTTCCGTTTTTAAAGATAATTTCTGTTCTTCGTTAAAAGTTTTGCGCTGTTCATACTTCTGGCAGTAAAGTTGTGCTATCTTCCTGGGGTCACTTTGGGATTGGGACAGCTTTTGGGCTTGGGCTTCTAGTTCCTCAGCGAAGTCTTTAATGCCTTGGGGGAATGATGCCAGTAGTTGAGATATTGCAGTCTTCCCACGCTCTGATTGCGACTTTTCGCCAAGCCAAATCTTTTGTCTGTAGAGTCTTGGTTGAATCTGCGGCTTACTGGGGCCATCAGGGCGATCCTTGTCTGTGCCTTTGAAGCTGGAGAGAGGCAAAACTAGGTCAATTTTGGGTTCGTTATTAGTATCAGCATATCTTATTTTTTCTAAGTTATAAGGTCTTAGTGTCCCTTTGCCGAAGCGATATTTAGTATCTTGCCCATCTTTTTCTGTCCAACCAAAGCGATGCTGAATAATGCGGTAATCTTGTTGTTCCTCCCTTTTCGTTAACTTGTTATAAAGTTGAGTTGAAATTTGACCATAGCAATCTCCTACTAATTTATAAGCATCTTGTTTGTCAACTACTCCTCCATTTTCTCCATTAGAATCATCGACAATTAAAATATTTAATTCTTCGTTAATTGCATTTTTACAAGCACCCAAAAATATTGAGCCGTAAGCTCCCCTATCTTTTCTATCAGGGCATAGCTTATTGATTACTTCTAAACATTCCGGCGAACCATACAGTAATCTGGTTTTAGAAGATAATAAAAGAGTATGCCCATCTGGATGATTTCTTAAATTTTCTGGGGTACTATATTCATCTAAATGCCCAAAAGAAAATTTCTTACCAGGAAAGTAAAATTCTAGTAGAGTATTATCTAACTTTTCAGTTAAAATTGACTGAGAATTCTTATTATCACCATTGGGATGAATCCACTGGTTTAACCGAGTATCAAAATGCTTAAATTCAAGCGACATAGTTTTATTTAAAGTTCATTTTTTGGGGGGTGTAGTATGTCAAGAATTAAACGCTGGATCAACATGAATCGTAAAGAATTTAATCCAGATGGTACTTTAAAACCTGAAGCCAGAGAACAGATGCTATCTAGAGGTATGAATAATGCAGCAATTGATAGTTATGCTCGTAGATGTAAAGCAGAATACGATGAATGGAAACGCCTGGACGAAACAGATCCAGAAGAATGGATAGAGTATACAGCTTATGATTTCCTTTCTTCAGAAGAAAAGAAACAATTTAATCCAGATGGTACTCTCAGAGCCGAGTATATTGAATCTGCTCTGAAACAGGGAATTAGCGAGGGATGGTTGGCAGAGATGGAACGCCGTCAAAAGATTGAAATAGAAAACTTCAATAAAATGTCAGCATCCCACGCAGAACAAGGCATTAACTATGGTGCTTGGCTCATGCGATCGCTCAAGCCTGCTAACGGCACATACAAACAACGCCTTCAACAAATGGAGGTAGACTTGAGAAACAATGAAGAACCCAGCAGTCTACCTTTCGATAAGGACACGCCCTACTTGTAACCAGGGGGGATAGCACGCGCATAAACAGAAGTCCATTGCTGTTCAGACTGGCAATCATCAGGAGTCACGACAGGAGAAAAAGTTTCAGGCGGATTAGTGATCAGTTCAGCAATGGCATCTTTTTTTTTTCATCAGACAACTGGGTGAGTTTTACTTGGGCTGTTGGCTTAAATTTATCTTTTTGAGCAAGTTGTGCAACAAGAAATGTTCTAGCTTTGTAATACTGAGCATTACTGCTTGGCTTATTCAATCCAAAACAACCCTTTGATTCAACAAAAAGATGAGATTGAACCCCACCTGTATACTGGTGGGTCGGGATTAGCTTGTATCCACCAGTCGCCCCCCAAACTAACATCGTTCGGGTAGATTGAGCATCAACGCACTGATTTAGGAGAGTGCGACCAATACTCACCCTTTTCTGGACACCGCAGACATTCCAGGATACTCGGTACAGTGGAGGGTATTCTTGAGCAAGAGTTTTAACTTTTTGAGTAAAATTATCTGCCGCAGGTACAGACATATTTTGTTCAGTTGAGCCAGCCCCAACGGTCGATTGACAGGAAGCAACAGCTAAAGCCAAGGTAAGAATGAGACTCTTACGAGTAAAATTAGTAGATTGCATTGTCTTTCTAAAGTAGAAGTTGTGGAATCAAACCAGCTAAACAGCTTCTAGATTTTCGTCCCCAGAAATCTCACTAAACAGAGATTTGTAGTTTATGTAACCCAGGCAAATAGCACGAAAAACTGCATGAGTGCGATTTTGCGCCCCTAGTTTTAGGTTGAGAGAGTTTGTATATCCTCGAATTGAACCTGGAGAAACGTGCAAATTGTCAGCTATTCTTTCATTGGAAAATCCCACAGCCATTAACTTAAGAACTCTCATCTCCATTGAAGTTAAAGATTCGCCAAACTTTTTTCCTTTTCTCAAAGAGTTATCCTCCTCTTTGATATCTAAGATAGAACGAGACAGCCTGGGATCAATCCAGCACTGTCCTTGATAGGACATTTCAACTGCATATAATAAAATGTCTGCTCTTGTATCACTTAGCAAGTAGGAATTAGCACCAGCATTAAAAGCCATTTTTAATAGACCTTCATCGGAATGCCCAGACAAGACGACTATTTTGACATGGGGAAACTCTTGATTAATTTCGGAAATTAAATCAATGCCACTGACATCGGGCAAGTCGATTTTTAGAATTACAACATCGGGATGAGTGTCTCTAACCTGTTGCAAGCCTTGTTCCCCTGAATCCGCTTCTTGGACTTGTATATTTACACTCTCTAGGGCAGTCCTGATTCCCAGCCGCAGAATTGGGTAATCATCAATTATTAGTACACGAATCATACTTTTTTGAGTTTTAAAAAACTGAATGCGGGGACAATCTGTAAAAATTCGCAATTCGCAACTAGAATCCATACCTGTCTAATCGGATAATTTAGATGATTTCAGGGGTTTAAGCCTCTAATGATTTTAAAAATGAGCAGTGAATAAGCAACTGGTAGGTTTAAGCTCCCACTAGCAATAACTGTGATTACAAGTTGCGAATTGGATCGGCTCCTAAATTCTTACAAATAACATTGCTAAATTTTACCATTAGAACCTGATAACTGCTGTTGAGAAAAAGTTATTTTATCTCGGATTTTAATATTAGTTAACTTAGCCATACCTGAAGGCAGTTCCAGTACATGAGTAGCAATCGGAGCCGTATATATTTGACAAGGGTGTTTAGGGCAGGGAGTAGCACTATGCACTACAAGTGTCACTACTCCTTGATGAATAAATATTATGTCAAGCGGAAAGTTTACTTTATACATCCAAAACGCTGCATTTTTATACGGCTTTCCCAAATTGAACAACATTCCGCGATCGCTGGCGAGGTGAGAGCGATATTTCAATCCTTTTTGTAATTGGGTTGGTTCCTTAGCCTCTTCTAAATAAAAGGTGTAATTGTTGCGATTCAGCTTATAGCTAATGGGAAGATGCTGTGGACGAGAAGCGATCAAGCTTAAGGATATCGTGCCAACAATAATTGAGATACCAGCAATAGAACCTAGTATCCTTAAACCTTTGATGGCAGCATAATCTAGCTTTCTTGAAATCGGGAGCAACATAATTAACTAAAAATATTAATATTGCCGTGGCTGTAAACCGAATCATCAATTGGGCTTGAAGGTAGTCCTTGCAAAGAAGCTCGGTTTCGCATCCTCTCAACTTTGTCCGCCTCCCTGATAGCTAGCGGATTAATGTTCTGTCTGGCCTCTAATAAGGCGGCAACAGTGATTTCTAATGGCGGGAGTTGGGAATAGTTATCGTCAAAAATAGGGTGTAGGGGGTAGGGGGTAGGGTGCAGTGAAGACGGGGCTTGTACGCAAGAGGTTGTTGGGGCTATTTCTTCCCTCACACCCCACACCCCACACCCCACACCCTGCCCCAACGGGGCTTGGTCATTTGTAGAGTTTTCAAACATCAGACAGAAAGTTGAAGCTGCGGCTTTTTCGACAATAGCTCCAATTTCCGCACCGACACAACGGTATGTTTCTTTCAGGAGTCTGCGCCATTCTTGTTCACTGTAAACGTCAGAGCCATTACGGAAACGCTGATCAAACCTTGCCAAGTGGATTTTAAATATTTCGTGTCTTTCCCCATTGTTAGGCAAGTCCACTTTGAAGATATCGTCAAACCGTCCACATCTGGTTAATTCTGGCGGCAGTAATTCTAAATTGTTAGCCGAGGCAATAATTAAGACATTACTCGTTCGCTCTTGCATCCATGTCAATAACATTCCTGCCAGCCGTCTACCTAAGTCATCATCTCCCGCAAAACCTTTGTCAAAATCGTCCAAATAGAAGATAATCCGGTCTATTCTATCCACCAACGCTAGTAGTTTTTTGAGCTTAAACTGAGCTTGATCCCCGTAACTTCGGAAGTTGCCCCACTCCACAATCATCATTGGTATACCCAACAATTGAGAACAAACTTTAGCCGAGTAAGATTTTCCGGTTCCGGGTGGGCCTATCAGCAGAACACCTTTTGGAATCCGCAGATTATAGGCTTGTGCTAGTGGAGTCATCAGTTGTTTATACTTGAGGAATGACTCTTGCATCAACTCTAACCCGCCTATTTTCATTGCTGGGGGCTGGAGAAACTCTATGTTATGAACTCGTTTGAATAGGTTGACTTTGTAAGCAAGTAAATGTTTTGTAAATTCACGAGGCTCAAACAAACCAGAAGCAATAATGTGTTTGATAGCGTACTCAATGTCTGCTATATATAATCCCACGCCAGCTTGAGCCGTTTCATCAATTTCTGAGCAATTGTATTCGGGCAACAATTGCTTTAAACAAGTAGTAATTTCTGCGATAGTTGGTAGTTGTTGATAAAGAGTGACTACTTCTGCTGCAATATCCGGTGATAAGCTAGCGTTTGGCCCCAAGAGGATGGCAGTTTTAGGCGAATTACGGTTATATAATTTCAGGTTAATCAGAGCCGACTTAATCCACTCACTGGTGAGAAACTCAGAATTGCTAGTTAACCAAGGAAATATCCCCTCTAATATGAGAACGCCTTGTAACTGAGTGAATTTCCAAAAGCGCAAGATTTCAAAATAGTGTTCTTGTCGAGATTTCTCTTTAGGTTGATACTCACTAACGCTTTGTAATGTTAGTTTTCCTGTATCAATTTGTAATTGGTATAAAGAATCATCTTCAAATGACCACAAGTAACATTTGATATTTTGTAATTCACATTCAAAAGCAATATTGCTTAATAAATTTGGTCGTTCTTGTAAAGGATATTCTAGAGCAAATATCGGGTTTTGTAGTTTAATTAACTTGAAAAGTTCTGTCATTAAATCATTCATGAAAAACCGTCCTTGTTATCCCATATTGCTTATTCCCGAAGGTGTTAAACAAGGCCGTTTTGAGCCATTGATTTTACCTTCAAAATCAAACGAAAGCACGAAGTTAGGCGCTTCTGAGATGGATTTTGGCTTGACACTACAAAAGTATTTTGACCCTCACATTTTTTCTCAACAAGAGTTGCTACCTTTGAACCACACAGCCGCTTACAGTGCCGATTTTCTTTTCGTGGAACCAAATACAAACTTGCACATTGATTTAGAGATTGACGAACCATTTACTCTCCTCACTCATGAACCAATTCACTGTGTAGGTATGGATGACTATCGTAATAAATGCTTTGTCCAAGCAAACTGGATCGTCCTTCGTTTTGCTGAAGAACAAGTAAAAAGCCAACCGCTAAGATGTTTACGTGTGCTGGCTAATGTTATTTACCAGTACACGTATAATGACTCTTGGCGGTTATTATTCCAGGATGTTGAACGCTTAACTCCTTTATGGCAATGGACTACTAAAAAATCTGGCAAACTTTCAAAAGATAACTACCGCAATCGTTATCTTTAGCAGGGTGTTGGGTGTAGTGGAAGTCAAAAATATCTTTGGTCTTTACATCCAATGGTTAAGTAGTTTAAAACTCCTTAATTTACAAGTGAAAAATTAATTTTATTTCGCAATGATTACCCTACTAGTCTGCCAACCCAAAATTGCTGGGTGGAGGCCGGCAGGGGAGCAGGGGAGCAGGGGAGCAGGGGAGAGATTTGTACAAGTTCTTTCACCCCTGCCCCTCCGCACCTCTGCCCCTCTGCTTGCCACTACGCAAAGTTTGTGTGGCGAAGCACTACACCCTACACGCTTGTTATTTCTGGATAGATTTCGGTGGCAATTGATTTAAGAAATTAGCTGATGGATTCTGGACTTTGGCCAGAAATATAATCATTCCTAAAATTGCAAAAGCAGTAATGATTACCCTTTGTACGGATTCAAAGGTCTGTCTCTCTTTTGTTTGTCCGTAATAAATTTTGTTCCAATATTGGTCATTGCTACTACTCTGGAAGTATTCAAGAGCCTTAATAGTCCCGGCTACATCTTCTCCTTGTTGCGCTTTCTCAACCAGAAGCATTTCCAGATTCTCTACTTGACTTCCAGTCGGCTTTATAACTTTCGGTTTATCCCTTGACGCAATCGTTTGTTGCAACATACTGGTTAATACAGAAACAAAAATTACGTAAATTGTACGAATTTTTGATGTTAATTACATCCAGCAAAACGCTATTGTTTGAGTGACATTTTGCAGAGAACCACTGCAAAATGTCATAAATCTAGTTCCATTTGTCGTGAAGTTTTGCACATCCTTGGACGGCTACTTACTTCAAACGGGTCAGTATGATCCTCAAAAAGCTCTTGGGATAAGCTTCTGCCGTCTTTGTCAAGATCGCTATTGAGAATGTGGTCTATCACATAAAGAGGCATTCCCTTTTGTAGAGAATAGCTCAAGAGATTTTTCACAAACTCTGGTGTGGCCTCATTATGTTTAAGTACCTCTGTTAAGCAATTACCTTGTTCCACGGTTGTTTGTGGAAGATCGTTAATCCCGGCATCTTGGCAAACTGCTTTAAAAATTTGCACTGTGCGCTCGTCAAAGTGCTGCTCTTGGGCAAATTGTGACAGTTGTTCGGTGTTATTCATGAGGATGAAGATGAGGAAGGAGAATCAACAAGCATGGGTAAAAAGTTTTTCCAACGATCTGGGTGGCAACGTTGAACTGTATTAACAGGTTTAGCTGGTTGGGGAACTAAAGGCCGTTGGCGGTCATACTTGAAATGTATATCCAACATATTGATGTAACTGATATGTGAACCCCAAGCATCAGCCAACCTATTACCTAATTTATGAGTATCTAGAGCAGCAGGTATATCCACTCCACCGTTCCAAACAATAGGTATTGATTCTTTTTCAAAAAACTGGGTCAATTCAGAGCGAACAAATTCTCCTGTTCCGCCACACAGGAGAACTTCATCTACAGATGCAATGGTTCTTATCCATCTAAGTAACGCACGGCAATACTCCCGACGCACAAGTTTTAAAGATTTTTGAAACAAAGCTAAGTCAGACTCTATATCAGCAGATTTAGTTTTGCGTGATAATGACCGCAATGCCTCAAGATTACCTAGATTTGCTTTTACTAAAGCTTCAGGTATATACAAATCATCCTTAGATAGTCCCACAGATGCGTGTTCCACAAATCTTTCTACCAACCAGTTCATTCCTAAATCTGTGGATTCAGCTTTAATTTGGTTTTTGCCTTTAACTACAGTAAAGCTGGCATTGCGATAACCCAACATCAGCATTCCAATAGTTCGTCTAGAATAAGCTTCTCCCAAAGTACGTCGGCGGGCTGCTAAAACACCAGAGCCTTCTATTGAAACTATGAAATTGCACGGTTTAAGCTTTAATCTGCCTGTTGGTGTAACAATTCCCCCTTTAAGTGCTGCTGACAACTGTTTGCCTAAATTTTTACCATCTCTGTATTCACCAGAAGGCAGTAACAAATTTAGGAAAACATCAGCTTCTTCCAAACCCAAATTTTGGCAAGCGAACCAAAGTAACCCTGCTAGCTTCGGTAAAGCATATTGATATTTCAAATCTCTAATTGCTGATGTCCCTGCAAATTTATTTTTAGCCAAACTGCCCAAAGCATAGTATTCGGAGCCTATACCTACCCATGCTGCATCATTAGTTAGAGGATCAACATCTAGCCCAACAACAGATTCTCTTTCTACATCTGCCACTTCTGGAGTCATAGTAATGACTTGCGGCGCGGCATCTGGATAGATTTGGGCAAATATCTTAATGAGACTTGCTCCTAAATCACAAGTTAAAACGAGCTTCGTGGCATCAAAGTTATCTTTGTCAATCATGAATCAACTCCTACAATTGCTTCATTAACGTCCATCATTTCTTCTGAAATCTGTATATCCATATTCCAGATGTCTTCATCATCTTCTTGTTCCTGCTGCTGAGGAGGGGGGGAACCTAGTTGTTTAATTTCTGGAATTGGTTGTGTAAAAGAAGGTACTGATGTAATTGTATTCAACCCGGCCATTCTTTGAATCGAAGCCAACTTTTTTGAGAGATTTTCAGCAGCTTCCCGGCAAGCTTTCCGAAATTCGTCATCGCTGACCTTACCCTCTAAAGCCTCAACCAGATAGTAAGCACTAAGGGCTTCCCCAGTTAACTCAACAGCAGTTTTCCCAGGATAAGCTAACAAATATTCGATGACTTTGCCTTCCCAAGTTGAGGTACTACGTTTGAACCTCGGAAGTTCAACTTTCTTATTTTGTTGTTCTACCATAATCGTTTACTTAAGTATATGCGTATTAAAACACACAAATAAATTACTAGGGTGTAAAGGGGGTGCAGAGGTGGTGTGTAGGGGGTGCAGAGGTGGTGTGAAAAGCCAAAAAATTCGAGTTGGAGCCAAAAAAGCAGGGGGTGTAAAGGTGGTGCAGAGGTGGTGCAGAGGTGGTGTGAAAAAGAGGGTTTTCGGGTAGTTTAGGATAAAGGTATACTCACTTTACTTTCGCGCCCCTGCGGGGTGGCTTCGCCATCCTTCGCTTCGCTCAGGACGCAAAAGTAGTTCGCCCTGCCGGGAGCGCGGAAGTTTTTCAAAGACACTCGTTGCAACGAGAATAAATCAATGGTAGCGTTAGCAATACTACGAGTCGAGAAATTAAAATCATTCGGAAATATTGGGGGAAGTGAAAAACATACTGCCCGACTTCAGGATACTCCCAATGCTGATCCAACGAAACAAAATATCCGATTGATTGGAGCAGAGGATGAGCGATCGCTCGAAGAAGTAGTTAAGGAACTGATAAAATCAAAGACAAACTACCAGCCCAGAAAAGACGCAGTGCTGTGCAGTGAAATATTTTTGAGTGCAAGCCCAGAATACTTTCGTCCTGATGACCTATCAATGGCGGGTACTTGGAACGAAGAGAAGATGCAGGATTTTAGCAATACTTCCCAAAAATGGTTAATAGAAAAGTATGGAGATAAGTGTGTCAGAGCCGAATTGCACTTGGATGAATCAACCCCACACATTCATGCCTATATCGTGCCAGTCAACGAAAAAACCAAGCGTCTCAGTTATAAGGAGATGTTCGGTGGTTCTGTGGCACAGGGACGGCTGAAAATGTCGCAACTTCAAGATAGTTATGCGGTTGCACTCGCTCCTTTAGGCATCCAACGGGGAGTTAAAGGCTCAAAAGCCAAACATATTCAGGTTCAAGAATATTATCAGGCGGTCAACTCTCACCCCCTAAGTTTGGAATTGGAGCGATTTGCGCCCTTGCCAGGAGAAACAGCCCAGGAATTACTTGAACGCATCAAGAACGACCGACGCATTCAACAACTAGATCACCAATTGGCTGACCGACGACGAATTATCCAGTTGGAGAAACGGGCATCCGCCTCGTCAATTGCCTCAGAAAAATTGCGGCAGAAGATGGAAGGGCAAATTGCCTACCTAGAACATGAGAACTTAGAATGGCGACAAAAGGCTGACTTACTGCGCGATTTACCTTTAGCTGATGTGTCCTGGGCGTTAGGGTTAGATTCTGTTGATGGGCGATGGAAGGGCTATGGACACATCATTAGTATTAATAGCTCCAAATTTTACGACTTCGCTCCTCAACAACAGAGGGGCGGTGGTGGTGCAATTGATTTGGTCATGCACGTTAATAATTGCAATTTTCACCAAGCGATCGCGTGGTTATATGAATCATTTGGTGAAACTGGAGTCCAAAAAGCAGCGATCGCCCATTCACTCAATCTGACAAATGAGATTATTCACTCCCAACCCTGTCCAAAATTCCAGCGACCAGTTGAAGATAAAGCCCTCTGGTCAGAAGTTGCTCAATACTTAACGAGTAAACGGGGTATGCCACCCAATTTTGTACAAGCTCTATATCAACGGGGTTTAATTTATGCTGATGCTCATCAAAATGCTGTATTTGTTATGCGGAATTTCGATGATCAAACTAATGGCGCGTTTTTGAGAGGGACAAAGGGAGAGAATAATACTTTTAAGGGCTACCACAAAGGTACAAAGCGGAGTGATAGCTGGTTTTACTTTCACTTAGGAGGCCAAGCTCAAGGTAAGGTAGAAAGAGCAGTGCTGTGTAAATCTCCGATTGAGGCGTTATCATTCGCCACGCTTGAATTGAAAGCCTATAAAGGAATAGTGCAACAACGAACAATGTATTTAGCAGTAGATAATCCCAAAAGTCTACCAGTAGATTTTCTTTCAACAGTCCCGGTGGTAGAAATGGCATTTGATAATGATGCTTGGGGTCATGAAACTGCCCTGACTATTGGCCATCTATTGAAGAATGCAACTACGGTCATAAGCAAAGCCAAAGGTAAAGATTGGAATGAACAACTTGTAGAAAAACTTTACTTTCAACAACAAAAACTTTCGTCACAGCAGGATATTGAAATTTAAATTAGCTATTCTTTATCCTGATTTGGATTAAATAAATTCGATACAATACTTTCATCAATAGGTTCCCATGAGATGGGCAAAAAAAGAATGACAAACAATACCAATAACGCAACCTCTACCAACAGCCGTAGATTAGTGATTGTGACTGGAGATAAGGGCGGTGTGGGAAAATCCACCTTTTCTAGAGCGATGATCCAAACTTACCTTGATACTAAACAAGAATTTGCAGCGTTTGATGCTGATATGTCCAACCCACAAATCAAACGATTCTACGAAACGGAATGTACTGTTATGCCCTTAGATATCTTTAGAAGGGGAGAAGCTGATATTTCTCTGTTAGATGAACTCAAAGACTTAATTTACCCACCGGAGGAGAACGAGATCAATTCCCTCAACAATGATGTAATTAAATCATCAGATCCAGACATGATTAACTCACTCGACAAAGATGAACAACCTGTTACTTTTGTTAGTAAGTCTTTATTTTTACTAGAATTACCACCGCAATCAATTCAGTTTTTTCGCTCCTTTGAGGAAGAAATGGGCTTCTTCAAAATGGTACAGAATAAGCTAGATATGAGAGTCACAATGGCTACTGTAATTAATCGCACGAAGGACTCGGTTAACCAATTTATTCATTTGCGAGATTTTTGTGGGGATAGGGTAGATTACGTTGTTGTCAAGAATTTGTTTTTTGGAGAAAAAGATAGGTTTGAGAGGTATGACAATGCTCCATTAGTTAAAGAACTTAAAAAGCTTAACAAATCAATCCCAGAAATTTATCTGCCAGATTTGATTGCACACGCTTATGATTATCTTGATGAGAATAATTTACCTTTTTCTAAGGGTATAGAACAAAGCAAGAAACTGTCTGTTCAAGGTCGAGTTGAGAAATGGATGGAGAACTTTAAAAAATCTATTGAGCCAGCTAAACACTTGCTGGGGTTAGCTGATGCCAACTTACAGTCCGAATCCTAAACGCTTGATTATGACTGTGGGCGATTCTCGCGTTGGCAAGTCTACAGTAATGCGCTTGTTGATTGACTTGTTTTGCTCACTGGGATACCGATTGAGAGCCTACGATCACGACAACCGTAAAAGGTTAGAACCATATAAATGTCTCCTTCCGGTTGAGAGCATCAATTTTGATGAAGGCACTGATTGGGTCATTGAAGAACTTCGCAATGGCTATGATGCTCTAGCTGTTGATATGCCAGGACAACACATAGATAGTATTTGCAACTACATTGACAAAGTAAACTTGTTTAAAATTTTGGGCAAGGTTAACTGGCGGCTGACTTTTGTACAACCCATTTCACACCGATTAGATTGCGTTGAGTATTTGTCCCAACTTCTAGCTTTTGCTGGAAATAAGGCTGATTATGTTGTGGTTAAAAACCAACACTTTGATCAACTGTTCAAACTTTATCAAACTTCAGGTTATCCCAAGCTCATAGATGTGAGTGGAACAGATATTGCTTTGTCTGGATTGAATAAATACAGCTATGAAGCTATCGAAAGCATTGGCTTACCTTACTCACAAGTCAGGGATAACCTCAAGATTTTTTCTGTCTATAGAGCATACACTTACAAATGGCTTAACAGTTTTTATCAATCTATTGAGTCTAATTCTTTAGCCTCCGAATACTTAGGGCTGCTACAGATACGCCAACAGCAGGAGTCTGGACATGACGATTTCTAAATATACAGAAACCGAAATTGAACGAATTCGAGAACTTTCCGAAGAAATAGGGTTTGACCCCAAAGATCCGATGTTTCAAATTATGAGCATCCTGGGGAATTTTGAGGAAATGATGATTCAATTTCCTACCCAGATGGAAGCACTTATGGAATCTGGGGCATTGATGATGGACAAAAAGCTCACTGATGCCACCAAAGCCGCACAACTGATGCAACACGCTATTATTACTGAAGCTGTACAAGCAAGTCTTAAAGAAGAACTTCCAAAACTCAAACCGACAATTTCTCTGCCTGTAGAAGCACCAACAATTGGTAAAACCAAGCTGGGGATTTGGGCAATTGGCGGCATACTCGGTAGCATGATTGCGATTGGTGCTTTGGTTGGGAGTGCCACTACTTGGACTGTGATTGCTAACTATGTGGGCATCAACTCCGATGGGATTACAGTCAATGACCTGAAGCTTTTACAGTGGGCCAAATCTTCTGAAGGTAAAGACGCTCGAAAACTAATCATTGACAATAAAGCAGATATTGAATTTTGTCGAAAGGATATTCGATTAAATGGACGTTGTGTAGTTAAAATCAGAAAATCAAACTAGCTAGGTTAAAAATATGCGCGGCTCCAAAACTGTGCTAGATAAAGCCGAAGATTTTGTAGAAATTGGCATCTTTATCTGCTTAATTATCATAGCGATCGCCTCATTAGAGACTGATTTTTTGGAGTCCGCATTTTACATCGTGTTAGCTGCGATTATTTCGCCCTTTACAAAAATCAATAAACCAGCAAAACGTTTATTGCTGGTTTCTGGTTTTTTATGGGGTGCGTGGGTGGGATATTTTAATTAGTCAAGCTCTGGCCCTTTATTGAAATCCCGTTTCGGCTGAATTTGCTTTTGTGGTAGTTCTATTTGCGGCGGTTGTTGCTGTCGCTGCTGATTATTAGCCACTATATCTTGAGTCTCTTGCTCTGAAAGATTATCTTTTAAAATCTGAAAGTCACTCGCTCCTAATTTTTCAGCTTTAAATGCGGGATTGGATTGGTTTGGCTGTGGTTGCTTACGGTCTATGCTGAGAATTTGCTTAGTATTCTCAACTTTAAGTAAAGCTCTATAACCCTCATTTTCAAATGCACTAATTTGATTACCCAGGCTTCTACCCTTTGTAATTATTTTATCGAGAACTACCCTAATGAATGACTTCTGAGTTTGCTCTTGATTTTGTGTCTGTTCCTTAAGATTAGTTTTTAGTTCGATTAGCTTTTTAGAAAAACTATTACTTTTTTCAGTAGAAGGTAATGCAGCCTTTTGAATTTCTCTTAATTGTTGAAGCTGAGTAATTAATTTCTGGTTTGCTTGGGATTCTTGTAATTGTGTTTCCTCTAAACCAAATGAGTTTAAATACTGCTTTATATATTGCGCTTTTAGCTGTTGTCTATATTCTTCAATATTTCCCTTTGATAATAGCTGTCCTAATTCTTCTCGGACTTTGGCTTGACGATTCGGCTCTGAATCCTGACGAGAATCTATCGATATTTCCTGTTGGGTAGTGGATTGATTGAGTACACGAGACAATCTCGCCGCCATCATATTATCTGAGATACCACCTGGATTTATTGCTCTAATTTTCTCTAATGTTGAGGCTTGTTTGGCTTCCATAGATTTTACAAAGAAAGGCAGAGGGCAGAAGGCAGAAGGCAGAAGGCAGAAGGAAAGAAGTATTAATAAAAAACTTTAGTTGTGGGACTAAAGCCCACTAGTATAAAAAAATTTGTGTCGAGCGGAAAGTGCCACGAGACACAAGGCGTCCTTACTTCAATCCCACGTTTTTAAACGTGGGTTCCCTTCTGCCTTCTGAACTGTAGGAGTTCAATGCTAATAATTATAGCTCTATGTCAAAAGATGAGGATTTATTATTGTGACGTTTAGGCGGACGATGTTTTGTGTTGAGTTGCCAGGGTGAAAAATTATCTAACATAACATTTTGAGGTGTTGTTTTCACAGCCGAATTCTGCCCGGATGGAGTGGGAATATAATTAGGAATCTCTTGGTCTTGATGACTGTATTCTAACTGTATTCTTTTTGCTATTAATCTCAGATTTTCTATATCTTGTTGAGACAGTTGCATTATAGTCGCTTCATTTGTTTTTAAGTTAATTTTAACAGCTTGTCTATCCAGCCCATCTTTTTCTTTTTTAAAAAGCTTAACGAATGATTCTCCAGTAGACTGATTACTTTGGGCTTTAATTCGGTAACTTCCTATTTGTAGATGTTGAGATTTTGCAGTTTTCAATGAGTAGCTCAACAATTGAGAAACTTCAGTTATCTCTAACCTTTTAATCACTGCTTGAGTACCTAGTGGAGCTAAAGAACCTAGTTGAGCTTTTAGCGTTATCGCATCTTCATAAAATGATGGTAGTTCCTCTACTGATTTGAAGTTATTATTCACTTTTAGGAATTCCTGACGCTCTACCATGAGCATTTTTTCCGGTTTTTTGGTAATTACTGCTTTTCCTTTTTTATCAATCTCAAACTGCATTAGTGGATTAGAAAAATAGCTATTTTTTTCATCATCAGCACGGTGAATGCTATAGGTATCACGAAATTTCCTGATACTAAAAGCTTCACCTCTGTAAACCGTGCTGCCATCGTCTAATTCCACTGCGTAATTATCTAGAAGTTGTTTGGCAGCACTGGCAATATCTTTATTTTCTTTCTCTACTAATAATTTTCTGGGAATTGTTAGGGCATAATTTGGTACGTCTTGTCGTGCTGCCCAATATTGATTATTAGTTAGGAATTGAACAGGATTGGAGTTTTGTGTATTGGAAACTTGTGGCGTTAAAGAACTCTGTACATTTCCCGCTTTCTCATCGGGCTGTCCTTGTTCGCCTTGCTTTGTCGCTTCGTTTTGTGATTGTGCTTCTAGCGGTTTGGAAAGTTGAGGAATAGCCTGTGCAACTTGTTCCTTTGCTAAGTTAGCCGGGTTTGATGTAACAGTTCCGTCAGACTGCTTTTCATACAGATTCAAGACTTGTCCATTTTTCAGTTTGATAAAAAATCTTAAATCAGGCGGTGGATTGCTTTTGTACCATTCCTCTAAAGATTGAGCTTGGTCTATTAAAGCCTGAAATTGTTCGCTGCCATTGTTGACAATAAAATCATCCGCACCTTTATCCGGCCCTGGCAAGCTGATCACGCTAACATCAACCCCGGTTTGTTGCAGTAATAACCCTGTTTTTAATAAAGCTTTATGAACATTGACAATAGTTTTTGGCTTCGTATCGTGGTCAAAGCAAAATTTCATATCTCTACCAGGAGTAGCAAACATCGCAAATTCTTCACGTAACTGTGTTGGAATTGGATTAGATTGCTCATCTTTAGTCCGATAGCCAGCATTTATCCCTGGTAAACCTATTGCTGCATGACCCTGTGACAATATGCTGGCAGCTTTTTTGGCTCCCTCTGTCACAATAATGGGTACATTGTGTTTCCATACACAGTACCAAAATCCACTGCGGCGATCGCACTCGCTTGGTGTAACACCTGCCCTTTGATAAATTACATTAGCAATATCATCTGGTACATCCAGCAAGAAAACACTCAATGGTGTTTTTGGCGGATGCTCATATTTGATAAATTCCTTTGGTTTATTCGAGTGTTCGTCAGGACTGGGAGACTGTTTATCGTCTTGAAGGAACTTAAAATAACTTTGAGAATTGTTCTTTTGCTCAGGTTTTTCTCTCTTGTGGTTGGGTTTCAAGCAACCCCAAAGCTTTTGTTGTGGTACTTCTCCTGGCTTGAGATCCGGAAATGAGCGCGGATCTACACCTGCGCTACACCACCAGCCCCCTTGCTCAATATGCGAATATGTCTTTATATTCTTCAGCCGTCCATCGTTACGCCGTTCAAGACTTTTGCTATACATCAAGTATTCCCAAGCAAGGTTTGCACCTTCAACCGAATCGTGGTGCAAGCTTGTGAAATTAAGGGCGGCGATCTCCGGGTTAACAGCACTTTTTACTACTATTTCATGCCAGTGTTCAGGGTCTATATGTTCTGGGGAAGGAATGGAAATTGTTTCGCTCTCCTGCAATGTCTGTACTTGAGGAGTTGAGCTTGAGGGAGTTTGTTCTACTTGAGGTGTTGATACGGTGGCTGATTCTTCTGCTTGAGAGGTTGAGCTTGAGGGAGTTTGTTCTGTTTGTACTGTTGACGAGGGGGCTGATTCTTCTGGTTCTAAATCAGCCTCCTCGTCCCATTCAATGTCAGCTAATGGATCAATCTCTGACCACACGTAAGCTCCTGACTCATCCTGTGACAGTACAAATGTATTATAACCGATCTCGATTTTTGCTTGTTTGTCCCACTCGTATTGCAATCGCTCCATTGCTGCTTCTATTAATGGAACGATTGCTTCTTTCCAAATCTTGAGTGTATTGTCTAATTCTTTAGATGGCAGCACTGTGTAATTATTAATTAAATTGACACTTCGTTCATCAAACATAGGAATTATTTAAAAATTAACCAATGATTATTTATCTTTGTGTCAAAAACAGTTGCTTTTGCATTTACACCGATTTACTTACACATCTTTGTATATGCTTTATACAGGATTTTATACTGTCTTGTACTTACTTTTAAGCACTTCAAGTCTATAATGTTTGTCTTTGAAATCACGCGATTTAAAATAATTTCTATTTGAGCATAATTCGAGCCATAAGTAATAAATGCTATATATTGCAAGTCGTTCCAGCCTATATCTTTTAAATAACTATCTAGCACTTGCTGATAACTTTTTTCTTGAGATAAATTCTGTAGGTCTTTCAATATCAGCTTGACATATATTCCAAATTTCTTCAGCCTTGGTCTGAGCTTAGACCGCTTATTAAACGCATTGACAATGTACGGGGTAGTCTCACTAACATTTATTAAATTTGCCATTAGTCTTTGTTGCTTTATATCTAATTTATTAATTATTTGAAAATCTGCAAGAGAAGATTCAATAATTAGCATTTCCACTCCTCCTACAAAATTGCTCTCATCCCATCAACGGGTAATGCTTCAACTCCTGCCTCTACTGGTTCTTGCGGTATGGGTAGCTTCCGGTCTACTTCTCTAATTCTTATATCTAAATCTTGCTGAGTTGGAGTTTTTTGAGTGCTTTTAATTGCCATTTTTACTACTAACTTATCCCATTGCTGTTGATTATATTCTTCAAGCAGTAGTATCGTTTGGGGAATTTTAATACTTTTCAGTAGAGGCACTGAACCTTCCTCTTTGTTCGCATAAGCTGGATTGATAAATACACATTTTCCCGATGGTAATTTGAGAAACTGTGCTGATTCAAATAGCTTTTTAGTTTTTTCTTGTTCGCTAACTGTAGTACTAGGTTTACCTCCCCCAGTTGACCTACTCTTATGCTTGTACTTAATTTCTTCATCTCCTAAAAAGCTGGAGAATAATTGTGCTGATTCATTTTCACCAGGATTAAAAACAAATTTGGTACTACAAGCCCCAAGGATAGTTTTCGCTACTTCTTTACCGTAGTTCTTCTCCAACTGCCCCATATTCTGCCAGCCCAGAATGCCGCAGAACCCCTCAGAACGCGACTCATTCAGCCATCTATATAAATCAGGCAGATAAATAGACGGTAATTCATCCAAAGCAACGATTAACGGCCCGGAGTCAATTCGTTTCGAGGCTATATTCCGTGCAATAGTCATGTGTAAAATGCTGGTCATCAGGGGAGAAACAGCATCTCGTCGCTCCCGATCCAAGCCGAAGATGATCATTTGTTTACGCTTGATTTCCAAAGGTAAAGTTGTCTTACCGATGAAACAGCCCAAGGTATTTTTCGCCATAAAACGAGTAAACATTAAGCTAGCGGTGGCTGTAATCCCAGCAACCGTCTTTTCAGAAGCGGCAGAACTGAACAATTGACCAAACGCTATTCTTATCCACGGGTTGAGTGAAGCCGCCATCAGTCGGTTAATCATTTGTTCCGACGATAGTATTGCCGCCGCCGTCATTATATCTGCCATTTCACCAAACTCTTTGGTTAACATTAATATGGCTTGGGTCAACTGATCCCCTGACGGCCCAAAGAATCCATCTTCATTGCTATTATTTAAAATTCGGAAGTTCTTATTTATTACTGTTGCCAGTTGTCTTGCTGTTTCCGCATCACCTGAATCTCGCAAAAAATCTAAGGGATTGCATACTTCTGATTCAGGGAATCCCGGTGCAAAGATGTGTACGTCATACCCCTTTGATTTAGCCTGACTTTTCACGGCATGTGGAAAAGGCCATTTTGAGGGTTTTCCAAACCCTGATTTTTCCGTTAGCTATTTTCATTAACTTAAAGCTATTGACAATTAGGCTGTAGAAAAAGTCACGTTTTTTCGAGGCTTGAAGACTTCCCGTGAAAAGTCAGTTGATTTAGCATACGCAGCAATTTTGGCTTGCGACGGATACTTGAAGTCGTATAATACGATGCCAAACCCTTGCTCAATTGCGGAATAAATCATCGGGTTAATCGCACTGAATGTTTTCCCGCTTCCCGGTGCGCCAATCGCTGCTGTTCCCCTTTGTGCATCTGGTACGTATAAAGGGATTACTTTACTATCTTTAGAAGTTTTTGTACCTTTAAATTGATGCCGACCAATGTAAAGTGCCGCACTATCACATTTGGGATTGGCTATCTGTTGAAGTGCTTTCTTCTTTGCTTTTGTGGTTTCTTTACTTCCTCCCCAATAGCTAGTAGCTATTTTTTTCTTGTTAGAACCATCTCCTAACAACATTTTCATTACTATATAAACTCCTAATGCCCCTAATAGTGCCAGTCCATTAGGTGTGAGAAAGTGATGTGTATACTTGCCTATCTCATGATTAGGATTTTGTAATTGCTCAACCCGAAATGGTTGATTAGTTATAATCAACTGTGATTGAATGCTACTTCTCATTTTATTTAGGTCTGGGAAATTTTTGCTCTACAAGTCTCGCCCTAGCTTCAAACTCTTTAATAAAAGAAAATGTTTCAATATCTTTATACGCACTCCAATCAAATTCTTCTGGTTTAGTTCGGCTTGATGGTAAAATAATTATTTGAGCTAAGTTGTTAATAAAAACTTGTCTACTAGAGGTAACAAATTTAGTTAAATAATTTCTAGACGAAGGGTCTAAAGCTAGGGTGAAACATTCATTATTTTCGGAAATATGCTTACTTAAAAGCAACAGCAAAACACTCCAGATTAAAGGGGCAACAGCTTGATTAAGTTCCCGATTGAATCCAAAAAATATTAACTGTTTGCGCTTAATTTCTTGTGGAAGAGTTGTTTTTCCAATCAAACAGCTTATGCTCTGTGATGTCATAAAATGATTAAACATTGCATAAGTATTAGAAACAATGTTGGCAGCAGTTTCTGATGAACTACCACAACTGAATAATTGACCAAAAGCCATCTTTATCCAAGGATTGAGGTCAGCAGCCATTAGACGTTTCACCATTTGTTCGCTCTTGAGAATGGCAGCAGCAGTCATGACATCTGCAAAGGAGCCAAATTCAAGAGTCAACATGAGGATAGCTTGGGTTAATTGATCTTCAGAAGTCCCAAAGAAACCATTTTCATTACTGTTGTTCAAGAGGCAGAAGTTTTTATTAATAACAGTAGAAATTTGACGAGCAGTTTCAGCATCGCTACTGTCCCTCAAAAGTAAGAGTAAATTACATACTTCTGATTCCAGAAATCCTGGGGCAAAAATATGTACGCTATACCCCTGACTTAGTGCATAAGTGGCTATTTCGATTTGTGATGGATATTGACTATCACAAAGTATAATTGGGCATCCTTGAAGAATTTTTGAGTGAATCATTCTACTGTTTCTAGAAAATTAACAAAAGAACTCAGGAGTCAGGAGTCAGGAGCCAGAATGACTCCTGAACGAAAAAGCTCCTGAGTAAAGGGACTCAAATCCCCACCGTCTACAATTGGTTGGGGTTTGAATCCCCAACCGATTGTGATTCTGAATTCTGTCTTCTGACTTCTTCTTCAATCTGGGAGCGTTGATGGTTGACCAAAAATAATTGGGTCTTTTTCCCGATACTCAATGAACGGGACAGGCCCAATAAAATATGGCGAACAGGTGCGACCAACGAAGGGGATGGTTTTGCAGATTCTAAAAAACATTGCACTTTCCATAGATCCCGTTGATTCATCAATATTCCAAACCACTTGTTTAAAAGCCGAACCAAAGGGATTTCTACCCGTAGGCTCAAGACCGCCGTTCAGTCCTCTCAAAACACCAAACCCACCCCTAACCTTCTGAACTTTGCCTGAAATCCACTGTGTACCTGTTGTTCTACCAATGCCTGCCATCTCTGCATGAGCGCAATTGTCTTGAAGACAGGGTACGTTAAACCCTTGTTGATAGCTCCCGGAGATCGAGCGAATGCGGTTAGCCTCAATATCTCTTAGTACAAGGTCAACCTGACCAACAAAAGATAAGTCAACATTCGACAGCCCCGGAAAATTATCCCAAGTCAAGTTTGATAATCCTGGTACACCGTTAATTTTTGAGTCTTGCCAATTTGCGAACTTGTTAATTGCTGTGTTTTGGATATTTGGAATAGAAGTTAGTGAGTAATTTTTTAAATTAATCCTGCTTCCAATTTGGATATTACGCAATATAGAATTACGACTAGCATTAGCAATTGTGCCAAAATTAATTCCAAATCGACTGGCAAAATCACGGATGGGTCTAACACTTGTGACGCTTCTGTTTCCCAAACCAGGAACAGCTTTTACTAAATCAGATAATTTCTGCCATTTTGTTAGTTGGAAATCATCTAGCCTTTGCTGACTTAAATTGATTCCTTGTACATTAGCAATAGTTGAGATGTTCAATTTTTCTATGGATAATTCCGGGCTTTCAAAGTCACCTAATTCCATAATTTCACCAATACTTTGTCCAGCACTCCAGCTTCTAGTTTCCGTACCGTTTGTTCCGGGATAGCTGACACTACCACTGGTGGAGATAATCATGTTACTAAAACGTAAACGTGACCAATCAGGTACAAACCCACTGGATGACTGAACAACAGAAACTTGTGCCGAGGCTTTGGGCATAATCAAACCAATGGCTTGATTGAGCAGACCAGACTTCCAAAAACTATGTATAAACAAGAAAAATATCAACCCAAGAAATATCAGGCATCTTGTTCGTTCATCTTTTTGGTTTTTAAATTGTTGCTTATCTGATTTTGATTGCTGTTGAGCATCATTGATTTGTCTGGAATGATTCAGGAAAATACACAACATTAAATACATCAAATATTTATTACCAGCTTCGCTTGAATGCTCTGACTGTTGCTCTAATAAAAATTGATTTGATTGCTCTGGTTGCTGACTCATATATTTAGAGATGGACTTTGACCAAGTTGAATTAATTTATTGACTAATTCCATCGAAACTACTGCTTTATTAGCCGCCGTTGACAATTCATCACCTTGAAGCAAGTAAGTAATTACTTGTTCAATGCGACCATGAAGTGGAGACGATGGAGTGAGCAATTTATTTCGGATCGCCACAGCTACACCAAACCTAATTTGTCTAGTAGTATTTATGGTTTGTGCGATCGGCTGTAATGTTCGCGGTGGTGGTGTAACCAATGCAGGCTCGTCATTAATCAGCGCTATTTGGCTATACTGCGGTTTGCCATTAGACGGCGCTACTCTGAAGTGATATGATTTGCGCTCTCCTTCTCTTGTTTGGGTAACAATAGTTAAGTGGGTTGTTGCGACTGCTGGCAAACCACGAATAGAGAGTTTGTGAATCCAGCGTAAGTGAATCAGTCCTGCACCTGGTTCTTCACACTCACGGTCAACTCCTTTTAAACATCTGTCTGTATCAATCAAAATTTGCGATGGGTCGTCAATCCATACTCTCTGTATAATTTCACCCACCCCATAAAATGAAATGCTCACTCCGTGACCTTTCCACACATTGATTGTTTGGAGTTTGGCATTAGTACCACTAGCTTGAGTTTGTTTGATGGTGCGGACAACTGGGGCTGGGGCGGCAATGCTGGAGAGTGGGTTACAGGCAATGACGATCGCTAATGGTATGCCAATCAGTTTTTTCATGGCAACTCCAACTCCAAGGTGCGATTTACCAGGAAAGTAACTTGAGTCCCTTGGGGAATGTAGTAAACATTGGGACGAGCCGTAATCTCTTGACTAGCACGTTGGTTGCGTTGACTCATGTTTTGGCTGACCTGTCCGAAAAATCCTAACATCAACGCCCCAGTAAGATTACGGCGGTTGCCACTAGTGCGTCGGCGAGTTCTGCCATCATCGTCTGACCATTCTTCCTCGGTGTCGGGTTGGTTGATAATTTCACCCACCTTCCCCAATGCAGACACAGCGCCATCGAACAAGCCATTCCTCCCAATTCCACCACCCAAGTCTTGAAACTTCTGGGCTATCAATGGTTTTCCACCTTCCCCGCCAACTGATATTGCACCAGCTGAGATTAGATATTCAGTATTATCTAGAATGAACCCTCGAACATTTGCACTGGCGTAATTTCCCCCATCTACTGACACTAATTCAATTGCCAATAAAGTCCCAGCCGGGATTGCCACTACTCCAAGGTTGTCACGCCAGTCTTGCCTTAGTCGCGCAACAGACCTATTGTTATTGTTAGTTGATGAGGAGGAGTTTCTAATATCTGTTCTACTATTTGTTGCCTTGACTAAGGGTGTTACTATTTCACCAGTGGCAAATGTTCCTACTGTCAGGTAACGAGCTTGCTTGCCCTGAAGGACTTGATTTTCCTCTGGCAAGTAATTTTTAGCCTTTACATTAGATTTTACTGATGACCACCGGGGGCTAATCTTTTCTATCCCATTGTTTACTTCTACACTATCCTCAGTTGTAGGCAATGGTGGCTCATCATCAGTTTGAGAGGGTAGGTCTTGGGTGTTGGTCTGCGTATCTAAATTGGTGATGCCTGCCTTTGCTGAGGTATTGGCATAAGCCACTTGACCAAATGACCCCAGGGAGCGCAGTCGTTCTAATTCTGCAATTGGGTCAGGGGCTGGTGTTGAAGCCGCCACTAGATTACGTTGTGGTGATGAGTATGCCCTTGGTGGCAAATAAGTTCTCTGTGGGGATGAGTAAGTCGTTGCTGGGGACAAGTTAGTTCTAGGCGGTGGTGGCGCAGATGATACTTGCACCGGTTGAGTTTGTTTGGCTACTGGTTTGAGTTCTCCTTTTGAAGGCTTTTGTGTTGGGGCTGGCGTTTTTTCCTCGTGTTGATTAATCTTGTCTAATTGCTCTTGTTGTTTCGCCAGAGCCAACTGTGCATAAACGTCCCCATTTGAATCGTTTGATTGTACCGTTGCTTGTGTTGATTTTTGCTCGTTTTGATTAGGATTATTGGCAGTTGGTTTCCCATTCATGATGTTATTAAACAGGAAATAAAACACTAAAAAGCCAATCCCTAATGGGACACCAATTATCCCTATTCTTGACCAAGGTGATGTAACTAAATTATGCTCGGTTAAATTTTCTGTTTCATCTATAGGGGGTAATTTCTCGTTATCTAAATTTTCTGTTTCATCAAGATTTATTATTTCATCAGCTGTTAAAGATTTTTGATTCATCGACTTTTTCCTAAATTCAAATCTACTATTTGTGTTATTTCTAGCCCACTTTTGCGGATTTTATAAATTTTCTTGGCAAGTTCTGTAGTATTCTCTGGGGGCTTTTGTGGGGTAGTGATAGCTTCTACGGTTACTGTTTTATTTAGTGCTATCCCGTTCCCAGCATTATCTAGTTTTCTGAAAGTGACTAACGTTGAATGGAAATCTATTTCCCACTTCCCATCTTTAATTTTTCGGGCAGGGGATATGTAGTGCGGAATCAGCGCTACTCGCATATTAGAGCTAAACACTTCTGGGTCTACCATTTGTGATAATCTCCGCAAAAATGCCGCACGGAACCCAACTTTTTCTGATAGTGTAAATGCTGCTTCGTATGCCCTGGTAGGAATTTTCCTGGCAGGGTTATTGTCTAATCCCTTAATTTCTACCCCAGGATCACTTTCTACTATCAATTTACCTTGCTCATTGTTTTTCTGAACTAATCCATCCCAATTAAACATCCCCACAAATGAATCCGACACAAACTGCTTTATTGTTTCATCAGAACGTTCGGCTGGTTCTACTGCTTTTGCATAAATTGTTTCCCCTGACGACAATTGAATCAGTGAGGGGATTTCATTCCTGGCTAGTCTCCTAATTGCTCCGTAGTTGAGAAATTGAACAATCAAAGAAATGCTTCCCATCAAGCAACCCATCACCGCTATAATTGCTATCCTTGTGGGGATTGACGAACCATAACTGAGGACAGTATTTTTGAGTTGGTTTTTCGGTTTAGATTTAGGACTTTTTAAATTAACAAGGTTTAACATAATTTCATCTGTGACAATCAAGACCTTCAATCAGCAACAGCCAAGATATAAAAAACTCCTCCCCTGCCCTGCTCCCCCTCCTCCCCCTGTTCCACTACTTCGTTGCTTGTTTATTTGGGACGAATGAATTTAGCCGCCGAACCAGCACCACCTGTAACTACCGTTACAGCAACAGATGAGGCGAAATTTTTCGCTTCATCTGCGGCTTTGTTAATCTGAGTCAACAGTGCAATTCCACCACCTGCCGCTAAACCTGTGGAGAGCGCTGGTGCAAAAATCCCGATTGTAAACAAGAAAAACAGTGGTTGATCTGCGCGAGAATTAGCAATTAATTCCGCCGCAAATCCAGCGATGATGTTGAAGCCCAGTTTGGCTATTCCCACTGAAAAATACCCCGTCAACCATGCCAGCATCGGTTTCGCTCCATAGGGTAACAACGAACCCCCTACCGCTAATGGGCCTAGATAAGCCGACAGCAGCATTGTTAACTCAATCCCCCACTGATATGCTCCTGATAATCCCACCAATATATTGGTGATATTTTCGGCTACTACTGAACCCACGTATGCACTAAAGGGGGATAACAATACTTGAATCGGATTTGCCCCTGATTGAATCGCTTGTTGTGGCGCACTGATTATTGTGTCTATTCTGTCTATTAACCAGGCGAATGGGCCTTCGGCTTTGAAATACTCTGGATATTGCTTTGATAATGTCTGCTTGGCCTGCTCCAAACACTGTACTGTTTCTTGTGGAGAAAGTTGCGATGTCCGGCAAGCTTCAATTTCCCTACCTATCGCTGCTCTGACTGCTGCTACTCCCATTGCTTTTGAGTATGCTGATCTTAAATCTACTCCTACGGCTGTTCTGGTCAGTACGTAGTTGTTGACATTATTGATGTAATCTTTGATTGTAACTGTCGTTTTCCCTAACAGTTGCCCATTATTCATTAACAGCGTTGCAACTAGCAATGGCCATATAAATGAGCTAAATGCCCTTTGCTCTTCATTATTTAATACCTGTTTTGTCCACTCCAATATATAAAATCCCAAGGTAGTAACCGCAAATAGCGTTCCCACCGTACAAAGAGAACCATACAGTTGTCCTCCTAATACTTCTTGCCATAATTCATTAAATCCTTGAGATACTCCAATAGATACTTGAGCCGCTCTATCCGCTAAATTATCGTTAGAAATTACACCATCAAGTATCTGACTAAATAAATATACTAACATCTTATTTTCTCGTATATATAAAACATAATTTAAGGGTGTAGAGGATGTACTGTATATGCTTAAATTAAAAAAACTCGTGGTGATTCTGTTCAATTCTTATACGTAGCATAGGGTTTTCTCAAACAACTAAAAACCCATTTATTGCTCTCAGGATATAATTTTTTTGGTAAGTTGTTATTAGCTCTAATTCTTGAATTAGGAAATAAAAACAATTAACTCTTTCCTTACATCCCCACACCCTTACATTCCTAGTTATTTATTCTCTCGCCGGATCTAGCACAGACATAAATACTAATTCCTGAGTCAAAGACGCTTGTCCTGTTGTCTTAAGTTCTTCTTTTGTGGTGGAATTAGCCATATTTTCTGCCACTTGAGACAGCATTAGATTTGTTTGGGACGCATCTTGTCGTGAAGCTAGCGAATCAGCATGAAAGCGTGTTATTGCTGATGTTATCTGAGCGTTTTGTGCCGCCAGCACTTTCAGAATGTCTTGTGAAGCATCTAATGATTGTGCTTGTTGTGCCAGTGCTTGCGCTTCTTGTGATATTTGCGTAGTGGCTTCAATTTTTTCTTTGGTATCTTTTTGTCCTTCTTCTCCTAAAGTCGATGTGACTGATGCACGAGTTATATCTCGTTCTAAACGTTGAGTCAATGTCTGAGTTTCTGATATAGAACGGCTATTTTTTAATCTAGCTTTCAACTCATCCGTACTTTTTTGTGGGTCTGGTGTTCCCATCTCTCCTATAGCCGATTGAATTGCTTCTTTCGCATCTGTTGATATATTTGCCCATGAATCCTCAATTTTTTGCTGTACTTCTCCTTCTAATCTGCTGTACTCCTGTTTGATGTCACTTAATATCGAATTTATCCAATTAGAAATCGATACTCCAAACGCATAACTTGGAAAACTAATCGATACTATTATCAGCACAAATGTACTAGATAAAATAACTTTAACTCTTATTTTATTCATGGTTACGATACCCTAATTAAAGCTTGTTCTAACAATTGTTTTGCTTCTAATGATAATTCTTGCCCACAAATCATTCGCACGTAATCTTCACTAAATTTGTATAATCCCAACAAGGGATTATTGTTATATTTATTGAGGAATACATATCTGAGTTCTTGTTCTGCTGGATTGTTCGCTACCGCCGCTAATAAACAGTAAGCCGGATAATAACGACAGAATGTCAACTTGCCGTTATCATCTAGCAGCCAACTAGAATAAATCCCGGATTTCTTGGGATAAAAAGATTCTGTACTATTCCTACTAATAATTTCATAAGGATACTTAAATCTCTCCACAAATGGGTCGATTGCCGATGACTGTATCCTCCCTACTAATCGGGTAGTGATATTCGCAAATATTTTCTGCGCTGACTTACTTTGATATATACTTTCTGGCTCTTGGGCTGATAATATTACCCTAATCCCTGCTTTTGCACCATTAGCGCACAAGCGTCCAATTAAATCAGCGATCGCATCAAACTGGAATAAGATCGGTGCTTCATCCAGAAAGAATATCGAAGCTTTTGAACTTAAAGCGCGACGCAGTGCCGCCGCATAAGCACTCAACGCGAGAATGGCTGCATCACTATCACTAGATAGGTTTCTCAGTGCGAATACCAGTAATTTGGCATCAGCCCTAAAGCTTGAAGGCGACGAGATTGATTGCCCTACTTTAGACGATAGCCAATACTTTAATCTCATCTGTATATGCCCTAATGCTTGGGTTACTTCCGTGCTACTTGTAGATAATGAATCTAGATTTATGTATCCTGGTGAGCAATATTGGCAGAAGTCTTTGAGTGTTGGTGTATCTAGCCATTGTGGAGTGCCTATTCCTGCTCTTAATGCTGCTTGATATCGCAGTTTTATTTCTTCATCATTAAAAAATGTTTGTAGTGCTAACGATAACAACGATTCGATGATTGACACCATCGAAAAACTCACTCCTATTGAGTTCGTCCCTATAATCATCGTCATCAACACTGATTTCAAAAACTCTTTGAAATCTGACATCCGCTCTTTGATGATTTCTTCATTCATTGAGCGTAAGTCTGGTAACTCAAACAAGTTGTTATATTCTTTAGCTATATCAAAGTAAGCCCCATCTGCTCCTAATAATCGGGTGTAATCTGTAAAGGTTGATGTCCCATCTGGTTTTGGGTAATCTAGGGCAATTACTGGTATATTTTGGGCTATCGCTGGGGTCAATATTCCTGCCACTAACACTGACTTTCCGCTTCGTGTTGTCCCAAACACTGCCAGATTTTTGTGATTTTGATATAAGTCTAGATGTACTGGTGTTCCTCCTTCTGCGGCTATTAGCTCAAATCCTGTTTTATCCCCTGTAGCTGTGCGAATTAGCGGTGTTATCCCAGGGCACTCCGATGTGAAATACATCAACCTCCTGTTGAAGGGTTTGGTTAATAATGCCTCCCAAACAATCGGCGTACTTTGCAACCATACTTTCCACGCATACTCTGTTTCTCTGTCTATCACTGCTGGCCGCAAGAAGCAACTTGCTAAATATCGGCAATCCTCATCTAGTTGTGGCAGATTTTTTCGGTGTATTAAGAACACTACTGCTGTATGTAATACCGCACTTCCTTTGTATAGTGTGCGTTGTGCTTCTACCGACTCTTCTATATTTAATCCTGCCTTCACATCTATACTGCCAGAATCAGTTGACATCGCCGTTGATGTGATTGACTGTTTTGTTAATCGCTGTAAATTTGTCTTTGTTATTGTCTCGTTTGCTTTACTTACTTGGCAAATTATCTCTGTATCCGAAATTTTCTCACGAGACATTACTTCCCAGATGTATCGCAATTGAGAATATTCATCTACCCACCCCCCTGGTTTTTGGCTGAAATTCAATGCCCCAATATACTTATCCTGGATTTTTATCCACTTTTTATCAAATACTGGTACTGAAGATTCATTCTCTAGTAGATGATGCCTGATATGAAAATCGCTTGTTTGATTTTCAGTTAATTCCAGATGAGTTAGTTTCAAAGGATTAGGAACAGGCGTTGGCAGCGAATTGTTAAATATTTCCCATACTGTACCCCATATTTCTGATGCACTCAACGGTGTTACTGACAACCCCATTTTATTTGAGATTATTTGCTCCCAACTTTGGAATCCATCTAAGAATGAGTTCCTTAATATATTTTCTATCCGATTTTTATTTAACGAATGTATTTCTCCTGTAAATGAGTACCAAATTTTTTGCAGCTTCTTGAGTCCTATCTCCGCAAAATCTTCTATTTTCTCATCCGACTCTACTGTATATGTACACCATAGCCTCAGAAACTTATTTTTTCTCACTCCCGACTGTGTGAGTTTTCTGAGCCGCATTCTTTCAGAACGTAACAGTAATTTTATTGGCTCCAAGGGACATTGAGCCTCTATTAAAGATATTTCTCTTTGTCTTGTTTCATCAGAGGTAAATGAGCCAAAATGTATTGTCAGTCTTTCTCTTAAAGGTATTTCTTTTAATCCCCCCTCTATCCCTTCAAATATTGGTACTATTTGTTCTGCTGCTAAGTTTGGGTGGATTCCCAAACAATCAAAGGCGAATTTTATTTGGATATTTTCTTTTTGTTGAATAATTAATGCTCCTATTCCTTTTCTCCCTCCTAACTCCATTTCGCATATCCCTGCTAGGTTTACCACATCTTCAAATGGGGTCAACGTTAATGTTTTCTTCCCTAACTTATCTAATTTTTTAGTCATGGCTTTTCTGGAATATTATTTAAATTTAAATATATCTTTTTAAAATTTATTCAATTTTAATCACTGATTTAGTTTATCTGATTGTTTTCTTAATTACCCTACGCCGACTTTTATTATTATCTTTATTTCCTTGGGTAGCATGATTAATTAATGAATCAAAGGACATATATCCTCTACTGATACGTGGTGTACCTACAAATTTTCCTAAAAAACTTTTATTGCTCGATACAAACCACCATGTTGCACATCCCCATAATGATGCAAATAGCGTTGCTAACCATCCTAAATTCAACATATAGTAAAATCCAAATATGCACCCTATTGTTATTACTAACCACGGGAATATTTGCTCTGCTGGCAAAGGCCCTATTTTTGGTTGCGTTCCTAAGCTTTGATTCACTACACGGAATTTTTTTTCTGGCAACATCCTCTTATACCAATTGACAATACAACTCTTGGAGAGGCTACGCCCTTCTCCTTCAAAGACGAAGTGCGTGAACGGCTTCGCTCGATTACCGCTCCCGTCGAAACTCAGGGCAGGACGCGAGCGTACAAGTTCGCAGTTCGCAATTAATTTGCTTGCATAGCAAACAAATTATCAATTCACAGTTAGCAATTAAGTTATTCACTACGTAAACTAATTAATAATTATTAATTGTTACTAATTGCGAATTGCGAATTGCGAATTGCGAATTGCGAATTGCGAATTGCGAATTGCGAATTGCGAATTGCGAATTGCGAATTGCGAATTGCGAATTGCGAACTGGTATCAGGTAATTAATGTTGTTAAAAAGTCGGCTCCAAATACACCAACTAGAATAATCAATGGCGTTCTGGCTGCACTCGCCCAGTCTTCATCTCTTCTGACTGCTTGAATCACGTTGACCACAGACACCGCTATATACAACAAAAACAAGATCCGCAGAATATTGAAAATTCCTACCACCGTATTCTGAGTATCCGGGTTGAGCGCACCTCCGAAACCAGTGTTAGTAATCCAGTCTTGAGCTTGTTGAAAAAACTGTGCGTTGGCTGGTGCTGCCGCAAAGTCCAACATAAACACTAATGACAATAACGCAAATAGTATGCCGTAAATATTTATCCTATAGGAGCGCCCTTTGTTGTCCCATTTGCGAAATAATTCATTTATTTGCTTTTGGAACATTACTGCCATTGATGCTGATAATATTAGCCCTCCTAACATCACTCCATGCAAGCTCATCTCTGATATCATCAATACACCATCCAGCCACATTAATGCGATTGTTCCCCTTTCGGCTACTTTGTTCTTGGGCTTCATCACTGCTACTGACTGATATTCTGACTGCTCTTTTTCTCTATTTGGATAGTATGTTTGCATACCCTGCCTCGTCTCATGAGAAAGTATTCCCCTAGTATTCATTCCCCACGAGCTATTTTCAACTGACAAACTGCTAAACTTCTTGTGACAAAATGCAGAACTTCTCTACTTTTTGTTAGGTTTGACGATTGACTTTTTGTTATGAATAGAGTGTAGGTGTAGGGAAACAAACAGCCCCAACAAGCAAATGACACGCTTGTTAACGGCAAACCCATTATTTATAAGGATGAGTGGATGTGCAGTGTGGGGGGTTGTGAGTCAGAATTTTGAGTATGTCATGTACGGCGATCGCGCTGCTACAAGGTCGCTTCAACTTCTAGGGCGACTCCAAAAACTTCTGCACAGATTTCTCCAGTGAGGTAGAATACACTCGACTTAAGCGATCACCTACGGTGGGCGGTTACGCCATCGCCTGGGCGCTTGAGCCATCGCATCCAACCAGACTACTGCTTAACTTACACTTTTAACATTTATGGCTATTCCAGCAGCAGAGTTAAAGATCGGGCAATCGGTGAAGTATCTGATCGGCACTCGAAGCGGTATGAGTGCGGCAATAACCGATATCAGCAAATCATCTCTTAGTCTCAAAAATACTCATATTGTTACTTTGACTTTTGATGACGATTCATTGCCAAACCACTTAAAAACACAACAACTAACCGTTTATGACGAATTGCTGTCAGGTTGTGAAATAATCACATTTTAAAAAATTAAAATTGGCAACAGCAGAGCGCACATTCGCCGCTACAAGTTGAAATTAATTAAAATACTAACTTGCAGGCTGATATAATCCCGTATTTTCGTTAAATTCCCACCCCAACCCTGCTCTATCCTTCCCCTTACACCATGCTACAAAAAGCGGTGGCGGAAGTTTAATTCGCTCCTTGCGTACACTTTCTTCACTTACACCAAGTCTCTGGGGCTTTACCTTCTTCAGTTAACGGTTGCATTCTAGGAGTATGCGCTTTGAAGGATGAATTATTGTAGTACGATTTCTGTCCCCGCTTTTGTTGGTTGTTGAGATAGTCTTGTATTTTAATGATCGCCTCAGCCAACTGTGTCATTCGGGCATACATCTTCTCCACTTTTTGTTCTAAATTGGCGAGATTATCAATTGCTGTGGTTTGGTTGCTATTAGATTCATTTAAAAACTCTGACTCGAGCTTATCAAGTCGTGAGCAAATAGCTTTTATCGTTTCATTAGTTAAACTATTGTAACTTTTATTACTCGCAATTAAGTACTTCTCTACACTTGCCTTAATCTTTGAGTCTAGGCGTTCGTCTAAATCGTTACCACCTATTGCATCAAGCTTATCTTGGGAATCGCCTAAGTAGAGATCGATAAATTCGAGCAGCGTGGCTGTTGCTGTTGTGCCTTTTGAGTTGCAACAGGCGATAAACTGCTCCCACTTCCTTTGGTCACAGTTGAAAGATGCTAATTTTTTTTTACGCCCTGTATTGCTCATGTTCACGTATCATCTAGGTAAACTTGGACTGTCCACGCTTATTAAATCGTGTAATTCCTCATGATGAATTACCTTGATACTATCATCGCCAAATGTGTCAGCGCATTCTTCAAGCGATGGCTTTTGTAAAGAGATGCTACTGCCAACGGCTACCATTGGCTCCTGGCGTAACCGCCCACCGTAGGTGATCGCACTCGGTAGCTGTGCGGTTACGCCGGGAGCAAATAAATATAGACATTACCCCGTAGCAATTCCAGCATCAACCATCTTCGCCAAACATGGGGTATTAAATCTCCTCAGTGATTCCACTACTTCCTGAAAATACCCATACTGCTCATCTGCATAATCGCTCGGTTCCATTTCTTGTAGTTCACCGACCCCTTCTCCTGTAAAGACGCACTCGCGTTCGGGGTAGAGAATAGGGAACAGGCAACAGTAGGATTGAAGCTCAAAGAAAAATTGCCTGTTCCCTTCTAAGAGAGAAAACCCTTCGATTTGAAGCCCCCTTCTTTAGGACGAGCGTTTAGGTATAGTTTTAAATCCCCAGACAAAACCTTTTGTTCCCCAGACAAAACCTTTTGTTGCCTATTCCCTATTCCTTTTTAAAAAACTTTAAATAGTCAACCCGCCAGCTAAATTCAGCAATCGCCGTTGCAAATCTTTTTCTTAATTCCCCACACCCAAAAATAGCACCTCCCTCTACTACAAGTTAGCCGTGTATAAACGGCATTTTTTCGCAGGAAATACCCGGCTTTCAATCCGCGAGGAATAGTCAATAATGGTATTGCTTGTATCACCTTTCTGCGTATTATGAGTGTACTATACGCAAAAAATGAGAATTTTTCCGTTGTGAAACAGTGAGTTGAAATGCACTCTTTGAAGGACAATAAAAATCAGACACTATAAAACCAGACGAAACTAAAATTGTGTCTGATTATTAAGGGAGTAATAAAAATGACGCTCTCTCTTGTCCACCTAACAGCACATAGAAAGGCGATCGCTTCCTTGCCAGTAGCGCAGGCGGAGGCGAAGTTGATTGCACTGTGGTTGGAGGGAAAAGCAGAGTCATCTATCATCTCTTACCGACGATACACTAGGCGATTTCTGGATTTTCTGGACAAACCCCTCAAAAAAGTGACCTATGAAGACTTGGTAGAATACGCCGCTGACTTTGGAGGCAATGCAGAAAACACAAAGCGGATATACATTGCTGCGGCTAAGAGCTTGATTAGTTTCGCTCATAAAATTGGATATCTCCCTTTTAATGTGGGTATGGCGCTAAAACTCGGTGAACTGCCGGATGTAATCAACGAACGCTATTTAGACGAAGCTGATATTAAATTGTTGGTAAGAGCAGCTTCTAAGCATTTAGCTGATGCTAAAACTCCTAAGCGCCAGTACACAGCCAAAAGAAATTTGTTAATTATCAAACTCCTGTATCAGGCAGGGTTACGGGCAAGTGAAATCTGTGATCTGACTTGGGGAGATTTGACACCCCGTGGTGAGAGTGGTCAAGTTTACGTGCGAAAAGCCAAGGGCAGTAAAAATCGGACAATTCTCATCAAGCAAAAGCTTTGGTCGGAATTAATGGAGTTCAAAGCTTCGGCTCACCCTACTTCAGCAGTGTTTCCAAGTCAAAAGGGGGGACATTTAGACCGTCAAAACTTGCACCCGATTGTCAAAGCGATCTCCCAAGAAGCCGGATTAAGCGAACTGGTTTCTGCTCACTGGTTACGTCATGCCCACGGTTCTCACGCGATTGAGCGCGGGACTAATCCAGTGCTGGTGAAAGAAACTTTGGGTCATGCCAATTTAGCCATCACTGATCGCTATCTCAAGGCTAGACCCAATGATAGTAGCGCTTTGAACTTGATGGATCTTTGACATTTACACAAACTCTAAGATTTGAACGAGTGAGAATGCAGCACAAATAAGAACCAGTGGCATCAATTGCTATTGGAAACTAAGCAGAAAAACTGCTTTCAAATGCCAAAAAGATTTTTTCCCTAGCCAGCCCCCTCCATAGGCAACACTTCTTCATTTAGCAAGGCGTAAAATTCTGGTACTGCCGACTCAAGCTTACGCAGCTCATTTGCCGCGACCGTCTCCAACTCCAGTACCGTCTCCCAGCGCAAATCACTCTGCCATCGCTTGAGAATGCCTTTAATTGCATCCACTCCACGAGAAATACCAGAGCGAAGTATTTCCACGCAATGAAGTAGAGTAATCCGGTCAGTTTGGGGCGGTTCAGAATCGGTAGTATCCTCCCCTTGGCAATGGGAGTTACCTATAGCATCAAGGGGAGGGGTGGATACGGGCTGCTGATTAGGGTTTACACTGTATTCAGACTGGGTTTGAGCAGCATAATAGGTTCGATTCTCTTTTTGATTACGCTTCGTGTCACGATGAGCAATTACTTGGAGAGCAAATTCCAATTGCTCTTTAGATAAAGAGAAAAGTTTCACCTGTTGACCTCGTTTACCAAGCTTACGGAAAGTCAACTTTAGACCCAGCTGCTCTACCATTGTGGCCAGCAACCAAATAGGTTTACAGTCACTGGGAATAGTAAACCCAAGAATTGCTTTAACGTGAGCAGCACAATGTATAGCGATCGCTGTCATCTTGAGTAAGGTGGCATCCGAGGCAGTAAATTCATCACCCCTCACTAGGCGCTTAAGAATCTGATGCAGCCCCAGGTTAAATCTAGCCAGCCAGCGTGCCGAGTAATTACCCCAGTCGATGCACAAAGGTAGATTGTCCCGCTCGGTGCGGTCTTTTTGGGTGACAATTGTTGGTGGGGTAGGATAAGTTTGCCCAGTTTTGGGGTCAGCAATTGATTCTTCGGGTGGGGCTAAAATGGCCTCAAGTCCGGCAATTGCTCTTATTAAGCGACCACCTTTATCCATTTCTACGAGTGATTCGGTTACTTCGATGCCGTAAGAATCAGAAATGCGGAACTTTTCACATTCAAAAATTTCATTAGGGTCAAGGTAATCTTTGCTCTGACGGGCACGGTACTCACTCAAAGTAATATTCTTAGCCTTGGCAACAGCCGAAGTGTGGGCACGATCCAAAGCTTGTGCTGCTGCTTTTAGACTTTCTCTTGCTTGGGGATCTGAGTCGCTTCCTACACATATAAATGTATTGCCCATTTCGGTGAGGAGCGATCGTAAATCATCACGCAGATTATTTAGAGAATAGTGACGGTTGGCCAGAATTTGACAGTAAGCCTCAAGCGCCCAATCTTTCTCGGCTCCACGCTTGCCTGTTTGACGGTCAATCCGCAACAGAAAAGCAGTCACTTCATTGGATTGGAGGAGGCGTTCTTTAATCTTGGCAGCGTTGGTATCTTGGTAGCCAAATGGGGGACGTGGGACCACCCAAATATGAAAGGGGACTTTAGGGCGATAGCGGTACAGTTGTTGGGCGCATTCGGTAGCAGTTTGAGAAACGCCGTGAAACACACCAAACACGGCATCAAAATGATACTCGGAAATATCTAAACCAGTACCGAGACTGGGAGAGGTGAACAAGGCATCAAAGTTTTTGACGGCGTTGGTGATATCTTTGATGAAAGCAACATTTTCCTCACTTCCAGAATTATCGGAATGAACCGACCAGATGCGCCATTTTTGAGATGTATGGGATTTGTCAGAGTTAGATTGTTCGCACTTGATAGTAAAAGATTTGTCGAGTTTTTTGATAAAACGCTTGGAGTCACTGGCAACCATGATTTTCTCACCCATCATCAGTGCTGCCGAAATCTGGGCAACTAGGGCGCTCTCATTACTGCCTTCATACCAATATATAGTGCGTCCTCCATTGCGCCACTCGTTTTTGACGATGTAAGGAACTTCATCTTTTGGTCGCATTGCAAGAAAGAAGTCTACTGTCAGGTCATCCATGTGTGCATCAGCGATGACGACCAGTGGCGCGTTGTATACTATATATTCCAGTACCTCCAAGATTGCTGCACGGTGTTGTTTGCAAGTATTACTGTGTAGTAGGTGGGTGAGATACTGGCAAGCTTCATCGATAAAGATGCAACCGTACTTTAGGGCTTGGGTATTCAGCTTATGCAAGCTGTCAATGGTAATACTAAGGGCTTGTGCTTTGGCTAAACCTGTGTAACCCAAGTCTGAATACATCGCCGTCCGCAAGCGTTGGCCAAGATTTTTCAACAAGTTAACCCGATGTCCATTGTTGAGAAATCTGGCATCAGGATTTTGGTCACGCCACCAGCGCATAAGTTCAGTTTTACCAGTGCCCATGTCGCTCCACAGTACGACTAATCCTTTTTCGGGAAAACGGAAGGATTTTTTCGGGGAAGAGGGAAAAGAGGCAGGGGGGCAGGGGGGCAGAGGGGCAGAGGGGAAATAATTTATACAAAAATTCTCCTCTGCTCCACTACTCCCCTGCTCCCCTGCACCTCTGCCCCCCTGCACCTCTGCTCCTTTAACACAGGGAGTAAACAATTGTTCTTCTGCCAGATCATAAAGAGCCGGGACAGATGAACATTTTTCTGATAAGTCAGTCAGGCAGAGTGCTTGGGTCAAATATTTAATATTGACTGTGACATCCGGTTTGTATTTACTTAGTCCCCATTTCTTAGCCCGATACGAGCGCTGGTAATCTTTGAGTGATTTGGCATCGTTTATAATTGCAGTCAGCAGGGCATTGGCATCTTTGCCCCTTTCCACTACGAAATCATCAACACCTTTCTCTGGCCCCGGCAGTAATGCAACTTCACATTCAGAACCAGCAGCTAAGATTGCTTTTGCAGTGCGAATAGTGGCTTGAAACACCGACCACCTGGTTTTAGCTTTTGTTTCGTGGTCAAAAAGAATTATGAACTTGCGCCCCGCCTGAGCCATTGGTACTAAGTCAGGATGCAAGCGTTCATCGAAATCTTGTTTGCCGACGCGTCCATTCCAAATTCCCGGCAGTGCAACTGCTACAAATCCGAGACTCAGCAAGCAAGCAGCCTTCTTCTCGCCCTCGCATAATATTATTGGAATCTCTGGATGCTGCTTTATCCACTCCCAGAAAGTGATTTGTATATCTTTCTGCTGAGAGTCGATGAAATTCAGTTTGTGCTGCCCAACACATAACCAAAACATTAGGGGATTGAGATAGTCTTGTCTGCATAGTCCTAAAAGGGAACTATACTGCGCGATTTGCAGCGAATTACGTAAGTTGGCAGCATAGAGAGCGTTTTTTCTTCGACTTTTAATATGCAGCTTTTTCCCACGTTTTGCAAAAAGCACTTCTGTAACATCGGGGATGTTGTAGCGCCGTGCAATCTTGTTTAATATGCAGTTGGGAATATCGAAGTAGGTGACGCGGTTAGCTGTCTTGGGGGGTGATTCGTATTTGACGGGTTTACCTGTCTGCCAATCAATGCGGGGGAAGTTGGGCTTAATGCGCCCCCATTCCATTGGTTCCCAATTATTCAACGGGTCAAGTGACTGAATCCAAGTTCCACCCAGTAATAGATGCTGGTACATTTTTATGTATGCATCTGTGACTCGACCGGCATTTTTGCGAGGGATTTTATCAGAGATGAACAGGTAGTCGTAAACCGATTCTCCCTCGATGTGGAAGAAGTTGCGCTTAATCAGTGCCGAATGAATGGCGCTGCCAGTTAGCAACTCATGGTATTCAGCAGCCGTGAGATTGTTTGGGTATTCAATTGGATGTGATATCTGCTCAACTGATACCTTAGAATCTGGTTTAGGCTCGAATGACTCTTTGCTACCACTCTTAATTGCATTTTTATTTGTAAACACAATCTCTCCTCAATTTTTTCATGACAATCATTGGCGAATTGCAGCACCTAGTACCGCTTTTTCTTAATTCGATGCATTCCGTGAAAGTCATGGGGATTTACACCCCGACACTTTCACGCGCTGCCCAACAAAAGGCAGGGGACTTAAACCCCTAAACTTTGTTAAAAGGTGCTGCAATTCGCTTTTTCTTAATGAGGCGATGCACAGTCGCGCTTCGCTGCCTACCCGGTAGGGGAAGAAAGCGGCAAGCTTTGCGTCTCTAAGAAAAGAGAGCTTTTTCCGTGAAAGTGACGGGGATTAAGTCCCTGGACTTTTCACGGGATGTGGAAAAGTCAGGCTTGCTCCCAAGGGCAACTCATTCAAGTAATACCTGCTTGTTTAAATCTTGTTCTTGAGGTAGAGAAGCAATTTCTAGAGAATTGATTAATTCTGTTTCACAGAGAGTTAATTCCGCCCAATAGTCCTGTTTAATCACTTCGTAGTGTTGGGCAACAGTACAAAAGTCCTGCCAATTACATCCAGGTTTTGCAAGTACTTGCCTGATTTGACTAATAGCCACAGGTAATAGTTGTAATTGCTCCGTCCTTGTTGCGATGGCATCGAGTGTGGGACTAGTACCCAAGATTATCGCCGCAGCCTCAAGAGCTTGGGTATTGTTCATGGCAACGCTTAGGTTTTTCAATGCCATACCCATGAGGCGCAGACATTCAGTCGCATTTTCTTTGGGTGGTTCGGCTGCAAGAGATCGCAAATCAATGGTTTTTTCTAACGCCTCTTTGACTTGCTTGTTCAACACAATAGTAGCCTGTTGGGTCATGGTATTTCCCCATTGTTGAGAAGGACGTTCAATTAGTGCGTGTTCTAGTTCCTGGATACGTTGGTGGAGTTGCTGATTCTCAGTTGAGAGCTTTCTCAACCCTTCCATTTCATCCAATCGCTGCTGCAACTGGATATTTTGCTCCTTTTGCTGGTTGTACAGGAAATGCATGGATTGGATTTGCTCACTTACTTGGGCTTCGGCTCTAGCCGACACTTCTGCTTGTAGTCCAATTCTCAATTCCTGCTCTAGGCGCTCTAACTCAAGCTTGTGTTGCTCTTTGAGTGCTGTGATCGCTTCGGTGTATTCTTTTGGATATGTACGCTCAGTCGAATCGGACACAATTGCGACATCCAAATCAGTGTTGTTTACCAGCAGCCTTTCACCATCAGCGAAAGTTACAATCTGCTGCGAATTATTCGGTGCGTCTGCCTCAATTACTCCTGATTCTCCATAACGGGGATGTTCTGGTGAGGAAATTGTGATGACATTTTTGGGAACCAATGGTTCCTGATGGAATTGCTTTCTCGCTCTTGGCATTGGGGCAACTTGATTTGCCGCAGCAGCGAAATCTGATTCACTAGGGTCTGGGTTTGATTCAAGAGCCAGTGTTATCGCAGCAATAATTTTTTCAGGTTCTTTGGCTAACCTCAAAAGAGGACGGGCTTGGCGCTCATTTTTAATCTGTGACCCCAACTCCCCTGCTGCAACAATAACTTTTGATGCCCCTAAGAGTTGATTTATACGCCGATAGCCGCCATATACACGCAATTCGCCTTGGCAATATTGTGAGAAGTTTTTGTACCCAGCGATTCTGTACATCTGCTCGTCATGCATGAGGCGAATCTGTTCTACTGCTTGCAACTCAAATTGGTCTATGGTAGCGAAGGTGTCTTTGATACTGCTGTTGAGATCATCGTAATGAAGTGCTGATTTGCTTTCTTCTCTATCTAGTGTCAGCATAATTTGTACCCTGATGCTAGCCACCACGCAATAGTTGTGTGGCGTACCACTAGTGGAAACAGCGAACGCACACCAAAAGCTAATTCCACTTCTATAAAAAGTATGACAATTTTCGCTCTAGCCAGGATATTCCTGAAATTACCCTCTACTAGACCGCATACAAGATGTGTAATCTTACTATCTGACCCAATGCGCTCTACTACTGCGCCCTTGGGGGTTTTGCTATAAGTCATGATTTCGCCTCTGATAACTCGGTTTACAAGCTTCAGAGGGGGTTGTATCAGTTATCAGTCAATAGTTGACAGTTATCAAGGACTGTAAATTCCAATTGATAACTGATAACTGTTACTCGCACTGCTACTGCTTTTAACTACAAAATTCGGGATATTTCTTAATCAAACTTAACTTTACAGAAATTTATGAATTTCGACAGCCAAAACACACCGCAAGGAATGGACTTTCCAAGCGGCAGATCCTATAATGGATCTGGCAGCGCGGATTATACTCTCGGACAAATTTAGTAGTCGTCTTGGTCGCCAAACTTCAACGACAACTTATTTTGTTCCTTCGAGATCAACCCCGCTCTTTTAAACGATGAATTTTACAAACAGACAAAGCGCCTACTCCTTAGTGGCGCTTTGTGCTTTAGGCTTTTTGATTGTTTCATATTTACCTCCATGTTTTGCTTCAATTAGCTTGATATTACAGAAGTTTTAGTCGCCTAGTATCGACGCTATCTTCTTTTTTGGTTTTGAGTTTTCAATATCTCCATAGTCCATAAGTGTTTTGGGAGTATCTAAGGACTTGTGATAACCTTAGATAATGTCTAATAGAAAGAGACTTTCGCTCAGACGGTACTTACCGCAGATTTTGCCTCCACTACTACCTTCCAAAATTTGCACCTGAGCCTCTGCCTCCTTGAGTTCTTGTACTTAAAGCTCAATTGTAGCTTTAATGACATTTTTTGAGGACGTGTTATTATTTATGCAATGTAGCACTCTAAACTTATATCCTGTAAAAGGTAATGATAGCAAGTAGCTTTTTATTAAAAATTGTAAAAAAGCTATATAAAAGTTTTAGGTAAAATTTGAATAGCTATTATGGTAGTGCTAATAACGTACTATTGTAGGTAAGTATGTCTTCAAATAAAAATTTAGACCTAGAAGCAGTACTAGAGATTTTAGAAGAGCGGGTGCTTCAGCATACCGGAAGATATTTGTCGCCCTCTGAAATGGTTTTAATCAAAGGGTCTTGGGATGGTAAAGACTATAAGGAGATAGCAAACGATTCGGGGTACAATGTGCATTATTTGCAGACTGGTGTAGGTACTCCGTTGTGGACAATGCTTACAGAAGTTGTTGGAGAGGGAGTACAAGTAAAAAAATTAACTTTAAGAAATATTTTGCTTAAACTAGCAAAAAAAGAATATTTGAAAAAGCTAGAAGCGTCATACCAAAATGTTGATCGTTTAATAGGCACAACTAGATTGTATGGGGATTTTCCAAAAATAACATCTTTTTATGGACGACAAGATGAAATAAGTATTTTAAAAAGGGAAGTCAATCTTTTAAAAAAACGGTGTATATCATTAATTGGAATTGCCGGAATTGGGAAAAGTATACTAGCGTCAAAGTTAATAGAAGAAATACTATTAGAAGATTCAAATAATTACGAATATGTTATTTGGAAAACAATAAAGCGTTCTTCAACAATTGATAATTTAGTTACGGATATAATTAAGAGTTTTAATATAGAACAAGCAGAAGATATAACTCTTCAGTCCAAGCTATCTTTATTGTTAAATTATTTGCAATTACATCGTTGTCTATTGGTTTTAGATGGTTTTGAAGCTATAGCGCCAGTAAATATTTTTGAAAAAAGATTAGAATACGAAGATTTTTTTGTTGGTATTACACAAGAAAAACATCAGAGTTGTGTAATTGTAACAAGCCAAGTGCCTTTAAAAGAAATTACTTATGTGAATGTAAACTCATCTATTGTATCTATTCAAATAGAAGGTTTAGAAGAAGATGCAGCAATCCAGTTAATGCGTGAAAAGGGCATAGCTGGAGAAAAATGTAAAGAATTGATTGAAACATATCGTGGAAATCCGTCAGAACTAGAGGCTGTTTCTGATCGAATAAATCGCATTTTTGGGGGAAGCCTAGAAAAATTTTTCGATTATAGGACTACTGTAATTGGCCCGCGAGTTGAGGCGATGTTAAATCTCCAATTTGGACAAAGTGGGCTTTTGACTGATCTTCAAAAGCAAGTAATGGTTTACTTAGCTGAGGAGATGGCAAAAAGTTCTGCTTTAATCCCTTTCTCAAAGCTTATTAATGATTTAAAAGAGCGATTAAAATTAGAAGCAATGTCAATTTCAAAGGTAATATCAGCTTTGGAAGCTTTAGAGCAACGCTCGTTAATTGAAGCCAGTAAGAAATCAAGTAAGCATGAACTCAGCTATGGTATGGAACCAGTTATTAAGAAATATATCTTAGTAGATCCATACGGTTTAGTATATAAATCATCAAATAAGAAAGAATTAACCAGTTATGTGCAGGAGCAAAACTCTCCGTGAGCTACTGTATAAATCCCTTGTGTAGTAGGCGGCATAATCCTGAAGATACTGAAAATTGTTTAGCTTGTGGTAATCCCTTACTAATAGATGGGCGCATTCGTTTACTGCGCCCATTGCGTTCTTTGGATGAAGATCCGTCTACCTATACAGATGTTTTTGAGGTTGAAGACGTTGAGCCGTCATGGGGGACAAAATCTAGAATCAGAGTAATGAAAGTACTAAGGTGGAGCGATCCTAAATTAGTTCGTCTGGTTCAGAGAGAATCACTTATATTACAGACGTTATATCATCCAGGAGTTCCTAAGTGTGGTGTGGATGACTATTTCACTTTTAAACTGAAGGACGGTCGTCTAGTATTGCACTGTTTAGTAATGGAAAAAGTTGAAGGAGAAAATTTACAACAGTGGTTAAAATCTTATGGAATAATTCCTCAAAAAGTGGCACTGGATTGGTTAGCACAACTAGTTGATATTCTGGAATCTGTACACCGCTCTGGCTTTTTTCATAGAGATATTAAACCAGAAAATATTATCTATCAACCTGATGGTCAACTGGCACTCGTTGATTTTGGAGCATCCAGACAGATTACCACAACATATTTAGCAAAAGTTGGCGCTAGTGGAGTGAATAAAAGAACACGTTTCAGTAGTGGATATGAAGTAACAGTTGTTAGAACGATTCGATTTTCTCCACTTGAACAACTTAACGGTCAAGCATTGCCTCAATCAGACTTTTATGCTTTGGGACGAACTTTTGTGAATTTGTTAACGGGGATATCACTATTGGAATTACCAATAGATCAAAACACAGGAAGACTAATCTGGAGAGATAAAGCACCACAAATTGATAAGCCTCTTGCTGATTTACTTGATGACATGATGGCTCCTTTTCCAGGACAACGCCCACAGACAACTCAAGTAATATTGGAACGTTTGCAGCGTTTACCATTTAAATTAAAACTTAATCGTTTTTTGGTTTCAAATATATTTAAATTATTTTTAGCAGGCTCATTATTAGCAACTATTAATACTAGTTTTAAACAAATTAATTTGGCTTTGTCTGCTTACTATTTTAATCAAGCTGGACATTATATGAATGAACCTAAAATAGCTAAAAAATATTATGAATTAGCATTAATTTACAATCCAAAAGATGATGAAATATATAATAACTTGGCAGTAGCTTGCCAGGTAACTCAGGACTTCAACTGTGCAATTGAGAACTACCAAAAAGCTTTCAAACTCAAGCCTAATGCTTGGGAACTGCACTATAATCTCGGCAATTTTTACGATGAGCAAGGTCAATATGACCAAGCAGAGCAGCAATACAAGTTATCGATTAAGTACGGCAAGAATCAACCGATGAATGCTGTCAACAATTTATCACGGCTCAAAAATATACAAGAAAAATACTCTGAGGCAGCACAACTAGCACTTGAAGGATTGAAAGGCACTTCAGATCCAGTATGGCAAGCAGCCTTGTACAAAAATTTAGGCTGGGCAAGATTCAAACAACAGCGTTACGCAGAGGCCAAAGATTACTTGCAGAAATCGGTGAAATTAGATTCTCGAAGAGTAGATGCTCACTGCTTGCTAGCAAAAACACAAGAAGCGTTAGGTGAGTTGGATAATGCTAGGACACATTGGGAAGTTTGCTTAATATCAAATAATTCTGGTCTACCAGAAATCTCAGAATGGAAACAACAAATTCTACAGCGCATTTTTCCAACAAATTGACTAAGGTGCGTGAATTTCGATAAGCTATCAAATAGATAGAAAATTACTAAATAATAGGAATGCTGATTGTACCAAAGTCAACAGCCAAAAGAAAAAAAGTTTCAAACTCTCAATTCGTAGCCATTGCATTAATACTGTTGTTTTCAAGCTTTAGCAGTGCAGGGGGACAAGCTCAATCAGTAGGTAGAAGCGATTCACATGAGCGAGACTGTGAAGTTGTAGCAAAAGTTATTAGTGGCGATATCAATTGGACACCCCAAAGTAAGCTTTGTAAAGATGACAAAATTCATCCAGTTCGTGGGCGTAAGGTTGAAATTTTTTGTTATTCACATGGAAAGCTTTTATACCTCACAGATAGTACTGTAAGTGAACATTGTTTACCGCTTTCCCAGCGCCGATTTGAGAATTGTACTTTGAAAAATGGGTATACCTGTGTGACACCCAAAGGGCCAGGGGAAGATGAAAATATACCTACATTAATCACTCCCTATGGTGTCGTCATTTTAAATACTAATCCGATACTATCTTGGTCTGCCACTCCTGAAGCTACTAGCTATATGGTGCAAATCGAAGGCAAAGGAGTTAACTGGTCAGTTGAGGTTAAGGCAACTCAACTGCCATACCCGAAAGATCAGCCAGCTATGGAGTCAGGGAATGTTTACAATGTAAACGTCATTGCTAATCGTGGAGATGAGCCGATTGCTGCTAGTGCCTCCATCCTCCTGATAGTCCCTACTGATAAGGCACAAGAGATAGCGACGACAATCAATCGTCTTCAAAGTCTCAATCAGTTCCAAGATGAATTGGCTATTGATGTAGATAGTGTATACGAAACAGAGAACTTGGTGAACGAATCGATTCTGGTGTTAAAGGCAAGAGCAAAAGCAGGTAGTAAAAATCCCACTATCTATCGATTATTAGGCGATCGCTACCTAGAGGCATACTTGCCATCTGCGGCCATATCTGCATATGCAACTGCAACCAAATTAGCTCGAAAAGAGAATAATGCCGATGAATTAGTCAAAGCAGAAGCAGGAGCGAAAATTGCAGATCAGAGCCAGAAAAGACGAGAAAGAGCAAGGGGCGGTTAGATTTAACCAGTGCTGACTCGTTGCAGACGACACCATAAGTTGTTGCACAGTGCTTTGTCGGTGGGACGATAACTCAGGGCGGCCGCATCACGTCAATAAAACTATTTTATTCTCAATAGACTTGAGAATAATCTCATTAAGCTCTGTTTTAGCGACACCGAATAGCCCGTCGTAGACATTGCATTGAGTCTTGGAAAATAAATTAAACGAGAAAAGCTAATTTTTCGTTGCTTCTCAACTTAGTTGTGATCAAGAGTAATTTAGATGCGGCCGCCCTGGACGATAACTGGTCTATAAATGGAAGCAGTAGACAACTTATGCTTCCACTGACATGCTTTTTGACTCAGTTGCCAACAAGAATAAAGCCAGCCCAGTAATAGGGATGGAAATATTTTTCACTAGACAACAAACTCAGTTTTGCAAGTCTTAGTGCTTCTGGTAAAACAAGTCCATTTTTCAATCCTTTGTAGAACTCCTCCATCAATAGAGCAGTAGAATCAGCATCAACTAGCCACAAACTAGCTAATGTACTGCGTGCTCCGGCTTGTACAGCTATTCCAGCAATTCCAAGGGCAGAGCGTTTATCACCCTTTGCAGTTTGACAAGCACTTAAAACAAGTAAATTAATTGTGTCGCCTTCATTTTTGAGCAAAAATTTCAAGTCTTTGACATTTAAAGGTTTGTCCCAAGTCAAGACAAAGGTTTGTTCAGGGTCAGAACTGAATTGAGCGTGAGTACTCAAATGAACTAAAGAAAATGAATTTTTTTCAATTTTTTGTTGAAAGCTGCGACTATTAAAATCACTATCAATTAAAGTTAAAACAGAAGTAGTATTTTTTTTGATATTTTCAATTTCTGCTTTGACTTCTGGCAAAGCTGGTAAATTTTTAGGAACTGAGGGGTCGTTAAGACTAGGACTAGGTTGAGAAATCCCGCCAATTAAAATATTAGAATTTTGGAATTTAGCCGAATGATTGTGCAATTGTTGAAAGCTTGAAGCTGTGACAATGCTATATGAATCAGTCAAATATTTTTTTCCATCATATAACATATCGATAGGTAAATTCTGGAAATAGCTATCTAGAACAAATCCTAAACTTCCTGAACTAGGAAGATACTGCTTAATCGGAGAAAACAAGAGGTTATAAAGAGTTTTAGAATAGATAAAATAGTTAACATCTTCAGTTCTAACAAACTGCTTTTTTTGAACAATTTTAAGTAAATTATCAATGGGGTCAGCTATTTGGTTAAAGTCTACTGTATGGCGATAAAATTTTTGGGGTGTTCTAACAACTACTTCTACTTGCTCTCTCAACTTAATTAAATAAATAATTGGAAATAATTCTTTTAGAGTTTGTTCATTCCTTAAAGAAGATAAATTCAATCTACCACATTGTAAAAAATTCTCTATTTCAGCGAGTCTTAGCTTCTCTTGAATTTCAACTGCTCGTTTTGACTTTACCTCATCTTGGGAAAATAACAACTCCATATATTCATGGTAAATAGGTTCAACTTTATCCTTGAAATTAAATTGAATTTCCGGGTTTACCCCTAGAAGATTACCTCGAACTTGTTCAAGACTGTTAATAGCAGATTCATATACTTGATTGGCTTTATCAACTTTTCTTAAGACTCGATATAAACGTCCTAATTGCCATTGCCACTCATAAGCAATATCCCAAGCTTGTACTGATTGAGCTAGTCCCATAGCTTTTTCAAAATATTGTGTTGCTTCAAGTGTTTTACCTAAAGAGTTGTAGATGGTAGCAATCGTTCCTAATGCATAAGATTCGGCTCGGTTATTATTCAGCTTTTGGGCTAAAGTGTTAGCTTTATTCGCTAATAGTAATGAAATTGATAACGGATTATCTTTTCTGGAGAAAACAAGTTGCTTTAACTGGATATCTTGGTCAATTTGCACTAAACTCTGAGCGATATTAAGTTGAGCATAGATAGATTCGATTGCAGGGAATGATTCAAATCTTTCCGGGCGACTTAATAAGCTATTAACTAATGTTTGAAGGTATTCATTTGTAGTTGGATTTTCTAAAATTACTATGCTCTTCCACTTTTCTATCTCTAAGATTAAACTTAACTGGTTGATTTTTGCTTGCAGGGGAAGTACATTTTGTTTTCTGCCTGCTAACTCTTGATAAAATTTCAGAGCATTTTGAGCTTTTGACTTAAGTTTTTTAAGTGATTTCTGTTTAGTAAATACATCATCAGTTAGCTGATATTTCCCTTTAGCTTGGATGTAAAGGGCACGTTCTGTATTACCTAAACTCAATAAAATTTGATTATAAATATCTGATTGTTTTGAATCTAGAGTTTCAGCCATTGCCATAGCATTGAATAATATAATCGAAGATGCTTCTGGATTACCAATCAGCCGCAGCACATCACCTAGATTGCGGAGTCCAATAATTCTGACTCTTGAAAATGGCTGTTTTTCCAAAGCAAACTTTAACGTCTCTAGATAGGCTTGTTGAGAAATTTCCCGTAATTCAATCGGGCTAGAGCAAATCCAATCCTCTAGCTCTAGAATCTTGCTTAGAGTTTGACAAGCACTAAGATATGAACCACTTGCTTGTAGTGCTAAACTTTGATTAATTAAGCTACCAGCAATGCCATCAGAATCTTTTAATTTGTAGTAAATATTGTAAGCTGCTTTCCATGTTTGTAATGCGGCTTGAGGCTGTCCTTTATTTAACTCTTCAAATCCTTGTTGATTGAGAAGTTGTGCTTGAGACTGTTCTAAATTTGCAGAAGTTTGGGATTTGGCTTGGACTTGACATAAAACTATCACTACCGTTAAAGATAGTCCCAAGATTAAATATTTTAAAGCAGTCGGTAATTGATAGAAAAATAAAATCCGTTTTCTTGCCATGTTTCTAAATTTGAGTTAGTGTCAGCAGGGATCAAAGGAACGCCCCAATCAAGACGAGCATTAAGGCGATCTTCTAACTGGTACTGTATACCAAGCCCGATAGATGCCAGTGTTCCTGTAAATACTGTTATTCCAGTATCTTTACCAGTAGTATTATTCCAGGAAGTTCCCACATCAAAAAAGGGAATGACCTGTAATTGTTCAGTGTCTGTTCTCCAAGCGGGAATACGTGCTTCAATTGATAGTAAAGCTCCGTTATCAGACAAAAATGTATCCTGTCTGTAACCCCTGACCGAATTTATACCACCATTAGCAAATTGTTCTAATGGCACAAGAGGGCGAGAAGCTAGCTGAATATCTGCTCTGACAACCAAGGATGTACCATTCGCTGCTAAACGCTGTAGCCATGAAGCTTGTCCTCGCCAAGAGAAGAAGCGACTGTCAGGAGCGGAATCGTTAACTGTGGCATCAATTGCACCAACTCCCAAATTGAACTGGGAGCGTGCCAATAATGCTCCTTGTCTTGTGCGTTGTGTCCATTCTTGAAAAAATCTGAGAGCGAAAATTCGCGTTCGCCCTTTAGAATCTGCGCCAGCACTTAAAGGAAAAGGAGTGTTGAGTAATGATGACTCGCTCTCTAGTCGGGAAGCTGTCAATCCTAAAGCAAATTCTTGAGTTGAATTAGGGCTGGCTTGTCGTAGTATTGGCTGACGCAAAGTCACTTCGTAAGCACGAGCACCAGAAAGAATATCTAGTCTGCTAAAAGGACGCTCAATAACATTGGCAGAAGAATTTGCATAAAAAAACTGCACAGTCCCGTTTTGGGAATTGAGAGGAATAGAATAATCAGCTGTTAGAGTATTACTGCCCTCAGTGTTTCTATACCCCAGACTCAACCGATCTCCTAGTCCCAAGAGGTTAGCATTGCTTAACTCAACTCGTCTCTGAAAACTGCCAATGGCAGGTGAGCGAGAGTTATCTAAGAAAGCTTCAATTCTAAAGGGTTGACGTGCTTGGACTGTAACGTTTAAAACAGAAGTACTTGATTGAGAGCCTTTATCTATAACTGTAGAAATTTTCTCAACCAAAGGATCTGTTTGCAATAATTGCAAAGCTGTCAGCAAATGTTTGCTATTAAATACTTCAGTAGTGTTTGTCCGTAAGCGTTCACGAATATAATTTTGTAATCGTGCGCTACCCATAACATTGATTTTCTCTAACTTGCCTTCAACAATTTGTATAGTGACTACTCCTCCACTGGCTGTAATCGCTTGATTCTCTTTAACAGGAAAGAAGGCTCCAGAAGTTAGATATCCTTGTTCAGTGTACAGCCTCGTGACTGCTGTACGAGCTTCGAGCAATTCTGAAAATGTAATTTCTCTGCCTGTGTAAGAAGCAACTACTGATTCTAGTTGTTGAGTTGATAAGACAGTATTGCCTTTGAATATGAACCTTTCAACTTTAATTTTTTCTCGGTTTATTTTGGGAATTTCAGGCATAGGCACTGAAGCAGGAGGTATTTGCAGTTCTTCTCTTCTTTCTATTGGAGAAGGAACTTGTGGACTCTGAGGAATTGTTGGTATTTGCTGTGTAAAGAGTCTTGGAGGTGCTGTTTTTGCTAAAAGCGGGTTAGTTGTTGATATCGGAATTGCTAGAAAAAAAGTTGCTCCGAACACATTTAAGTATCGATATTTGGACGACATAGCATTTTCTTAACATAGAAGCAACTTTTTAAACTTTTTCATTATCTAATAAAAGCAGCTAAGTAGATGAACAAAAATATTTACAGCCCTCGCGTTTGCCCTGATAGAAATCGCAAGGACTGGGATTGCTACCCTTCGAGAATGCTTCGCCTACATTAGGCTTCGCTGCATTCGCAATGAAATTATGTCATTAATTATGTTTAGCTACATAAAGCTGCTGTTTTATTTCAATGCTCTCTGTATCCTTCTATTTATATTTCTGAGAATTGTGACAAGGTGAGTCTGATAAAGAACCATAAGAAATCACTTCTTTTGGTTTAGTTGTAAAACTTACTGTACCATTTCCATTGTCTTTCCATCCTTGTGCTTCTACATATTCTTGATCTACTTCGATCTGTATTGGCTGTTGTGATTGTTTAGTGGAAATAGGTTGTCGCTCATCTCTCCAGCCATAAGTGCTGTTGAGGGGATCGCTTGGGCTTTGTGGAATACCCCCAGATCCTCTGTCCACAAACTCATTAGGTGCTTTACCCGATTGCGTAGCGCAAATCTGAGCAACTGTAGGAATATTAATTGCTGGTGGAACGAACGCTGCTTTAATGAAATCAAATTGTAAAGTATTTATTTGAACTATACCGTCAATTCCTCTGTCTGAAGTAGCTGTAATTTTACTATCAGAAGAAGGGAAGATTCCTTGAGTATTGATAGTGACATTACCACCCCGCCCCTCAAAGGCATTTGCTGTAATCTTGCTATTCTCTAAGAGAAGCAATAGTTCCGTATTAATATTAATGTTTCCACCGTTCCCCTTGGTTTCTTGCTGTCCAGCAGTTGTAGAGATATTGCTATTGCGTAATAGAACATTGTTCGCATTGAAGATAATGTCACCTCCCTCACCTACGGCAGTGGTCGCGGTAACGCCGCCGTTGTTTGTGATGTTAATGTCTTTAGCTTTAATTTCAAGTATTCCTGCATTACCTGAGCCATTATTTCTAACACTAACTTGAGCATTGTTATCAATATTCACTTGTTCAGCATTAATAATTAATTTGCCTGCGTTTCCAGTAGGAGTAGGAGGCACTCTATTAAATCTAATCCTCAAACTATTATCTAAAATAGCTCCTGATGAATCTATAAAACTAGGAAGTTTTGAATTTGAATCTACTCCTGAAATATCTACTGAACCAGAAGCGTTAATATTAATATTCCCAGCACTTCCAAACGATACGGTACTTGTAGATATACCCGCACCATCTCTGATCATTAGCTTTGAGGTATTAATTTCTAAATTTCCAGCATTACCACTACCAAAAGTAGCAGCATTAATTGTACTAGGGCCGACAATAGGCGACCTACCTATAATGTTTATGGTATTATTCGCATTTATTAAAACATTACCTCCTTTCCCACTATTAAAAGTTGTAGCTCCTAAACTGCTTCCATTCTTGAGTGTAATATTTTGTGTACTTAATTTTAAATTCCCAGCATTACCAAAAGAACTAGAAGCTGTAGTTATATTACCCCCATCTTCTAATATCAAATTCTTGATTACTCCAGTAATATTTCCACTATCTCCATAATTAATATAACTGAAACTATTAATAGCACCATATCCAAATTGATTAACATCAGATGGAGTAGAACCAGTAATTTTTAAATAATCGTTAGCATTTACTATTATTTCACCACCTGGAGCATTACTAAAAGTAGTAGTAGCTATTTGCGCTCCCCCAATAGTTATTTTATTTGAATTAAGTTCAATATTTTCTCCAGGCGTGTTTCCAAAGTTGCTAGTATAGATACCGCTAATACCAAATTCTGATGCATCTTTAACTTCCAAAACTTCAGAGTTAACACTAAGTTCTCCATTTTGCTTAAATCCCTGATTTTGGCTCATAATTAGCGCACCATTTAATACTTTTACATCGTTTCCCCGAATATTAATAGTATTTCCTTTACCTTCTGTGCTATTAACATAAACTAAAGCATTTTTTAAAAAGCTTATATCTCTAAAAGTCATGTTTTTTTCATAGGTTAAGAATAACCTGTTATCTTCGGGCTTAATATTAACTTCTCCTTGCTGTATACCTGCTAAATCAATTCTTCCATTTTTGGCACTAAGGACTCCTCCATCCAATAATATCTTTCCTCCTATTAAAGCTAAGGTATTTCCAGGCTTTACTTGTAAACCCGTAGAAATTACACTTGCATCTATAGGGGATCTCAAGATAGAGTTCTGAATGGGAAAACCATTACCTTGCACATTAATTTCTCCGAGGGTATCATAAAACTGCAAGCCAACAGGTACATTTAATGTTAGCAAAGGAGGATATTGAGGTTCCGTAGCACTAAATCCTATACTATCAATAAATTTAATACTATTTGCTGTAGTTGCTAAAAAAGAACCACCAATGTCTAATCGAGCATTTGCTCCAAAAGTGATTCCACTTGGATTCATCAAATATAAGTTAGCTGTTCCATTGGCTTTTATCAGTCCATCAATATTAGAAATTAATCCACCAGTAACTCTAGTAATAATATTTTGAATATTTAAAGTGTTATTAAATATAACTGTGTTTCCGGTTGGTATAGAAAAGTCTTGAAAACTATGAAAAAGGTTGTTTCCTACCTGAGTGCCCTCTTCAATAATTCGATTATTTCCTTCTATTTTGATATCAGTGTTATTAGGTAAACTAATATCTGGAGTAATTTGAGCCTCAGAAGGAAAGATGCTTGCAAAAGAAATAAAAACTGTAATTAGAAACGTATTGATGATAGTCTTCATAAAGTTTTCGTCTTTTTAAATAAGGAAGCAAATTTTAATTGATAGATAAAAATAGCTTTTAGATACCTATTAGGAAAATTCTTAAAAGGATTCAGGAATAAACTTTGAAGAACTTCTGCTTAGAGATTCAATTAGCTTAATAATGACTACTAAGTAGGTAGGTACAAATAAACCTAACTATGTAACAAAATGTAAAAATTTAAAAATTTAAAAATTTTTTGTGATTGCTTTACTTCGATTCTGCAATGACATAGTTATAAGTTTTCTCGCCTACCTACTTATTTTATTTAAAGATGTTATGCTGCTTCTATCGTGTCGGTGTCTTTAAGGACATAATCAATTACTTTAAATACTGCCTGAACTTTACGGGTGCGCCATTCATCAACTAATTTTTGCACTTGCCTCGCAGGCATTCGCCGCATCATTGCTTCATAAAGGTAGGCAGCATGACCTGTTTCATCTTTAGCTATGCTTAACATCCCCAACTTTAAGTTATGAGTGGCACGCTCATCATCAGGCAATACATTCGCCATTCGCATATAGTCTTTACCAGCATCCAACTCCATAATATAAGTACTCGCCATAAAGATATCCCAGTCAATCACGGCAGGGCTAAGTTGTTCTTTGCTATAACCTTCATAGTAGGCGGCAAAGAGAGGACTACGCCCCTGTTTTGATTGACCTTTAGGTGCAATTTTCGGCTCTGAATCTATGAAATTTTTATCTATTTGCTTTAACGCATGAGCAAAAATTTGGCTATGCTTAGTTTCATCCAATGCGTGTTTTTTTAATTTTTCTGCTAGCCATGTATCGCCTTCATTAGCTGCACGCTCACTAAGTGCAGACAGAAATCCAACGGAACCAGCCTCTGATAAATGTAAACCCTTAAGTACAATAGGGCGAGTTTTAGAGTCGCGGATCTGGGAAGCGGTATAGTAAGCAACAGCTCCTGAGCTTGCTAGATGCATGAGATAAGTCAAAAAATTCATCAGGTATTTCTGCTAAGTTTTGTAAGCTACATTTCTTATGGTAGTACTCTAATATTTTTTGGCCCCTAATAGTACAATGTGCTTATCTAGAATTACTGAAGTTTTATCGCAAATATAACAAAGAGATTGATTTATTAAGAAATTAAACAATTATGTAGTTGCAAGTCCGGTTTAGTGTGTAAAGTAATACTCAAATATTATTCTTCATCTTCATCTTCATCATCCTCATAATCGAAATCATCATCACCATGTTCTTCATACCACTTTTTCTCTTCAGCTAAGGCCATTTCTCTTTCGATCCTGAATCTCTCTAGGGCTTCCCTTTCAAGCTTTTCTATTTCTTGCTTTTTCCTTTCCAGTACTTCTCTTTCTATTCTTTCTCTCTCTGTGGCTTCTCTTTCAACCCGTTCTCTCTCAAGCTGAATTAATCGCCGCTCCACTCGCCCACAGTAGAAATCCAAAGCAATGCCAGTGGCTGCTCCGGTAATCGCACCACCAGCTAAAAAAATGAGGACAGTTTTCCAGCCGCCAAAGGGATTACCGCTCCACTCCAGAGTACCTTCATTGACCCACACCAGTAAGAAGTAGACAAGAGTTCCAATAACTGTATTGATTAGTGCAAAGACTCTTGGTGTCATCTCGGTTTGGCGAAGTATCAGCCACTGCGCCAGACTGAGAATCACACCAAAGATTACCGCAGCGATAGCACAAAGAATAACATTACCTGGGAAAGTGAAAGGATCTACTCCAAATTTAATGATTAGTGCGATCGTAATCGGGGCAGAGAGCAAAAAGCTTAGGAGTAAGCTAGCACTAATTGCAAGAAACCAGTAGCGACCGAGATAACCCAGGCGAAATTCTAACAACGACTCTTGTACTCCAAACAAAGTCATCCAAAATGCAATACCCGCCGTCAAATAATCAAGCATTAGCCGTTGTTTTAGCTGTGTGTTATCAAGTATCCGCATTATCAGTCAGAAACCGTGATAACTGTTTACTGTTAACTGTTCACTGATTTAAAGAGAGTAATTTCTAGAATACGCCGAAATTCAATCAGGAGTCAGATATCTTGGGAACCAATGGTTCCTAAAATCTAGCTAACTCTTAGTTGATAGGAAAATAAAGTTTAAAATTATACCGCAAGAGTTCTACTAACAGCGGCTTTCATTTAATTTAGAAAAGTAACCCTTATCTTTTATCCGATATTAAATACGATTAATACCATTCCCCCCCCCCCAGACACAACACTTTCACCAACATGCGTAAGCGGGTGTGCATGTTGGCAACGGAATAGAAACTATTGCGCTGCCGATAAATTTTGCTTGTCTTTGGTATCGCCTTTGATGCGTAATCCAGCGATACACACTTACAAGGTGCTAACTTCACGTTAATAGTTAGCCGTAACTTATTATAAGCACGATTCAACTATAGCTTTGACTTAGTGAAAAGATAGTTTACAAAAGTTGCTCAGGCGGTTGCCATAATATTGGTTTAACGAAGATACAGAGGTATTGCTGCACAAGAATGCATTCAGGAAAACTTTTTTCCCTTGCTTCGTGCCTGTTCCTCAATCTCTGACATTTGGATCGTGGATAGCTGCAACCGCCTTGATGCTGAACCGTCTGGGAATACAAATTGTCTACTTTAATTACAAAAATCATCCACCCGAATATCCCGCCAGACATCAGAAACCTGCCAGCCAGAGTTGCCCACAGATTGTACTGGAGGATTGTCAAGGAATGGAATATAGTCAGAAACTCTAGGCTCTGTAGTGATTACTGGTTTTTCCTCAATCACAGGGGCTGTATATTTGACACTATCAGTTTGAAGAAGTTGGTCTTCTGCTTCTTCGATCAACTTCATCTGTTTCAGAGTAAGCTTGTCGGATTTTTTGATGATTTTTTTTGTATGTATCTCATTAGAAGTATTCATTAGCTGTTCCCTCAAAGGCATTGGCTTAAAATTTGGATGAGCAAAGTCGGGGAAGGTAGGTATAAATAATTTGCACGGAATAAACACTCTACTGTAAATCTATGGGAAATACCAGTCCTTTGCTGAAGAATTTATTAATATCTGGCGTAAAAGCAGCACGAAAAATGCTTTAAGTAAATCAATAGAACGGTTGAGCTAAGTTTCGTCAGTTTGATGGATGTCCTAGAGTGCTTAAATCAAGTGAAATTGTTCAGAAAGGTTTAATCCAAAACTCGTAAAACATTTATGACACAAATCCCCATCGTTCGCCAGATTCTATCAGATCCGGATACCGGATTGTTATCATATCTTAGTCAACAACTTCAAACACCGAGCTTTTCACATTTTAAAAGCCAATTTGGTTTTTATGTAGATGAGTCTTGTACACAAGTTACCTCGGTAGACGATTCTTTAGAAATACAAACGATACTTTTGCTGACTCTGAAGTTATCGATAATTGCAGATAGCCAAACTCTCTTGGATGAGGCGACAGTAAACGCTGTTGAGTTTCAAGAATTGCTAGATGCACAAATTATTAGATGGAGTCATTTCCAATTCGCAATTCGCAGTTCGCAATTCGCAATTGCGGACGTAATTGATAATTGATTCACCTTGGAGTCAAAGCCCCTAATTTCAATTATGAAAAGAAACAAAACACGTAGTATCAATATTCAGAGCAAGCGATTCATGCGTGGGGTATTATTAATTGCGAATTGCGAATTGCGAATTGCGAATTGTTCGGTCAAATATCCCGTTCCACGGTGGCTATCTTCCAGGTTTTGAAATTAAAAGCCAGTTTACTCTAATTTACAGTCCTATTACTGCACAGTTAAGCCAGTCAGAGGAGCCTGAATATTCTTGGCATTGTGGGGTAAAGGTAAAGGGATGAAATTTCCCCTTTCCCTTTAACATGCACCCCAACATCTTGGCATTTGTTACTTTTGCAAGATGTCTAAAGTTGATACGGTACTCTGGTCAGCATTAGTAGCAAGAGACAATCGCTTTTGGTGAAGGTGAATTGCTTGAAATTGTACAGCGATTTTTTATTTGTCGCTCCACTAACTATGTGGAGGCGAATTAATGGAAAAGAAAAGTTGGCGATCGCTCCAATCAATATTTCCAGTACTTATACAGAGGCATGAATACTTCCTATTGTACAAAATAAATTTTAGTGAAAGGTAATAAATGTAAATTTATATACTCTGTTGAGATGAATAACTCAGTAGAGTATTTTCTTGAGAGTCACCGCCCTTGAGAAATCATCTTGTCTTGTTGCAACCCAACAAAACCCCGTTCTAACAACCATAAATTGAAAACTGCGGCTGCCCTATCAAGAAACGTAATCGCACTTCTTGAAACATCTATAAGTTGTACTTCTCTCAATTGCGGTCATTGCCATTAGGAGCAGACAGTTGAATCATCTCAGTAAAACGTGAATACTTAACTGCATCGGTAGGGGGATAATCTGCCGACACTGCAATTAACCCAATTTTTATATCCTCGAAATAAATCACACCCCCAATACGCCCTTCAAGAAAGAAATACCAGTTTTTGCAAGTGATAAGGAAGTTGCCCTGCATGGGCAAGAGATTCGATAAAAATCACAGGAGTCTGTTGGTGTTGTTGTTGGCAACTCTCTAGCGCTGACTGGCCAGCCCAAAGTTGATCTCCGAGAACCCAAACACCAATAGTCATGCCCTTGCTCCCTCTTATACCGTGCGTTGGCAATGTGATGACAAAATGCTACTCAATCAAGTGTAACGTTATTGTTACAAAAACTTTCTCAATGAAAAAGCAGATGAAAGCCCAAAAGCGCTAGTGCTAATGTACTATTGTCGTGAGGAATTTCTCAAATATCCAGATTGAATCACAAATTTACCAGAGAATAGTCGTTCCCGCCGCTTGGTAGAAATGGTAATACTTCAACAACAATGCAGACGAGGAAGATAGTTCACGTAGATATGGATGCTTTTTACGCATCGGTAGAACAGAGGGACAACGCTAGCTACCGAGGAAAACCGTTAGTCGTCGGTGGCAGCCCGAATCAGCGAGGCGTAGTTGCAGCCGCCAGTTATGAAGCTCGTAAGTTTGGGATTCACTCCGCGATGCCGTCAGTAACTGCGTTCACTAAATGCCCCGGACTTATATTTGTCAGACCGAGATTCGACGTTTACCGAGAGATTTCTACTGCAATCCACGCTATCTTTAAGCATTACACTGATTTAGTGGAAGGAGTTGCACTAGATGAAGCATATCTAGATGTTACTGAGAATAAGCAAAGTATCCCCTATGCTTCTACGATCGCAAGACATATCAAAACTGCGATTTTCCAGGAAACCCAGTTAACGGCAACCGCAGGCGTGTCGATTAACAAGTTTCTTGCAAAAATGGCATCAGGGCAGAACAAGCCGAATGGACTAACGGTGATTTTGCCAGAGGAAGCGATGTCTACGACAAGCCGCGAGCGTCTACGCCTTTGTAGAGCAACTGCCAATTGAAAAGTTTCACGGGATTGGAGAAGTTACGGCGGCTAAGATGCACTCACTCGGCATTCACACTGGTGTAGATTTGAAGGAGCGATCGCTGACTGAGTTAACACACCACTTTGGTAAAGCAGGACAATACTACTATAAGATTGCCAGAGCAGAAGATGACCGTCCAGTTGAGGCGAATCGGGTTCGTAAGTCCATCGGTGCAGAAACCTCGTTTGCACAAGACTTAAGCGATGTCGGTCAGATGTTGCAAGAACTCGAACAGATTGCCCAAATCGTCGAGCAACGCTTAGAGCAGCACGAAACGCGCGGTCGCACATTAACTCTGAAAGTCAAGTTTTCTGATTATCAGCGTTTAACCCGCAGTAAAACAATGCTTGCTCCCCTCAGTGAACTCTCTACGATTTTTGAGATAGCCAAAGCGCTGTTTGAGTCGATTGATCTGGAAAACCGCAGTATTAGGTTGCTGGGCATTTCGTTGTCTAACCTTGATAACGCCAAACAAACCCAAGTAATTCAACTGCCATTATTTCAGAATGGGAACATCATATTTTAGCGTAGGTGTAGTCTGTTCAGACGCTGACAGCTCGGTTATGGAGAGAGAGCGAATCAACTCCCGAATCACATCAGTTGCAGGTCTACCTGTCATTGCACAATATCGTTCAAGTTTTTCGCTTTCAACTGATGCGAGATTTATTGTGATTCGTTTGATAGCCCATTTTTTGTTCATGACTTGCCCTAATAATTAAATTTAATGAATTATCTAGACTTTAAATGCCAAGTGCAATACTTAACAAATATATAGATGTTAACCACAGCATACTTGCCGTAAAACTATTTTTAGCACATCCCTTTCCAGAGTATTTACTTGTAGCCCAAAACTTCACTGATAAATCATTTATATGAACTTTAGAACATTTGAAATGAACTTGTATTTTTTGTAAATATTGTTAAGCAAAGCGCAATCGAAGTGAGCCTTGCAAGAGGCGTATAATCAGCAAGTATTGCCAATTGAATTTAGTAAACCTTATCTTCATACAATTGCATCTAAAATTCATTTGCTCTTTACCCAAAGGTAAAATTGACTAACTACTCTGGATGTAGACTTTCATTCAAGCACTATATTTAACTCTATAATTTAACGAAACCTTAAGCAAGCTAGAAAATTTTCTAGCTTGCTTAAGGTTTAATAATTTTGGTTCTTCAGTATCTGTTATGCCAAATTATTAGTTAGATATCAAAACTAGGCTCGAAAATTAAGCTCAAAAGCCCGAATCAGTGCTAAACCCATAAATAACTAGTAAATAATGTTGATTTTTCTTGCCTAGTAAGGGTTTCATAGCTTTTTTGAAGGTAATTTAGCATGATATATTAATTTTTATTCAGTCAGAGCTTAATTTACTCACAGAAATCATCAACCCTCAACTCTCGCCACACATCAGACGGTTGCCACCCTGAGTTGCCAATAGAGCGTAGGGGGCGATAGTGTTCTGAAATGTATTCGGATTCGGATTCGGAAACGTAGTCTTCAATGTACACAGGTGGATTTGGTTCAATCACTCGTTCAGGAATATTTTGACTTTCAGGCATCTCAATGGATTCAGTCGATGATGGGGTTACTTCTATTTTCTTGCGAACTGGGTTAGAGGTTTTTTTGATGAGTCGTTGCATATCTATAGGAATCATTTGGCTTTCCACAAAGAACGATATCCCAGAATACAGTAAGTTATCAGGCAATCCGAAACATTTTGCCGAAAGTTAGGCAAGATTTACAGTACTTATACAGAGATATAAATATTTGCTAAAGTATAAACTAAATGCTGGTAAAAGATGATTGTAGTAAATTCATATACTCTATTGATGTGAATAACTCGGTAGAGTATTTTTGTAAGAATCACTGCCCTTCGTAAAGGGGTTTTCTACAGCCTGCAATTGTTGCAAGAGGTATCGTGGACTGTGGAAGAATAATCGCAACAGTAAGATGAAGCGTCAAGTGTATATCACGATATCTAAAATTCTTAATTTTGGTTTCTAGCTTTCCCCTTCCCCTTTTCCCCCGTTGCTTGATTCTGAGATATGTCAACGTGTTTGCGTCGTTTCCGTCAACTGACGCTGAATAAATCTTCTTAACCCGAACTGACATTAAACAGGTTGTCTTCTGAAAACAGGGATTACTTACCCACTATGTGTTGTCAGATATATCAAATCAGCGATTGCCTGATTCATTAGCGTAAAATCCTTTCTTGTTGCTGTATCCTGATATTCAGTAATCTATACTTTTAATAAAAGCAATTATGCTACGCTCATATAGTTCGTGGCTTCTAGGATTCCTTACCTTAGTTGGTTTATCTTCGAGTGTAGAAAGTGCAAGGGCGCAAACTACCTACAAGTTTGATGCCACCTATGACGCATCATCTGCGCTTTTTTATCCCATTACTGAAAATATAACAGCAAGAACTATTTCAGGTTCAAGTAATAACGCACCTTTTGGTTTAACCAAAGCTAGTGGTTTACTCTATGTCCAAACTGATTTAAGCAGTGCTTCATACCGCTTTAGTAGCAATCCAGAAACATTTGGTTTACTTTCTTTACCACTTGGTGGAGTGACGTTATTTGGAGAAGGTAACAATAAATTATTTTACGAAGTTGAAAATGGTACAGGTGTTGTTGATTTAACAAACTTGACTACTACTGGCACTAATATTAACAACATCACTGGTGGTCAAGGTTTATTTCAAGGTGCAACTGGTACGCTTAATGGTTTTGAAATTTATCAAGTAGGCAATCTTTTAGTAGATACAACTAGCCCAAGCAGAGGTTCTGTGAGAATAAGTGGCGCTATCTCTGTGTTGACAACCCAAAAAGTTCCAGAACCAAACACTACTGCCGCACTAACTGGAATAGGTATAATTGTGGCTACTTTTTTGTTGTGGCGAAAACACTATATTAATGCCTCTAATTAACCTAATAAATACTGTGCGCTTAACTTTCACGTATTTCCACGCTTGAGGCTCTCTCTAAGCACGAGTCAGCAATTCTGACTTATGCCCATTGGGGTCATAAAAATAGAAACCACGCGCCCTTACTCTGGTTTATTTGACCTTTATTTTGATGCATCGGGTCACTGTTATATTCAATACCTTTCTCTTTAACCCGTAAGGATTGATATGCAGCCACTGGTAACAATCGTAATTATACGCGCAGTGCGTTATTGACTTCCTGCAATCGGAATATTGCGCTACAGTCCGTAAAAGTGAATACTCAAGTTGTATAAGGCATAAGCCCTCTCTTTCTGCCAGTCCAGCTATGCCTTAACCCAACTGCTGTCAAAACAAGAATATATTACTTTTTTTATGACTATAGATTTACTAGAGTTTTTCCAGCGAACAGACCCCAGCCGGACTTTGTACGTGAATCAAGGTTCAGATAAAAAGTACTACATTGATTTCTCTTCAGTCAGGGGTGGCGATATTATTGGTAAGCTGAAGCAGAAAATCACATTCTTCAAAGCGAACGAACCGACCTGCACCCTTTTCACTGGTCATATCGGCTGTGGAAAATCGACAGAGCTAGTAAGGCTACAGGTGGAATTAGAAGATTCAGGTTATCACGTAGTATATTTTGAGTCGAGTGAAGACTTGGAAATGACAGACGTGGACATTGCGGATGTGTTGCTAGCGATAGCCGTTCGCGCTAGCGTATCTTTTGGAGAAGGCTTAAGAAGAGCTTATCGCTCACCGTGTGAGCCAAAGTCTGGAGAAAATCATGCTTGATGAACTAGAACAAGAAAAGCAACAAAGAAAACTTGGTGAAGTCAAACTTAATAGTTTTTTGAAACGCGCTCTGTTTGGTTCGGTTGCAGCAGGAGTAGTCTTAGCTGTGCTGGCAGTTACAGCGTTCTTTCAAACACACCAAGCCAAAGGACAAAGAAATCTTGATATTGAGCAAAGAAATCTTGCCACAATTAGCGAAATTAATGCACTGACTAATTCTTCAAAAGCACATCTTGTTTCTGGAGAAAGCAAAGATGCTACAGTAGAAGCATTAAAAGCGAATGAGAAACTTCCGTCTTGGGCATCAAATGATATTCAACTGAAAAGTGTTACAGCTTTACAGCAAGCAGTTTATTTACGACCAACGGAGAACTTAGCAAATAGCGCTATAGAGCTTAATACTTTAGAAGGGCATACTGATTCTGTCTGGGGTGTAGTGTATAGTCCAGATGGCAAAACCCTTGCTACTAGCAGTTTAGACAAGACCATCAAAATATGGGATATAAACATGGGTAAAGCCATCAAAACACTCACTGGGCATACTGATTTTGTCTTTGGTGTAGTGTGTAGTCCAGATGGCAAAACGCTGGCTTCTAGCAGTAGAGACAAGACCATAAAGATATGGAATATAAACACGGGTAAACCCATCAAAACACTCACTGGGCATACTGATTCTGTCTTTGGCATAGTGTATAGTCCAGATGGTAAAATCCTCGCTTCTAGCAGTAGGGACAATACCATCAAAATATGGGATATAAACACGGGTAAAGCCATCAAAACACTCACTGGGCATACTGATTCTGTCTTTGGCGTAGTGTATAGTCCAGATGGTAAAACCCTCGCTTCTAGTAGTTTAGACAGGACTATCAAAATATGGGATATAAACACGGGTAAACCTATCAAAACACTCACTGGGCATACTGGTTATGTCTATGGCGTAGTGTATAGTCCAGATGGTAAAACCCTCGCTTCTAGCAGTAGAGACAAGACCATCAAAATATGGGATATAAACACAGGTAAATCCATCAAAACACTCGCTGGACATACTAATTCTGTCAGGGGCATAGTGTATAGTCCAGATGGTAAAACCCTCACTTCTAGCAGTGCAGACAAGACGATCAAAATATGGAATATAAACACGGGTAAAGCCATCAAAACACTCACTGGGCATACTGATTCTGTCTGGGATGTAGTGTATAGTCCAGATGGTAAAACCCTCGCTTCTAGCAGTTTTGACAAGACTGTAATTTTATGGACTGTAACAGAAATCCCGATCTTCAAGGAAACACAGTAATGTAATATCTGCACAAGAAAAGCTGCTGTCTTTGCACCCAAAGCTCAATCAGCTGCTGCCGTTTCTGAAGAATCTCTCGGAACCTACGTTCGTACTCTTTTTTCAGCTTCAGTATCTTGGGCTGATGACTTCCACCACTTCAATCGAAACTCGACCAACTCACCCAAGCGAAACACAGGTTTTTCTTAGGGCAGCGATCGCAGGCCTTGAGTAATGCCAGGAGCAACGCACGAATATAATCTATCCTGTCAAGGGATATCAGGAGATAGCCGCAGTGATGACAGTAGGTTTTGGAGTGATTGCCCTCATGCAGTGCTTCATGCGATCGCTGTAGGCAAGATTTCTAGTACTTATACAGAGGTATAAATATTTGCAAAATTATAAATTGAATGCTAGCGAGAGATGATTATAGTAAATTTATATACTCTATTGATGTGAATAACTCAGTAGAGTATTTTTGTGAGAATCACTGCCTTTGAGGAATCGGTCCGCCTTTGCCACTGCCCTTGGTAAAAAGGTTTCTACAGCCTGTAATTGTTGCCTGAGTATCGTGGACTGTGGAAGACATAATCGCAACAGTAACATGAAGCGTCAAGTGTGTATTACAATATCTGAAATTCTTAATTTTGGTTTCTAGAGGTAAGCATTTGTTCAGAAATAACCAGAGGCAACCCCTTACCTGGATACAACCACTTGTTTGTTTCTTGCTTACTTTGAAAAATATTTAATTATATTTTAATATTTTTGTTGGCTGATGCTCTCAAACCCTCACAGCGTCTTATCCCTATAGATGTAAATTAACTATGTTTATTTAAGTATCTTTAGGTAGAAGTCATAAATTTATAGAATTTGTAGGATTTGAAACGGAAACTTATTTTTGTTGATGTAGTTTCAAAATAACACTTATATTATCTGTTGAACAATGCCAAGTAGTTATTTTACATCAATAGAAGAAAGAGAAAAAATATTTTGCACAGAACTGGTTAAGTACGGTGTGGAGTATGAAAAAGCGGTTATAGCAGCTAAAATTATAGCTTCTGGGCAAGGGGATGAGCATTTATCGCCCTCAGAGATAGAAATCGTTAAAGATGCTTGCAAAAAGTGGTCAGAACAGAATCAGCGCTTAAAGCGTTTGAAAGCTGTTGTAAATCAAATTTAGTTTAAGTTGACAACAAGTTTCATGCAGTACCCAGGAAGCAATAGGAACAATCAGCCCAATTTCATCAGCATAATAAATAGTTAGACATCGATAACAAGGTGTTCGACTATGAGAGTTCTTGAAACAGAGCGTTTAGTTCTTCGTCGGCTGACAGTTGAAGATAGCGAGTTCATTCTTGAGATATTGAATGACCCTTTGTGGTTGCACTTTATTGGTGATAAAGGTGTGAGAACTCTCGATGATGCTCGTGAATATATTTTGAAGAATCTGGTTGCTATGTATGAGCGTCTCGGCTTCGGATTGTATTTGGTTGAGCTAAAGGGGAAGAGCGCCTCGATTGGAATTTGCGGTTTGATAAAAAGAGATTCCTTGGAGGATGTAGATGTTGGGTTTGCCTTTCTTCCTAAGTTCCGGGGAAAAGGATACGCCTATGAATCTGCTTCTGCTGTTATGATGTATGGAAGAAGAACCTTCGGCTTAACTCGTATTGTCGCTATTACTACACCGGACAATTATGGTTCAGCAAAGTTGCTCAAAAAACTAGGACTAAGCTTTGAACGAATGATTAAACTATCTGATGATAGTAAGAGTGTTAGTTTGTTCATTTGTGATGCCTAACAAATGCGGTGTAGAGGATTGAAGAAAGCCACTCGTGCTGAGTTCGAGTTTTTAGCAACCTCTGATCGTAGCCGTTATGCCGCGAATTTCAGTTACCGTCGTAAGCATTTTACAAGCTCATTAGTGACTGCAATTGTGTGTCTGAATTATCTCCCAATTCTTGTTGCAGTTGGGATAGTTGATTCTCTAACGCTTCAGCAGTCTGAATAAGATTTGATTCTTGGGCTATTTTTAGGACATGATATAGTTCACAATCTGTGACTTAAAGGAAAAGATTGCCGAAAATTAAAGGATAAGCTTGCCGCATCATGTCACTTAAAGGATAATGTGGCCGTTTTTAAAGCATTAAGTGGCCGGAGAACAGAACCTATGGCAGAAGCGTATTTGGCAGAATTGAATGCGATCACCGTAGATTGTGTACAACGGGAAAATAAGCATTCCAGCTTGATTGGCGCGGCCATTTTATCCTTTAATTTCGGTCACTTTATCCTTTAAGTTACACAATTTTGGTCAAGTTATGATTCATTTTTGGTCAATTTATGGGTAAAAGCACACCAAGCACTCCCTTTTTTTTACGTTGGTTGAATTTGGAAATTCTGGATACATTGCTAGCAGAACGAGTTCATCGTACCAACCCCAGAGTTGTCAAAAAACCTGTATCTAAGTTTCGCTCAAAAAGATTAAAACACCGAGGTACTGGCACACGAAATCGTCCCCCTATTTTCGTTATTCTTAGCACTGCATAGCCTTAACTTAACAGTATTGCCTTATACAGAAGTAATCTGTTTAGCCTGTATCATGCCTGGTGTTGGACTTTTAACATCCCAAGCCATACCTGTTACTTCAAGAGACCGGATAACCCAGTAACCTAGATCAAATTGCCACCATTTCAGACCAAACTTTGCCGAGTTTGGGAAAGCATGATGGTTGTTATGCCACCCTTCTCCAAGAGTTACAATGGCAAGCCAAATAATATTTCCGCTTTGATCAGCGTTTTCAAAACGGTAGCGACCAAAGACGTGGGTAATGGAATTGATGCACCAAGTCGTGTGGTGAGATAAGAAGATTCGGACAATTCCTCCCCACATAAACCCTTGGAATGCTCCAATAGTACTTCCTGTAAGAATCCCTTCTATAGCCGTAGGAATAGCAAGACCTAGTATTATCCAAATTAGGTAAAGCTGATTAATTTTGACAATGGTAGGGTTGTGAACCAAGTCTTTGGCAAAAATTAATGGATTCACAATCAAGCTCTCAAACAGCCAGCCAATATGGGCATAGCATAGTCCGCGTAATTGATTATAAATTCCGTTTCCATGAAGACGAGGTGAATGAGGATCGTTGGGCTGATCGCTGTACTGATGATGGCATCTATGAGTAGCTACCCAAAAAATTACAGGTCCTTGAGCAGCCATAGAGCCAAGAATGGCTAGAGTGATCTCTATCACTTTGTTTGACTTGAAAGCTCTGTGTGCAAAGTATCGATGAAAGCCTACAGTAATTCCAAGCCCCGTTAAAATGTACATACTAACCAACAACGATAATTCGATCAAACCAATCCCTAATAGCGGCAATAATCCAATGGCGAGAACTGAGCCAAGAAAAGGGATTAATACAGTAGTCCTAGCTATATACCTTTGTTGATTCTGTAACTCTTTATTCGCCAAGGTTATTCGGCTTCTAGGAGTTAAAGCTGTAGAAAACTCAAGTTCTTTTGTGGTATTTGGTTGCATATGTATCTGGTAAGCTACTTACTTCTAAACAAACGTAGTTGTCATTAATCACAAGGGGATTAGGATCTGGCTTCATTACTCGAGTTAGGGAAGTAGCCTTGAAGTGGACTATGTTGATAAGTATTTCAAGTGAAGGCAGAAAAGAAAAAACCCGAACTACAAGCTAGTGGTCTGTTAATTTTCTATTTGTGGATAAAGATGCTTGAGACGGATAGGGGCATCCGCTGTTGTGAACTGCCAATCTAGGGATTTTTGCGAATGATTACGATGCCCGTATCCGGTTGAATGTACCAAGCTGATTGGTGAAGCGAGGTAACTTTGGCTGTAGTATGACCGCTAACCCCAGTAGATATTTACTTGCTACTTAACTTTTAAGGAATGAACCACAATTTTCCTCAATTACGATTTATACAAATATTTTTCATGTTTATCTTTAAAATAGACGTTTTAAATAGAAAACAAAAGTATCTTACGGATAAGTTTTATTGATAAATTAGAAAATATATATTAACCTTAAGGCATAGAGCAGCATTGTTATAATTTTTAGAGTGAATATGTTGAATTTCATGAATACTTAATAAAGGTTATATTTTATTTGTGGGAATGATATTCAAGTAGAAAATTGATTTTAATTTTAAAGTTACATCTGTAATCTACAGACTGGAGGAAAACTTTCTGTGTCGGAGTCCTATGAGCAAATTGAGTCACTTTGGCAGCAGTTAACACAGAGCTATAAGGCACTAGGAATCGGCGAATATATAATTGAGTAATTATTAATACTTGCTTAGAGCTTGTCAAGGAACGAGTTGTAGATTTGCACTCTCGTTTTGATGCCTACGGCAACCAGGAGCGGTGTACGCCCCACATCTGCGATCGCCAAAAGCTTAAGCTTTGAAACAGCCTCGCCTCGGATGAGAGCCACCATAGGAAGAGGCGTACACCGTCATAACCGCACCCTTTCCAAATCGTAATCACTCACCCGCGTGATGGAATCTTTGGAGGTAAAAACAAAATATGACTGATGTTATCTAGTTAGGCTGCTTAGAACTGGTTCTGACCAGCATTTTAGCATAATTTTCGCTGAATAGGAGTGTATTTGTCCTATTTCAGGCTATATGTATGCTGCTGCCTTAGTTGAACTGACGGGATTCTGGAGTCGGCGATAAGCTCTCGCTTAAGCCTTCTCCAAAGGATACGAAGACAGCTTCAGGCGATCGCTGGATGAATAGCAATCGCAATGAAGGACAATCATATGCGATCATCCCTGTGTGGAGTTATTCGGGGTGATAATGGTATGCCGCTTCAGTGGCGAATGACAACCATTGGTTGTCAAAATCCAACTGGATGGTGTCTACACAGGCCCAAGAGGCTCGGTTGAATTTTTGCAAGGAATTATCAATGTCGATCCCGTTTCAAGTCATAAATTACTTTCTCCAAATACCAGTTTGCAGACTTCCCAGGATTGATCTGTTGTTGGTGCTTGAGCAATCTGATAGCAACAGAACCGTTACCAGAAAGCAAGTTCGCCACTTGGTAAGTAAGCGGGAATGCTAAAAGCGAACAAGTCGGGGAACCGCAAGGGCGCAATGGCTCCCCAACCTACGCAAATTTATTTTTCTGGCTTAACCCAAGCGCATTGAGACTAATTCGTAATTAAGCTTTGGCGAAAAACCTTTTTTTGTATAATCCCAGCAATCCAACTACGCTAAGACCAAGTAATGCTGATGGATCGGGTAAAGAAGTTTTTTGTGCTGTAAAGCCAGTTTCGTAAGAAGTCGTTATACCTCCAGATGATATTGAGTAGCTGGCTTCAATTGCTTGTACTAGCCCTTGTGTACCGATGGGAATAGAAAAAGTGCCATCCGCATTTTTTGCTACTTCTTGCCCAAGGTATTCTACAGTAACTGAATCGCTGACTGGTTTGCCTTGAGCCAGAATTTGAACTAATAAACTGCCTGACAAATCCTCAGCAAAAGGGTTTTGTAAAGGTAAGATTTCCAAGGGTAGATCGAAAGATTGTGCTAAGGCATCTGACCAGTTATACAAAGCTTTAGTGTACTTGAGCAAATGCCTAACATTTTGGTAGTTCCCAACTTCCGAGGCTGTAATATCGTAATAAGCATCATCACCTACTTCTGCAACATAGCCATTATCCAATGATGCTGTGATTGCGGCTACTTCTTTATCAGCAGTTAGATATAACTGGTCTGATGTTTGATTAATGCTAAAAGGAATTGTTTGTTTGTTTATATCGTAAACTTCTGCTCCTGTGAATTTTTTCACATCATAGAATTGTGGGCCTTCTTCGGGATGCCCAAATAACAAATTGTATTGAGCATTTTCTTTCTCAAACCAAATAACGTGAGCGGAAGCCGATTGAATAAAGCATGGTAGAATAGCTGCCGCTATGAGCAGACCTGGAATTTTTTTGAGCAGCATTTAATTCTCCTGAAAGTTGTATTTGGTCTTAATACTTAATTACGTAATCAGAAAACCAGTTTTTTTAAGACTGAACAATCCCCCCGCCAGGGATAAAATTTAAATATTTATATTTTCTTAAGTTTTCCTAAATATTCAGAATAAATTAGAAATTATTTATTTGGAGAATAACTATCTTTAGATAGAGATTAAGGTTAAAATAATAAATATTAAATGTATTTTTTCAACTACAAACTTTAGTAAGTTATCAAAGAATCCGAGACATTTTGCCGAAAGTTTGTCTCTTCTGGGATGATCGCTGTAGGCAATATTTCCAGTACTTATACAGAGGTATAGATAATTGCTAAAGTATAAACTGAATGCTGGTAAAAGATGATTATAGTAAATTTATATACTCTATTGATGTGAATAACTCAGTAGAGTATTTTTGTGAGATAGGTTCAAGTTGTTTGGGTAGATACTGGTCAAAGGGTAGTACTATTCGGGTGATCGCCCAATCATCTGTTGCCCGACGGCAGCAATAGCGAAATTTCAGGTATAACTAATAACTTTAAGAAACCTGATTAAAGAGAGCAACGTCTACAAAGGTAAGCATTCAATTCATTATGAAACCTTTGCTCAAATCAACTTTTAATTTTTTGGGTTCACTACCTGCCAAAACGGGAGCAGGTACTACTGCGATTATAGTGTTATGTGCTTTCATGACTAAACCAGTAGTTGCCCAAGTGCCAAGCTTTACCGATGTTGACGCTGATGTTTATGCCCAAGAGATTCAAGAGGCTGTTCAGAAAGGGCTTATTGCAGGCTTCACTTCTAATAATACCTTTCGTCCCACGTTAGACTTAACGCGTGAACAGATGATATCGATGGTAATAAACGCGCTCAGTAAGCTACCCGTAAGTAGTGCGACTGTGCCACATGACCCACCGCCAGCAGCAGGAAACTTATTGAAAGTCACCAGCAAGCCTTTTCGGGATGTAAACGCAACCCGTTGGAGTGCTGCAATGATTGAGTGGGCAAAATTTAACGGGATTATGCAAGGCTATTCTGATGGTACTTTTCGTCCTAGCCAAACAGTAACCCGTGCTGAGTTGATGGCGGTATTGCGTAAAGCCATCCAATATGCTGATGAGGGTGGAGGAATTTCAGCCCTAATAAACAAGCAGCAAGCAATAGTGTTCAGTGATATATCTAACCATTGGGCGAAAAAACCAATTACAGAGATGTCTGTCTATTGCGGTGTTGCAACTCCCGTCAACGAAACTGGAAATGCCTTTTCTCCCAATCTTGGGACACGGCGTAATTATGCCGCAGCAGCTACATTACGCTTGCTCAACTGTCTTAGGAAGTAAGTTTAACTCTGCGTTGTTTATGTGTCCAAAGCAGGAGTAAGCGATCCCCTTTATGCTTAGGCGAAAGCTTATCGCCCGTCACCAATGGTGATTAACAATCTCCTTCCATAACCGTGCGATCGCTACCTTGGGGTAATGGTGCATTCATGTTTAACCAAGTTTTAATAACCATTGGTTTACAGGCATACAAATGATGGGGTTGTATTGGGCTTGGTTTATTAAGTTATAGCAGTTTGATAGCACCATTCAGTCCGCTAGTTTGGGAGCATTTCACATCTCGAACTTTCTAATTGATTAGATGGGTGGAGAGCCTATGAACGACATTTACCAGCACAGCGTCATGAGATAGTTAAACAGAAGATTCAACGAATTGAACAGAAGCACTTGAGATTAAGAACAAGAATCAAACAGCTAGCTTGGAAGACAATTTGCTTTTCTAAAACAGAGGAGATGTACGGCATAGTTATAGGTTTATTCATCAACCGCTATGAGTTTGGTTTACTAGTTTAAGGACATAGCAACCGATCTAGAACATTGCCAATTTATCTTTATGGGTGCAGACATTAGCAATATTGCCCCTCTACAAAGAACAAATCTCTTTTATCTTACATTTTATTCTAGCCGCCTACTTAGCTGAGAACCACCCAAGCGTAGCTAATGACTCCTAAAATTGCTATACCAACAATTGCTTCTCCTTGCTCATTCAAAAGATGGTAAAAGCTATTCAAAACGTAGTTTAATGCTGCCTGGCGACTTTTACCTAATTCAGTCATCAGCAATTTAACCCTCGCATCTACCTCTTCAATAGAGACTTCACCTTTTTGGTAAGCAACTTCTAACTCATTTAACTTGCACCAGTATTCTTTGGTATCTTCCACAAGGTTAGGAAACATAATTGAAGATATATTTAACAATGTTAACTTTCATTACGATTCTATCTTGCCAGCTAAAGCAGATGGTTCTGTCGATTTGGTGATATTTTTCCGAAGATCAAGGGTTGAGCTATATAAGTTGAGCTATATAAATAGACGCAACAAGCGTAGAGGATATTATTGTTTCCCAAGGTTTCCGTCTGCTGTAGGCTAGGGCATCGTTAGGATTAATCTTGATGGCTTAGTTATAATCGGTGATTGCCCTTTGTTTGTCTCTCAATTCAGAGCGGGCAATACCCCGGTTGTAATAGGTATTGGCAAAGTTAGGATTAATCTTGATGGCTTGGTTGAAATCAACGATCGCCCCTTGCAAGTCTCTCAAGTCAAAGCGGGCATTTCCCCGGTTATTGTAGGCATTGGCAAAGTTAGGATTAATCTTGATGGCTTGGTTGAAATCGGCGATCGCCCCTTGCAAGTCTCCTGATGCAGAGCGGACAACTCCCCGGTTGTAGTAGGCTTGGGCAAAGTTAGGATTAATCTTGATGGCTTGGTTGAAATCGGCGATCGCCCCTTGCAAGTCTCCTTTTTTGTACTTATCCCCAGCCTGAATATAGAAGTCATCAGCTTTCGGTACTGTGGCTGTTGGTATCTTAGGTGTACTAACGCCCACATCTGCCCCAGTTTTAGCTGAGAGTCTCAAAAAGGTATTGACTCGTTTAGTGGCTTCAGTACCAGAACTATCATAATTATCAATTTCTACAGTAATAGCTTTGGCAACTTTAGCAATTTCGGCTGAGGAGAGTGCCAAAGTATTTTGAGGTTGTACGAAAGCAATTGATACACCTATTAATGCTGGAGCTAGAAAATAATAAAATTTCATTTAATTTACAATCAAAGAGTAAATAACAGTAACAGATACAGCAAGAGTTCCTAAAATTCCCAAAAAAGACGATTTCAATAAAATACCGTAATTAATTATAGAAAGTCAGTCAAAATAAATGCAGTCCTTTTATAAGCGTATAAATAATTACTTTTATATAAGTTAAACGCTGGTAAACCAAGCATTGGTTTTTATATACTCTGCCCAAGTGGATAATTCAGTAGAGTATTTTATGAAAGTGCGCCTGTCGTAGGCGTTCGCGTATCCGCCCACCTAACAGAGCGATCGCCAAAAGCTTAAGCTTCTCCTATCGCCGCCCCGGCCTCATCCCTGCCCAAGTAACAACCGCTCCTCCACAGACGATTACCAGCTTGAGTCTATGGCGCAGCGTTGAAGGGGCAAATGGGAACCATTGGTTCCCAAAATATAACTAGAACAATGATTCAGCGATCAAAATCATGACGAAAAATCAAGTTTCGGGCAGGAACCGGGCCAAAATGAGGCTTTGATTTTTTAAGCATTTGTTAGCTTCCAGTAAATCTAACCACTGTTTTCAATTGCTATGCTTGGCAACAGTATTGAGGTAGACAGATTTTATACTTTTGTAAACTGAAGACATCATAATAAGCATCTATTAAGCTGTCGATAAAGGAACACACTAATCTTAGAACAGCTAAAAAGCTTTAGCTGTTCTAATTTTGTGATCCAATTGTGGACATTTGATTAGCTGTTGGAACTTCCTCACCCCATAATTCTGGTAGCCATCGCCTCATGGCCTTCCGCCCGACGATATACCTGTGGCAGAAATCCCTGGTTTTTAAGGGAACACAACAAGGTAATATCTGCGCTGGCCTGCTGCTGTTTCCGTACCCAAAGCTTAATCAGCTGCTGCCGCTCCTGAAGAACCAGCAGAAACCGACGCTCGTACTGCTTTTTTCAGCTTCGGTATTTTGGGTAGAGGCTTTCCACCATTTCAGCAGTTCGGAGGTAGGGGCCAACAGTGGAAGGTGTTTGCCTTTCCAGTTTATGGCGGGGTACAAAGAGATGAAGATGGCCTCGCCTCGGACTTCGCCACGTAGGATGAAGTGTGTACTGTCATACTTGCACTCTCTCTAAATCATAGTCAGTTACTGGTGCGATGGGCGAAGCCCCGCCAAGGGCGATCGCATCTCTAAAAGTAAAAACCTCATCACCGTTTTCAGATATTTCTGGGGACATCCATTCGATGCAGTAGAACCAGGAATCGCAAATCAGTTGAATGCCCTGGACAATCCTTGTTGGTGGCCCGTCGCCATGAAATCGGAACTCAACTAATTCACCCAGTCCAAACACAGGCTTTTCTTTAGTAACTAATTGTAAGTTGCCTGTACCAATGATTTCACGTCCTAAAACAGTTAGATTATCCTTGCCGGAGACAATCTGATAATTCCAGCCTTTAGCTGACCACTCTATACCGCAACAGTAACCGAAAGATTTGGTGGTAGTGACGTAGACTTTCTCCAGCAGGGAAACTTCTAAGGGGGGAATCGCGGATTTCTCACAAAATCTGAAAAAAAGGGATCAAAAACTGCGAAAATGTATATATAGCAAGTATTTCAGCAGTTATAGAGCATGACCCCAGCTTCGACAGATCGTATACCAAAACAGTTCAGATTTGAACAGCCAAAGTTAGTTCCAGTCGTAGTTAATTTCCAGGGTGGACAAGTAACATCTGATGCAGGTTTAAGCTTAATTGCTGAAATAGATAGAAAACTGCAAATCACATCACAGTTTGCACTATGTTTCCAAGATTACCGAAAGCCTTATCGAATTGACCATTCAATAGAAAACTTAATTAAACAACGAATCTACGGGTTGGTCATGGGATACGAAGACTTAAATGACCATGAAGAATTACGTCATGATCCGATGTTTGCTCTATCATTAGGAAAAAGGATTGGAGTACAAGATAAGCCTGCAATATTAGCAGGTAAGAGTACATTAAATAGGCTGGAACATTGCCCTGAAGATGTAGAACAAGGAGCAGATAGTCGTTACCATAAAATTGGAAATTCTTCAGCAGAAATTGAAAGTCTCTTTGTAAATATATTTTTAAAATCCTACTCAAAAGAACCACGAAAAATTATTTTAGACTTAGATGTAACCGATGATTTAGTACACGGCAATCAGGAGCAAGTTTTCTTCAATACTTATTACGGAGGATACTGTTATGCTCCACTTTATATTTTCTGTGGAAAACATTTGTTAGCAGCTAAACTTAGACCTTCAAATGTAGACCCAGCAGCCGGGGCATTATCAGAACTACAAAGAGTGATTAAACAAATACGGGAAAAATGGAAAAATGTTGAGATTTTAGTACGTGGGGATAGTGCCTATTCCAGAGACGATATAATGACATGGTGTGAGTCGCAGACTGGAGTTGACTACGTTTTTGGATTGGCGCGAAACAGCCGTTTAATTCAAATGGCTACGGCGACTCAAAATAGAGCCTCGCTTGAGTTTGAGCAGAAGTTATCAACAGTAACTTCATTCTTAGAAACTCTATTTAAACCGGATGAACAAATTTCCGAACTTGCTTGTGGCCTGATTGATAACTCAATTTGGCACAAGTCGTTAGACTATCAGACTCGTGAATCTTGGAGTCGTAGTCGTCGTGTTGTTTGTAAGGTTGAATATGGAATAAAGGGAAACAATATTCGTTTTGTTGTTACAAGTCTTTCTACCAATAAAGTACCCCCTGGTCAACTATACAGACAAAAATATTGTAAGCGAGGGGAGATGGAAAATCGCTTTAAGGAACAACAACTAGAACTTTTTAGTGATAGAACCAGTACTCATACATTTGCGGGAAATCAACTACGTTTATGGTTCTCTTCTCTTGCTTACGTTTTGATGAATGCATTGCGGTCACAATGTTTAGCCAAAACCGAATTAAAAAATTCTCAAGTTGGGACTATTCGGACAAAATTATTGAAGTTAGGAGCTTTAATTACTATAAGCTCACGGCGAATTTTAATTGCGATTACTAGCTCAAGTCCTGTAAAACATATCTTTGCTGCTGCTTACAGATGCTTAAAAATGCTCTCGAATACCGCTTAATTTCGAGTCAAGCAGCATTTCACCTTCTCTCTAATAATATTTTTGGCTTGGTTTGATTCAAGCCTTATTTTGGATGCTTAATTTTATGAACAGAGTGTTTCAATCTCAGCATAAGTAAAAATCTTAGTAACTGTTTTGGCTTGATAATTGCTATTTTGTACCTACTTTGTTTACCATCATAAATTTCAATTGATGATGTATCAAAAAATGTCTTATATCAAGCGATGTGAATTTATTTTTTATTGTTTGTGAGAAATTTCGGGGAATCTCTTTACCCCAAGATGGTGAAAGATACCAACAAGTTTCTAGATTCTGGACAAGGTTAATCATGGTTATGCCTCCTGACAGGACTTTAGACTCCACAAGTAATCAATTCGTTTCCAGGAAACGGCGGACTGTCGTGGTGAACAACTCAAGCCATAAGCGCGACGGGCATCGTAATTGCCCTTAATTCCCTTGGCTACTCCAACGGGAATCCCAAAAGCCACCTCACGAATGCCGGGTTCAAAGCTTCGGTCTTCATGAGAGAGCCGTACTTGCGTAATCTGATTTCCAATTTGGTCTGTCCAGGGGGTCGGCTGTTGACGCAGGAATAAGCCATTGGGGTAGGCAATGATAAAGACTCTTTCTCTTTCATGTGACAAGCCGAGGCAGCACGCGGGTATAGTTTCCCATTCACATACGTACCGGATTTGGGAAAGGTTTTCGAGGACTGTTGCCATTCCTCTAGTGAGTAGCCCTGTTGGGTTTTCGATGAGAGCGATTGCTGGTCTACACTGGTTGATAATGCGGAACATTTCGCGCCACAGTCTTGATCTGGGGTCGTTGAGTCCTTTTTTATCTCCAGCGTTACTGGTGCCACTACAGGGAAATCCCCCACACAAAATGTCGAATTGTCGTCGGTCGCAGTGGTAGTTGGTAATATCTGGGTGAATGGGGATTCCTGGTTGTTCATGGCGCAATTGTGATTGAGAATAAGGGGAGATTTCGACAAATTGCTGGACTCGGAATTTGTGGGATAGACCTGCGGCTGATATTCCGTGGTGGCAGAGTCCGCCGATGCCGGAGAAAAGTGAGAGGACAGATTTCATGAGGCGATCGCACTCCTTACCAGTTCATCTGGTACTTCAAAAATCCCCAACCGCCCAATGTAAGGAATCGGCGTAATCTCGCGTGGATTCTCCAACTGCCAATGGTATTGCCCAGGCATTCCCCAGCCAGATGCAACTTGTGAAAACTTGCAATCTACTATTGTGACAATGCCAATAGCTTGACCGCGACGGAGAGAGATTAATTCTGGGATTACTACCCCCATGCTTTGACAAAATTCTTTTGCTAGCTGGTACTCTTTTTTAGTACAGGTTTTTGCAGCGTGAATCAGAATGTCGCCGCGATAATGAATAGGCCAGCCACGGTTTTCTATATTTTTGAGAGCATAAATTATTGCCCATGCCCAAGGTTGCCTGACTGAAAGTGCTTTCATGGGTTTTAAAGCTCCAGCAATTGAATGTATGCGTCTAATGCCGCGATCGCTGGATATGGATGTGGCTGTGAACGCAGTCCGTTGCAGATTGTGGCGATAGTCCCAAGTTCTGTAAAGCTGAAGCTGATACTGGACTGTCGAGCCGCACAGTGCTGAATAATCGTCAGTAACACAAAATTCAACAATTGAATTGTCAGATCACGTCGATAAGCTTTATGTGTTTCTAAGTTGTCAGTAATAATTAGGCGACTAGCACTAAGAGAATTGCACTTTTCAACATCTGGTAAAATTCGGAGCTTGAACTTGTAATCGCGCTCAGTAGATAAACATTCATCAGGGGCAAGAGTTGCCCATTTATGGAAGAGTTGTTGGACAGTTGTACTCATATCTGTAGTTGTGAGTTTCTGCGAGAATAGAAAGAGAAAGGAGGGATTATGACAAACGCTTTTCCACCGGAAGATATCAGTGCAAGGTTTGATAATATTGATACTCGTTTAGAAGAGATAGGTGACGAACTGGATTTGCTGAGGACAGTACAAAATGCTAACAGGCGGGAAACAAGGGGTAACTCCCAAACCATTGCAAGGTTAGAGCGTACCATTAGAGAACTGGCTGACATTGCACGCCTCCATCAGGAAGGATTACGCGCTGCTCAAAGAGATGCTGAACGTGACCGTCAAACCATAAGGGAAAATGAAATTCAAGCTGACCGCGATCGAGAAGTATTGTTGGCTTCCTTGCTTCAAGCAGAGCGTGACCGTCAAGCTTTTCAAGAAGAAATCCGCAGAATTTGGGAGTATCTGCGTGACCGGAATGGCGGCAGTAGCACACCAAATTAATTAACTCCATATCGTTTACCTGGCCAAGTTCAAAAATTTCGATGTAGATAAATCGCATAACATCGTCGCAGTGCCGAGCTTACCGTAAAGGCGGTTTTTCTCAACAATCAACTCGATAGTGCGATCGCTTGGGTCTTTTGTATAAACAGCATCCCGGTAAAGCATGATTAACTGATCACAAACCTCAAAGATTTCGCCAGAATTACGTAACAGATGACGATTGGGGCGTTTATCAGCCGTTGTTTGATTCCCCCGATTGATTTGACAGCCCAAGAAAACAGGGATTTTGTGAGACTTGGCAATGTCCCGAATCTGGCGGGTAATCTTGCCGACTTCAAAAGCCATGTTCCCGCCTGACTCCAGAGGAATCTGCTGCAAGTAATCAATAAACACAGCACCAATAGAACCACCAAATTCGGCAATGGCACGGCGCACCGCAGAAGCAATCATTGCGGTTGTAGGGGAGGAATGCTCGTAAACCTTCCAAGGCAGTTCCACCATCTGCCCTATGCCTTGTGCTATTTGCTCCCAATAACACTGAGTATTGGTTTGAATCATAGAAGCGTCTACGCCTGTGATTCGGGCTAGCATTCGGGCATTGAGTTGATTCTTGTCCATTTCTGGAGTTACATACAGAACTGGCTTTCCAAGTTTGGTCATGATTTCGTAAGCGTAAGAAACCATGAAGTGAGTTTTGCCCATGTGGGACTCAGCTGCTACTACAACCAAGCTGCTTGGATAAATTCCCCCGGTGATATTTTCGACGTCATACCAGCCAACTTTATCGCCTGCCATACTTCCCATCTCCAACTTTTGAAAAAGTTCAATGCCCATGTCTTGTGCTGAGAAAACCTTACAGCGTTCATCGCTTTGATTTTGGGTAACGCCAAAAACTTTCGCCTCAGCTTGCCCAAGGACAAATGGTAGTTCAGTTTCTGTTTCGTAACCGAGGTGGACAATTTCTGATCCGACTTTGATTAGCTGTCGCCGTCGATATTTCTCCATCACCAGATCAGCCAAAGCATCAATGTTGACGGCGGACACAGTGCGGTCTACCAAAGTCGCTAGCTTATTTCTGCCACCAATGCGATTGAGCAAATTGTGGTCAGCCAACCAAGCGGTGACAGAAAGTAAATCTGTAGGTTGGTGTGTAGCATGAAGTTGGACTGCGGCTTGATAGATATATGAGTGAGCGCTGATGTAAAAGGCTTCCACTACTAGGCGATCGCTGACTCTAGTCATTGCTTCTGGGTCGAGCATAATCCCGCCCAAAATCGCTTCTTCAGCCTCAATGTTTTGTGGGGGTAAGTTGTCAAGTGACCTGTCAGGGTGAAAAGAAACTACGTTGTCTTGATTAGGGTGCATAATTAAAACCAATTTCAAAATTCAAAAGGTTATGCTTGAAGTGCTAATTTGAACTGCGCTTCAACTTCTCGTAAATTCATGGAAGATAATCTGGAGTTGCTCGCAACTTTTGGCTCATTTGCTTTGGCTTGAAGTTTCGCTTTTAGCTCTAGCATTTGTGGGCTGTGTTGATACTCATTGGATGGAACCTGCTTTGATTGCTCTTGCTGACGGCGCTTATGGTCTTGTGCCAACGCATCTTCGAGCGTGGTGCTAGTGATATTGTTTGCTCTGTGGGCCAAAGCAGTGTGCTGTTGAGGTAGGGACTGTTTTTCTGTTTGCAATGCTTGCTGATAACGCTGCATCAGGTTCGTCCACCCACCCTTGGTTTTCTCCCAGGTGTTCATTACTGCGATCGCATGAGTAATTTCAAGTTGTGCCGAGCGTTTCGATTTAGTGGCTAATTCTTGTGCTAAGAAGTCCACGACTATCGGGTTGAAGTTCTGGTACAAGTTATTTAGCTTTCGCTCTCCACTGTGCCAAGGTAAAACCCAGCGATTCCACTTGATTTTTTCTCTGACAACCAGTGGTACAAAATCATCACTCATAGCAGTCGGGTCTGTTAGCCAGGCATCAATCAGTTCTTTCACGTTCCGGGCTGTCTTGTAGGGACAGGTTAGTTGCGGCTTATTCGCTTGTTCGGATTTCTCGAACGACCCCGCCGCAATAGTTGATCTTCTTGAGGGGTTATCGGTTTGTTGCAAAGACTCGGAATTTTTTGACAACAAAGCGGGTAATTCTGGGGTTGGTTCTTTTAAGCTTGGTTTTTCTGGAGTTGGTTCTTCGAGTTCAATTTCTTCCGTTGTCAAATCAAGTTCTTCTTTTTCACACACACATTCTTGGGTGGGGCGCGCGGGTGGCGTTGCCAGGGGCGCGTCCTTGAGTGGATAGACTTCAATTGGATAATCTTTAATTGGATATACTTTGGGTATTCCCCCACTACTACCCTGGTCTTCCCCGATTACTACCCCTGGTATTCCCTCATTACTACCCTGGTTTCCCCCCAATACCACTCCTAGTATTCCTCCACTACTACCGCTATTTTTTCCTCTAATCAAACTTGATTGTTTTGTAGGGAAAACAAACCAGTCGTCAATATCTGTGAGTTGATACTGGTTAGAAGATACTGAGCCATTAGACTTGGTAATGGATGTCTTAGTGATCAAGTTCCACGAAACCAGTTCACTGACTGCTGCGATCGCTTTTTGCCTTAAAGTTTCAGTTGAGGAACCAGGGAAAGAACCACGAAAACAGGCTTCACCGATAGATTTGTATGAAGGGAAGGCGTTATTATCACAACCGGCTCGACGGCAGAGGTGAGAGTAAACTCGAAATGCCTCCATTGTTAGTGGTAGATCATCCAGCTTGCTATCGATATAAATATGGCGTTTTCTTCTGCCGTAGCTAGAGCCATCACTTTGTATTTTTTCTGTTAAACTCATATCTATAGACCTTAAAGGGTTTGGTTTTCCCCTGCACTGGGCTACAGGCGGGGGTTTTGCTTTATTCACGCATCAAAGGGAAATTGTCTAACTTGCAGATGTTCGGGAAACTCTTCAATGTCTCCACCTTTCTTGTCGCGGGTTTTAAATCTTTGTTGGTCAAATATTGCATTCGCCCCCAACTGTTTCACAAATACGGGTGTTTTCGATTGTTGGCATTGTTGGACAATTGAATTAATCCATTCGATGTGGCATGGTCTAGAATTTGGGCCAGACTCCCCACCAACAATTACTAACTGAACATCATTCAAGTATTGGGTGATATCGCCCAAATCTTCTAGTAATGGTTCAACTGACCAGAACCGAATTAAAGCCGGAATTCGAGCAAGAAATTTAGTACGTTCTTCTAAAGTACGGCGATTCTCAATCGAACTTCCTGGCCAAATATTTAAAGGTAACTTGTCTAGTCCATGACAAGAAAGCCATTCATCCATAGATGACAGCATAATTTTTGGGCGTTTGGTGAGAATCTGAAATATTTGGTTGGGTGCAACGAACATTCCGTCCAGCATTTCATGTTGCCAAAAACGCGGAACCCACTCACCAAAAACATCTGTCATTGAAGAAACGAAATGCTTTTTAGGTTTTCTTTGGAATCCCCATTTCCGAATAGCTTCTGTATCTAACACTAGTTCTGGCGGTTGTCCAGAGTAGGGTTGCTTGTTTCCGCCAAAGAAAGAGTTTTTATTTAATTTCTCTGCATAACAATTTGCACAACCCTCGCTTTTCTTATGACACCACCAACCGCCTCCTTTGACACGGATAATATTATCTGTTTGGTCAGTCCAAGATATTTGTGTAACACTACTCATTTGTTTGCTCCTCTGTAAATAAAATCCAAAACACTTCATGAGGGATTATGTTGTTTTTAGCTAGCCATTCGTTTAAATTGGACTGATTTTTTGAACTGTTGCAGTGACGACAGCACGGTACAAGATTTCCTTTTTTTGATTTACCGCCTTTTACAACAGGAATGACGTGATCCAACCCAGTAGCTTGGCTTTTACAGCAATAAACACACAAACCCTTAGATATATTCATCAATTCATTTTTTAAATGCAGAGAAATAGGATTTGTTTTTTTTCGCCTGGCTCTTACGCGCTGCACAATTTTAAATCTAGCTTCTTCATTTTCGTTGTAAATTTCCTTCCGTTCCCTTGCAAGGCAAGATGTACAAGCTCCTTGCCATTTGCTATTAGTAAGCTTTTGAATCCATTGGGAACATCCACGACACCACGCAAAGCCAGTTTTTGCTTTTTCAATTCTTTCGGACTTACTTGGAGAGTTGTCTTTTTTAGGGTAGTCACAATTTTTGCAGATTGCTTTCAAAGCATCCCACCTGCTTTTATCTTGGCTATAATTAGTTTTACTTTTCCATTGTTTGCATTTGTAGCACCATTTTTGATCCGAATCTACCAGTAATTGATACTCTTCTAAAGAAATTCCTATTCGGCGTGCGTGCTTTTTAAGTGTCCCAATTAAACTTCCCATAATTAAAGAGAGCTTTGATAGTAGGTACTAATTTCACTGTTGGCGATCGCACTCACAATCGATAAAGCGGATTGAGGACTAATCGCTTTGTCGGGGGTTTTGTAAAAGCCAGCAATTCTATTAGCAGGGCGTGTAATAATTCGTTGTTGTGTAGTGCGTTTGTCCCAAACAAAACACGAAATCGTGATGTTATCTGTTGCCCAGCGCTTACCTTTCTTATCCTTGCGAAAGCAGTAACGGGGCATGATCAGTACAAGTGATGGCGGATATTCTTCGAGGAATGCAGCACGGTCATCACAGGGTTCTAAAAAGCTGGTTAGTAAAAATGCAGCAACACCCACACGAGCTTTCGCGAATGCATTTTTGATAATTGGTGCAGCAAACTCCGAATATGGTGGATTAGTGCAGATCCAATCGCATTCTGGTAAAGAATCCCATGACTTGGATAATGTTGCATCCAGATGGTAATCAGCTGCTTTATGTGGATCAATATCGTTCGTCCACATTTGCTTGGTGTAGGGCCACACCGATAGCAATGATGCGATTGCTCCATGCCCCACACAAGGTTCACCAATGACACCAGATAACGGAACATGGCGCAGTAGTTCAGTTGTGAACCATGAGGGAGACTCATAGAAGTTCAGAGGATGCCGGGTGACAGTTTCAAAAATAGCTGTCTGGGGTTTTAGTAATGGTGTGGCAGTCATGCTGCCTCCTGCGGTTGTTGAACAATCGTTGCGCTGATGGATTCAAAATCAACCTGAAAAATGTTTAAATCAGGAGTTATTTCACCACTGTTATAAAGTCCAACGATGTGCTGTCTGATTGCATCTTCCGTGAGTCCATCAGGAATGTGAATGTGGGCTTCACTAATGATTTTTTCTACTACTTGAACTACGACTTTCATGAATACTCCTAAAACTCAATTCGGTTCAAAGTTTGTAATTGTGCAGCAAGTGTGGTGATAAAATCCTGTAGTTCTTCTGTTGCTTCTTGAGGGCTAATTGCTTTTTCAGAAACGTAAAGCTTTGTATTGTCTAAATAAACTTCTACACGAGTCATATTTGTATGTGGCGAAGTCAATAGTGTTAAAGTAAATTTCTCATATTTGCAAAAGTAGTATTGACATTCTTCACTCAGAGATTGCCCTCGCTGCCATTTGATAATTTCTGTATCGTCATCGTTGGCAAGTTCAAATTCAACTTCTTCGATTGCAGTGAAAGCCATAGCCACACACGCTCTTTCTGCTGGATGTGTAGCTGATTGCATTCGATATGATTCGGGAACTACATAGCCTTGAATTGCATAGAACTTACGGGCTAACTTTTCAATCAGTGCGTCTTTCAGGAAGTATCCGAGTTCCATATCCTTTCCCCTCAAGGTAGAATTTGCCTTTGTTGTAAAAGTTTTAATTCTTGATTACTGGGCGATCGCTCTGCTTGACCAATGTTTAATACCCAATACCCGATGACCGATGACCATCAAGCAGTAACTACAGCTTTCTTTGAGAAAGCACCTGCCTGCCTTAGCGCTGTACCAGGGCTAGGATGAGCGAAGAACTCTTCTATAGCTTTGGTCAACCCAGCCGCAACAGTTGGCTCGTGACAAGCGTAGACATAGATTGGCTGTTGCACACCGTTAACCAATCGCGTTTCTTGGCGATCGCCTAATTGTGGGTAAAACGTGCGAACCCATGTACCCAAGTGTCCCCGGTAGTGAGCGCCGCTCAAGGGGACTTTCTTTCCAAGTTCGCTCTCTGCAAAGTTGACTACACCGAGCCAGCGTTCTTCTGAAGGGGTTAGCAATTTCCTATTATGTTCAGCCAAAAGGTTCCCGGCATAGTCTTTAAATTGCTGTTCCATGTATGGGTTGAGTCTGCCACCAGTTAACTCAGCTAAAGTCTTCATTGCCAGGACAAGAGTATGCAATCGCTGTTCAACTGGGGGGAGGGCTGGTGTAGTGGGTTGTTCTTGTGGTTGAGTAGCAGGTTTTGTCCAGCCCATAATGTCTTGCATCCAGGCGCGAACACCGATACTTTCAAATGCTTCACAGGCTAGTCTTGCTTGTTCGCTGCATCTTTTCCCTGCTTCATAACCGTAATAGTGAAGTATGGCGGCAACTGCTACGTCAGGGATACCAGACTGCGACCATCCTAAAATCTCTACGGCTTCAAATCCTTTACGGATAAGCTTTTCAACCAGTTTAGACCCAGAATTGTCTACAGCAGTTTTGAGACTTCTGACTAATCCAGTAGCATCGATATTGGCGAGTCTTGCTGTAGCTCGAATACTAGCTTTACCGTGTCCCGAAGCATTAACACTGATTTCTTGCTTTATCTGTTCAATAATTTGAGCTACTTCGATTTGTGACATAACTTTAGTTGGGTGATAATTTTTCGTTGTTGAGTAAAGAGAATTAGACATTTACGCGCACTAAACTTTTTTCACCAACCAGTGAGAAACGATTAGATATAGTCCGTAATTGAGTTAAGGTTGGCGACACCAATTCAACAAGGTAAAACCAAGAGTTATTCACAAGCCCAATCCCCAGAATCAGCCGTTGCTTTGTTCCCTTATCGTGAGAACAGAGCATCACTCTTTCGCCCAGAACAAAAGCAGGTTTTTGCACAGTGATGGCTTCTAACTCTCCAGTCCCGATGATTTGGTTTTGTGTAGCATGGAGTATTTCATTACGGCAGTCAATTGAATAAATCCAGCACTCATGCTTCCATTGCATACCACAACAGTAGCCGAATGTTCTCGTGGTTCGTAGATATACTCTCTCCAGTAAATTAACCTCAACGGGTGGAATTGTTTCACGCCAAGGTGGAGAAAGATACCAACTTGTTTTCAGCGCGTTAATGTGGTCAATCATGCTTTTTTGCCTAATAAGTAATTAATCGCTTCAACATCGAGAGCATCAATGCGTTTTTTAATTGATTGTGGTGGATTTTCAAAAAACTGCTGAAGATGCCATCTCCGAATTTGGTAATGTCTAGCAGAGCGTCTTGTAGCTTCGAGCCATCCTCGTTTTACCCATCTGCAAACTGTTGATAAATTCAACTGAAGAACTTGAGCAATTTCTTTACAAGAATAGTTATCAAGAGTGGGACGGGCTGAATAACCTAAGCTATTTAACTTTAGGTAAATTGCATTGCAACTGATGTACGAGAAAACCCCCGCCTTTTTAGGCTTGAGGCTATTTGCTTGATTGTATAGACTTCAGCTTTCGCCTCAATGATTGCTAGTTCTTCATAACTCCATTTGATATTCATTTGATTACCTCCTTCTCTTGTAGCAGGCGTAAGATTCCCCATCTACTTCCCCCTGATTTACATATAAATAAATCGGTTCGGGAGGGTTGGATAAACTTAGTTTGATTTCAGTAACCATATTTTATTGACCTGTGCAGTAATTAGTGGTTTGTAGCGTAAACTTTCAGCGCTTTACGATTGCTTGAAGAAAAGCTGATATTTAAGCAATCGCTTTTTTACTAAACAGAAGGCTGTTGATTCCGGCCTAACTCCCATTGCAGATAATTGAGCGCAGTTTGAGCATCAGCAATATTTAAGTCAGGTTGATATCCCTCGTCCAGCAGTTGTTTGTAGTCTGGGTGCGTAGTAATTTCGGATATCAGGGTTTGAGCTTGTTCAACTAGGTAGTGGAGATGTGGGTTAGACATTTCTATGCCCAATCGGGAGCATAAATCTTCCGCTTTCACTCCCATAATTCCTGGTTCAATCTCAGTTTGTAACTCTTCAAGCAGAGATTGGAAATTCGGGTGTTCATCGTTGATTTCAATCTCAAATAAATCTACGCTCTGTGTAACGGTGGTTGCCCAATCGGGTAAAGTCTGTGGAATGGTTTTCGCATAAAGTTTCATGATTTTCTCCTCTGGGATTAATAACTTAAAAATCCTCGGCAATCTCTAACAAAAAGCCGCGTCCGGTGTTCTGTACTTGCACCAGTTCTCTATCCAGCAGTGTTTGAATGACTGAATGGGAGAATTGGAATTGCATCTGATGTAATGGAACACAACCGCCACAAAGTCGAATCGAACGCAGCAAATGATTTGCTCTACGTTCAAAGCTGTTGTCAACCGTCTTAGGCATTTGTAAAACCTCCGGTGACTATGGCTAACTGTTGTTGCAGAATTGCTATTTGCTGTTGATAAAAGTCAATCTCTGCGCGTATCTGTGAGAATAATTCTTCTGGTGAAAGCGGCTGAATTTGATTCTCTTGCAAGTACGATATTTCGTCAGAGTTTTTATTAGGCATCAGCGCATAACGCCAGCCATCACCGAATTCTTCAGCCAACTCTGTACCAGTCGGGTAGTAGTAAAGTCCTAGAATCATGCCCTGTTCTGTACGCTGATCTAAAGCAAAGCGAGGGTAGCCCCAGTGTTGAGGAATAGATATTGTGGGTTGCATTGTTGTGATTGGTGAATCGAGCGATGGGTTAGGCAGAGGAGCAAAGGAGCAGGGGGAGCAGAGGAGAAGAGATTGTACAGATTTTTTCCCCTCTGCACCTCTGCCCTCTCCTCTATCCCCCCTGCGCTCTTCACGCTGTTACAGGCTCCCGTAACCGTTGCCAGTTTTGAGCGGTTAACTGCTCAAAGGGTGGGTCTAGCAATTGCTCACAGTTAGCCACTTCAGCAGAGAGGAACTGCTGTAATTCCTCAGTAGTCAGTTGCTCTAAGGGTCGGTCTTGCAAGTATTCGTGAACTGGTTCAGGCAGCGATGTATCCACCATCGACAATGAGCGCACAGCATCAAACACGGAGTTAGAATACTGCTGCTGACTTGAACAACCCTGAATCACCCACCAGTTACCGTAAGTGCATCCGACTTGCCCCAGTTTCACGCCGTTGTTGTTGTAAATGCCATCATCGAGAATTTCAAACCCATAATTCTGGCACTCGTTGAAGATATGCGCCATGATTCGGTTTTCGGTCGTGGGGGGTGTTGCTTCTTTCTCCTGCACTGGCAGTGTGCCATCTTTGTAGTGAGTGTAGATGAACCGATGACAACGCATTACAGTGTTGGTACGAAATACTTCTTTACCGTTGATCATGATTACCCAGCGTTGCGTTAAGTGATCGTCGTCATGGGTAATGCTTGCTACCAGTTTGTCATCAGCGTAATATTCGTGATCCCCAAACGAGATTTCGACTATTCTGAGGGGTTCGGAAGCTACAACTTGGGCTTGGTCAGCGATGTAGTTGTCGAGTTCGGTTTGGGCGAGGGCTTGTTCGTCGGGGGCAGCAGGGATGAGTTTCTGAATCTTGCTGGCTTGATAATTAACAATGGCGGAAATCCACGCGTCCTTACAGCGTTTGTCGCTTACTTCGGCTGTGCAGGCGATTTCGCTGTAGATTTGCTTGAGTCGGGCAATAGATTTCAGTTGCAGCTGTTGATGGCTGTAAATTTGGTGTGTCATGATTGATTAAGTTCCTAACGGGACGGAAAGCGCTTCAGATTGGTAGTCGGGGCGCTTTCTTTATAATGGTAGTTCTATAATATCATTATAGTAATGTCAATATATGTGTAATGTTACGATATTAATATTGCTCTAATGCGTTGTATAAAGGAGGCGTTACATGTCACAAAATCAACTATTAATGAAGGTAGGCTGGGAAATAGATGTTCCTGAGTTGGGGCAACGCATCCGAGATGCAAGACATGAGTCAGGTCGTACTATTACTCAATTGGCTGCTGAGGCTGACATTTCTGTTGCCAATTGGTATGCAATTGAGCAAGAGCGGATAAAAGTATTGCCACTGCCTACGCTAAGACGAATTGAGCAGGTTTTAGGCATTGAGTTTGGGGTGCAACCGTGATTAGAGCAAAGATGATTGACCCTCAGACCATCAATCTTCTTGCTCTCCCCTCTGTTTTATTAGAGAAGGAACTGGAGTTTCCAGCCACGCCCAAAATATACGTTGCAATTGATCGTAAAAAAATATTGTTGAACTAGAGGACGTGGAAATATGAATAGTCCACCTTCTAGACGCAAAAAAGCCACTTCTCCCGCATCTACCGATTCAACTTCAGTAGCAAGCTCTGTAAACGAGGATATTTCCCAGCAAGAAGACCCAGGTTCAGCAACAATTACGGTTACTGCTGTTGAAGTTCCAGAATTAACCCAGCAGGAGCAAAGCGATCGCCTGCACCTGGAGCGAAAGGTAGAACGAGCGTTTTTTGAGGCAGGAAAAGCGCTGGCAGAGTTACGCGATCGCAGACTCTATCGTTCCACCCACCGCACATTTGAGGAATATTGCCGTGATAGGTTTGGTCACAGCCGCCGCCAGTCTTATCTTTTAATGGATGCGGCTGTTGTTTTCGATAATTTGATAGAAAAATGTGATCAATTTGATCACATTTTGCCGACAGCAGAGGGGCAAGTTCGACCAATGACAAAGCTTGAACCCCAAGAACAGCACGAAGTGTGGGTAAAAGCGGTGGAGCAAGCAGGGGGTAAAGTGCCACCAGCTAGAATCGTTAAAAACGTAGTGCAGCAAATAATGGAACGCACCCAAGTACCCAACACTTACCAGTTAGGCGAAGTATGCCAAATCCTTGTAAAGGACAATCCCGAACTCAAGGGTAAGGGTGGGTGTTGGGCAATTGTCAGCGCAGTGAATGAGTTCAGTTGCACCGTGAGAATGTGGGATGGCGAGTACAGCATTGGCTTGCAACATCTGAAGTCCTTCAATTATCTGCCCCAGGAGTGTCAGCAGATGCAGTCCTTGAGCGATCGCATCAGTCGAGTGTATTCCGATTTGCTGGAGGAGACAGTCAAAAGTCTGTTGCAGTTATTGGGGAAGGTGAATCGGCCTTATCTTACTGCTGTGGAAGAGAAGTTGTTAAGTGTTTTGGAGTCTGAATACGCAGAAAGATAACCTCTTCAATGGGTAAGCCTACACAACACTGCATCAAATTCACTAGCTACAGTATTTAGATAGGTGAAGCAACGCAACTGATGGAGTGGTCGAAGAATAACGAATGTGCTAATAATTTTGTAGAACTACATATATTTGAGGTTTGAAATTCAAGGTTATCTTATATGTTTAAAATTTACCATAAGCTAGAAACCAGGATAAAATTTTAATTCATCACTTAATCTTAATAACTCTTTTGTTACGCCTGTCTCATCATTTGCTATGTTAGTCATTCCAGTTCTCATGTACTTACGTTCAAAAGTCGCAAAATTTGTAATTGCATCTAAAACAATAGGCTTTTCCTTAAAAATTGTTGCTCTCTTTTCTCCAGAAACGTAATAATATTTATAGTTCCCACTTCCATAATTAGTTACATTTTGCACATAAAATTTCTGCCAAAGTATATGAATAGTTTTATTAGTTTTAGGAAGCTGTTCATAATTAGAAAATTTGTTAAAACCATAAAACTCACGCTTTCCTTTGACAATACAAAAAGCTAGTCCTTGATTTTTTTCGTCATCAATCCAAGATTTTGATGTTGAAAATCCATATTTATAAATATCTAAGGTATTGTCCCAATTATCATTTTCTAAATTCCAAACTTGAAGAAGTATTTTTATATTGTTAATTTTTCTAGTGCTAGACATATATACTGAAATTTATACAATAAAAAGTTACTACAAAAATAACCTAATTTGTTGTTAAGCATCTCAGTATTTATACTAAAAAGATATAATAGTATCGTTTTCCCTAAGATACTTTGTCCAACTTCTCCTTCCAGAAGCTGTCCAAAATCTTCTTAAAGTCACGCATCGGATACCCAAAACAGATACATCAAATAAACCTAGCGCTGTATAAGTGAGCGCTGGCTTCTATTCGTTACCTTATATCTATTGTTTCTCCAACATCTACTTTTGGAGGATAGTATTCAAATTGGAAGCTATTACCACTTTCCATTACTTTTCTCAATTCTTCGTAGAAAGGATGATTCCCATCAACACCACTTAAATTTACCCAAGCACGAGAGCGAGTTAATGCAACGAACAGTTGGTTTCTCAGTTTAATATCACTTTCATTATTAGCAATATTATCTAAACCAACAATGTAAACCATATTTGCTTCATTGCCTTTTGCTCTGTGAATACGAGATACTGTTACTGCACCTTCATACCAAAAGTTATTAGCATTAGTATTTGGGAAAATTGGATTCAAAATATTAGGCTCTAATGCGCTAGGAATAAAAATATCTACATTATTAGATATTAAGGCTTTTGCTACTTTTTGTTCTAAGCTTTGAGCATCTCGGTTATCTCCTAAAATAACTATTAGAATGTCATGACTAGGTTTTAAAAGGTCATATTTTAGGTTGGCTTTAATTTGATTAGCTAATACTTTCAATTCCTCTTCTCTATTTTTGTAAGTTTCAAATTTAATCAGTGGTGATTCTGTCCATAAAGATGGTATTGGGTTACAAGAATTCTCAGAGGGACGAGATACAACAAGAACTTGTCCAATTTTTCGGAAGTCACCTGTTACTTCATATCCTATATCTTGCCATTCTTTTTTAGTGGTTAGCCCTGTTAACATCCCTTCTTTTCTTAGCAAACCCATTCCAATTCCATGAGCCATTGTAAGAATAGGGCCGGGAGTCCGATAGCAACGAGGCATTACTTCACTCTTTTTTATCCCACCAGGATACTGCCCTTTTAGCATGGAAGTTCCTAGTTCTTGCCCAAATAATTCTTTAGCTGTCGGAACTTTAAGGGCATCTAGACTTTGAGCCATGTCATAAGTCCAGATTAAACGCCTTTGTTCTTGTTTTTCAGGAGTTACAGGTCTTAATGTCTGCCATGCTAACCAGAAGATGGGTTGCTTACCTTCAAATTTAATTTCATCGCTATCTACAACTAAATCCATCCCTTCGTCAATCAAAATGGCATCAAACATAGGCTGAATTTTGTGATTGAGAAGGATCTGTTTACATAGATAAGCTAATTTTTCTGGTGGGCTTAGTTTAGGAAAAGTTGGATGTGAACCATCTAGGACTGTACCTATATTATGAGTTTCTTCAATTAAAGAGTAAAAGCCAGGCTGTCTGGAACCTTGGTCATCATTATCTACATTGTTAACTCCCCAGGCATGAAGTATTTTTAGCTTTGAGTTTGAATTAGTCGGGTCATACTGAACTTCACCATCGCTAAATTGATGTAACCAAAAGTTAACTTCTTTGATAATTAAGTTATAAAGGCTGCGTGTAAAGAATATTAAGGCTATATCCCAATCAGGATGTTTGAGATGCATATTTGCAACTTTTTGACAGAGCAGGACTGTTTTTCCTGAACCTGCGATGCCTGAGAACCTTTGAACACCAGGAGGAATTGTTTTCCCTATATGTTCTTGCTTGATATCTATTTCATACAAATATTTATTTAATTTTTCAATACAATTTTGTTTTAGTGAACTCTCTGGCGATACCGGAGGTTCGTCGTCTGGTACTGCTTTACCACTAATAACCAATTCTAATTTTATCCATTGGGTTTTATTCAATCGATTTCCTGGAATAACTAAAGAGCTATTACGAATTATTTTAAGTAAATCCTTTGGAGCTAGTTCATCTCCAAAAATGATAGGAACTTGATCTGCAATCTGAGTAAAACTTTTCTCTTGCCACTGTTTCCTTGTAATATAAGGAAGAGCAACCATTGCTCTTCCTAAAACTTGATTCCATAGGTCATCGATTAAATTGAAATGACCCGTTACTGCCCTTAACTGTTTTTCAGCTTGTTTATAAGGTTGAATACTTGGAGAATAAAACCCTGGCTTCATTAACCAATGATCTCCTTGAATTCCTTTTAAATCTTCAATTCTAATTCCTTTAACTTCAATAACTATTAAACCTAATTCTTTATCGACTATCAAAATATCAGGTCTTTTCAGAAAATTATTATACTTTGAAGGGAACAACGGATACTGCCAATAGGCTAAACACTCTTCTTGCTCTGCTTTCTGTTTAAAAGCTTTACACATAGCATCCCAAACTATTTGTTCAGCTTTTTCTCCAGGTTCTCCCGTTAACTCTATAGTGATAAATCTGTCTGACATATTAAGTATCCTTAGCGTTATAGTTTTAGTAATCCCAAATTTAAAAAAAAATTACAAATTACAGCATTTTTCATCTATTCGAGTAGATCCAGGTTCAGCAACTATTACGGTTACTGCTGTTGAAGTTCCAGAGTTGACAGAAGAAGAACAGCGCGATCGCCTTCACCTAGAGCGCCGTGTGGAGAGAGCGTTTTTTGAGGCAGGGAAGGCGTTAACGGAATTGAGGGACAGACGACTGTATCGATCCACGCATAAAACCTTTGAAGAATACTGCCGTGATCGGTTTGCTCATAGTCGCCAACAGTCAAATTACTGATTGCCGCAGCTGGTGTTTACGAAAATTTGACAACCATTGGTTGTCAAAATGTGGCAAATGAGAATTTGACAACCAATGGATCACAAATTCTTCCCACGAGTGAGCGTCAAGTCCGACCCATGACAAAGCTTGAACCCCAGGAACAGCAGAAAGCGTGGCTAAGAGCAGTAGAATTTGCTGGCGGGAAAGTGCCTACTGGCAAAATCGTGAAAGATGTTGTACAGCGCATCATGGAGCGTACCCAAGTACCTAATACCTACCAAATCGGTGAAGTCTGCCAAATCTTAGTTAAGGACAACCCGGAACTCAGGGGCAAGGGTGGGTGTTGGGGGATAGTCAGCGCAGTAAACGAGTTTAGTTGCACCTTGAGAGCCTGGGATGGTGAGTACACCGTTGGTTTGCAGCACCTTAAATCTTACAATTACCTGCCTGCCGAGTGTCAGCAGGTGCGGGAGATTAGCGATCGCATCAATCGGGTGTATTCGAGTGGGCTGGAGGAATCGGTGCAGAGGTTTTTGGAGTCGTTGGGGAAACTGAATCGGGCTTATTTGACGGCGTTGGAAGAAAAAGTGCTGAGTCTCTTAGAGTCGGAAATTACACATAAGGAAGCCTGGGGGTAAGGCAGGGATTTATGTGAGCGATTAAGTCATTGTCAATGAAGTCTGCTGTTCAAGCCGAGTTTGTAAATCTACAATCAGGTTTTCTCCACCGCGTCGTGCTTCCCATAAACCAGAATACTGCAAACCTATATTCCACTCTCCCTGCATATAATCTTCATCTTCTGAAACTATGCCTGTATATCTAACTGGTACAGGTGAGGTAACTAAGTAACGTTTAGTAAAACTGATAGTACGCCCAATTACCTCGCCATTGACCTGAGCTTCTCCTAAATAGTTGTTATCCAAAATGGAACCACTAAAAGTATTTCCACTCTGAACAAAGGTTGCTTCAAAGCGACTAGGAATGTCATCTTGCCAGTAAGTTCCTAACCAATTACCGCTAAGGTCTGCCATATTGTTTCCTAGTAAAGATGTCTATGCGCTCACTCGAATTGAAGTAATTGACGCAGCAGGTAGGCGTAGAGCTGGCGAAGCTGTCACCAAGTGCAAACTAAACGGTTTAGTTTAAAAGACGATAAAACTTGATTTAAGTAACTCTAGTTAAAAGTAATAAATAATACTAAAACTAACGGTAAAGGCTTT
>NZ_JAIVFQ010000199.1 GCF_020829495.1 Nostoc favosum CHAB5714 | reverse complement strand
AATGCTATCTCACTGGCAGAGCGACTCTTAGCTGTTGGATGTTTCACCGAGATCATCAACTGGCGCAAGCGGTTATTCATTCCGGTTTCAGACAAAGCGCCAGCTATTCTAGCGGCTGTGATTGAAATCTTGGGATAAGTCAAAAGCTGATGTATCTAATAAATACATCAGCTTATTTTTCGCTCAAACACAAGTGTGATTTTATTGTCCGAAATGAAGGTAAGCGGACGATTTGTCGAGGTAATCTAAAGACGGGGGAGGAGATATTTCCACTTTCAGAAGAACGTGCCAGTGAGCTAGAAGTTATGATTTTAGAGAGGGAACGATTACTTCAAAGGAAACATGAGCCATCACATAATGGACACCATATTAGCAGTCATAATATTGAGTTGAACTGAAGTAGCAAGAAAGATTCTGTAAATGTACTAAATAGCACACCCGCTTTTATTAAATTACGATTACCTTTGAAACCGCGATAATAATTCTTCACGGTCAGCCTGTAAAAGTAAGCCAAGATATTCTTCCCTAGATAACTGCATTAACTGAGGAATAATTGCCTCTAACTCACTATCTAAATTTCCAAAACGTACTTTTAAAAGCGTCGAAATTGTTTCCCTTCTTTCGATTTCCACACCTTCTTGTTGCCAACTTGTTACAATCTGCATAACTTCCTCCCGTTCATCTAATCCCATTGTACTAATCACCGCTTGAAAAACCTGCTTCTCAGTATCATCAAGCCGCAAATAAGTATCAACAAACCCCGAAATTAATTGCATCCGTGCTGGATCTAACCTTAAAGTTGTCAGTAACCGCAAACATTCCGCCTTCACCTGCGGACGTTCTGACACCGCAATATTCATCTTCGCCATCAACGCCGCTGCCACTGGATTGTATTGCGTTAGAAAATCCCGCCAACTTAGGCGATTTAATTGAATTGCTGCAAACTGAAATTCCAGTACCTTTAAATCGCCAAACGTGACACGATAATTTTGAGATTCAGCACGTTTTGGTTCGTCGAAGGAGAAAATCACAACTGGATAAATTGGTAAATCATATTTTTCATGCAAGCGTGCAAAATACTTAAACATCCGCTTGGCAAATTCTGACTCAGTATAAGACTGATTTTCAACGTGAATTAAAAAATAAGTTTTTTGTTGCTGATAACGCACCTGCGCCAGCAAATCAATTTCTTTCTTTTCGCCAGATGTGACATCAGTAAATACATCTTGGGGTAAAAACTGGATAGAATCGCGGTCTATTTGGCTGGCTACTTGAGGCAGGAATAAATCGAGAAACTCAACAAAAAATGTAGATATTAGTTCTTTGAAAAGCCTGTCATGGTCAATCATTCTAGCAACTCCTCCAACATGGGGCAGATATAGCGTAGCTGACACCAGGGGCAAAATAGTACAAATTTACCTAAAACCGAGGTTTGTAGTATGCCAATGATAAAACGAAAGCCCTTATTCTTTTGTTACAGGTTGTCTAACAACAAGCAAACATAACTTGGATGATTTATCTAAAAATAATACTTAAAAAGCTTATACACTAATGCTTTCCGCCTATCTTGCTCCTAGTGTCAGCTACGCTATATTTACCCCGACATGAAATTTATTGGGGACGGAAAACGTTTTCCGTATAGTTCCAAGTTGCTTTTTGAGCCTGAATAACGAGCGTTGAACTTGATTTCGTTTGAAAGATAGAGTATAACAAAACGCAAGCATACGAAATTGCAAATAGATGAAACAAGTTGTTCTCTGGATTGGAGCCAATGCCGGAGGAGTTTCCAAAACTACACTAGCTGTTCATATTGGCTATGAAATGGCAAAGCGCGGCTTTGACGTTGTGCTACTCGACTTAGATACTAACGTTTCCATGAGTCAGTTTTGTGGATTAGACAAAGATCCACCATTAGAGCAAACAATCGCCGCAGTATTCAGCGAGGATTTTGATGGTAACTGGCCTTTACTGATGCCAGAATGGGGAAAGCCGAAGGGTAAATTACAAATATGCTTGGGTGGGCCAGTAATGATTCAAGTTGGGTCAGATTTGGCAGTTCGTAATCGCCGGGAATATGTTTTGGCAGACAGGTTTGAAGATTTTCCTTTGCCACACCAACTTGTGATTCTGGACTGTCCTGCTACATTGGGTAATCTCAATGATGTCGCACTGGCAGTAGCTACGCATATGTTAATTCTTGTTGAACTTAGTCCCAAATCATTAACAGGGGCAAATGTTTTGCTGTCTTGGTACCGAGGGGCTTGTAAAAAGTTGCGCTTAAATCCCCAGCCCCAGATACTAGGATTTGTACCTACTAAGTATGACAGTGGCGAAGCAGCGCAAAGGGATTTGCTCGGTCAGTTACCAGAAATGCTTTCGCCTTTGAAGATAAAATGTTATCCGCACGTCCGCTACTCTTGCGAATTCAGTAATGCTTCTGGAAAAGGCATCCCTTTGCATTTGCATCGCTCAACACATAAAGCTATCAAGGATCTTCATCCTATCTGCCAAGAATTATCAGCTATATTGCAGGAGGATAAGGGTGACAACCAAAGGACAAAATAAGAGTTATGACTATTTCTCTGCTAATGCACAAGTAGCAGAATTTGAAGAACAATTACTTCAATCGCAACAGCGTATTGCTGAACTAGAGTCACTAAATGCTCAATTACAAGCACTACCAAGAAGTGAGAGCATTGACGATCCGACTGCTAAATTCGCTGTACCAATTGATAAAATTGTTTGCCCTACTGAACAAGTACGCCGTTATTTCGATATAGATAAACTTGCTACGTTAACTGCTTCTATCAAAGAAGTGGGAGTGCAATCACCATTGTGGTTGCGTCCTGAGCGGGACGGGAAGTATTTATTGATTGCGGGTGAGCGTCGCTATCGTGCAGCACGAAATGCAGGCTTAATGGAAGTTCCTGCTCTGATATTAAACGTTGATGACGCTTCGGCTCTAAAGCTATCCTTATTGGAAAATTTACAACGAGAAGATTTAAATCCAATAGAGGAAACAGAAGGAATACTAAATTTACTTTCCTGGCAAATGGATTGTACTGTCAAAGAAGTAATTGCTTTATTGAACAGGAAAGCACATTTAGATAAAAAGAAAGTTGAGTGGTCAGATGAAAACACGGAAAATGTTTTCCGTAAGCAGTGGGAGATTGTAGAGAGTGTCTTTATGACGGTAGGTAAGCTATCACCAGAAAGCTTTCGCGTCAGTCGGCTACCTCTACTGAATATGCCAATTGACGTAATAGAAGTACTACGTTCTGGGCAAATAGAATACACTAAAGCTAGAGCGATCGCCACACTGAAAGACAAAGCTAAGAGAGCTAGTTTGTTGACAAAAGCGATTGCTGAGAAATTATCTTTAGCAGATATTCGTGATTGGATCAAAGAGACAAAGGATCAGGAACCTCCTTCTTTGAAGAGAGAATTTCAAGACATATCTCAGAAAATATTAAAGTCTTCACAGTGGTCAGATCCCAAAAAAGCTAAGAAGATTGCAAGTCTTTTAGAACAACTAGAATCATTGTTAGCGGATTAACAGAAAATTGGAAACTACTAGTTCGGCAAGTCCACTGAAATCAAGATGTCCATGAAATCTACTGAGAAAGCTGAACCTGTCAGCAAGTAGTGACCCGCTCGTTACGTATTCAGCAAGAAATTAGAGATCAAGACTGAATTGCTTTTCAACAAAAGATTGACAGTAAAGTATAAATCAAAGAGTCAACAACAATCTAATTTAATTTCTGCTGCGTTGATAAAAAAGATTTCAAAATTTTCTACTGGGGGCTATATGGGGGTTATATATGCCCCAACAATAGTTCAGCACTTGTGGGACATTTTGACCCCTATATAGGGTGCATATAGGTGCTAAGTGGGGTATATTTGACTGGCTGACATTTTGTACCCCATTTAGCCCCCAAGGAGTTATGATAAGCTCTTGAGTTGGGAAAATAAGGGTGAAGTTATTTTATTCTTCTTTCTCTTGCTCTTGCAGATCACTTGAACAGATAATTTTCACAAATTAAAGTGTATTACGTTGGAGCCTATGTCAAACATTCACACGTTGCAAAAAATTTTTCCTGCTGGCTTTGATAACGGTTATGGAAGCCTAAAACTTTTAGTCGATGGCTTTGAAGTAGTTCGTGTGCCCAGCTATATAACCAATGCCGAGATGGAAGATGTTCCAGGACGGGTAGTTTTTAACGGCACTGCTTACACAGTTGGAGAGTCAGCTTACCGTACAGGAAATTATTTTGACCGCAACACAGACAATAATGAAAATAAAGTCAATAATGCGTTGTTGACTTTATTGGGTGCATTGGCACATCTACCACACCGTAAGGCTTGGCACTTAAAATTAGTTGTCAGCTTACATGATGTTGGTCTGGCATCAGAACTACAAAAAGTACTAAATGGAGAATATCAGCCAATACTTGCTGGCAAGCAATCAGAAGTCAAAGTAGAAGTAGTTAAAGTCGTACTAGAGGGAATGGGTGCATTGTTTGGGCATCCACTACCCAAAAAATTAACCATTTTAGACTTTGGCAATGGTACGACTTTGTATTCTCGTTATAACCGGGGTCAGCGAGAAGTTCACACCGCCTACCCCATCGGTGTGGAAGTTCTCATCGATGATATCTCCCAAAAAATGAAACAT
>NZ_JAIVFQ010000198.1 GCF_020829495.1 Nostoc favosum CHAB5714 | reverse complement strand
CACCCCAAAATACTACACTACAAGCACCTTATATTAGAGGACGCAAATCATCTTAAGTTCAAAGGATTGGTTCGCGACGACGTATCGCGAACCAATCCCCTTTTCCACATCCCGTGAAAAGTCAGATCAGAGATTGTGGCACAGTTTGAGCTTCTTTACCGAACTGGCGATGAATTTGAGTGGCGCTACGCTGGAGGGGAAATATTAGCTGGAGATACTCGCGCTGTTGGTGCTACTCGTGAGGCAATTCAGCAAGATGATAGCGAATTACAAGATTTAGCCGAAATGCTATTGGAGAAGTTAGCCGAAATTTGGGGAGATGTTACGTAGTTTTTGTGGGAATGGGTAACATACTTTTAATAAGCCTTGAAGTGTCTAAAAATGGAACAACGTAGCGAAGATTATTACAGACTAATTAACCATTTGCTAACCTGTCGTGATGGAGAAGAGCCAAAGATTCTGATGGCACATCCTGACTTAATTGATGATGGGTTAGTAGAGGCGATTAAGCAGATATCTACTATGATGTCACAGCAAGGAAACCAGAACTTAGCTGATTATTTAATCCATATTGCCAAACATCTGCCCAATGCACCATTTTTTAAAAGTGCTACCACTGCGACAGATGCGAGCAAAAGTGCATCACAGAGAGCAAACTCTGTAAAAATTCCCCCTCTTTTAGATGAGATATGTAAGACAATTATAGAAAGCCAAGGCAACCCGCAAGTTGTCTACAGTCTGCTGCAAGCAAACAAAGACAAACTGGATGAAAAATTTGTTCAGCAGATTCATAACTGGGCTTTTTCTACTTTGCCGAATGCTAAACCAGAAACAGCAGAGATGGTGGCAACAGTAATTAGTGATTTCAGCACTCTAATCTGTCAATTTCCATTGGGTAAGAGGGATATCAACTTAGAGATTGCGATTACAGGGTACGAAGTTGCTGCTACCATTTTTACCCGTGAAGCGTTTCCACAAGAATGGGCTAATATCCAATTAAATTTAGCACCGGCTTACCGCCATCGAATTCGAGGACATCGCGCCGATAACCAAGAAAAGGCAATTGCTGTTTGTAATAATGCCCTACTGATCTACACCCGCGACGATTTTTCCGAAAAGTGGGCGACACTGCAAAATAATCTCGGACTTCTTTATACAGACAGGATTACAGGACACACATCTGAAAATATCGAAAAGTCAATTTCTTGCTATGAAACTGCTTTAAAAGTTGTTAACCGCGCTCAACTTCCTGAACTTTGGGGAATGCTCCAAAATAATTTGGGGAATGCATACCTTTGTAGAATTCAAGGTGATAAGGCACAGAATTTAGAAAAGGCGATCGCTTGTTATCAAGTCGCGCTACAAGTACGTACCCGTTCGGCATCGCCCTATTATTGGGCTAGCAGTCAAAATAACCTGGGTTCTGCCTACGCTCAAAGAATTCTAGGCAATAAACAAAAGAATCTAGAAAAGGCGATTTCGTCATATATTAACGCCTTAGAAGTCTACACTATTTCTGATTATCCTCAGCGATGGGCAGAAACAAAAACCAGTCTGGGAAATACCTATTATAAAACAGGTCAAATTACTGAAGCGCTTGACTGTCTCCGCGCTGCCTTGCAAGTCTTCACTCCCACCAATTTCCCTAGAGATTGCATACAAACTGGATTGAGTTTAGGTAAAACAGCTTTGGCTGCTGGCATGAAGACAGATGCTTTTGCAGGTTATGCTGTTGCCATTGAAGCTGTTGAACAAAGCCGACTTTGGGCAGGTATTTCTCATAAACAAGAAATTCCAGAAGAGATACTTGCCTACACAAATATGGTGGTGTTTTGCATTACTAATGGGCAACGAGATCAAGCCAGGGAGTATGCCGAACGTTCTGGTTCTCAACACCTTTTAAACTTTTTCGATACTGATGAATTTCAGCAAATTTCCTCAAATTCACAATTTATTGAGCAGGTATTACAAGCAACAAGCGAAAGCAATGGTGACTCACAAGCTGTATATCAAATACTAGAAAATAACCTGAATCATTTAAACGAACAATTTGTTCAGTACTTGCAAAGGCTTGAGGATGTTTGCAAAGAGATGACATCAGGGCAAGCCATTCAACTTGCTGCAACTATTTTAAGTTTTAGCAATTTAATTCGAGAGTTTCCCCAAGGCGATACAGCAATTAACTTAAGAATTGCTGCCACAGGTTATGAGGTAGCGGCTAGTGTTTTTTCTAAGAAAGATTTTCCTGAACAATGGGAACACATTCAAGATGCGATCCGCGAACTATTTCAGATTCAGCTATTTGAAGCAGTATTCAACAACCTAGAAAACCCTGAAGGTGTATATCCGTTACTGAAAGCAAACAAAGACAAACTTGATGAACGCTTTGCTACTGTATTGCGATTAAGGACAACAACTATTCTGTCTGAAGCACTACCAGATTATGCCAAAGGTATTGCTACCAACCTTTTAGGTTTGAGCCTTCTGATTAAAGAATTTCGATATGGTAATGAGGCGAATAATTTAGAGATTGCCATTACAGGGTATGAACTTGCCTCTGAAGTTTTTACTTGCGAAGCTTTCCCAGAACAATGGGGTATGTGTCAATTCATGCTGGGCAATGCTTGCCACCGTCGAATAAAAGGTGAGCAAGCAGAAAACCTGGAACAATCCCTTTCTCACTTGCACAATGCTTTACAAGTCTGTAACCGTGAGCAGTTTCCCAAACTTTGGGCAGAAATTTACAGTAATTTGGTCATTGCTTATGGCTATCGGATTCGTGGCGATCAAGTAGAGAATGCAGAACTAGCAATCAAGGCTGGTGAAGCTGCGATGCAGGTTTGGACTCGCGATCAATCTCCTGAAGGATGGGGAAAAATCCAAAACAATCTAGGTATTGTTTACCGCGATCGCATTACAGGTGACAAGGCTGAGAATTTAGAAAAAGCGATCGCTTGTTATCAAAATGCTCTTTCCATTCGTACTCGTGAAGACTTCCCAGAACTTTGGGCGCAAACTCAATTCAACATCGGCTCTGCTTATCGTCACAGACTCAGAGGTGATGCTGCAGAAAATGTGGAAATAGCGATCGCTGCTAATCAATCTGCTTTACAAGTCTACACAAAAGCAGCCTTTCCCACAAATTGGGCAGAAGTACACATGAATTTGGCTAATGCCTATCTTCACCGAATTCATGGGGATAGGAGCGAAAATTTAGAAAAGGCGATCGCTGCTCATCAATCTGCTTTACAAGTTTTAACAAAAGATGAATCTCCCCGACAATGGGCTATGACTCAGATGAATTTAGGAAATGTCTTCTTGGAACAAGAACAAATAGAAGCAGCAATTACCTCTTATCGTTCAGCTTTAAAAATCTTCACTCCCACTGCTTTTCCTAACGAATGCCTAAAAGTAGGGCAAAACCTGGGAAACACTGCTTTTGACATTGGTGATTGGGCTGAAGCTATTAGGGGTTATAGTGTGGCGATTGAAGCTGTAGAAACCAGTCGCATTTGGGTAAATTCCGAGTCACGCCGTCAAGAAATTTTAGCTAATTCTCTCCATATTTACCAAAATATGGTACAAGCTTGTATTAATAATAAACAACTGAATAAAGCTGTTGAATATGTCGAACGTTCTCGCTCAAAACGACTCGTAGATTTAATGGCAAGTAATGATCTTTATTCAGATGGGGAAATCCCTGCTGAAATTCAACAGTATTTACAAGATTTTGAAGCTATACAACGGCAAATTGATAATGAACTAAGACACCATTATAATAGCAGTAACTTGGATGGTAATAAACTCGGTAAAAGCCCACATAGTCGGGCTGCTATCGAAGCTTATAACGAAACTATTGCAGATTTGGAAGCTGAAAAACAGCAAATTTGGGAACAAATGCGCCGTCTAGATCCTGTTCTGGCTGGTCAAATTCAAGTAAGTCCCATGAATTTGTCATCGATACAGCAGCTAATTAAAGTACCTACAACAGCTATTCTGAGCTTTTATACTACCTCGAATGATACCCATATCTTTATCATCCGGCAGAATCAAATTACTTTGCACACTTGCACGGAATTGGGATTTGAAACTTTACAATCATCGATTTTAACTCACTGGTTAGGGCAATATGTTCATCACAAAGATACTTGGAAAGAACAATTTAGTTTTTTAATAGCAGAACTAGCTGAAGTCTTAAAGTTAAATGATTTAATTGCACAACATCTGAAAAATATTGATGAATTGATTCTTGTTCCTCATCTAGCATTACATCAAATTCCTTTTGCTGCTTTACCAATAGCAGAAAGTCAATATCTTGGAGATAAATTTTTAATTCGTTACGTTCCTAGCTGCCAAATTTTAGAATTTTGTCACAACCGTCCCTCAGTCAGTAGTCTTATGAACTACGGTATTGTTGAAAATGCTACTGAAGATTTACCCTACGCTAGTTGGGAAGGAGGACAACTAGCAAATTTGTATGATATTCCTGATAATCAACGTTTAAAAGGTAGTCAAGAAGCTAGTGTCAGCAACTATCGTCAACTGATACAAAAAGTTCAAGTAATTCATTCTAGTCATCATGCGCGTTCGCGGCTCGATAATCCTCTAGAATCAGTATTAATTTTAGCAGATGGCTGTATTACATTAAGTCAGTTATTAATGCCAAGTTGGCGCACTCCTCAGTTAGAAGATGTATTTCTCTCTTGCTGCGAAACTGGCTTGGGTGTGACTGAAATAACCGACGATATTCTCACTCTTTCAACAGGTTTTCTTTGTGCTGGCGCTAGAAGTGTTATCAGTACACTCTGGGCAGTAGATGTGTCCATTAAAGAATTATTTGTCACTTTTAAATAATTACTGTCAAGTGGTATAAGAGGCTAAAAGCCTGATAGATACAGGGGTTAGTGCTTTTTGCTGCTTTTGTATTTTTTGAACGTTATTAAATA
>NZ_JAIVFQ010000197.1 GCF_020829495.1 Nostoc favosum CHAB5714 | reverse complement strand
TAATGTGCCGATAATCTGGCACTTGCTGCAACTGTTCTAGCAGATTATTCATCCGAATCGCTTCTCAATTTCCGATCGCCTTCTAAAAGTATTGTCATTTTTCTCTGCTTGTATGAAACCACCCTGCCCCGGTAATTAGGTGAGTGGGGTTTGCAGTCTAAAGTGCGATCGCAAAAAATGGCAGCCAGAATCTGGTAATGTGGGATTCATGGAACATCCGATCCCTAACTATTTAGAGCAGATACCCCCTCAGGATTGGGATAAAACTCCAGCCAGCGTCAAAAAAATGGTGGAGTCAATGGCGCAGTGTATAGAAAAATTAGAACAACAGGGTGCGGAATTACTAGAAGCCCAGCAGCAACTATTAGAAAAAATTAATAAAACATCAAAAAACTCATCATCACCACCCTCAAGTGACCCACCCGGATTTGGGCAGAAATCAACTAAGAAAAAAAGCGGTAAAAAACGCGGAGGTCAACCCGGTCATGAAGGTAAAAGCCGGGACTTATACCCAATAGAAAAATGTAGCTCCTCATACAACCATCATCCAATCACATGTGCCTGTTGTGGAGAAAGTTTAAGTGGAGAAGATCCGAACCCCTATCGCCATCAAATCGTTGAGATTCCACCGATTGAACCAATTGTTGTAGAACATCGCTTACACCAATTGACTTGCTCCAAATGTGGAACACACACTCGTGCAACATTACCCGCCGACATCAATCCAAGTGGATACGGAGTAAGAGTTGTTGCTCTTGTTGCACTACTGAGCGGATTGTACCGCAATAGTCAACGCATGGTACAAAGCGCTTTAGCAGAGTTATTTGATATCTCAATGTCCTTGGGAACGGTAAACAAACTGAGGCTCGAAGCAAGCAATGCAGTCGCAAATTGTGTAGATGAAGCAAAGCTTTATGTCCAGCACTCTTTGGTAGTGGGAGCGGACGAAACAAGCTTCAACCAGGGAAATATCGATGGTCGTAACCATGACACAAGCTGTTGCCTGTGCACGCATTGGGAAAGATGCTCCTACTTTACTTCCAGAAGTCATCTGTTGTTACCAAGAGCAAGATTTCAAAAATCTTGCTCTGTAAAGTCAGTAGACCGAAAAGTTTTCCAAAAGTTTTATCAGTCCTTCATTTTCCCTTGGGAACACCATCCATCGAAATCAGCTTATCATCGACTTTTCAAGTACTTCTGTTCTGGATGGACGAATAGAGCGATCGCTTATGGTCGTGATGGAAAGTTCCAATAACGTCGCCTGAAACCCATATTCTTTCGTCAACTTTCAAAACTTTTCAGTCTACTGATTTTACCTGCTAAAATACACCTTTGTTAAATACCTACCCTTGAAAGAACACCCTATCCCCAACAAATAGCCCTGACGAGATTTCACCTTTTCTTAGTGCCATTCCTCTGTGACGGCTTCTAAAGTTTTATCCATTGAGGTACTATTTTCGACATTTAGGGTTTGTACACCCTTAACAGTCCGTTTTATCAAACTGGAAAGTGTGTGGCCAGGACCGAACTCGATAAAGGTATCTATACCATCGCTTGCAAGGCGCTGGATAGATTGAACCCAGCGAACCGGGTTTTGTATCTGCTGGATGAGTAGTTGTCGAATCTCACCAGTTCCGCACATATGCTGTGCTGTGACGTTAGAGATCACAGGAAAAACTGTGTTGCGGAGTTTGACTGTTGCTAAAAGTTCTGCAAGATGCTCTGCTGCTGGCTGCATAAGACGGGTGTGAAATGCACCGGAGACTGCTAACGGAACCGCAGCAGTAGCACCAGCTTGTTTGGCGAGTTCGACTACTCGTGCCACAGCAGTTATATGCCCGCCGACAACAGTCTGGGTTGGTGCATTATAGTTTGTTACCTGACATAATCCTAGTGTCGCAGTCTGTTGGCAGAGGGCTTCGACCTGTGCTGCATCTAGCCCCAGGATAGCTGCCATCCCGACATCTTGGTCAGCTGTGGCTTCTTTCATAAAAATTCCCCTTTGCTGTACGATGTACACTGCTTCTTCAAACTCTAAAGCTCCTGCGGCAACCAGTGCGCTGTACTCTCCAAGACTCAGTCCAGCCATGACTATAGGTTGGGGTAGTTTGGGCTGTACAGCTAACAAGCAGGCAAGGCTGGTAACGAGGATAGCAGGCTGAGCGTTCTCAGTCTGTTGTAAAAGTTCTTCTGGTCCAACCTGACACATCTTGAGCAGATCAAAACCAAGCACTGCAGATGCCCGGTCATATAATGCTTTAGCTTGCGGGTAGTGCTCTGCAATCTGCACCCCCATTCCCACATATTGAGCACCTTGACCAGCAAAGACATAAGCGGTTCTCACAAATCCCCCTTGATTGAATGGTACTAAGAAAAGATGAAACCCTTGCTAGGGCTGGGTGTAGGGTGTAGGGTGTAGGGAAAAAAGTAAGAAAACTAGTTAGGAGTGCGAACATTAATAAACTTCTTGCTCACTACACCCCACACCCAAAAGCCTTACGAATAATAGATTTGCCGTTATCTTAGGGACTCATGTTTTCGCAGATTAAGTACTTCACAAACTTATTCTTTTCATCCACTAAAATCATCAACAGCTCAGTTGCTTTATCGACCAAATGGAACGACATAATGATAACTTCATCCCCCGCCTGCGCTAGATGAGCGGCTGCTCCATTGATACAAACAACTCCAGAATCTTTTGAGCCATTGATGACATAGGTTTCAAATCGATTTCCATTCGTATTGTTGACAACAAGTACTTTTTCATATTCGTCAATTTTTGCCCGAATCAAAAGCGATTCATCAATTGTGATTGAGCCAACATAGTTAACATTGGCTTCTGTAACTCTAGCTTTGTGGATTTTTGAACGCAGGAATAATCTCATTAAAAATACCTCTATGGATAAAATAGTGCAATGTGATTTTCTGCTTCTGCCTTGTCTAAAGGGCATTCCATTTTTTGTAGTTGCTCTCAAAGTAAAATTTGCCTGACTCACAACTTGCTCTCTGGGAATTGAAAGTTTCGCACCTCGCTGCAAAATGCTTGAACAGCTTGAGTAATCGTCTTGCGCAAGTTAGTATAGGGTTTAGCAAAGGAAGGGTGCCAGTCAGATAAACCTAGCAGGTCAGACGTGACCAATATCTGACCGTCACAGTGGGAGCCGGCACCAATACCGAGAGTAGGAATGGTAAGTTTTTGGGTAATTTGGAGTGCCAGGTTTGCAGGGATATGCTCCAACACTACAGCGAATGCTCCAGCCTTTTCCAAGGCAATTGCCTCCGCCATGATTCGCTCCTCTGATTTAGGAGAAGTTCCCTGTTGTCGGTATCCACTTAATTGATGAACTGATTGGGGGGTTAAGCCCAAATGACCCATCACGGGAATTCCAACCTGCACCAGTTGAGCTACAGTCTCTGCCATTGCCGGATATCCCCCTTCTAGCTTAACTGCCTGGACTCCCGCTTCTTTTAAGGCACGCCCTGCTGAGTGCAGCGCTTGCTGAGGGCTGGTCTGATAGCTCAAAAAAGGTAGATCAAACACAACCATAGCCCGCTTTACTCCTCGGCGAACCGCCTGAGCATGATGCAGCATTTCGTCGAGGGTGACAGGCAGTGTGTTTTCATAGCCCAATACCGCCATCGCCAGAGAATCTCCCACCAAAATCAAGTCTATCCCTGTCTGGTCTAGCACTTGAGCAAAGAGATAATCCCAAGCTGTGAGGGCAACAATCGGTTTTCCATGCTGTTTGCATTCGTCTAAGTATTTAATTGTAACTGGCATAAAATATACTCCCTATTAAGTACTTTAAAATGAGCATCAACCTGATGATTTCGCGTCGCCAGTAGTAAAAAAACCAATTTGACGAAACTTTTGATACCGCATCTGACGCCGCTCTTGGCTAGTCAATTGTGTGAGTTCCTCCAAATTTTGTAACAGCGCCTGCTTCAATATTTTTGCTGCATCTAAGGGGGCGGAATGAGCGCCCATAAGAGGTTCTGGTAACAGTTGATCCACAATTCCCAGCTTTTTGAGATCCTGCGAAGTGATTTTGAGGGCAATAGCCGCTTGAGATGCCTGAAGAGCATCTTTCCAAAGAATGGCGGCACAGGCTTCAGGTGTGGCAACGGTATAAACAGCATGTTCAAACATTAACAAGCGATCGCCAACACCAATACCTAACGCGCCACCAGAGCCGCCCTCACCAATAACGGTACAGATGATAGGAACATCCAACCTGAACATCTCACGCAAATTGTATGCGATCGCCTCTCCCTGACCGTTATGCTCTGCCTCTATACCAGCCCAAGCTCCTGGTGTATCAATAAAAGTCAATATCGGCATGCCAAATCGATTGGCATGCTCCATCAACCGCATCGCTTTGCGGTAGCCGCTAGGAGAAGCCATACCAAAGTTACGGGTAACATTATCTTTAGTATTGTGGCCTTTTTGATGGCCCAGCATTACCACTGGGCGCCCAGCCAACCTCGTGACGCAAGCAACTAAAGCTGGATCGTCTGAACTACAGCGATCACCATGCATTTCCATCCATTCGTCACTAATCGCTTGAATATAATCAAGAGTATTGGGACGGCAGGGATGACGAGCCAATTGCAAGTGTTGGAACGGTGAAAGATTACTAAAAATCTTCTGACACATCTGAGTTGCGCGTGCTTCTAGCTGGCGAATCTGCTCAGAAATATCAACGCCATTTTCAGCAGCCAGTTCACGAATTTGGTCGATTCGTGACTCTAGTTCTACCAGGGGCTTTTCAAAGTCTAGAAGTAATGGTTTGCGCATAGTAGTTACCATTTTTAAAAGTCAAAAACCTGAAACCTACATATAACAAGCTTTTCTCGCCTTAATTGCCGTTTGAGCGCGGATCTGATACCGTTGGCGAAACATTACTTAACATAAAAACGCCGATTGTACCGCGTATTACATGGAGAGGAGAAACCTCCCTTCCCGTGTATTACACGGGAAGAAAAAAATTAAGTTAACTGCCTCAATA
>NZ_JAIVFQ010000196.1 GCF_020829495.1 Nostoc favosum CHAB5714 | reverse complement strand
AATTAGCCTAGTTTACTTGTTCATCAACACTGATAGCATTTACCAGTTTACTTAGTCTGAAAATAAACATTTGGCTTTCAAAGAACGGCTAGAAGAAACAATCGCTCCTTTTATAGGAGACAACAATAGAAATAAACATTTAGCCGACAAAATAACTCCTCAAGAAGCACATGACAAATGGCTGGCAAGAGAAATATCAACTACGGAATATTTAGCAGCAATTCCTGAAGTTGAATTATGAATCCAACAGAATTAAATATCACCAAAATCGAACTCACTTCTAACGGTGGTTGGACACTCAATATCCTCTCACGTCGGGTAGCAACTATTACTGATCCTTTGGGAAACCGGAAAACCAGCTATTTCGGGTTCGATACCAAAGAACAAGCTGAAAAATTTAGAGATTGGCTTGTAAGAAAAAACAAATGTAGTAGTGCAGTGATCCGTCACTCCGAACGATTAGCTACTGAATGGGAGGTAAAAACTTGGAATGTACCAACCTCCCTAATTCTTAAATGCGCCGTTAAAGATTTAAAGGAATCTAGCAATGCAACTATCTCTACTGAATCTGTCCTACAACGAAAATAACTCATCACTAGATATTTTCAATATTCCTAACTTAGAAAAAGCAGAAGCTCTCCGTAATTTAGCCGCTTCCATGCAGTCAAGAATTGACCAAAAGAAAAATCCTGCCATTGGGAATCAAAGGGCAACAAAGCGCCGTAAAACCATAGCTCAAGGCATAATCCAAGAAGGAATTGAACTTGAGATTATTCAGTCTTGGCTATTTGCGATCGCACAAATGTGGGAAGTAGGAAATATCCCACCAATACTACGCGGTATATCTCGTAAATCACAGGTGGAAGTGCTATTTAGGATTTCTCAAAGTGGAGAAACTAGCCAGAAAGTCCAAGAAATACTAGAAGGCGAATATTACCAAGACTGGGTAAAATCTCTCAGTCGCGCGGGGTTAAATACATTGGGCGAAATCATATCAGCAATAACAGAAATTAAACAGGTAGTAAAACCTGAAGCAATTGATACTACCAAGCAACAACTTAATAAGCTTGAGTTAGAAATCATTGGCATGAAATCTGGAGATTTCTTTCCTACTCCCAAACCAGTCTGTCAACGACTTGTTCAACTGGCAGATATTGAACCAAATTGGCGAATTTTAGAGCCTAGCGCTGGTAGCGGAAATATTGTTGAGTATATCACTCAAACTTACCCAAATGTTCAACTAGAGGTAGTTGAGGTGAATTACAACCTACGACAAATTTTAGAACTCAAAGGATTTAATCTCGTAGGGAAAAACTTTTTGGAGTTTAACCCCAGTCATTTATACAATGCCTGTATCATGAATCCTCCATTTTGCGAACTTGTCGAGCATATCTATCAAGCTTGGAAGTTAATTATATCAGGTGGTGTATTAGTTTCAGTCGTACCTGAGTCGGTTTTCTTCAACCGGAAGTATCAAAGCTTCAAAGAGTGGCTACAGAGCAATAAGAGCTATGTCGAGTTGGTAGATAAAGATGCCTTTTTGAGTTCAAATAACCCTACAAATGTAGCTACTAGAATCGTCAAAATAATTAAACCATAGTGTACTACAAACGTATGGCGTACTGCCAAATTGATGAAACTAGGTATGTCACGTACATCTTCCCTAAATGGGGAAAGTATCTGAGATACAAAATTCTTACACAGCAAGAATTAGAACTAGCAGTGAGTAAGTGCAAGCTTGCTGGTTGGAAAGTCAGTAATGTCACCAAACTTACTAATAAAATGCTTGAAATTCAACCCCAACGAACCGCGAAGTCTTAAATAACTTCTTGATTACAATGCTTCTTCCACCTCAAAGTAAGGTAAAACAACATAGTGGTGATCCTCATGTACTTGTTCACCCGCATTTAGAAAAAACTTATCATCTCGCTCAACACGAAAGATCGTATGACTCCTCACAGCTAAATGTTTATTGACATTAAGATGTTTCTGTAGCTGCTCTTTTCCTTTATTAGAGAGAACAGCTACAACACCTTTGCCACTATAATCTCTCAAATCTCTCCAGCAAACTTCATAGGGAGTAGAACCATTATTCTTAGGCATTAAGTAAAGTTGTCCCCATTCACGAGCATAAGCTTTTATCCGTTCACGCCCACATTGGTTTGTGACCATCTGCTCACTTAAATATAAGTCTCTTGGATCTAGAAACCATTGATAGCGAATACTGTGAGGTCTATTAATTGGATCTACTTGAACATTCTGAATATATTGATTGGCTTGAGAAGAATTCATACTATTCAAAACATCAAATAATATTGGGTGTCTTGAATTACTCTTCTTGCTGAAAAGTATATATAATTCTTCCTTGGCTCTTGTGAATCCTACGTACAACTCCCTAGCACGACTTTCTAGCTTGTTGCCATCTATAAAACCATCTTCCAACAGAAAAACGTGACTAAATTCTGAACCTTTGGCACTATGGAAAGTTGATAAAACTACCTGTCCAGGTCGTACAGGACGAGCTTCTTCTAAAAGGTATACCATATCCTCTTGAGTCATCTGTGAACAGCCGCTCAAAGCCTGTATCAATGATGACCAAGCAGCATCGCTATCGCTATAACCTAAATCTTGGCGTAAGTATTCAAGATGGGCTTGGGGGTTAGAAACATGCAAATTAGGTTGTTTCCGTAATCGTTGGAGGACTGCTTGACCTACAAGGCTCTTGGCAGGTCGCAAATCATCTTTTGTGTTGTATAACTGGTAGGCAATATCTTGGTCATTTCCCCAACGATGTCGCAAAACGTGCTGTAAAAAACGCAGGTCTTCCCAGCGATGTGCTAAAACTGCTATTTTTTCTTTCGGAATTTCACCAGGTTGAGTCAAGATATCCGCTATTTTTTCCGTAATCCACTCAGCTACATCGTACAAATGTTCATACTCGCCCCAAAACACTTTTCCGGGCTGCTGAGTGTTGACAGCCTGTATTCTTGAGTTGACTCCCTTGAGTCGGTTTTCTGGAGCGATCGCCTTTTCGATAAAATAATTAGCAAACTCAACAATAGTTGGGCGAGAACGATAATTTTGCACTAAAGGAATCACATCTTCTTGTGGTACGTGGTAATCTTGACGGAAATGGCGAATAAACTCAACACTTGCACCATTCCACTCAAACAAGTTTTGATCATCATCACCCACAGCCATTAAGAAGCTTTTTTGGCTTTCGTCTTCATCCTGACTGTCAAAACCAGCCAAACGTGTAATTATTTGGTAGTGCAATTCATTTACATCTTGATACTCATCCACCAATATATATTGGTATCCAGGATGGTTTTCTTTGAGATGGATAATAGCTTGCTCTAACAACCATCTAAAACGCGCCTCACCTTGAATTCCTTGGGGAACATCACCACTTTTAAGCCCTGTCAGTTTAGCTGCAAGTGCATGAAAAGTTAAAGCATCTATCAGCGTTCCACGCTTACCTAAAAGTTGGTGCAGCCGTTTCCGCACTTCAGCTGCTGCTGTACGATTGTAAGCTAAAACTAGAATACGTTCTGGTGGAACACCTTTCGCTGATACCAAATAAGCTACACGACTTACAATTGTGTGAGTTTTACCCGAACCGGGCCCCGCCAATACCAATAATGCACGACTTTGATCGTCTGTAACAATTCGCTTTTGGGTTGGATTGAGATTTTCTAAAATCTTTTCCACAATTGGTGGATTCTCACGTATTTTTTCGTAACGTTGAGAAAATTCATCCAAAGAGAGGTTAAAGTAATCTTCTAATATGTGGATTAATTCTGGTTTACCTTGCATTCCAGCCTCTAAGACTTGGCGCATAATTTGAATGCGTATATCTCGCTGTGCATAGTGTTCATTGAGAGGATCGTACACTTTTTTAGACCAATTTTTTCCCTCTACTCGAAGCAAATGATAAAGAATTAAATTACCTAAATCTCCTCTTCCCAAAACAACTACTCCTAGACGTTGCATGAAAGCTAAAACTTTCAAAAGGTCTAATTTTGGATATTCTTGAATATCGATGCGCGTTTCTAATTCTGCTAAATCTAGAAGTTGGCTATCTTCCCGCTTCCAGTTTTTGTCCTTAAATAACTTATCTAGAATGTTTTCAACATAGTCAATTTCTTGCCATTGTTTCTCCCAAATTTTGTTTGCGCTCTCTAACCACTGAGTTAGTGTTTCCTCTTGTTTCAGAAATAGGCGAGTGGTATCACGACTTTCTTTAGTGTAAGTAGCTAACTTTAGTTGAGTTAAAATCTTAAAACTATGTGCAATAGCTTTTTTACTTAATTTTTCTTCTAAAGCTTCTACGTGAAACAATATAGATTTTTCTTCATCTATTTCTGGTGATTCGGACTGGAGCCAATTCAAAAAGGCTTGAGTGCTTAATTTAAACTGTTTCAGCTTTTTATTAGATTGCTTTTCAAATTTAAAAGCGATTTTATATTCCCAATCTACTAAACCAACATTAACCAATTTACGCACAGTCTTAATCACAGATGGAGGCAAAATTCCCGTTACTAAAGATACCTCGCGTACATCTAGTTTAATACTACTTTGAGTTCTTCTAAAACCAATATCAAATAAGAACAAAGCTAATTTATTAGCATCACCGTTTAATTTACCAATTTCTTCTAAGTTAAGTTCCCGTTTCAAGTAAATATTCAGGTAGCAAGGACAAGATTCTCCTTCTCGTATCAATCCAGCTTTTTCCAAATAGAAGATAGCAACCCGTGCTTGAGTCTCTAATATTTCTAAATCTTCTGGCTCTTCTAAAGATAAAGGTTTCGCTAAATCCAAAGTACTTATCCAAGCGTCTTGAGTTTTTAGTCGGGGTCGAATTAAATCCCAGCAACTTTTGCTGACTTTTCACGGGATGTGGAAAAGGGGATTGGTTCGCGATACGTCGTCGCGAACCAATCCTTTGAACTTAAGATGATTTGCGTCCTCTAATATAAGGTGCTTGTAGTGTAGTATTTTGGGGTGCA
>NZ_JAIVFQ010000195.1 GCF_020829495.1 Nostoc favosum CHAB5714 | reverse complement strand
ATCGTAATAAAAAATAGAGCCGTGGGGCATCCGGTTCTTAAAGCTCATCGAGTATCCGAAGCAATAGCTGGATTTGGTGAGAAGCCTACACTGTACTGTACTCAGTCAGTGTAGGAGTATGTCACGATAGCGTAGACGCATGGACGCAAAGTGCCTTGTCATGAGATATGCCGTGCTATTGTTCTCAATCTAGAAATGCCTAGATGTGTATGTACCCCACGACTTTTGGCGCATCAATCCGCAAACTCATCTGCTCACAACGCACAGTTAACCAAGGCTGACCTAAACCTATTCCAGAAAAAGGACTTTCGCCAAGGATTTCTAACTTAGAACTAATCAAACCCAACACCGACTCAAATTCAGCAGGGAATATCAGCAAATCAGCACCCTTGGCGCTGAAAGCAGAGGCACTTAACCACTGTCTCCATGCCAAGCTTTGTTGATTATAGTTAAGACTACACAATTTTCGGTTTCCCTGATGCACAGTAACATGCTTTCCTTGTTCCCAGGTAAACTTTGCTAGTTCCTTTGGTAGTCCCCAAATTTCTCGACCGCCAGCCACCGAATCAGCATTATCTACATAAATGTGGGAAACCCAACCACCAATTTTTCTTTGGTAATTAACCACAGCTGGGGCAATAATTAACTCGCTGTACTCCAGTACCGAGCCTGACCCATAATGAGATAAATACACGCTAGCGAGAGTTTTACCAGGCCATACAGAAATAATTTCTAACTCTAAGGGAATCAAAGGGCGCACTTGGTCAACATTTACCAAATGCAGAGTTTGGATAGCATAGCCCTGAAGTGTCCAAGGTGCTTGTGGATATGGCATAAGGGAGTTAGGAGTTGAGAGTGAGGAGTTAGGAATAAAGTTAAGAATTAAGATCAAGAGTTACCAATATTAGTTCTACTCTAACTTCAAACTCCTGTACAGACGCGATTAATCGCGTCTCTACTCATAACTCCTGTACAGACGCGATTAATCGCGTCTCTACTCATAACTCCTGTACAGACGCGATTAATCGCGTCTCTACTCATAACTCCTAAAAAAAAATCCCCACTCAGGGATTTGCCTGAGTGGGTAATATGAGGTGGGATTAAATAATCTTCCCAAAAGAAGTAGGGGAATTATTTGCTTTCTGTAAAATCAGCGTCAATTACATCATCGCCACTACCACTAGATGTGGAACCACCATCTTGGGGTTCAGCACCAGGTGTAGCACCGCCACCAGCTTGTTGATAAATATTGCTACCAACAGCAAATAGCGCTTGCTGCAATTCTGGGGTGAGCTTTTTGATTTGCTCATCGTCTTCTTTAGCAACTGCTTCCCGCAGTTCTTTCACCAAACCTTCGACTTTGGTCTTGTCAGCATCGGGAACTTTATCGCCCAATTCTTGTAACTGCTTCTCAGCTTGGTATGCCAAAGAGTCAGCTTGGTTCTTGCGTTCAATCTTTTCACGCCGTTCTTTGTCAGATGAAGCGTTTTGTTCAGCTTCTCTAACCATCCGGTCAACATCATTTTTATCCAGGGTGGAAGCGCCGGTTATGCTAATTGACTGTTCTTTACCAGTACCTTTATCCTTAGCGGTGACGTTAAGGATACCGTTGGCGTCAATGTCGAACACCACCTCAATTTGAGGAACGCCGCGTGGTGCAGGAGGAATACCATCCAGACGGAAGGTTCCCAAGCTCTTGTTATCGTTAGAGAATTCGCGTTCACCTTGGAGGACGTGAATTTCTACGTTGGTTTGTCCATCCACAGCAGTGGAGAAGACTTCCGATTTCTTGGTGGGAATTGTGGTGTTGCGGGGGATAATTTTGGTCATCACGCCACCCAATGTTTCAACACCCAAAGATAACGGTGTCACGTCTAACAGCAAGATGCCAGTTACATCACCAGCAAGTACCCCAGCTTGAATAGCTGCACCAACTGCTACGACTTCATCAGGGTTCACACTTTGGTTGGGGTCTTTACCCAATACCTGCTTCACAATCTGGTGGACTGCGGGAATGCGGGTAGAACCACCAACTAACACCACTTCATCAATATCGCCTTTGTTTAACTTGGCATCGCGGAGGGCGTTTTCCACAGGAACACGACAACGGTCGATTAAGTCAGAGCAAAGTTCTTCAAACTGGGCGCGAGTCAGGGTTGTATCCAGGTGCTTGGGCCCATCCTGGGTAGCGGTGATAAATGGCAAGTTGATTTCTGCTTGGGTAACGCTAGAAAGCTCAATTTTGGCTTTTTCTGCGGCTTCAGTCAGACGTTGTAAAGCTTGCTTGTCTTTGCGTAGCTCAATGCCTTCGGCTTTCTTGAACTTCTCAGCTAAGAAGTCAACTATTTTTTTATCGAAGTCGTCACCACCAAGGTGGGTATCACCAGATGTAGCTAGTACTTCAAAAACTCCATCTCCTACTTCCAGCACGGATACGTCGAAGGTACCACCACCAAGGTCAAACACGAGGATGGTTTCGTTACTCTTCTTGTCAAATCCATAAGCCAAAGAAGCGGCTGTAGGCTCGTTGATAATCCGTAGAACTTCAATACCTGCAATTTTACCAGCGTCTTTTGTCGCTTGCCGTTGCGAGTCGTTGAAGTATGCCGGAACAGTGATTACAGCTTGGGTTACAGTTTCACCCAGGTATTTGCTGGCATCTTCAACTAGTTTGCGAAGAACTTTTGCAGAAATTTCTTCAGGAGCAAACGGTTTACCAGCTATCGGACAATCTAATTTGACATTGCCGTTGCTGCTGAGGACTTTGTAAGAAACTTCCGTAGCTTCGTTACCAACTTCGTCGTAGCGGCGTCCGATAAAGCGTTTGACTGAGTAAAACGTATTTTCGGGGTTCATCACCGCTTGGCGTTTGGCGATTTGGCCAACCAAGTTGTCACCATTTTTCGCAAATGCGACTACTGATGGCGTTGTCCGAAAACCTTCAGCATTAGCAATTACTGTGGGTTTACCACCTTCCATCACTGCCACGCAGGAGTTCGTTGTTCCTAAGTCAATTCCAACTACTTTTGCCATTTTAGGTGCTGGCTCCGTATAACTACAAATGAATGAATGAGAATATAAAGGACTAAATTTTGAACCAATAGGGTCAATAAATCAGCCAGTTCAGCATGAATACCTTTGTTTTGGCTTTTCTGGGGTTAAAACTCCAGATATGCTGATATATATACTGAAGCTTAGTGCTAGCCAGTCCATGAAGGGTGGTTTCCCGAACCTTACTTAGGACGGTTAAACTAACTAAATAGTTTTTTTAGTTATTTCATGGATTTATTGCCTTCACTCTGTCTAATGTATGGGAATTAATACTTTCAGTAATTAGGGTGAACCGTAACGGTAGAGTCGTGTTTGCCGCCTTTAGAGGTAATAAGTTACAAAAGTACCGAAAATAGAACAAAATTAAAAGGCGCGTAGGCTAGCAACAACCGCAAGCATTGCTTCCGTATTCCGTATAATCAGCAATATTTTGGTATTGGGCATTGGCATTGGAGAAAATACTACTCAGCGCTCACTGAAGCCCAGAGAAAAGAGTTTCCCAGTTAATTGCAGGCGGTCTTTGTCCCTGGTTGACTATTTCAAAAATTTTTCTGGAACTACTTGGGTGTAAAAGGCATTCTACACAAGCGTTTGCTACATCAATCCGGCTGGTATCACCCGAAAGTGTATCCCCACTGCCTACGACAACACCGTATTTACCCCCAGTTTTTGCCTTCAGGAGGGTGTTGAGGTCGTATGAGGTATAGGGCCCGTCAATCAGGCGTCCTGGGCGGATAATGGTGTAGGGTAATCCTGAGTTAATAATGGACTCTTCGCCCTTCTGTTTGGCATCCAACACGCCAAAAGCATTAAGAATACTAAAAGGAAACTGATTTTTACGGAGAATTCCGCAAGAAGAGACGAAAACGAACCGCTTCAAATTGCGGGGTGCTGCTGCCACTAGGTTGCTCACACCTTGGGCATCGACCTTGGCCGGACTATTCTTTGCTTTTGCTTCACTAGATTTGGGGTTGAGGAAAGTGATTCCCCATTCAATCAAGTTTGGGGATTGCTCAAACTCCCATCGAGCAGAGGGAAAGGCAGTGGTTCCAGTACAGCAGATGATGTGGCTGATATTTTGTGTTGCGGCTGGTAGTGTAGCTGGCTGGCGGATGTCACCAACGGCAATTTCTACTCTCTGGTTAAACATTTCTTCGGCTTTTGCGGCATTGCGTGTCAAAACGCGAACTTTCAAACCCTTTTCTAGTAACTTGCCTACCACCAGTTGCCCCACGCCACCAGTAGCACCAGCAACTAGTACCAAATCTTCAACTGAATCAAAAGAAGTCATAAAGTGCCTTTGAGATGGTCTATTGTTAATCTACTCAAAAAATGCGATATCTACGACGGGCTATTCGGCGTCGCACATAGAATCTTTTACGTAGCCTGCTGCATCTGACGAAATGAGGTTTATCCTTCCTCAAACTTGCATCTGCGATCGCTAAAATAGACCTAGATTAAAAATTTTGCTACTTTCTGTTGACTATCGCTCCAATTGGGTGATGTATGTCAGAAGGTGAGGCTGTGGCGATTGGGGAGATGATGCAGCTGTATCATCATCATCAAGAGGCTGCTGGCAAATGTTAATCTACTCAAAAAATGCGATATCTACGACGGGCTATTCGGCGTCGCACATAGAATCTTTTACGTAGCCTGCTGCATCTGACGAAATGAGGTTTATCCTTCCTCAAACTTGCATCTGCGATCGCTAAAATAGACCTAGATTAAAAATTTTGCTACTTTCTGTTGACTATCGCTCCAGTTGGGTGATGTATGTCAGAAGGTGAGGCTGTGGCGATTGGGGAGATGATGCAGCTGTATCATCATCAAGAGGCTGCTGGCAAAGTTTCCCTAGTGGGCGATGCCTGCGGTGGTAGTGCGATTCGTTCAGTCAAAAACAAGTAGTAATACTTAGGGATGGCTGGCTTTTGTTGGGTAACCCATCCTGGGTTGAGTTCGCACTTTAATCCTCAACAAATGACAACTCATTATCCATGTA
>NZ_JAIVFQ010000194.1 GCF_020829495.1 Nostoc favosum CHAB5714 | reverse complement strand
GGATAATTGGCGCGTCGGGTACGGCTAACCTGTTTCTAATTAATCCCAATGGAATTGTATTTGGTCAGAATGCTCAATTAAATGTTGGTGGTTCCTTTGTGGCGAGTACAGCGAATGCACTGCAATTTGGAAATCGAGGATTTTTTAGCGCTACTGAGAAAAATATCCCTTCACCCTTGTTGACTGTTAATCCTTCAGCATTATTGTTTAATCAGATTAATCAAAACGGAGAGATTCAAAATAACTCAATTGCACCCGCAGGAAAAAATCCAGCAGGTTTAAACGCATTTGGTTTACGAGTACCAGATGGTAAAAGTTTACTGCTGGTGGGTGGGAATGTCAGCATGGATGGGGGACGATTAAATGCTTTTGGTGGACGAGTTGAGTTAGGAGGGTTGGGCGAACCTGGTACTGTCTTGCTGGGTGTAGATGGCGATAATCTCAGCTTGAAATTTCCTGAAAATGTTGTGCGAACAAATGTATCCCTTACTAATCAAGCAGGTATATATGTAGAAGGCGCTGGTAGCGGTAATATTGCAGTAAATGCCAGAAATATAGAGATTGTAGAAGGAACTGTCCTAAGTGCTGGTATTGGGGAAGGTTTGGGTACACCTGAAACAATTGGGGGAGATATTACGCTGAATGCTACCGGGTCAATCAAAGTTGCAAACGCTGGGAGCAGAGTTCGCAACCTTGTGCGCTTAGGGTCACAAGGGAATGGGCGTAATATTACTATCGATTCTGGTTCATTCTCGTTACTAGATGGCGCTGTACTTTCTGCCTCAACTTTTGGACAGGGGAATGCGGGGAATGTGACAGTGAGTGCAAAAGATGCTGTTACTCTCGCTACTGCTGGCATCCTCAGTACGGTGGAATCGGGGGGTGTTGGTAAAGGTGGCAATATCAACATCAATGCTGCAACATTGTCGCTAATGGATGGCGCTCAACTGCTAACTTTTACTCGTGAAGCATCTGCTGCCCAGCCCGCAGGACAGGGAGATGCGGGGAATATCAATATTAATGTTGCTGGCACTGTGGATATTGCTGGGGAGAAAAACGATTTTTTTAGTACAATTTCCAGCAGCGTAGGAACGGGGACAGTTGGTAATGGGGGTAATATTACTATTGACTCCGGTTCATTCTCGTTAGGCGATCGCGCTCAACTTTCAGCCTCAACTTCAGGACTTGGGAATGCGGGGAATGTGACAGTGCGTGCAACAAATGCTGTTTCTCTTGCAGATAATGCTTACATCTTCAGTACGGTGGAATCAGGGGGTGTCGGTAAGGGAGGTAATATCGACATCTTAGCTGCAACACTATCACTACTTGATGGTGCTAACCTGATAACCCTTACTCGTGGTGCATCTGCTAACCAGCCAGCAGGAAGGGGGAACGCGGGAAATGTAAATGTTAATGTTAGTGGGAAAGTTGATATTGCCGGGGAGAAAAACGGTTTTACCAGTGCGATTTTCAGCTCGGTGGAAACGGGGACAGTTGGCAATGGGGGAAATATTACTATTGATTCTGGTTCCTTTTCGTTACGCGATCGCGCTCGACTTCAAGCCTCAACTTTTGGACTTGGGAATGCGGGGAATGTGACAGTGCAGGCACGAGATGCTGTTTCTCTTGCATATGCTCCCATCTTCACCACAGTCGAAGCCGGAGGTGTAGGTAAAGGTGGCAATATTGACATCAATGCTGCAACATTATCAATAATTGATGGCGCTCAACTGGTAACTGTTACTCGTGAAGCATCTGATACCCAACCAGCAGCACGGGGGGATGCAGGGAATGTCAATGTGAAAGTTACAGGTATTGTTGATATTGCCGGCGAGAAAAACGGTTTGCCCAGTGCCATTAAAAGCCAGGTAGAGACGGGAGCAGAAGGCAAGGGGGGTAACATTACTATCGATTCTAGTTCCTTCTCGCTACGCGATCGCGCTCAACTTGAAGCCTCAACTTCGGGACTTGGGAATGCGGGAAATGTGACAGTGCGTGCAACAGATGGTGTTTCTCTTGCAGATAATGCTTACATCCTCAGCACAGTGGAAGCCGGAGGTGTAGGTAAAGGTGGCAATATTGACATCAATGCTGCAACATTATCACTAATTGATGGCGGTCAACTGCTAACCCTTACTCGTGGTGCATCTGCTACCCAACCAGCAGGACAGGGGGATGCAGGAGATGTCAACGTCAATGTTACAGGTATTGTTGATATTACTGGGGAGAAAAATGGTTTTCCCAGTGCGATTTACAGCTTTGTAGACGCTGGGACAGTTGGCAGTGGTAGTAAAATTACTGTCGATTCTGGTTCATTCTCGTTACAAGATGGCGCTCGACTTAGTGCCGAAACATTTGGGCAAGGGAATGCAGGCACAATCAAAGTTAATGCTGCTGATTTTTTCACTATTTCTGGCAAAAGTGCCAACTTTACCAGTGGCTTATTTGTTAACTCCCAAAGTCCGACGGGTACTGCTGGAGATATTCTCGTCACCTCACCTAGAGTTACTCTAGACAACAGTGGCATACTCAACGCCCAATCTGCATCGGGTAACGGTGGCGACATCAACTTACAAACTGATTTACTGCTTCTGCGTCGTGGCGCTGAAATTTCCACCACCGCAGGCACAGAAAAAGCTGGTGGTAATGGTGGCAACATTAATATTGATGCCCCGTCGGGCTTCATCGTTGCCGTCCCAAGCGAAAATAGCGACATCACTGCTAATGCTTACACAGGGAGTGGTGGGAGAGTAAATATTCAAGCCTTTGGTATCTATGGCATTCAACCCCGCTCTAACCCAACTTCTCTTTCGGATATCACCGCTAGTTCTGAATTTGGTGTAAACGGCACTGTAGAAATCAACACACCTGATGTAGACCCTAACAGTGGCTTAGTCAACCTGCCAACAATACCAGTTGATACCCAAGTAGCACAGACTTGTCAAGCTGGTGGAAGTTTAGCTAAGAGCAGTTTTACTATAACTGGACGCGGCGGCTTGCCCCCTAATCCAGGTGAAGCTCTTAACACTAATGCAGTGAAAGTAGATTTGATTACTCTCAATCCAAACAACGATCGCTCCTTTGTTCCCAGCAAAATAACTACCCCCGCACCAGAACCGATCATAGAAGCTACTGGTTTGGCGCTAAACCAAAAAGGGGAAGTCATGCTAACAGCAAATCTTCCCACCACTACGCCCCATAGTCCTTGGTTAAAGCCTGCATCTTGCAAAGCAAGTTAAAACAATTCGCACTCTTGCTACGCCCCGCAACGCTTTCGCAATTACGTTTTGTAACGGTGATCAAGACAAGATGTAGCCGGGGACTTAAAGCCGCCGAAGTTTGTTAATATTAGAGACTTCAATAGGACGCAATGCGATCGCATCAACTGACAATTCGATTGTATCGACTGACAATGCCATTGTTTCGACTAACAATTCGATTGTATCGGCTGACAATGCCATTGTTTCGACTAACAATTCGATTGTTTGGACTAACAATTCGATTGTTTGGACTGACAATGCCATTGTTTCGACTAACAATTCGATTGTATTGGCTGACAAGAGAAACTTAAACGCAGGGTTAGAAGAACTTCTGCGGTTATTCCGTAATCAAAAAAGTTCGTGAAGCATAGTTCCAGACATTAAGGAAACAATATCATGTTTCAACCTTTAGTTGAGCCGATAACCTTTGAAGAGTTTATAGAGTGGAAACCAGAAAATGGCAGATATGAATTACATAAAGGAGTCATAGTTGAAATGCAACCAACAGGCGACCATGAGTTGGTCAGGGCATTTTTGATTAGAGAACTTAACTTTGAAATTCGCAGATTCAATCTAGCTTATTCAATCCCTAGCCAAGCGTTAGTTAAAGCAGTAGATAAAAAATCCGGTTATATTCCTGATGTCTTAGTATTGAACCTGACTAATTTAGCGAATGAACCACTTTGGAAAAAGTCATCTACTGTTTCTCAGGCAGAATCAATTCCATTAATAGTGGAAGTGGTCAGTACCAACTGGCGTGATGACTATTTTCTCAAATTTGGTGAGTACGAAGAAATGGGGATTTCTGAATATTGGATTGTTGACTATGCTGCTCTAGGTGGAAAGCGGTTTATTGGCAATCCTAAACAGCCGACGGTATCAGTTTACACTCTAGTTGAAGGAGAGTATCAAATTACTCAGTTTCGAGGAAATGACCGGATTGAATCACTTACTTTTCCAGAGTTAGATTTAACTGCGGAACAAGTTTTTCAAGCTGCTTTGGGAGAAGCTTAACTAAAAACATATACTTTCAAAGGAAACTCTGCAATTTTTAGATTGACTTTTGATATAAAGCATATAAGTCAATACGCTTGGGTTAAGGCTAAAAAATAAAACTAGTGTAGGTTGGGTTGAGGAACAAAACCCAACATTATCAAGCCTTTGTTGGGTAACACGAATGTTCAACCCAACGTAGCATTCTTCTTAACCCAAGCGTATTGGCATATAAGTAATATCAAGTTCGGCAAATTACTTACGATATGTCATTGCGTTCGCCCCTGGCGTTCCCGTTGGCGCAGCCTCTCCAAGAGTTGGGTATGTAACGAAGTGGAATGAAGCAATTCCCTTGGCTTTGGGATTGTTCCCCAGCAGCATATCGTTGCAACAACTCTATTCGATCGCATCAACTGACAATTTGATCGCATCGACTTACAATGCCATTGTATCGGCTGACAATGCGATTGTATCGGCTGACAATGCGATTGTTTCGGCTGACAATGCTATTGTTTTGACTAACAATGCGATTGTATCGACTGATATCATGTCCACATAAATAGTTATGCTAACCACAGTCATTACACCCCACCCCTTAATCCCCTCCCCGCAAGCGGGGAGGGGAGACAAAGCATAGCTTTGGCGGGGTGGGGTTCTTCGAGTTTAATAAGCAATCAAGCGGACATGATATGACAATGCGATCGCATCGACTGATAAATTATATTGTATAAAATTATGTAAAGAAATTAGCCAGTTTTGCGTAAAACTAACGCGATCGCAACTGAGAATTATCTAGGGGTGACTGCAATCACCGTAAACCTACATTAGTGGTGTGACATAACCAAAAGTTTAGCGATCGCTGTTTGCTTAGAGGGGTGCAATGTCCAAGATAAGTATT
>NZ_JAIVFQ010000193.1 GCF_020829495.1 Nostoc favosum CHAB5714 | reverse complement strand
CGTCATCCTCGGCGACGACTACGCGCGCTTCCGGCACCGCTTCGGCCAGACGCCTGGCCCAGTCGCGGGTCTTGTCCGTCTGCGGCGGCAGCATGACGAACTTGAAAGAGTTGCTGGCGACCATGTGGTTGCTCGTTCGCGGAAAGGCTTGACCGCTACTCTGCCAGCAGACGCGCGAACGCACAAAACCCCGCTGCTTTCGCAGCGGGGCTTCAGGAACTTGGTTGCGGGAGCAGGATTTGAACCTGCGACCTTCAGGTTATGAGCCTGACGAGCTACCGGGCTGCTCCATCCCGCGGGGATGGTTGGTGAGGTCGTTGTGAGGAAGCGTTTGTGTGGAGCGGACTTGGAAGGCCTGGCGGCGACCTACTCTCCCGCGTCTTGAGACGCAGTACCATGGGCGCTGAGGGTTTTCACGGCCGAGTTCGGGATGGGATCGGGTGTTCACCCCTCGCCAAAGCCACCAGGCCGTCGAAGTCCGCCTGGGGTTGGGGGCAGTCTTGGTGAGTAGCGTGCGGGTGCGCACGCGGGGTGAGATCGGGTCCGGACAGGGCATGGCCGCTGCACGGGACAGAGGAGAATGCAGAAGAGATCAAGCCGATCGGGCGATTAGTACCGCTTGGCTGAACGCATCGCTGCGCTTGCACCTGCGGCCTATCGACGTGGTGGTCTGCCACGGCCCTATTTAGCGAGACCTGGTTTTGAGGAGGGTTTCACGCTTAGATGCATTCAGCGTTTATCCCGTCCGCACATAGCTACCCGGCGATGCGGCTGGCGCCACAACCGGTACACCAGAGGTGCGTCCATCCCGGTCCTCTCGTACTAGGGACAGCGCCTCTCAAGTCTCGAACACCCACGGCAGATAGGGACCGAACTGTCTCACGACGTTCTAAACCCAGCTCACGTACCGCTTTAAATGGCGAACAGCCATACCCTTGGGACCTGCTCCAGCCCCAGGATGCGATGAGCCGACATCGAGGTGCCAAACCTCCCCGTCGATGTGGACTCTTGGGGGAGATCAGCCTGTTATCCCCGGCGTACCTTTTATCCGTTAAGCGATGGCCCTTCCACGCGGAACCACCGGATCACTATGACCGACTTTCGTCTCTGCTCGGCTTGTCGGCCTCGCAGTCAGGCGGGCTTATGCCATTGCACTCCACAGCCGATTTCCGACCGGCCTGAGCCCACCATCGCGCGCCTCCGTTACTCTTTGGGAGGCGACCGCCCCAGTCAAACTACCCGCCATGCAGGGTCCCGGATCGCGTCACGACCTCGGTTAGACATCAGAGAACGAAAGGGCGGTATTTCAAGGGTGGCTCCACGAGAGCTGGCGCCCCCGCTTCATAGCCTCCCGCCTATCCTACACATCCTTTCCCTAATGCCACTGCAAAGCTGTAGTAAAGGTGCACGGGGTCTTTCCGTCTAACCGCGGGTACCCCGCATCTTCACGGGGAATTCAATTTCGCTGAGCCGATGTCGGAGACAGCGGGGAAGTCGTTACGCCATTCGTGCAGGTCGGAACTTACCCGACAAGGAATTTCGCTACCTTAGGACCGTTATAGTTACGGCCGCCGTTTACCGGGGCTTCGATTCAAGGCTTGCACCTCTCCTCTTAACCTTCCGGCACCGGGCAGGCGTCAGACCCTATACGTCGCCTCTCGGCTTCGCAGAGCCCTGTGTTTTTAGTAAACAGTCGCTACCCCCTGGTCTGTGCCCCTCGTCCATGGTTGCCCATGAGCGAGGCCCTCTTCTCCCGAAGTTACGAGGGCATTTTGCCTAGTTCCTTCGACATCGTTCTCTCAAGCGCCTCGGTATACTCTACCAGTCCACCTGTGTCGGTTTCGGGTACGGTCTATACGCTGGAGCTATTTCCTGGGACTCCTTCGCTGCCCGGATAGAACCATTCCTCCGAACAACCCACAGAATCCGTCACTACCAGCAGGTGCGGGAATATTAACCCGCTTCCCATCGACTACGCCTCTCGGCCTCGCCTTAGGGACCGACTAACCCTGCGCGGATTAACCTTGCGCAGGAACCCTTGGACTTGCGGCGGGAGCGTTTCCCACGCTCCTTGTCGCTACTCATGTCAGCATTCGCACTTCCGATACCTCCAGCACACCTCACGATGCACCTTCGCAGGCTTACGGAACGCTCCGCTACCACTCCCTTTCGAGAGTCCGAAGCTTCGGTACGTGGCTTGAGCCCCGTTACATTTTCGGCGCAGGACGGCTTGTCTAGACCAGTGAGCTATTACGCTTTCTTTAAAGGATGGCTGCTTCTAAGCCAACCTCCTGGTTGTTTTGGCCTTCCCACTTCCTTTCCCACTTAGCCACGATTTCGGGACCTTAGCTGTCGGTCTGGGCTCTTCCCCTCTCGACGACGGACCTTAGCACCCGCCGTCTGTCTGCCGCGCAAGTCTTGCCGGTATTCGGAGTTCGGTAGGATTTGGTAGGGCTTTGGGCCCCCCTAGTCCTTCCGGTGCTCTACCCCCGGCAGCATACACGCGACGCACTACCTAAATAGTTTTCGCGGAGAACCAGCTATTTCCGAGTTTGATTGGCCTTTCACCCCTAGCCACAGGTCATCCCCTGCCTTTTCAACGGAAGTGGGTTCGGTCCTCCAGCGCGCGTTACCACGCCTTCAACCTGCCCATGGCTAGATCACCCGGTTTCGGGTCTGATCCGTGCAACTATTTCGCCCTCTTCAGACTCGCTTTCGCTACGCCTACGCCTCCCGGCTTAAGCTCGCTGCACAGACCAAGTCGCTGACCCATTATACAAAAGGTACGCCGTCACCCCTTGCGGGGCTCCGACTGCTTGTAGGCGTTCGGTTTCAGGTCTCTTTCACTCCCCTCGTCGGGGTGCTTTTCACCTTTCCCTCACGGTACTTGTCCACTATCGGTCGCCAAGGAGTACTTAGGCTTGGAGGGTGGTCCCCCCATCTTCAGACAGGATTTCACGTGTCCCGCCTTACTCTAGGATCTCCAAGAGCTCTACCCGTACGGGGCTATCACCCGCTTTGGCCCGACTTTCCAGACGGTTCCGGTTCTCTCTCAAAGACCACTGGCCTGATCCGCTTTCGCTCGCCACTACTCGCGGAGTCTCTGTTGATGTCCTTTCCTCCGGGTACTGAGATGTTTCAGTTCCCCGGGTTCGCCTCCCGCACCTATGTATTCAGTACGGGATCACCCTAAGGTGGGGTTTCCCCATTCGGAGATCTTCGGATCAACGCCCGTTCGCGGCTCCCCGAAGCTTATCGCAGCGTACCACGTCCTTCTTCGCCTCTTGGCACCAAGGCATCCACCAAACGCCCTTCTGGCACTTGATCAGCTTCTACATCTCTCAAAGAACCTCGGGTCCAGCGACCCAGGCTCTCCGTCCCGTGCAGGGGTCATCCCCCGTCCACGGAACTCCATTCTCACCCGCGAGGTCGTACCACCAGGCGGCTTTCACCACCCGACGCCGACCTCGACGTCAAGACTTATGCTTCCTCTCAACGATGTCACTGAACAAACGCACGAAGCGGACCACGTCTCGCTCCGAACCTCGGATCCTCTACGGTAATCGCTCTCACCAGAACCTGGTGGAGGTATCCACCAGTGGTGGAGGTGAACGGGATCGAACCGATGACCTCCTGCTTGCAAAGCAGGCGCTCTCCCAACTGAGCTACACCCCCGATTTCTCTTTCGGGCGCGGCCCGGAGTTCGCTCGGTCCCGCAGCGCTGCGCTGCGCATCAATGGTGGGCCAGGGAGGATTTGAACCTCCGACCTCACGCTTATCAAGCGCGCGCTCTAACCAGCTGAGCTACTAGCCCCAAGCTCGATCCCACGCCGAACACACGCTCTCAGCGTGTGTTCACGATTACCGGAAAGGGATGCGTTGGCGGCGGCGGTTGATCCTCTCTCGAGGATCCGGTCTCCGAGGAGACCGTTTGGCTCTTCCGCAGAAGAACCGTGTCCAAAGCGACAGATAAATCCCCGAAGGTCTTCATCCGTCTCCTTAGAAAGGAGGTGATCCAGCCGCAGGTTCCCCTACGGCTACCTTGTTACGACTTCACCCCAGTCGCTGACCCTACCGTGGCCGACTGCCCCCTTGCGGTTGGCGCATCGTCTTCGGGTAGAACCAACTCCCATGGTGTGACGGGCGGTGTGTACAAGGCCCGGGAACGTATTCACCGCGGCATGCTGATCCGCGATTACTAGCGATTCCACCTTCATGCACCCGAGTTGCAGAGTGCAATCCGAACTGAGACGGCTTTTCGGGATCGGCTCCGGATCGCTCCTTCGCTTCCCTCTGTCACCGCCATTGTAGCACGTGTGTAGCCCAGCCCGTAAGGGCCATGAGGACTTGACGTCATCCCCACCTTCCTCCGGCTTGTCACCGGCAGTTTCTCCAAAGTGCCCGGCCGAACCGCTGGCAACTGGAGACGAGGGTTGCGCTCGTTGCGGGACTTAACCCAACATCTCACGACACGAGCTGACGACAGCCATGCAGCACCTGTGTCCGCGTCCCGAAGGAACCCGCCATCTCTGGCGGTAGCACGGCATGTCAAGGGCTGGTAAGGTTCTTCGCGTTGCGTCGAATTAAACCACATGCTCCACCGCTTGTGCGGGCCCCCGTCAATTCCTTTGAGTTTCAACCTTGCGGCCGTACTCCCCAGGCGGAGTGCTTAGCGCGTTAGCTACGACACCGCAGAGCAAGCTCCGCAACGTCCAGCACTCATCGTTTACAGCGTGGACTACCAGGGTATCTAATCCTGTTTGCTCCCCACGCTTTCGCGCCTCAGCGTCAGTAATGGTCCAGATGGCCGCCTTCGCCACCGGTGTTCTTCCCAATATCTACGAATTTCACCTCTACACTGGGAATTCCACCATCCTCTCCCGCACTCTAGCCCGCCAGTATCAAGCGCCATTCCCAGGTTGAGCCCAGGGCTTTCACGCCTGACTTGAAGAACCGCCTACGCGCCCTTTACGCCCAGTAATTCCGAACAACGCTTGCCCCCTTCGTCTTACCGCGGCTGCTGGCACGAAGTTTGCCGGGGCTTATTCTGCGGGTACCGTCATCATCGTCCCCGCCAAAAGAGCTTTACAACCCGAAGGCCTTCATCACTCACGCGGCATGGCTGGATCAGGCTTGCGCCCATTGTCCAATATTCCCCACTGCTGCCTCCCGTAGGAGTCTGGGCCGTGTCTCAGTCCCAGTGTGGCTGATCGTCCTCTCAGAC
>NZ_JAIVFQ010000192.1 GCF_020829495.1 Nostoc favosum CHAB5714 | reverse complement strand
ACAAGTTCCTCTCCTTGCGATCGCAACTCAACAAGTTGGTTCAGACGCTTCCAAAGCTTGCTGTCTGTCGTAACCCACTGGTTTTTTAAGGCAACTTGCATCCCTTTGGCGATATGTCTGCTATCAGATAATGCGGTGTAACTGACCTTTGGTTTTACTTCTTCAGGTTTGCTGCGAGTATTGCCAATAATTTCAATTTGGCTGTACTCTGGTGTGCCACTGCCCGCTACAATCCGAAAGTGATAGCTTTTCCTTGTTGAGCCAGATTCGGTAATTACTGTCATGTGCGCCCCGTAAGAAGCTTGTGGTAAACCGGGGATTTTTACTGTCTCGATGCGGCGAATGTGAATTAGTCCCGCGCCGGTACTGTTTCCAGAACACTTACCCAAGCCTTCAAGACATCCGTCTACATCAAAAACAAACCTAGATGGGTCATCCAGCCAGATTTTCTTGATGACTTCTCTGGTGTTGTAGAACGATATTGATACCCCATGTCCGGGCCAGACCTTAACTGTCTGCAATTGGGCATTTTCCCCTGACACCTGGGACGCTGCAACTTGACGGATAGTATTTGCTAGTACAAGTTGGTTTGGTGCAAGCACGGAGGCAATGGTGAGGCACCCGCTAAAGGCGATCGTGCAAGGGATAATTAAACTAAAGTCGGCTATATATCTGAGTTTCACAGCTTGATTGACCTATCGACTTTGATTGTGATTTTGGTGTCTTTAGGCACATACCAGACATTGGGACGGCGATTGATTTCGTCAGTAGCACGTTCTGTCCGCTTGCTGACTGTTTCGCCAAGTTTGCCAAAGGCACCTTCAAGGAAAGCAGCTCCCAGGTTGCGGTTGTTATTGCGGCTGCGGGTTCTTGTCCCACCTAAAGGCAAATCTTCTGTGACTTCTTCATCTGGCTGGTTGATAATTTCCCCTACCTTGGCAAGACCAGCTATTGTTCCTAAAGTGGTATCGTATTTGGCTATTTCAGATCCCTTGTTGTCGTAGGGTCTGGCGGCTAGGGGGGAACCTGCCTCTCCCAGGACTGATATCGTTCCGGGTGATATGGGGTATTCAGTTCCGTCTTTGAGGATGGCCGTGACTTCGGCACGCACGCCTGATGTGCTATCAACCGAAATCATGGCGATAGTTACCTGTGTTCCTGCTGGAATGGCTATTTCGCCAGTATTGCTGTAAAGCGGCTCGTTCAACTGGGCGACAAACCGTAACGTATTTGTCTGCTCTTGGGAACGACCGTTATTGTTGATTTGGGGCATCACGAGCGGAGTTACGAGGGTTGCACTTGCAAACGAACCGACAACTAGATACTGTGGTTGTGTTTCTTGAAGTATTTGTGCTTCTTCTGGCAAGTAGTTATTTGCAAGTCGTTCGACTTGCTGAGTGGGGTTGTTTTCTTTATTACCAGCAAAACTGGATTCTAAGATTTTTTCTTTGCCAAGTTCTGAGCTAGTTTGTGGTTTTTCTACCAAGAAGCTATAAATAACTGGTACGGCTTGATTGTTCTCTTCGTCACCAGTATTGCTATACTCTGGAGTACTGTCGTTTGTAGTTACAGGTTCCCAGCGCGGGCGCAGTTCTTCAATTTGGTTAGGAGTGTTGGTAACTGTTTCGGTATTCTCGCTGCGGCGGTTACGGCGGCGACGGGAGCGACTGGTATTTTGTTCTGCTGGGCGTAATGTTTCTTCAGTTTTAGCTGTAACTTCTTGTGCTGTTGTGCTTGTAGGTTCACTTACAGTGGTACTGGCTAACATATAATCAACCCGACCAACCGAACCCAGGCTACGCAGGCGTTCGAGTTCGGCTATTGGGTCTTTGGCGACACTCTGGTTGCTGGCAACTATTTGTTTGGCAAATTTTGGCAGAGGAACGCTAGGACGCAGAGGTGGTATTGGCTGTGAGGCGACTTCTCTACGTCTTGGTCTAACAGTTTCGGGTGCTTCTCGGTATACACGTCTTTTGGAAGTAGGGGGAGTTTCTTGAGCGACTACCCTTCGTTGTCGAGTAGAACGTGTTTTCTCTTTGTTTTTGGATTGTTCTTCTTCAGTAGCTTCCTTTTTCTCTTCTTTGTCTTCCGTCTTGCCTTTACCGTTTAGTGCATCAAGTTCTTCCTGTTGCTTGGCAAGGGCAAGCTTGGCATAAACATCCCCATCTTTTTTCTCAGATGCCGCAACTGTGGGAGTGGGGGTAGGGGTTACTTCTGGTTTTTTTGCATTTTTACCACCCCCATTCATCATGCCGTTGAGGACAACAAATATAACTAAAAACCCAGCACCGAATGCACCACCAATAATTCCTAATCTTGACCAGGGGGATGTGACAAAATCGTGTTTAGTTTGTATTAATGCGGAGTCTTCTACTTCCAGTTCATCTTCTTCAGCTACCTCATATTGTGAACCTTCCAGTTCATTTTCTACAGGCTTTATATCTTTACTCTCAATTGGTAAAAGACTATCTACAGAAGATAGTTCATGCTTATTTGAAACCTCATCTTGTAGCTGTAACATAGTTTTATACTTGATTACTAATTATTTTTATTTTTGCCGAGATTATAATCAACTATTTGGGTGATTTCTAAACCTGGTTCTCGTACTGAATAGATTCTTTTATCTAGTTCAGTTGGCTGGGTTGGTAATTTGGGAGTATCGATAGCTTCGACAGTAATTGTTTTGTTAAAGGCGATTCCTTTACCTTGGTTTTCATTTCTATCAAAGCTTACGAGCGTACCGATATAATCAACCTCCCACTTTCCATCCTTGATTTTTCTGGGTTCAGAGATATGGCGGGTGACGAGTGAGACTTGAACTTCACCGTTAAATACACCATTTGGGACAATTTCTGCTAACTTTTTGAGGAAGTTTGCCCGAAAATCTTGATTTTCAGATAGTGCAAATGCAGCTTCCCAAGCTCTAGTCGGAATTCTTTTTCTGCTATTTTTTGTTGTTTGAACATCTATTCCTTTATCAGGTTTGGTAACGTTTTCGCCATTCTCTGTTGCTTCGATTATTCCGTTCCAACCGAACATTTTAATCATGCTATCTGAGATAAAGCGTTTGATAGTTTCATCTTCGCGTTCGTTGGGAGCAGCAAATTTACCAGGTGAAATAGAGCCATCTTGGAGTTGAACAACCGTCATACCTTTGACATGACGATTTGTACTAGAACTCATACCAATATTTACAATTTGCAATAGGATAGATAAGATAGTTCCTGCTGCTGTTATGGTGATTGCCATTGCAATAGGTGTAGAGGTAGATTGACCATAACTGAGAAGGCGGGCTGGTTGAGATTTAGACTTAGGTTTAAGCATATATTTCCGATTTAGGGAACTTACTAGTAAATTGATATACTAATAAAACAAAATGATGTGCTTTTTGCCAAACTATCAAATATTGAAATGTCTTGGCTGACTCCTGAATTCTGACTAATTACTTTTTAACTTTAATTTTGGAACTAACAAATTTGGTGGCATTGACAGCAACCGTAGCAGTTGTACTTGCTCCACCAGTAACGATTCCTGCTGCAATTTCAGATCCAAATGCTACTGTTTTACCTAATCCTGTCCAAACAGCTATTCCACCACCTGCGGCTAATGCAGATGAAAGGATAGGAGAAACCAACCCAACAAAAAGGAGAAATATCATCGGTTGGTTTTGTTCGGAATTAGCAATAAGTTGTCCGCACAAACCAATAATCATGTTGAAGCAAAGTTTTGCCATTCCAACGGTGAAATAACCAGTTAGCCAAGCGAAAATAGGTTTCGCGCCAAAGGGGAGTAGTGAACCGCCTATTGCCAATGGCCCAAGTAGGGCAGTTAAAAGCATCGTGAATTCGATACCCCACTGGTAGGCGTTATTTAGGGCGAGGAGGATGACTGCGACAAATCCGGTAATCATCGAGCCGATTGTACTGGTGATAGAATTACCAATCTTTTCGGCAATTTGACCGGGGGAGAGGTCGTTGAGCGCATCTTTGGCATCAGATAAAGCCTGAAGTGGGTTAAATTCCCAACTACCGCTATCGGGGGCTTCTCCTTTGAATAGATCGGGCGCAGAGGTTTTGAGTTCTGCTTCTGCTTGTTGTAAGCAAGTGATTGAATCTTGCGTGTTACCAGGGATTGAGCGGCATCTTTCCATTGCCGCCCCTACTTGCTGCTGGAGGGCAATATTGCCGACTGCGCGGTTGAATGCTACTTCTAGGTTGGCTCCAGCAGCGGTAAATTCAAGAATGTCACTATTGACAGTATTAATGTATCCTCGTATTGCGAGTGTTCCACTTCTGAGTAAAGTGCCATTGTTAGCTAGTAGCCCGATAACCAGGATGGGCCATATCCAACTGGAGAGGGCTTTCATATCTTCTTGATTTATCCAGTTTTTGCCTAACTCAACCATAAAAAGAGTGAGTGTGGCGATCGCAAAAAACTGACCAACTTTGCACATCGAGCCATACAAGCTACCGTTGAGGGTTTCTTGCCAAAGTTCATTAAAACCTTCAGCTACTAGTTGCGCTCCAGCGGCGGCATTTTCTAAAATGTCTTGTCCAAAAAATGGGTCGGTTGCAATTATGAGGTGTTCTAACATAGCACTTGGTTAACAGGCGTGAAGGTTTGGTCATCTCTGCAATTGAGATGACCAACTAATTAGGGTGAATTATTGCCCAGCAGTAGTTTTGAGACTGCTAAACCCGCTGATTTCGATGTACTGGGCGCTGATACCGTCCATCATCAGGTTTTGACGGCGGCGATCGCTTGCCCCCTGTTCGGCAAGTTGACTTAGCATCAGGTTAGTTTGCTGGACATCGTGCCGTGCTTGCAGTCCGTCGGTGCGGGATTGCCCCAACATCGAGACAATTTGCGAGTTTTGGGCAGCAATTACCTTGAGGATGTTTTGTGAAGCATCCATTGATTGTGCAGATTCCGCAAGTTCTTTGGCCTCAGCTACAGTTTGTTCAGTTGCTTCTATTTCATTTTTGGTACGTTCCTGACCGATTTCCCCTAAGACGCTGGCGATCGTGGCGCGGGTGGTTTCTCTCTCCAGTTCGTTAGCTGCACCTACAGCACCTTCAACTGTGTTACTTTCATTCCAGTTACCCTTTTCCTTGAGTTGCTCTTTGAGCTTTTCTGCTGAATTTACTGGGTCTGGCATATCCATACTGCCAGTCTGAATAGCAGTTTTAGCTTCGCTTTTCATCCCACCCCATTCATTAGCTGCTGCGGTGAGTTCGTTTTT
>NZ_JAIVFQ010000191.1 GCF_020829495.1 Nostoc favosum CHAB5714 | reverse complement strand
TCTCGGCGTTTTTTTGTGAGTTTTTTACCGATTCTCAATTAATCTTAGCGATCGCTTCCGCCTGCCCACTTGAGTAAATTCATATATAGCAACCTTTTTGGGCTTTCCTATCCGTCGAACTCACGTTGAATTAGAGCGATTGCATTAAGAAACGCGATCGCCTTTTGCGATGAATAAAAAGTTGCCACAGCATTACGGAAGTCGCTTTGAAGCTCGTTGCCGACTGCCGCCCGATCAAGAGATATGCTGCCTAGAGCTTGCTCCGGTCACTGGCTAGGAGCAAGAAAATATTAGGCTTCGCCAATAAGAGAGTGAGAGTGTTGTGGCAAGCCACAACGTCAATTAGTACACAAATCAAAAGGCGATCGCTCTGGTCTGGACAACTACTGCGATCGCCTCTGTTCCTATTACGGAGATGACTATTATGCCACAAGTTGCAACAACTGTAACCCCTTGCGTCAAAGTTGAAGAATTGAGAGTAATCGAAATCAGCTTCTACGACCACGAAAGACACTCGCAACGATTTAGGATTTTCATCTGATGCTTGATTCTCCCGCAACACATTCTCGAATATGGCATCTGTTTGCGGAATTTTTTTCAATGGCTTGGTTTTTTGTGTTTTTTTAGGCGATACCCCAGGCGATTGAGAATCTCTCCCAAGGTTTGACGAGACGGCAATTTGCTATCTTCGTAGCCTTTTTGACTCACTAATGCCTCTCGTACCGCTCTAGCACTGATGCGGGCATATAGAAAGGTTGATTTAAATTTGGGGTCTGCCTGGGACTGAGCATCCACTAATGAACGAATATCTGCTTCTAAGAGGATGTTTTAAAAGTGGGGGGCAATTGTAAGAAAGCTCACAAGGCTTAAGCTGAGATTGTAAGCATCAGCACCTTGTGAGCAAATGACTAAAGCATATCGTAGTAACCTGAGTTGGGAACAGTGGGAATTGATTGAAAAAGAGTTTCCCTTACCGAAAACAGGGGGTCGGCCTCGTAGGATAGCTATATACACCGTTGTCAATGCTATTCTCTACGTACTTTGTGAAGGATGTACTTGGAGAGGATTACCAGGGGATTTTCCTGCATGGTCTACTGTTTATGGTTATTTTTGGAGATGGAGCCAAGATGGAACTTGGTTAAAAATTCACGACAAATTATACCAATGGACTCGCGTGGCAGCAGGACGTGAACCTAGCCCGTCAGAAGCAGCAGTCGATAGTCAATCGGTGGAAACAGCAACCATGATATCCCAAGAGGTAGGTTATGATGCAGGCAAAAAAATACACGGTCGTAAACGACATCTGAGTGTGGATTTACTAGGACTAGTTTTACGAGTGTTAGTTACCTCTGCAAGCCTTCCAGAGCGCCAAGGAGCAAAACTTGTCCTCAAACGAGTTCATGATACGGGAAATCAGGTAAAGCGGTTGCACACTATTTGGATGGATGGAGGATACCGAGGCGAAGAATTTATGCGTTGGGTGATGGATATGTTTCGCTGGATTGTGGAAATTGTGCTTCGACCCTTGGAAAAGAAAGGTTTTGTCCATTTACCAAAGCGCTGGGTTGTTGAGCGAACTTTTGGTTGGCTTAACTGGTGTCGGCGTTTAAGTAAAGATTATGAACGACTACCAGAAACCTCTGAGACTTTTATTTACATTGCGATGATACGTCTTATGGTCAGGCGACTGGCATAATTTTTGACTCACTTCGACTTTTAAAACATCCTCTAAAATTGCCACATAAACTTGAACACTTCAATAGAGCTTTTTCGTCATAAATACGCTGTTCGGGTCATCAATGTATTCAGCAAAGGGGCCTCGGTACTCAAACCCATACCGTGTATACAAGGCTCGTGCTGAAGTGAATTCTGGAATTGCCCCTGTTTCTAAATTTAAGCAATCGTAACCACGCCATTGGGCTTCTTTAATAATCTGTTCCAGAATCTTTGAGGCGACACCCCTACGTCGGTGAGCCTTGACGGTACGCATTGATTTGATTTCACCGCTTCTTGAATCTAGTTCTTTCAATGCCCCGCATCCAACCAGTTCTTCGACATCCCAAGCCGTCCAAAAAGTAATATCAGGCGAACGCAATGCCTCTATATCAAGAGCATGAACGCTTTCGGGTGGGGTAATCTCATGCATGTTTTTGAGATGTTCCCTCAGAAGGTCAGCAATATTTTTACCTGTCAAGTCATCTTCACGAATGTGCAATCGGCTCATTTCCTTCATTAACCCCATATTCCTGCTCAATCACACTTAACAGCTTCTCCTCCACAGCAGTCAAATACGGGCGCTTCAACTCCCCCAAGTGCTTCAGCACAGCACGAGCAGCTTCTTCTAGATTCTCATTGTCCCGTAGTCGATTAATGCGATCGCTAATCAACTGCATCTGCTGACATTCCGCAGGCAGATAGTTCAGTGGTTTGAGGTGGGCGATTCTTACAGTATATTCTCCATCCCAGGTTGTCACTGTGCAACTGAATTCTCCAACGTGGTTGACAATGCCCCAACACCCGCCCTTACCTCTGAGTTCTGGGTTGTCTTTTGCAAGAATTTGACAGACTTCGCCTAACTGGTAGGTGTTTGGTACTCTGGTTCGCTCAATAGTGCGCTGCACCACATCCTTCACAATCCTACCACTTGGAACTTTACCACCCGCTTCCTCTACTGCCTTCTGCCAAGCTTCTCTTTGCACTTCTGGCTCTAAAGAAACCAAAGGGCGTACTTGACGTTCATTATTTGGCAGAATTTGTAAACCATTGGTTAACATTTTTGGAGTCTGTAATTCATCCGTAGCTATTTCCTCTTTTTGTAAACCATTGGTTAACAAATTGTCCATGACTGTCGCTGCGGCAATCTTGTAGCTGGCTGCTATCCGCGTGTAACCAAACCTTTGCTTGCAATATTCTTCAAAGGTTTTGTGAGTTGAACGGTACAATTTGCGATCGCCTACGGCGGGGCGAAGCCCATCGCGCAATTCGGAGAGTGCCTTGCCTGCCTCAAAAAACGCCCGCTCCACTTTCCTCTCCAAGTGTAGGCGATCGCTCTGCTCCTGCTCGGTCAACTCTGGAACTTCAACAGCCGTAACCGTAATTGTTGCTGAACCTGGGTCTTCTTGCTGGGAAATATCCTTGTTTGCAGAGCTAGCTGCTGATGTTGAATTGTTAGATGTGGCAGAGGTGGCTTTGTTTTGTCTAGAAGGTGGTTTAGGCATGATTCCACCTTTCTAGTTCAATGAGATTTTCTCAGAGTCAATTGCAACGTAAATTCTGGATGTAACTGATAACTGCATAGGCGTAGCCCAACCCAGGCATCGCTTCTCTAATAAGACAGAGGGGAGAGCAAGAGGATTAATAGTATGAAGGTCAATCATCAAACTGTACCCCTAAATCTACACCCAGCACCTCTTCAATTTTCCGAAGAGTTTCTTCTGCTACACCACCTAAAACAGCTTCCGCCTCTAACTGATACCAATAGTTACGAGATATTCCAACTTCTTTGGCCATCTGTGTAACTGGCCGCCCCCTAGCTTCTCTGGCCTGTTTAATGCGATCGCCCAATCCAGGAACATCAACTTCTAGCTTAATAATCCGTCTTACTTTCACAGTCATAGTCATAACTCCAATTCTAAAAGTATATGTTAATTGTCAACTAAACAGTTAACAACTTGTTAATTAACAGATTACACTATTAGGTATAAAGAAAGCGCCCCAGACTGGTAATCGAAGCGCTTTCCGTCCCGTTAGGAACTGATTCATTATGACTCACATCATCTACAGCCATCAACAGCTGCAACTGAAATCAATTGCCCGACTCAAGCAAATCTACAGCGAAACGCAAAGCACAGTCGAAGTAAGCGACAAACGCTCTCTAGATTCTTGGATTAGCGCGATCGCTGAATATCAAGCAAGTAAGGTTCAGAAACTCACCCCTGCTACCCCTGACAACCAAGCCACAGCCCAAGCCGAACTAGACCACTTCATCGCAACCCAAGCCCAAGCCATAGCTCCCGAACCACTGACAACCGTAGAAATCAACTTCTACCACCACGAGGTCTACTTTGGCAAAGAACTGATAGCCTACATTGCTTATGACCACGATGATTTAGTAACCCAACCGTGGCTAGTCATGGTCAACGGCGTAGAGAAATTCCGCGCTACCACCCCCACCAGATGCCAACGCTACATCCAGTGGCATCACCAAGACGGAACTCTCAGAGAAACATTCCCTGCACCGCTTGAAGTAGTAGAAGCCCCAAACATTCTCGAAATCTCCTTTTATGACCAAGAGGCGTTCGTGGGCGACAAACTCGTAGCTAGTATTAGCTACGACCACGACAACTACCAGAACCTGTACTGGCGAGTACTAGTAAACAACGTTGAGATTTTCCGCGACCTCTCAGCCGCTAGATGCCACAGCTATATCAAGCAACAGTACCAGCAAGGTACGCTACCAGTGCAGGAACAGTTACCAGAAGAAGAAGCAGAGGGGCAGGGGGCTACTAGCAAGGGAGAAGAAATTTCCCCCCTGCACCCCGCCCCCTGCTCCTTGTCCTCTTCTACCACTGGTAACGAAGTCATGGCGCAGATTTTCGATGAATGTGAGAAATACGGCTTTGAAATTCTCGACGATGGGATTTATCAGAACGAAGTGAAACTGGGCGAGGTTGGCTGTACTGACGGCGGCTGGTGGGTGATGCGTACTGGGGAATGTCAGCAAATGCCATGTGATTCGGCAATGGAAGCAGTTTGGTGGCTATCGATGGTGGACGTGTCTACTGATGGTAAATCCATTTTTGATGAATATTTTTTAGAGCAACCGTTAGAACAGCTAACTGGCGATAAATTGCAACGACTGCTGGAGAGAGCGGAGTTAGTTACGGCGTAATTATTCCCATTCTAGGCGTAGGCGTAGCCCGCCGTAGGCATCGCTTGATAACTGCGATCGCCTTTCACCACATTTTCAACAATCCCCATTAAATCAATGCCAATCAAGTCTTGCTTACAAGAAGCCGCCAACTACTCTGTTGGTTACAAAGAGAAAACTCCTTTTGCAAAAACTGTCCGTACGTGTCGGCAAATTTTAAAAGTTGAACCAGGTTTATGGTTGTTTGTCGATTTTGAGGGTGTGGAACCAACGAATAATGAGGCCGAGAGAGCAATACGCCCTGCTGTTATATGGCGGCGTACCAGTTTTGGTTCTCAAACTAAAGCAGGTAGTAACTTTGTGTCTCGTCTGTTAACTGTTGTCACTTCCCTCAAGTTTCAACGTCGCAACGTATTGGAGTTTATGGCATCAGCTGTGGATGCCCAACGTAATGGTACTGAAACTCCTTCTTTATTGCCTTCATGTGAAAGCGGATGACAAGCAAGTCATGAATGCTGCTAACGGGAGCAATTCCTTATACAAATAAAGCCCTTGGGTTGTGTTCGCCCACAATCAAGGGTGTTCCTTACTGTGAG
>NZ_JAIVFQ010000190.1 GCF_020829495.1 Nostoc favosum CHAB5714 | reverse complement strand
CAGAGATGGTGTTAGGTACGCATGACAAGCGTCAAATCATTGAGGAGCCGTGTGAGGTGAAAGTCTCATGCACGGTTTTGAAGACCAACGGAGTTGGTGACAATTCCGTTGAGTTTAATCACGCAGATGATGAACCATCGATGGGATACGAGCCAGCGATTGCATCAGTCAGCCTGGGGTCATGTCGCAAATTCCAAATCAAATCGAGAAATGGCAAAGCAACTGACTTCTGGCTGGAACACGGCAGCTTGCTTGTGATGCACCCCGGTTGTCAGTCCACACATCTACATCAGGTTCCCAAGACCAACAAAGTCGTTAGCACACGTATTAATCTCACATTTCGACCGCATACCGGAGGCAGAAGATGAGAAGGGTAAGGGGGAAAGGAATTGTTCTCACTCCTTTAACCGTTCCCCTTTAACCTTTTTCCATAGCAATGCTGGCTCTTGACGATTTCATAGCCAGCACAAGCTCTCACAAAAAGTTGAATCGGCGGCACAGACTCAAGTGCCGCACCCTGCACCATGCGTCAAAAAACAGAGGGAATATGCGTATAATCGAATCTGATTCTCAAGCAAAACATTTACAGGAATGGCTCAACAGTTGCGTTGACGAAGAAATCTTTCACCTGAATGCGCGTTCGCTCTACGGGACGTTACCCTACGAATATCTGCTCTACAGTCCCAAAATCTCCCGTCGCAACGATGGACGATTACGTGATCGCGATTTGAAAAAATACCAGCACATTGAGTTAGGCGGCTGGTGGTGCAATGGCGTTGACCCTCTCAACAACTACGTCCTAATGATGTGGGGCTGTTTCAAACCCGACTTCCCCAGACGCGACCGCCAGAAAATTCACAAGTTCATCAAATATGAACACCCATTCAGAGAAGAGACACGCGCCTTCTTCCTCTTAGTGCCGAATCGCATCTGGGTAAAAGTTTCCCTACGTTGCGGTGTCCCTATTACTGAAGAAGACCTACAGCATCCTGGGGGTTTCTGGCATTGGGTTTGGCGGCATAATGTACCAGTCACAATTGTCGAAGGAGTCAAAAAAGCGGGGGCATTACTAACTGCTGGCTATGCAGCGATCGCAATCCCCGGTGTCAATGCTGGATACCGCACCCCCCAGGATGAGTACGGTACTGCTATCGGTAAACCCTCTCTGATTCCCGACTTGAAGCATTTTGCAACAGAGGGGAGACAGGTTAACATCTGCTTTGACCAGGACAACAAACCTGAAACTGTCCAGCGAGTCAGAACCGCTATCAGTCGCATGGGACGGCTGCTTGTAAATGAGGGTTGTTCCTTGCGGGTAATTGATTTACCTTTTGGCCAAGAGAAAGGTGTTGATGATTTTATCGTTGCCAAAGGGCAGTCGGCATTTGACGCACTCTACAATACGGCTGTTGCATTGGAGTTGTGGGAGATTAAGCTGTTTACCTTGTTGACTTACCCGCCTGCGATCGCACTCAACCAAAGATTCTTGGGCCAGCTACTTGTTCCAGAGGGTGAAAAACTGATTATCCTCAAAGCTCCCAAAGGCACGGGGAAAACCGAATGGCTAGCAACTGAAGTGGCGAAAGCACACGACCAAGAGAGACGGGTATTAATCATTACCCATCGCATCCAATTAGGAGAGGCATTGTGTAATCGCTTTGGTGTTAACTATGTGACTGAAGTCCGCACGAATGAAACAGGTACATTGTTGGGATACGGGGTGTGCGTGGATTCGCTGCATCAGGAAAGTCAGGCGCGATTCAACCCCAACGACTGGGCGAATGATGTCATTATTATTGATGAATGTGACCAAGTTTTCTGGCATTTGCTTAACTCTGGTACTGAAGTGCAAAAACGTCGGGTATCTGTTCTCAAAAACCTCAAACAACTGGTACAGAATGTTTTGGGCAGCAGTCAGGGAAAGATTTATCTGTCTTCTGCCGATGTGTCAGATACTGATGTGAAGTATGTTTTATCACTCGCTGGTGAATATCGAGTTAATCCCTTCGTCATCGTAAACAACTATCGGCACGTAGCTGGAAACTGTTACAACTACTCTGGCAGTAACCCGAAGAATCTCATCGCCGCACTGGACAAGGCGATAGCCAAAGGTGGGCATCATTTACTCTGCTGTTCTGCTCAAAAAGCCAAGTCCAAATGGGGAACGCAAGCTCTGGAAGAACGGTTTCGCCGCAAATTCCCACACCTGCGGATACTGAGAATTGACAGTGAATCCGTTGCTGATCCATCTCATCCTGCGTTTGGCTGTATCGCTCACCTGAACGAAATTCTCACCCAGTACGATTTAGTTATCGCATCTCCAAGTTTAGAAACTGGGGTCAGCATCGACATTCGAGGACATTTTGATGGTGTTTGGGGGATATTTCAAGGAGTGCAACCGGTTAACTCTGCGCGGCAGATGTTGGCACGCCTCCGAGAAACTGTTGACCGTCACATTTGGGTGCGAGAGTGGGGGATGGGTCTTGTGGGCAATGGCTCTACATGCATAGGAGGATTGCTTGCTAAGAAGTCAGCACGTCGCCACACAAGCGAACATTGCACTGTTGTCGGCGGCGGATAATGATGACTACAGCTATGTTGAGCAGAATTTTCAACCGGAGTCATTGCAGACTTGGGGCAAGCGTGGCTCTGTCATCAACGTAGAGATGCGGCGCTATAGAGAATCTGTGCTTGCGGGTTTGGTCGAGGATGGGTATACAATTATCGATGCCGACGATGCATCGGATGATGAGAGTGGGGCTGTAATCGAGTCGGTTAAAGCGGCAAGTGAGCAATTGTATACTGCTGAGTGTCAGGCGATCGCGGATTCTGATGAACTCTCACAGACTGAACTGAAAAAACTGCAAGACAAACGGGCGAAAACGAAAACCGAACGACATCAGCAGCGCAAAGCGGAATTGTCCCGTCGCTATGAAATTGATGTAATCCCTGATTTGGTCGAGAAAGATGACGATGGGTGGTATCCTCAACTGCGGATGCACTACTATTTGACGCTGGGGCGAGAGTTTCTGACAACCCGTGATGCCAAAAGAGCTGCATCGCAGTTGGAATTAGGGGAGAATTCGATTTGGAAACCGGACTTTAACAAGGGGCAGCTATTACCTGCTGTACTGTTACTCGAAAATCTGAATCTATTGCAGTTTCTTACACCAGACGTTCAGTTACGGGGAAGTGACGAGAAGATGGTGCAGTTTAAAGCGCTGGCTGTAACGCATCGGCACGTTATCAAAAATTACTTGAATGTCAGTATCTCAGAAAAACTTACCCCGATTGCAATCGCACAGAAATTACTTGCGAAGATTGATTTAAAACTCGATTACGTCGGTCGGTTGGGTAAGCGTGAAAATCGGGAGTGCGTTTATCAATTCGTTGCCCCTGATGATCAGCGTGATTTAATTTTCGGACAATGGCTCAATCGAGATGAAGCATTAAATCGTGAGTCGGTGTCACTCATTAATAATATAGAGTTCCCAACACAAGTGACTGGCACAATATCAGATGACATTCCCCAAACATTAAATCAGGTTGAAAGTCCTGCTACCCAAGCCTGGAAAGGGCTGAAGCTGAAAATGCGCCTTGGACTCGACAGCGCTGGTCGGTTCTACCAACAGCTGGTTTCCCAGCTTGGTGAGGCTGTTGGAATTGCTGATGGGGAGCCTTACTGGAACGCATACCTGGGGCAGTGGCAGGTTTGGGTTAACTTTGGGAGCGGTTGTACGTCTGTGGTGTGCGATTGGCTCTTTGCTGTGTAGGTTAAAGTAGTTCACTGTTCCATTAAAACCGTTACTATGATTCGGTTATGCGAGCAGTTTCCCAGTTTGGAGCAAATAATCTCTATTGCCAAGCCATTGAAAAAAAACAATTGTGTGTTCGTTATCTTCTGAGTCGCTTAAAGTGATGAGAGCAAGTTTGTTTTAACCCAAGACTGAACCTGAACCAACTTCCCACTGATGTTTGAGCAATTCTTGGTAAGTCTTTTCCCTTATCATCATTTGCTTATACAGCATCTGCAAAAACTCTTGAGCTTGTTCACGGGACATCTGCTGCACTTGATCAGAGAAAGTTCTGAGGCTAAATTCTTGTTCTAAAGATAATTTAATAGGTTGATTCATCGCTTTTATTACCTACTCTTTTATTTGAGTTTGCTAAGTTAAGCAAATATTGCTTTATATGAATAAACATTACGATAACTTTACAAAACCCAAAGGGGTGTAAACCGTACCGACGTAGGCTAGAATGCCGTATCTGCTGCTAAAAGCCTTGATATCACTCCATTGTGGCAACCCAAGTAAAAACCTAAGATCCTGTCAAGAAACAAATTTTACAATTTGCCACCTAAAAAGCTTATTGAGAAAGCATTTCTAACTAAAAAGAAGGAAGGTTGTTTTGTGACAAGCTCTAACTGAGTTTACTAATCCAGAATCACTGGCTATGTGAATTTCAACTTTTTCCAAGGGAGATATTGAGATATAAGTTCTAGTTTTCGTTATTGAGCATTTTCGGATAAATTTTTCATAACTACCTCTGCCGTTTGTTTTGATGGCACTACAGCAATAATCTCGAATTCCCCAATATCTTGCCAATGCAATATCCACTCTTGAAATAAACAAGGGTCATCACATTCCATGAGTTGAAAGCATTGCTCGAAGTTGGCACTAACCCAGCTATCAATATATTTCAAGCCTTCAGGCATCATCCGCCCTTTTTCATGAAATCGCTGGTATATTTCTTTAGTCTTTCCATTTTTAAAACGCTCGACTACCATAAATAACATTTTACCTTCCTGCTGATGCTGTAGTTACTACAACCTTTATTCCATTATCAAGCTATGCTTTATTTGATATCCCGCCGTTTGAACTTTTTCTGGAGAAATATCAATGACCATTTCAATGTACCAAGCTTTAATACCCGTGTCTATTCGCGCACTGAATAACCTTATAAACATTCTTGAAAAAGGTGCTGCTTATGCAGAAACTAAAAAAATAGATCCTTCTGTATTGATCAATAGTCGCCTATCCCCCGATATGCTTCCATTATCAAAACAAGTACAAATTGCCTCTGATATAGTGAACAGAGGTGCTGCACGGCTAGCAGGGGTAGAAGCACCCAAGTTTGAGGACAATGAAACTACATTTGGTCAGCTTATTGACCGCACTCACAAAACTATCTCTCAATTAAATACATTTAAACCTGAGCAAATTAATGGTTCAGAAGAAAAAGAAATTACCTTACAAATGCGTGACAATACTGCATCATTTCAAGGAATGCCATATCTCTTGTACTTTGTTTTACCAAACCTTTATTTCCATGTCACTACAGCTTATGACATTCTCAGGCACTGCGGTGTAGAACTTGGGGTAGTGTTACGGAAGCTGCGCCCAGGGGCAAACTAAACAGTTTAGTTTAGAAAAGAGACAATTTTATTGGTATGAACGCTTCCTTGAAAAGTACCGAATTTTCTTTTGGAGTTGGCACAGTGA
>NZ_JAIVFQ010000018.1:88159-116038 GCF_020829495.1 Nostoc favosum CHAB5714 | reverse complement strand
AAAAAACGTGACTTTTTCTACAGCCTAATTGTCAATAGCTTTAAGTTAATGAAAATAGCTAACGGAAAAATCAGGGTTTGGAAAACCCTCAAAATGGCCTTTTCCACATGCCGTGAAAAGTCAGATGCCCAATGCCCTATCTCGTGAAATGAATACGTTGGGAAGAGATCCATATTGCCCTAAAATTCTACACGGGGAGCGAAGCTGACTGAGTACCCCCATGATTCATTGTTATCAGAGGAGTTTTTTGTGGACTTATCTCGTATTCCTGCCCAACCGAAACCCGGTCTAATCAACGTTCTGATTGAAATTACTGGCAAAAGTAAAAATAAATACGAATACGACAAGGAACTAGAAGCTTTTGCTCTAGACCGAGTACTTTATTCCTCGGTACAATATCCTTATGACTACGGCTTTGTACCCAATACTTTGGCTGATGATGGCGATCCTTTAGATGGCATGGTCATAATTGACGAGCCAACCTTTCCAGGCTGTGTGATTGCCGCACGACCGATTGGCTTCTTGGAGATGATTGACGGTGGCGATCGCGATGAGAAAATCCTTTGTGTTCCTGACAAAGATCCGCGCTACACTCAGGTCAAATCCCTGAATGACTTAGCGCCACACCGCTTAGATGAAATTGCCGAATTTTTCCGTAGTTATAAAAATTTGGAAAAAAAGGTGACTGAAATTCTCGGTTGGCAAGATGTGGACAAAGTTGCAGCTTTAGTAGAAAAATCCGTCAAAGCTTATAGAGGATAATAAAAGAGTTAGGAGTTAGGAGTTAGGAGTTAAGAGTTAGGAGTTAAGAATTATGAGTTAAGAGTTATGAATTTTTATTTCTTACTCCTCACTCCTCACTGCTAACTCCTCACTGCTAACTCCTCACTCCTCACTTTGATAACTTTCGCTTGTTACGGATTTTCAAATCTGCCATCAACCCCAAACTCAAATGCAGCGCACTCTCCTTTTGGCAAAAATTCATAACTGCACCCTCACGGGGGCGAATATCAACTACGTGGGTAGTATCAGCATCGATGAAATGCTTTTGGAAAAAGCTGGCATCTTACCCTATGAGCAGGTGCAAGTAGTTAATAATGCCAACGGTCAGCGTTTTATTACTTATGCGATCCCGGCTCCAGCCCATTCAGGAATAATTGAGCTAAATGGGGGTGCGGCACGTCTAGGCATTATTGGCGATCGCTTGATTATAATGACTTACGGGCAGTTCACTCTAGAAGAGTTAAAAAGTTACTCTCCTACGGTAGTCATTGTGGACGAAAAAAACAGGCTGTTGGAAGTGCGGCACTACGATGACCTGCTCAGTAAGGTCTAATTTCAAGGAAAATGTCAAATTTTGAGTTGTCGGATTCCCAGAGCTACATAAGAGAAAAGTCATCTACCCTGCCAAGTAGCCCAGCAGGTGAATTTATCGTGCAATTCTGGGGTGTAAGAGGTTTGATTCCCACTCCAAGTAGCAATACCAATCGTTATGGTGGTAATACCGCTTGTGTAGAAATGCATGTAGCTGGGAAACGCCTGATTTTTGATGGCGGTACTGGCTTACGCATACTGGGTAAAACTTGGCAAGAACTGCAACAGCCACTAGAAGCCCATTTATTTTTTACCAACTGCCAATCAAACAGAATTCAAGGGTTTCCCTTTTTTGCTCCAGCATTTATTGTGGAAAATTGTTTTCACATTTACGGCACAGCTGCATCAAATGGAGCCTCAATCAAACAATGTCTGTACGATCAGATGCTCCAGCCCCACTTTCCTTACCCTTTACAGGTAATGCAGTCGGAATTGCAGTTCTACAATCTTACTCGAGACAGTGACGTGAAGCTAAATGATGTCACCATTACAACTGCATTAATTAATCAAACTCAGCGGTCAGTTGGCTACCGAGTCACTTGGCAAGAGTATAGTGTTGCCTACGTCACGGATTTGCACCAGAATGCTGATCAAGTGGAGCGAGAGCGGATTTTACAGTTTATTAAAGGCGTTGACTTGCTGATTGCCAATGCTACTTACACTCCGCCTACATCTCACAACCATGACTCTGCTGATTTACTCTGGCAAGCTGCGGTGAATGCAGCTCTTTCTGCTGGCGTTAAACGGCTAGCCATTTCTCATCATCACCCAGATGACCATGATGATTTTCTTGACCAGGTTCAAGTCGATATTAAATCTGCCTTTCCTCAAGCAATACTAGCTCATGAAGGTCTAGTATTAAGTGTTGGTAAGTGATTTAGACTACCTTGGCACTTTGAAATCGGTGTAGAGCGATGCCGTTCGCGGAGCGTCTCCAAGAGTTGGCGGCAAGCTACGCACAAGCACTGACTTGTCAGTTCGCTTTTCTGTAAAGACAGATTGTCGCCTACGCCAAACACAAAGACAGGCTTTATTAACCCCAGCAGTTTTTGCCGGGCAAAAATATTATAAGCAATTAAGATTACGAGATAGAGTTCTGAATTTATCGTTAATGGTGGCAGCAGTATTAACATTATTGTGGCGACAAGTACAAGAGCGTTCAAGAGTTAAATCGTCTGTTAGCACGAGAAGGTTTCTTATGGTGTCGAGTTACCAAAGTTGCCCAACAATCACTCTTCAGTTTGATTTTTAGTTTTTCCAGTGGTAGACGGCTCATCGACAACAACATAACTACACTCGATTTAGCCTATAACCTTAGTCAAGGCAGATTTAGTTCTCTTTAGATTTTATTTACGAATCAGCTCTGAGCCACGCCACACAATGAATAAACTCGAAACACGGCTGGTATAGGAGTGCAAGCGGTCTCCCCTAGTGTCATGGTTTGACCAAAAATTAGTAGAATTTTAGTAATAAGCTTTTTAAGTATTGTATATCTGACTAAGTACCTTTTTGTGTAAATATCAGTATTAAATGTTAAAGTCTTACAGTCAAATTTTATTGAACATTCTACTAGGGATTACTGCCCTTCTTTCAATAGGTGTTGGTTTCCTTTGGCGGTATCCTTTCGAGTTATTAAGTCACGGCAGAGTTTATTACTTTTTAGTTTCTTTACTCATCACTATCGGGATTTTGTGTGCTTGGTTCGCTGGAATTCGTTGGCAAGGCACACTGTTTTTTGCTCTTGCTTTGCTAGCGTTTAATAGCGTTTGGATATTACCTTGGTATCTGCCTAATAGCCACCAAGGGCGAGGCGAATCTCTTAGAATTATAGAATTTAACATCAATAAGAAAAATACTCAGTTGACATCTGTCGCTAATCTCGTTGAACAGCAAAAGCCTGACATAGCTGTATTAATCGAGATCAGCCCGCCAGCTATGAAGGAACTAACTGGGCACTTACAAGATACTTTACCCTTTGCTTACCGGACTCGTGGTGGTGGGTTGGCTGTTTTTAGCCGCTTTGGGTTGGAAAATCCTCAAGGAAAGACACTAAGTGCAGGAACGATTTTAACCACATCTGTAAAAATTGGCACTAAAAATATCACTTTGGTAGCAGCCCACCCTTCAGTACCGATCAAACCTAATCTTTTTACTAGGCGTAACACCGCATTAGCTGAAGTGACTCAGTACTTGCAAACTCAAAAGGATAAAAAACTAATATTTACAGGTGACTTAAACCTAACTCCTTGGTCGCCCTACTATAAAAGACTAGTTGAAAAAACGGGACTACACAATACAAAACTAGGCTTTGGAGTAGAACCTTCATGGATTGAACCGGCAACTCAAGTTCACTTACCAGCCTTGATTATAGGCGTACTTAAGCTGCCTATAGATCATATTTTTGTTAGTAATGATATCAAAGTCGTAGATTGTAAAACTATCAAAGGTGGAAATTCCGACCATCGGATGCTATTAAGCGATTTAGTCATTTAAAAATGGTCATCATCCAGAAGAAACTCTTTCAAGAAGAAAATCCAAATTATCATTAGGATAATACTCTTTTTTTTCTTCTCCAAACTTGAATAAATATATCGTTTTGTTGCCAATCAATCTGATAGATGAATCTTCAATTTTTAACATTGTTCCTTCCTGCAACCCTACAACATAAATATCTGGATTTAAAACTAAGAATTCTTCCAGTCTTTGTTCTCTTGTCTCTCCATTGTGATTTGGTATTACTGCATTTGTATAGTGTGGGTTTATTTGAAAAGGAACTAAATTCAATCCTTGAAAACTTATCGGTTCAATTATTGGCATATCATTGTATTTTTTTCTTGTATGATAATGTCAAGTATTCTATCGGATTGTCATTTTGTATACAACACGCAGTAAGGGCACAGCATTGCTGTGCCCCTACTATTCCACACAATTAAAATCGGCTATATTGCTCCTCTACGAAGCATTTTGCAACTCGGCTGTGCGGACTGAAAGCTGCTGTGTCTGATTACCTCGTTGCACTTTCACCTGTAATACTTGACCAAGACGACTGTCTTCCACAACGTTCTGTAATTGTTCAGCACTGGTAATAGCTTTACCATCAACTTGAAGAATTACATCCCCACGCCGGATACCCGCAGATGCTGCTGGAGAATTGGGGACAACTCGCATTACAAAAACACCATTAATTTCTGGTATCTGAATAGGAGAATTGGGATCGGTGTTATTTTGCTTGGCAAGTTCGGGTGTCAAAGTTAGCATTTGCACACCTAGATAGGGGTGAGCAACTTTGCCATCACGTTGCAGTTGGGCGGCGATCGCTTTAGCTTTATCAATAGGAATCGCAAACCCAATACCCATCGCGTCAGGACGAATGGCTGTGTTAATGCCAATCACTTCACCTTGGCCATTCAATAGTGGCCCGCCAGAGTTACCAGGGTTAATGGCAGCGTCTGTCTGAATGAAATCCAAGCGTTTATCGCTAATGCCGACTTGGGCGCTAGAACGTTTGAGGGTACTAACAATTCCCAAGGTAACGGTGTTATCAAATCCCAAAGGATTACCAACTGCGATCGCCCAGTCTCCTACTTGGACGTTACTGGAAGAACCCAAGGGCGCTACTGGTAAATCGTTACCAGCATTAATTTTGACTACTGCCAAATCTGTGACTTCATCAATGCCTTGAACTTTCCCTTCAAAGGTGCGACCATCTTTGAGCCGGACTGTTACTTTATCAGCTTTATCAACCACATGAGCATTAGTCAGAACTAACCCGCTCTTGTCAATAATGAAACCTGAGCCTACACCGCGTAACTGCTGCTCTGGAGGCATCTGTTGAGAGAAACCGTCACCAAAAAACCGACGGAAAAAGGGGTCTTCCAAAAATGGATCAACGCGACGAGTAATTGTCCGCTCAGTATCAATCCGAACAACTGCTGAACCAACACGATTCACTGCTGCTGTCACAAAGCTGGTGTTACCGATCGCAGCAGTGGCTGGTGATTGCCGTTGGGCAATCAGTTGTGAAGTATCTCTAACAATTACTGGGGGTGCTGGTTCGGCTTGCGAGGGCAACACTTGCAATGTGCTAACGGTTAGCAGAACCCCTAGCGCGATCGCTAAAACATGAGTACTGAGTTGGCGTAAAGACCTGGGTAATTTGAGAAATCGCATAATCACAACCTGATTTATAAGCTTAATTGTTGCTTAGTCGTGACAAATCTATTTACAGTTATTTTTACAAAATTGACGTTGGCTTTTTACTGGGGTTTCGCCTGCTCTCCCCAATAATGGGGTTAGGGCATTTTGCGAACTACCTGTAATCAAGTTAATGGAAAGTTTAACCCAAAAGCTATATGGACATTTACCCTTTACAAGTTCGGTTTTTACCCATCAATAAAACTTTTGGGTTGCGAATGAGACTGGCTTACTCTCTGTTCTAACGGTGAACTATAGATGAACTAACTTTTGAATAAAATTTCATTCCGATTAGCTGCACCTAGCTGGGGTAAAGAGTTGATGGCTGAGTGGGGAGTTAGGGTAACAGGAACGGTTGGAGGTAGTTGTAATTGTTTTACAACACTTTGCAACAGTTGATCTTGTCCAGTCCGCAAACCCCAGACATTTGTCCCCCGGTTGATAATAGCAAACCAAACCAAACCGCGATCGCGTGTGGGCATCACTCCCGCCAAAGCGCTCACATCCCGCAGAGTGCCAGTTTTAATCACAGTAGCAAGGGGAATGTGTCTGGAGTGTAGTGTCCCCCGGTGATCAAATCCAGACATGGGGAACAAGTCAGCCAGATTCAGTTGATGGGCAGATGCTTCACCTTGAATAGCCATCAACATGGCACAAGCAGCCCTGGGAGAAATGCGATTTTCCGGCCCTAATCCAGAACCATTGATTAACTGAATTTCTACTTGTGGCACTCTCGCAAGGTGAGCAGCAGTTGATTGCACTACAGTGGCTCCTCCCACTGAGTCTGCCAGCATCTCTGCCATATCGTTGTTACTGTAAACATTCATTTCCTTGATTAGTTGCTTCAAAGGCAATGAGCGATGACGCAATAACAAAGTTTGTCGAGGGTTTGGTTGCGCCTCAAATTTCACCGCACCAGCAATGACAACTTGAGGCTTGGGCGTTCCCTTGGGCATGATTGAGTGTGTATAAATAGCGGGGCGGCCCCAAGTCGCACGATTTAGTGTTTGCTTGAGCATCATACCTGCTAGCATCGGCTGACGTTGGAAATTCATCGCAAAACTGCCAGTAATAATCAAATTTCCCTTTACCTGCTTGATACCCATTTTATTGAGAGTATTACCAAGAGCGATCGCTTCTTCCCAAACAAACAAAGGATCGCCACCACCAGTAATTACCAAATCGCCCTGCACAACCCCATTTACCACTGGCCCAGTGGCACTGACTAAGGTATCAAATTGGTAGTCTGGGCCCCAAGTTTTCAAAGCAACTAGTGAAGTAGCAATTTTGGTTAAAGAGGCAGCTGGCAGAGGTGTTGTACCTTGGTGATTTGCCATCAGCATCGGCCCCGACTGCATCCAAATTCCCTGACTCTGGGCCAGATTTTGCGCCACCACTTTTGATGTTACTAGCTGTTTGAGATATTCCTGCACCGTAGTAGCCCCAGCTGGATTGGGATCAGGGGCAAGAACTAACCCAGGGCTACTTTGCCAAGTCAAAGCGTCTAAGGCATCTAGAGGTTTGATTTGTACCCCGGCCATCTCTAGCCAGAGCGACACCAAACCTGAACCCAATAATTCCAGCATGTTCTATTCCTCTGTTAAGATGTGACACAGTGTTTACTGTGCTAATATACAAGCTTTTTTACAAGAATCAGTATTGAGTCATAATAACTGCTGTTTTTCTCATCTGTAAGTAGGGTGAATCATATTGTTTTTGCGGCTCCTTTGACAATGCCAAAATGCCCATTGCTCATGAAAATAGCCGCATGGGAATAAAAAATCTCTAGCTGAGGTAATGATATGAATTAGTTATGAGAAAAGTTTATGGTCAGGTATGAAGCGATCGCATCTGATCAAAATAATTCGTAATTCGTAATTCGTAATTGAATTAGTTAAGGATTCCTACCCCGACTAATTATAGACCAGCAACTTTAGAATTTAATACAATACGGTTCAGTTAAGGCTTAAATATTAGTCAAAGTCAATTTTTTTAACGTAGACGCTGCATCGGCTTGCCGGAGGCTACCGCAAAGGACGCAAAGAACGCAAAGGAAGAGAAGAAAGAAATGCTTAACTCAACTGTATTGGAATTTAATACGGGACTCAAACTCAAAAATTACGTTAGCCTAGCTAGCGCGAAGGAATCCGCGTACCCTTGCTTTTAATTAAGCAAGCTACGCACAGCATTTCGTAGAGAGCATCATTACAAATTACGAATTACGAATTACGAATTACGAATTAGCTAACACCTACTTTCTTTCTGGATGCGCTGCATCCTCTGGTGAAGGAGTACCCATCCGGTTAATTGTGGCAATCATCTGATACAAGCGCCCCAAGTCGCGTTGATTGAAGTACAAAACAAGGCGGGGTAGTTCAACAGTTTCATCTTGTGCTTCTTGAGGTAAAGCCTGACTTTTTTCAATCCGTCCTTGAATAATAATGTCCCTGAAATTAGCATTGAGTTGCTCTACCTGAGCCTCTGATATATCTGTCTTCAGACGGATGACTAACTTCCCACCTACATATCGACAGGAATGATAAACCTGGTAAAAACGCGTAATGGCATCACAAGCCACATCCACGTTATCTGTCACCGTGTAAAGGCTGGGGTCATCAGGACTGACAAGACCATTTTGCACTAGTTGCTTATCAATATATTCGCTCCAAGACCGCCAGTAATCACCACCAGGGTGGTCGATTAAAACTAGAGGTACTGGGCCAAATTTACCAGTCTGGCTTAATGTCATGCATTCAAAAGCTTCATCTTGAGTGCCAAAGCCTCCCGGAAACAAGGCTACGGCATCACTTTCTTTAAGGAGAAACAGCTTGCGGGTAAAGAAATATTTGAAGTGAATCAGCTTGGGATCACCTTCTATAAACGGGTTCGCTTCCTGCTCAAAGGGTAACTGAATGTTTAATCCAAAGGAATTTTCTCGCCCAGCCCCTTCGTGACCCGCTTGCATGATTCCACCCCCACCGCCGGTCATCACCATAAATCCTAGTTGAGAAACAGCACGACCAAACTCAAGGGCCATTTGGTAATCTGGCGTATCTGGCGCTAGACGAGCAGAACCAAAGATGGTGACTTTGCGAACGTGCCGATAATCATAGAAAAGCTGGAAACCGCGCTCCATATCTGCTAATGCAGCCGACAAGATTTTCCAATCCAGACGCTCAATTTCGGTATCAGCTAGACGAACAATAGTAGCAAGTGCTTGCTGAATAAATTGCCGATTTTTTAATGTCGGTAAGCGAGTGATCAATTCAGCGATATCCGCCTGTAAAGACTCTAATGTGTCAAACGACGCAGATGAGGTCATGAGAACTGCTGCAACAATGGCATTATATTTTACGTGAACTACTCACACTCTAGCAAGCGGGATATGCCGAAGAATGACGAACCGCAGAGGCAATAGAGTTGCCAGTGCGCCCTTGCGGTTAAGAGACTTGTTCGCGCAGCGTCTCCCCTTGGGAGAAGCAACTGGCGCGACACAGAGGAAGAGAAGAGGCGATCGCACTATGCTAATAATTAGACATTTGCTGTTTCTGAGTTCATCATTCAAGCTGAAATATCCATAGATGGTGTTCAGAAATCGGAAGTTGGTGTTCAGAAATCGGAAGTTGGTGTTCGGAACTCGGAAGTTGGTGTTCGGAACTCGGAAAGTCGTGTTCAGAAATCGGAAGTTGGTGTTCGGAACTCGGAAGGTCGTGTTCGGAACTCGGAAGGTCGTGTTCAGAACTCGGAAGTTGGTGTTTAGAACTCGGAAGGTCGTGTTCAGAACTCGGAAGTTGCTGTTCAGAACTCGGGTTTTACCTTCCCCCTCATCCCCCTCATCCCCCTCATCCCCCTCATCCCCCTCATCCCCCTCATCCCCCTCATCCTCCTCATCCCCCTCATCCCCCTCATCCCCCTCATCTCACTTCAATCCCAGTTCTTCCTTCAACGCCTCCGGCACATTAACTGCTGTCTCTAATCCCCGCACATCTTCCCACTGCTGCTTTTTACCCCAGGTCATTTCTTCCATATTGGCGTCGCTGAGGTCAGCACCACCGAGAATAGCGTAGCTAAGGTTACTGTGGCTAAGATCCGCACCATTGAGGATAGCACCACTGAGGTTACTGCCACTGAGGTTAGCACTGTTAAGGTTGGCATAGCTGAAGTCTGTACCGAAAAGGATAGCGTCGGTGAGGTCGGCACCACTGAGGTCGGCTTCGCTAAGAATCACCCCACTGAGGTCGGCTTCGTTGAGAATTACCCGACTCAGGTCTACACCGGTGAGGTCTGCGCCTAAGAACATTGCACCGTTAAGTCTGGCGTTGTTAAGCTTGGCACCGTTGAGTTTGGCATAGCTGAGGTCAGCGGCGATGAGGATGGCATCACTAAGGTTGGTACTGAAAAGAATTGTGTCACTGAGGTTAGTACCGTTGAGGATGGCGTGACTCAAATCAGCACCACTGAGGTCGGCACGACAGAGGTCAGCATGTTTTAGGTTGGCGCTGCGGAGGTTGGCTTCACTCAGATTTGCACCGAAAAGGATGGCGTTACTTAGGTCGGCATGGCTAAAGTTAGCGCTGCTGAGGTCGGCGCGGTTGAGGTCGGCGCGGTTGAGGTCAGCGCGGTTGAGGTTGGTGCTGCTAAGGTCGGCGCGGTTGAGGTCGGCGCGGCTAAGGTTGGCACAGCTAAGGTTTGCACCACTGAGGTTGGTGCTGCCGAGGTCAGCACCACTGAGGTTTGCACCGCTTAGGTTTGCACCGCTAAGGTTGGCATCACCGAGGTTGGCACCGCTAAGGTTGGCACCACTGAAGTTTACGCCAGTTAAGTTGGCATCGCCGAGATAAGCAAGGCTTAGGTCAGCACCCCTAAAGTCTGCCCCAGTGAGGTTGGCATCGCCCAGGTAAGCACGCTTAAAGTTGCCGCCTCTGAGAAATTGCCCGACTATACTGCTAAAATTGCCAATTTCCAGGGCATCGCTATAGTTGATGATCCGCAGCAGTTGGGATGTGAAAAAATTGTCTGTGTCTGGTTGAGCAGATGGATAGAAGGTGATTTTTTGTTTGAGTTGATCTCGCTCTTGGGCGTAGCGGTGTAATTCTAACAGGAAAATTAGTACGTTTAGCCCTGTATATATGTCAACCTGTCTCAGCCCGATCGCAATATTTTGCACCGCTAGCTTTAACATTGTTTTCTGAGGTAGGTTATCATCTGGTGTCCCATCGATAAATTCTCCCTGACACCAGCGACGATAAAAATCTTCTAGCCGCCAAAAAAGCAGTTCTGGGCGAATTTTTTTACCAGTTACAACCAATTCCATTAGTTGGTTGACTATTTCTGGTTTCAGCGCCCCATTGCCCAGTAAATCATAAATCTCTTCATGCATCTGGCGATCGCCCACTCTAAAGGAAAATCCAGAAGGTAGTGTGCCTGATGTCCCATCGCCGATTTTAGAAGTCAAACCGCTCTTTGGTATTGTCCATTTTTCTAAACTTTCTTCCAGCCTTTGAAACCATAAACTTTCCTGTAAATTATCTTGACCAAATTTAACGCTTTTATAGGGTTCTTTAATACTTTTTCCTAGAGGTAAAACTGCTTCGGTTTTTACAGATGTGGTCTTTGGCATCTCTTCTAACCTTATATCCCTCACATAATTTCTCAGCAGTTGCCAAACTTGAGATAAATATGTTGACATTTCTGTGTCCGTTGTTACATTTAAATTACTGCTTTGATAATCCGGAATTAAAAATTTTTCTATGGTAGTTTGCTTGCCATTGCCAAAAATTAATAGTATCAATAAATACTACACGAAAAATATCATGCCTTGGCGATTTCTCCGATGGGTTACACCAACGCTGTTCCTGGAGAGCAGCTTCTCGCTAACCTGTAGTAAGCTCAAGTTTATTCTCCTGATGCAAATAAAGTGTCATCAGAAAAATTCTTTCAAGAATCAAGTTATTTTCCGCCTTTGGCTAATTTGTTATACTTTTTTTCCAAGATATTTACTAGTCTGATGTAAAAATAATACTTACTGTTTGTGAGAGTTGCAATTCTTAGGAAGAATCCTACTGTACAACAGCGTGAACATTGCGGAAAAATGACAACTAAAATTGAAGTCTAAACTTTGCTGCTTGATCTAAAGCATCTGAAAGAATCGATAAAAAGCAGGCTATATAGCTTTGCAAAAGTTAAAAATTAACTACGGAATAACTATCGGGGATACAAGGGATGAAGAACAGATTAACTTTTTATATGATTTTGTTACATGGTTTGTTTTTAGGAATAGCAACAGCTAGCGCCAAGTCACCGTCTGTTAACATTGATACATTGTCAGCCAACCATAAGGCTGTGCGGGTTGTGGAAGCCGTAGTTACAGCCAGAAGTGGAGAGAAATCCAATAATCAGTTAACGATAGAAACTTCTTCCTCAGCATTATCACCAAAGAATATCAATATTCCCCAGGAAAAGAGGCTACCGTCAGGGCAAGTTTGGGTGGTTAATCAAAATAAACACGCACAGCCTCAACCGTTTATTTGGGTAGTAAAAGACCTTAAAAAAGCAGGACAGCAACCATTCTTGCAAGTTGCAAAACCCGCAGAAAAGCCTAAACCTAGCAAAACACCAACAGCAAAGGATGATTTAGAGCCATTTGACGAAGTAATCAAAGACACTCAAAAGTCAGGGGGATTGTTCACCCTTTATCGCAATAAAGAAAAGAATAAAATTTATTTAGAAATTAAGCCAGAGCAACTCAATAAAAATTACCTAGCTACAGCAACCCTGGAATCGGGTATTGGTGAACGGGGTATTTACAGTGGTATGCCTCTGCAAGATTTTTTGTTTTATTTCCAACGAGTGGATGATAAATTAAACTTTGTCATCCGCAATGTTAATTTTCGCACACGTGAGGGAGATCCGCAGGTGCGATCGCTAGCCCGGTCTTTTAGTGATTCTGTTCTCTACAGCATTTCCCTTAAAAGTATTCATCCAGAACGCAAAACTCTTCTTATCGACTTAGGAGATTTACTACTGACAGATTTAGGTGGATTATCTGCAAGTTTAGGAGTTCCATCAACCACAGACCAATCTTATTTTGGTACTGCTAAAGCTTTTCCCCAAAATTTAGAAATTGAGTCAGTTTTAAATTTTTCTGGTGGCGGTGACCGTGACAGTGAAGTGGCAAGCTTTGCGTCACTAGCTGACAACCGTGGTTTTACCCTGCGCGTTCACTACAGTCTCTCCCAACTACCTGATAAAGATTATCGCCCGCGCATTGCTGACGATCGCATCGGTTATTTCATCACCGCCTACCAAGATTTATCCAAAGATGATCGCGGCGATTCTTTTGTCCGCTACATCAATCGCTGGAATTTGGAAAAACAAGACCCAAAAGCAGTAATTTCTCCACCCAAAAAACCGATTGTCTTTTGGATTGATAACGCTGTGCCCTTAGAGTACCGCGATGGTATCAAAGAAGGCGTTTTAATGTGGAACAAAGCCTTTCTCAAAGCTGGATTCAAGGATGCAATTGAAGTCCGCCAAATGCCAGATGATGCCACATGGGACCCAGCAGATATTCGTTACAACACGATTCGCTGGATCAACACAGTCGATGGTTATTTTGCAATGGGGCCATCTCGCGTTAACCCATTGACTGGGGAAATTTTGGATGCAGATATTCTTGTAGATGCTAGCTTTGTGCGGGCACTTAAGAGTGAGTATCGCAAAATCGTCCAACCTAGTCAAACACAAAATCGTACTAGTTTATCAGCTTTGATGCAAAATCGTCTACTTTGCGCCAATGGTTTAGATGCAAAAAACAATGGTGTGCCCCAGCCGGTGCAAGGGCAACAGGGTTTGTTGAACCGTTTATCGAAAATGGCAGGCGAGTACGATTTATGCTACGGGATGGAAGCTGCTAACCAGTTTGCCTTTGGTTCACTGGCGATGTCACTGCTGCCAGATACCATGGCCACTCCTGACCAGATGAAAGAATACATCAATCAATATTTACGTTTAATCATCGCTCACGAAGTTGGGCATACTCTTGGTTTGCGCCATAACTTCCGTGGTAGTACACTGCTATCACCACAGGAGATGAATAATACGGAAATTACCAAAGCTAAAGGTCTGACAACTTCGGTGATGGATTATATTCCTCCAAATATTGCCCCTCAAGGTACAAAACAGGGAGATTATTTTCCCAGCATGGTAGGGCTTTATGATGAATGGGCGATTAAGTATGGCTACATATCAATTCAAACATCAACTCCCATAGCAGAAAAGCCAATTTTGTCAGAAATTGCTGCACAATCCTATAAGCCAGAGTTGAGTTATTCTACAGATGAAGATGTGTATGACCTTGACCCAACTGCTGATGCTTGGGATAACAGCGGCAATGTCCTGCTTTATTCCCAGTGGCAATTGAATAATTCGCGGGTGATGTGGGAACGTCTCGATAAGCGTTATCCAATGGATGGTGATAGTTACAGCGATGTGAGCGAACGTTTTAGCACAGTATTGGGTAACTATTTTCAGCAAATATATTACACCACAAAATACATTGGGGGACAGTCATTCTATCGCATCCACCCCAGCGAAATACCCTCTGGAGTTAGCCAACGCCGATTACCATTTGAACCAGTCCCAGTTGAAGAACAACGACAGGCTTTAGAAACACTGCAAAAGTATGTATTTGCAGAAGATGCTCTCAGCTTTTCACCAGAATTACTGAATAAATTAGCACCTTCCCGTTGGCGACATTGGGGTAGTTCTCCCCAAGTTGGTCGTTTGGATTTTCCAATTCATGACTTGGTGCTGTTCATGCAAGGTTCTGTGTTGCGGGATTTACTCTCAGGCGATCGCCTCTCTCGCCTCAAGGATATTGAACTGAAAACGAAGGCAGAAAATGCACTGACTCTGCCGGAATTATTTGACACTTTGCAATCAGGTATCTGGACAGAAGTAATCAAACCAAAAGGTCAACCAATGAAGATTGCCAGTTTGCGCCGAGGCTTGCAGCGACAATACTTGGACATTTTGACTGGTATGGTGTTGCGAAAAGAATATGTTCCAGAAGATGCCCGCACTCTAGCTTGGTATAAACTCAGGCAACTAAATGAGAAACTTAAGGGGGTTAATTCCGAGGATGAATATACCAAAGCGCACTTATTAGAAACGCGCGATCGTATCGAGAAAGTCTTAAACGCGCCGTTGCAAGGAAATTAAAAAAGTTGTAGAGACGCGATTAATCGCGTCTCTTTGGCAAAATATATTTAGATGCCCATACAGGCTGAGAAAACAGTTTATGTCAGCTAGAGATAAATTTCACAATGTTGTGAAATCGGCATTACACAAGGACGGGTGGCGAATTACTCATGACCCTTTGCTAATTCGCATAGAAAATATTACCGATATGTACATTGACTTGGGAGCAGAGAGAATTATTGCGGCAGAAAGAGAGGGAGAAATAATCGCGGTTGAAGTTAAAAGTTTTATCGGCACTTCAACTATTTCTGAGTTTCATACTGCGGTGGGACAGTTTATTAATTATCGATATGCTTTCTTAAGAAATAGGTTCTGAGCGAGTTTTGTATTTAGCAGTGCCTTTAAACACTTATAACGATTTTTTAAATAAACCATTTATTAAAACTATTATCCAGCGCAGTCAAATCAATCTGATAGTTTATGATGTGGAAACGGAGGAAATTATCCGATGGCAGATTTAGATAAATATCGAGAGTGTATTCGTCAATTACTTACAGAATATGCTCAACGTGTCTCCTCTAATAATGAAATTGAAGCTCAAACAATTTTTGACGGAGAACAAGATCATTACCAATTGATATATATTGGTTGGCAAAATAGACATAGGGTTTTTGGCCCTGTGATGCATTTTGATATCAAAAACGGCAAAATTTGGATTCAGTGGAATGGTACAGAAGAGGATGTCGGTGAGCAACTGGTGGCAATGGGAGTAGCAAAAAACGATATTGTCGTTGGATTTCACCCGCCTTACATCCGGCAGTATACAGATTATGCTGTGGGATAAAGGCTTGTTGTCTAAGTGCTATTAAATTTACAATTGAGGTGGCATAGATAAAGGCAGAAAAAAGCTAATGACATTACAGAACTTGCAAAAACAGGCGCTACAATTATCGACTAGTGAACGCTGGCAATTAGTCCAAACCTTGCTGGAATCTTTACAGCAGGAAACCCGCCCATTGCAAAATAAAGGGAACTTGTCCCGATTGCGAGGGATTGCAAAAGGTTCAGGTGCGTCAGGTAATGAAGATATTGGAGCAGAATATATTAGCTATCTTACTGAGAAATACCAGTAATGCGAGTTTTGATAGATACTAATGTCGTTCTTGATTTTCTGCAAGAGCGTGAACCTTTTGTGGAGGATGCAGCAAGACTGTTTCAGAGGATTGATGCTGGTGAGGTTCAAGGATTTATTGCAGCAACAACAATCACTAATATATATTATATTGTTCGCAGAGCCGCAGGTGTGAAGGTGGCTGAAGACGCAATCATTCAAGTTTTAACAGACATACACATTTGTCCCGTTGAGCGCACTATCTTAGAACAGGCGATCGCATTAAATTTCCGAGATTTTGAGGATGCGGTGCAGTATGCCTGTGGAATAGCACATGGGGGTAGATGCAGTTATAACTCGTGATGTGTCTGGTTTTGTAGATGCTCTGATTCCAGTGATGTCACCTAAAGAATTAGATAGGATATTAGCTAGTGAATAAATCCGCAGAAATACCCCTCAATTTACTGCTATCCCTTCATAACTTTAGAATTAAGAACAGTTAGTAGTTGCTTCGATTTACAAAGTCTTTGTCTGTCTGGTGTAGAGCAAAGGAGGCAGCAGATAATAAAATTTACCTCTGCTACCTCTGCATTATCCTAACTACTCAAGGCCTTTAAGAACCGTTGCAAACTCTTAAATACACTGGGCTTTTTCGCAGGTGTCGCATCTGTTGTTGTTTGCGGTTGTCCTTTTAAAAGGATGAGATCCAACTCGTCACCCGATGGCTTTTTGGGTAATTCGGCAATTCTTTGATATTCGCCGTCGGTTTCCAGCCAAACTTCCCACTGTCCTGGGTAGCAGCGATATAGGGCAGTTTCATCATCTATAGGGCGGAGGTAATAGGCAGATTCAATGGTACTGATAAAACGATCGCGGATTTTTCTAGCTGTATAACCGATGCCCACAGTTCCAGCATCTTCTAGGCGGGGATTTAAGAAGACTAAAGGGCGATTGGCTATTTCTTGACATAGCTTTTCTAACTGCGGTACTTCTACCGAAGTGGGGGCGATGAATAAGAAAATTTCATCCTCTGGCTGAATTTTTGTCTGCAAAGAAGCAGCCCTTCCCGTACCAATATCCAAAATTTGAAATGGTGCATCAGCCCAATCGCGGCGGGCTAAAGCCGCAGCACCAGCGTCAGCAAAGAAAATCTTCAAACGGGAATCATATTCTGTAAACAGTGGCAGAAATTGTGCCGCCACCGGCATAAACTTGAGTTCTGGGAATAGGAACTCAACTTGTATGCGAGTACAGCCATCTGCAAGGGCAGCTTGGACGGCTACACGAGATTGGGCGATCGCATCTTCAAGACTATTGGGAAGTTCACTCATAGTTTATTATGTGGGTTTAGCATTACTCCCATTGTTCCAGTATTAGCTCTGATTGAGTAGGCAGGCGATGACGATCAGCCGCAGGATATAAAGGCTCAATGGGCGTTGGGTTTTGCGACGCCGTAAGCGTTGCGTTAGCGAGTATTCGAGCGTCATAGCCCGTCGTAGACATCGCATTACCGACTTTGGGAGCAATACACTTTGCATTTACGACTTTCAACCCAATCCCTTTGATTCTCTATCCTGTAATGAGTTTTATTACCTTTGCACAGTATGCGGATGATAAATCTTGTGCAAAGCAGGGGCGTTGGAGAATATCAGAAAAGAGATTACATTTATGTGAATTTATGGGTGGATGGTTGGGGGGATTCATCGCCCAACGAAGATTACGCCACAAAAGTAGCAAGGTTTCATACCAAGTTGTATTTTGGGTAATAGTAGCTATTCACATTACATTTTGGTTGAATTGGCTTTTCTTTGGGAAACAACTGGTGGGTTTATTTCTCAGCAGTGTTTTTAAAGGATAGGAGAAAACCCTTGCAAAACAAACTGTTCAGTCGAGATTCCCTGACTGCTTGCCCATTTATTGAAGAAGTGCGATCGCATAGAAGACACACTCACATTGCAGCTAGGATATATCCAAATATCCTACTTTGGGATTATCCGAAAATGGGTTTATTGTGTTCAATGTATATATAGTGCTAAAGCCAAGGCACAATGAAATTTGTTTTCAGCCAGGACTATGAAATATTCTGTCGCTGTATGATTGCGGCTCGTAAGGAAGCAAAACTCACTCAACAGACGCTTGCTAAATCCTTGAATAAGCCACAATCTTTTGTAGCCAAATATGAAAACGGTGAACGGCGGTTAGATGTAATTGAGTTTCTGTTAATTACTCGCATAATCGGGGTAGATCCTTGCGATATGACCTTTTCCTTTGTTCCAAATATTACAATTAACATAACGCCAACCGTACTTTTCTAAAACTGGATGCACAACAGCCCAGCCAATTTCTGAATTCCAAAACCAGAGTGTTGTGCATGGTATGGCTGCTTTTGACCATGCTTCAATATGAGGTTCATACCAATTAGGTAAATCAATATGATCTGAAGTATCTCCTTCAAAACCAAGAACACCGTAAGCTCCATCTGAAACGATGACTGTAGGCTGCTCCCAATTGTTGTAATGTTCGAGACTATCACCCAGATATAGAGCAACGCTTTCATCATTCCATGCAGAAAAATTTAAGTTGGTGTTGAGGTTGACTACTTTTCCCCGACCAACTGTGCTGGTAGGCTTGCGTTTTAAAGTCTTGGGTGAACTCGGTTCTGGGTTAGATAGACTCATTTATTGCTTTACGTGGCTCTCAAACTTGAGTACACCTGATTTTATCCTATTTTGGGATATTGACATAGCGATAACATAGGACTTACGTAAGAGTTACGGAATAACGAACCGCAGAGGCACAGAAAAACCAGTGCGTTGGGCAGGTTCCCTTGGGAGAAGTAACTGGCGCGACATGGAGAAACCAAAGTTTGAGAGATATTTTGCGTAAGTCCTAAAACACTAAAATTAACCAGAAACACGCTCAATAGGCAATATTTTCGATTCCGCAGTACGTAATTTATGATATTTGATTTAACGCTTAACTAAAGATAAATCCGGTGTCAGCCTTTGCAAAACCTGCTTCAACACCATCACTGTCCAATCCACATCAGCTTCAGTGGTATCACGCCCCAATGTGATGCGAATTCCCCCCAAAGCAGCTTTTTCTGAATAACCCATCGCTAACAATATCGGACTAGGGCTAAGTTTACCACTGTGACAGGCAGCACCAGCACTGATGCCAATGCCAGCAAGGTTTAGCTGTCGTACCAAGGTTTTACCACTAAGTTTTTCCCCATCGGCGTATTCTAAGCACATACTGATATGGTGAGGTAAACGATCGCAACCATCCCCTGTAGCAATTAAACCAGGAATTTCAGCTAATTGGGCAAAGGCGCGATCGCGTAACTCAATTAACCGTGGTGTTTCTGTAGCCAATTCTTCGGCTGCTAATTCTGCTGCTACACCAAAACCCGCAATTATCGGTACTGCTTGCGTACCAGAACGCAGTCCCATTTCTTGCCCACCACCACCCAGTAAGGGCATCAATTCCACACCAGGACGCACATATAGCGCCCCTACACCTTGGGGGCCATATATTTTATGACTGGAAAGGCTAAGTAAGTCTACTGGGAGTTGTTGCACATCTATGGGTAAGCGTCCCGCAGCTTGCACCGCATCTGTATGGAACAAAGCACCATGCGATGGCTCCGCCCGCCGCAGGCATCGCACAATCTTACCCAGTTCTGCGATCGGTTGCACAGTTCCAACTTCACTTTGACCGTAAATTATAGAAACTAAAACTGTGTTATGTCGCAACGCCGCCTTTAAATCCAAGGGATTAACTCTACCTTTAACATCTACAGACAAGCGTGTAACTTCCCAACCCCACATTTCTAGCAACCTTACCGTTTCAGAAATTGCGGAATGCTCCACGCTGGAGATAATAATATGTTGAGGAACAGCATACAACCGAGCCACCCCCATAATCGTCAGATTATTTGCTTCGGTACCACCAGATGTAAAGATTATTGATGCTGGATCGACAGCGTTAATTAATCCAGCAACTTGGACTCGTGCTTGTTCCACAACCGTTGCAGCGCGTTGTCCCCACTCATGTAAGCTGGAAGGATTGCCCCACTGTTGAGTGAGGACTGTTTGCATAACTGCGATCGCTTCTTTTCGAGTCGGAGTAGTGGCGCTGTAATCTAGATAAATTTGCATATAACCGATAATGGTGAGAACACACGTTGGTAGTAGGCTGCTGATCTTGTCAGCATATACAGTTTGAGTGGACAAATCCTGAAAAATCTCTGTAATGCCTCTAACAGTGGATTTTTCCCTTTACTTGGAAAGTTATTTTTCTACTTAATTCAGAAGACAAAATTTTGGGAATGATAAACATGTCCACTCCCAATCCACTTTTAACAGATTACAGTGCAACTTATCTCTAGACAAAGATATTTTTTATATATCTTTTTACTGATATTTCCCCTTGCTGCTTGTCAACGAGTCCTGTCTTTCAATCAGCGTCTACAACCTTTACCACAAGATCCGTTAATTCAAGTTTACTTTAACCATTCTGAGTCTTCAGAATACAAAGAATCTTACCGTCAGCAAACTCGCCTTGGGGATGATTTAGAAAAACAGATTGTCAATGTTATTACACAAGCTAAGTCTACAGTAGATGTGGCGGTGCAAGAATTACGTTTACCCAAAGTTGCCCAAGCACTGGCTGATAGACAAAAAGCTGGGGTAAAAGTCAGGATAATTTTAGAAAATATCTATAGCCGACCTTGGAGCAGCTTAACATCTGCTGAAGTAGGTAAGTTAGATAAAAGGGAACAGGAACGTTACAACGAATTTCGCAAATTTATCGATATTAACCAAGATAATCAACTTACTCCAGGGGAAATTAATCAAAGAGATGCTTTGATAATTTTGCAAAATGCCAAAATTCCTTGGATAGATGATCAAGCAGATGGTTCGGTCGGTAGCAGTTTGATGCACCACAAATTTGTGATTGTGGATAATCGCATTGTAATTATTACTTCAGCCAATTTTACTTTAAGCGATACTTATGGTGATTTCACAAATTCTAGCAGTTTAGGCAATGCCAATAACTTATTGCAGATTGACAGCCCAGAATTAGCATCTTTATTTACAGAAGAGTTTAACATTATGTGGGGAGATGGCCCAGGAGGTAAGCCGGATAGTCAATTTGGTTTGCAAAAACCGATGCGTTTACCTAAACAAATAACTTTAGGGAATACCAAAATTACTGTGCAGTTTTCGCCTACTTCCCCAACTCAACCCTGGAGTAACAGTAGTAATGGTTTAATTGGCAAAACTTTAGATTCAGCAACCAAATTTGTTGATATGGCGTTATTTGTCTTTTCTGATCAGCGTCTTGCCAATATCTTAGAAAATCGCCATCAACAAAGTGTGCAAATTCGCGCTTTAATTGAACCACAATTTGCCTATCGTCCTTATAGCGAAGCATTGGATATGATGGGGGTTGCTCTTAGTAACAAATGTAAATATGAACTTGATAACCATCCTTGGCAAAATCCAATTACAAGCGTAGGCGTACCTGTGTTACCCAAAGGCGATTTGTTGCATCATAAATTTGGTATTATTGATGGTCAAACAGTAATTACAGGTTCTCATAATTGGTCAGATGCTGCCAATAATGGTAACGATGAAACGCTTGTAGTGATTCAAAGTCCCATAGTTGCTGCCCATTACGTGCGAGAATTTGCTCGTCTTTATGCCAAAGTTAAACCCGGCTTACCGCCAAGAATTCAAGAGAAAATTAAAGTAGAAAAAACACGGTGTCCACAGATAAAAACTTCTTCATCAAGTGAACTACAAGCAATTAAAGAATTCGTAATTCGTAATGACGCTCGTTCCGACGCTCGATGACTCGCTCATAGCGTTGCTATGCCGAAGGCTTTACGCTGCGCTATCGCTTTGCACGTCGCTAACGTAATTCGTAAATTTTGTTTTGTAATGGGGATTTAACCCCAACACAAAACAAAATTTTTATTGAACCGGGGGACTTAAACCCACGGAACTAGTTAAACAAATAAATATTAACACTGCAAATCTAGAAGAATTAGCAACTCTTCCTGGTGTGGGTAAGAAGTTAGCACAACGGATAATTCTTAGCCGTCAACAGCAAAAATTTACATCTTTACAAGACTTGGAAAGAGTTCCAGGAGTGAGTGCTAGAACTGTAGAAAAATGGAGCGATAGCTTGATTTGGTAGGGACGGACAGATGTGCGTCCCTACATGATTTTTATTCTATTTAGTTAAAAACATGTAAGATTACACAAATGCGATATTTAAGTGCGATCGCTACCTAAACTAATCAAACTGCGGAAATGCCCATTCTGAGAAAATCGTTTTGCTATTATTTGTTGATAAACCGCCTCATAGCCATCAGTCATTTGCTCAACGCTGAAACAGTCTTCAACATACTGGCGACAGGCGTAGCGGTCTAACTCGATTACCCGATCAATGGCGCTGATGCATTCTTGAATATCATTGCACAGGAAACCCGTCTTGCCGTGGGAAATTACCTCCTCAGTAGATCCCAATTTCATCGCAATCACTGGAGTACCCGAAGCCATTGACTCCACCATCACCAATCCAAAGGGTTCTCGCCAAGTGATGGGGAATAGAGTTGCGACTGCACCTCCCATAAGGGCATTTTTTTGAGCATGGTTAGCTTCACCTAGATACTCAATTTGCTTCCCGTCAATGTGCGGTTTGATTTCCTTCTCAAAGTATTCCGCATCAACGGCATCAATCTTACCTGCCATTTTCAAACGCCAACCAGCTTGTTTTGCAATTTCTATTGCTAAGTGCCCTCCCTTCTCAGGAGACATGCGGCCCAAAAAGGCTAAGTAGGGCGGATCTTCTGGTTGGGCGTGAAAATTATAACTGCTGACATCAATTCCGTTGTAAACCGTTGCTATACAGTTCAACCCTAACCTTGGTTCTCGTTGTGAATCGGAAATACTAACGTAAGGTTGTTTTTTACCAAAACTAAACATCTTTTCGTTATCAGAGGTAAAAATCCCGTGCAACGTGTGAACCGTAGGGGTTGTGACGAGATTCGCGTATGACAGCGCCCCACACCCGATATGGGAGTGAATAATATCAAACTCTTCGGCGCGTTCATAAACCGAAGCTAGATTCAGCATTTCGTAAACGCTGTAATCTTTAATAGTGCGATCGAGTCTGAGGGCACGGGGATGAACTGACACTAGTTTTGCCAGACTAATAGAATCTCCCGAAGCAAATAAAGTTACTTCATGTCCACGTCGAACTAATTCATCAGTAAGTAACCCCACTACTAACTCTATACCACCATAAGCTGGAGGTGGAACTCTCTCCCACAATGGCGCTACTTGAGCTATTCGCATCACAAACCTCCTAACAAATAAAACTTGAATTAAAAAGTTTTTTCTTTCTGTTGTTGTAGTGCTTGTAATTGATTAACTTGGTATCAAAAAGTAACTTTAGATACTAAGCTTCTTCACACTTCTCTCAAAATATTATGCTTTTACTTCTATATATTTTGTCTATCTTAGTACGGAAATTACCCACCCCTAAAGAGGTAAATCAATTCTAATTTATTAACTTATGTGTGATTTGGTACAATTTTAAATATAGATTTTTTTATAAATAAGAATTTTATAAAATCGTAAAAAATGAAGCTAAATATGGATAATCAGCGAAAATAGTCTATTATTGCCTGTCAATTATCTGATTTTAAAATCTTATTTAAAGAATAAATTGCGTAGTCACTTTTTGGGCGGCTTTCCGTACTCTACAAGGATAACTCATAGCCACCCAAAGAACACATTGTCGTAAAGTAGGTACTTTAAAATTAGAAGCGGCAAAGTTTATCAGGAGGCAAAAGGGAGAGAACAGAGTTAAACTATTGACTTATTACATTAAGTATGATATTTTTGGTTCCTATCAATAAAAATCAAATATAAACGTGAATATCTCTCCTTCTCTCAAAAAACCGCGTGTCTCATGGCAGGCGGTTTTCTCACTGCTGATGTTTGTGTTCATGTACCTGCCCATACTGGTACTTAGCTTTTATAGCTTCAATCAGTCACCTTACAGTGCAGGTTGGCAAGGATTCACTCTCGATTGGTATGGCAAGTTATTCAGTGACGATCGCATCTTATCAGCTTTGCAAAACAGTATGATAGTTGGTAGTTGTGCCGTGGCAATTTCAGCAGTACTGGGAACCTTGATGGCGGTTGGGTTGGCACGTTACGAATTTCCTGGTAAGAAATTGTATCAAGGTGTTGCTTACCTACCATTGATTATTCCCGATATTGCGATCGCAGTAGCAACCCTAGTATGTCTAGCAGCCTTTGCAATCCCTTTGAGTTTGTGGACAATAGTTGCAGCCCATATCGTGTTTTGTCTGGCTTACGTCGGACTTGTGGTTGCTTCACGACTTACCAATTTAGATCCTCACTTAGAAGAAGCAGCACTAGATTTAGGCGCTACACCAACGCAAGCTTTTATTAAAGTATTATTACCTCAATTAATGCCTGGTATTGTAGCTGGTTGTCTCTTGGCCTTTGTTCTCAGCTTAGATGACTTTCTCATTGCCAGTTTTACTGCTGGTAGCGGTTATAACACCCTACCAATGGAGATTTTTAGCCGTATTAGAACAGGAGTCAAGCCTGATATTAACGCATTGAGTGTGATGTTGATTTCAGTATCTGCGATCGCTGCTATTGTAGCTGAATTAATTCGCATTTCTGGAGAGAATAAAAGCTGAAAATAAAACTCCCAATTGCTAATCAAAATTATGCATGAGTTGGTTCCTTATGAACTTTTTCGAGTCGGAAAGAAAAGCTATATTAAAAGAGACGTTGCAATGTAATCTTTCTACATCTGTTGTACCCATGTATTGATATTTACTAATATTTATAAACGTCCCAATATCAACAAATATATAGGATTTATTCATCTTTCTGCCTTCGTTTGGAAAGAAGTTTATAGCTTTTCCTAATCAAATGAGGTAATCATAGCCCCCTCTCGAAGAGCGGGGAGGGGGTTGGGGGTGGGGTTCAGTACCTACTCAACTGAAAACCGCCATAAACACATGAATAAACTTCCGTGTTCGCTTCTCTACATAACTGTTTTCAATTAGATAATATTGGGGCTAATACCATTTCTTTGTGAGGCTGCGCCAAACCCTCTTAACTTCTTTCTTTCTTTCTTTCTTTCTTTGTGTCCTTTGCGTCCTTTGCGGTTCGTTTCTCTTTCTTTTTTCTTGTACTTAAATATGGTTTAGCGCATCTTCATACAGAATTGGTATAACTTTGGAGAAGATGCTATTTCCCCCTCATTATGCAAATCTGCCAAAATCCCAATTGCTCAAATCCATTCAACTCTGATAGCAATAGATTTTGCGTGAGTTGCGGACAAAGCAACTTTGGCAAACTTCTAAGAAACCGTTACCGCGTATTGAGACTTTTAGGTGAAGGTGGATTTAGCAGAACCTATGCTACAGAAGATGTAGACAGACTAAACGCGCCTTGCGTCATCAAGCAATTTTTCCCCCAGTTTCAGGGAACAGGACAACGTACCAAAGCAGCAGAATTTTTTAAAGAAGAGGCTTTTCGGTTGTATGAACTGGGAGAAAATCATACCCAAATTCCCAGATTACTTGCTTATTTTGAACAAGGTGCTAGCTTGTATCTCGTACAAGAATTTATTCAAGGAAAAACTCTCTTACAAGAAGTTCAGCAAGAAATCTATGGTGAATCACTAATTTGGGAACTTTTAGCTGATTTATTGCCAGTTCTGCAATTTATTCATACTCATAATGTCATTCATCGGGATATCAAACCAGAAAATATTATCCGCCGCGCAAGTGATAAAAAACCCGTATTAATTGACTTTGGCGGTGCTAAACAGGTAACACAAACCAGTTTAGGAAGACAAGCGACAGTAATTTATACCCTTGGTTATGCCCCAACCGAACAAATGGCTGGATTTGCTTGTCACAGCAGTGATTTGTATGCTTTAGGTGTAACTTGCGTGCGTCTTTTAACTCGATGTTTGCCGTTGCAGGATGCTTCTGGACAGGTTAATGACCCTATTTATGATGCCATGAACGCTAAGTGGTTGTGGCGTGAGCATTTACAACAAAAAGGCATTACTATCAGCGACGACTTAGGGAAAATTTTAGATAAATTACTAAAACATTTACCAAGTGAAAGATATCAAACAGCAGTAGAAGTTCTCAACGATTTGAAATTTGCAAAATCGAACATTGAACCTGTTGCTCTAAAAATTGTTTCGATGTCTCAACCCATATTACCGCCGCTACCACAAAAAGTAATAGTACCATTACCCCCCTTAGAAACCTTTGAATTTGACGTAGTGACAGTAGATACAGGTGGTAGAGAAGTAAACCGCATGAGTTGTAATGCAAACTTCTTTGCCGAAGAATTGGGTAAATCTGTCACATTAGAAATGGTATCGATTCCTGGCGGTACTTATATGATGGGTTCACCGGAGTGTGAAGGAGATGCTGACGAACGTCCTCGACATAAAGTTACCGTTGAACCATTTTTTATGGGGAAATTTCCCGTAACTCAAGCACAGTGGAGAGTAGTAGCAGCTTTACCCAAAGTCAAACAAGCTTTAAATCCTCATCCGTCGAAATTCAAAGGTTTAGATAGACCAGTAGAAAATGTATCTTGGTATGAAGCTGTAGAATTCTGTCTCAGACTATCAGAAAAAACCGGACGCGACTATCGTTTACCGAGTGAAGCTGAATGGGAATATGCTTGTCGGGCTGGAACTACAACATCCTTCCACTTTGGCGAAACCATCACCTCTGAGTTAGTCAGTTGCACTATCGAACCAAAAAGCAAATTCCGTAAAGAAACAACAAACGTCGGTAGTTTTGAAGTTGCCAACGCCTTTGGATTGTACGATATGCACGGGCTAGTTTGGGAATGGTGCGCTGATTCGTGGCACAACAATTACAGCGACGCACCCTCAGATGGAACAGCTTGGGAAGTTGGCGGTGATATTAATCGTCGAGTGCTACGCGGTGGTTCTTGGAGTTTCAACGCAGAACTGTGTCGCAGCGCTAGCCGTAGCTGGAATGAGTCAGACGGGGGACTGAGGGTTTGTGGCTTTAGAGTAGTATTTTCCGTAGAGGAGATTATTTAGCAATTTAGTTCAAAGGCTGTAGAAATTATGAAAAACAGAATTGAGAAAGGTGACATAGTACTTATAAATAAAAGTGGAAAATATCATAATCAAGTGGGTGAAGTAAGTGAGATTGATTACAATATTTTCTTCGTAAAAATAGTGATAGTAAAGTTAGGTAATCAAGAAGAAGCTTTTGAAGAAAAAGATTTACAATTACAAACTAAAAAGCCGAGTCTTGAAGAAGTCATTGCATCAGTAGACAAAATTATAGAACTAGTTGCTCAGATTTCTCACTTACCGACAAAAGAGAAAGTAGAGTTACCCAATCGGCTGAAATATCTGAAATTAGATATTCCTAAACTTGATAAGCAGTTGATTCTAAAAAACTTCGACAGTATAGATAAAATATTCGCAGCAACAAGAGAAGCAGACTCATCAGCAAGCTTTTGGCAGGAAATAGATTCTAATTTGGAGAAAATAAGCTGGTGGATTAGAACAAGCCTGTGAAACAAGAAATAAGGCGGCGAGAATAAATCAAACTATATCTTTTGCAAGCTTAAAGAGACGTAGCTGTGAGACACCATTTATAGCGCTTCTCCTTTGCATGAAGTCCAATTTTCAACCTCACCCCCAACCCCTCTCCTTATAAAGGCTACGGTGTACACACAAGTCATTCAAAATTCTGTTAGGAAGAAAACTAGATATCATAAGGGTTTGAGAGTGTATATCTGTCGCATTCTTTTTTCAAATTGGTATCAGAAAGCAAACTGGGGTTTGAGTAAATCAAATGGCATTTTGAGAAAGCAAAAGCTGATTTTACTTACGGAAAACACTAAAATCAGAAAGCA
>NZ_JAIVFQ010000018.1:0-88060 GCF_020829495.1 Nostoc favosum CHAB5714 | reverse complement strand
AAACTGGGGTTTGAGTAAGTCAAAGCTGATTTTACTTACGGAAAACACCAAAATCAGAAAGCAAACTGGGGTTTGAGTAAGTCAAAGCTGATTTTACTTGCGGAAAACACCAAAATCAGAAAGCAAACTGGGGTTTGAGTAAGTCAAAGCTGATTTTACTTGCGGAAAACACCAAAATCAGAAAGCAAAAGCTTATTTTGAGTAAGTCAAAGCTTCTTTTGAGTAAGTAATTGCGGATTTTGCTTATTGAATTTAGTCAAAATATGAAGTTTAGATAAAAATATTGAAAAAATTACTGATAAATTTTGATCCGTCAGATTTGACTGTAATCCTTGAGCATCAATGCCTAGATGTAGATGCATAAAGCTATCACACTCAGGTGTCGCTTGTCGTTTAGCCCGGTACTGTTTCGGTATTGCATTTTCTGGTAGTAACTTCAGTGTGTCCCAAACCGATGCATTAGAAATTACTGCCCGCCGCGCCCGAATTTCTTGGCGATCGCGCAGACGCACACCCACCGCACGATTACCTTCTACAAGCACTTCTTCCACATGAGCGCCTAGAATCAGCTTCCCGCCGTGACGCTCCAATCCTTGTACAAGGGTGTCAACTAAAGCACCACTACCACCAATGGGATATTCAAGTATTGCATCTGGACGATACCAGTCCGCAAACATAAATCCTACCTCTGCGGCGCTAGTGCCATCTGCGGGCAATCCAGAAAGCAGGAAACACAGCAAATTAAGCCAATTTCGGGTAAATGGATCTTTAACAACGCCATCCATAATCCGGCTGAAGGGGCCCGTCAGCTTAATTATATTCGCCAGATGTTTTGTCAGAGATGGGATAAATGGGCCGACAGTTCTAGCTGCACCAAAGTCAAAGCGTAATGCCGCCGGTGGTATGGAAGTTGCTGCACTAGCGAATGGTTCCATAACGCGCTGGAGTTCTTGCCATTCGGCTACAGCATCATGTCCCCGGAATTTCATCAGCACTTCACAAAATTGCTTGGCACCAACTGACGTGTCAAAATCGCCTTCTGGTACACAACAACCCCAAGTATCATAGGTTACGCATGGTAATTCCGAACCAATTGCATCTAAGACTTGCCGCAGAGGGTTGGCAGAGGGGCTGTAAGACAGTCCAGAGTAAAGGGACGGGCCCGAGTCAAATTTGAAACCATTGCGCTCAAAAGCATGGGCAGCCCCTCCAGCAATGGAGTGGCTTTCGCAGACTATCACATCAAAGCCATACCGTGCCAAAACAGCAGCACAACTCAAACCGCCAATACCGCTACCAATGACAACTACATCTGTAACTTGCATATCTGTTTGCAACAATAAATTAAAACAGTTGGGGAAACTTGGATAAGTTATATCTTGCACCTGCCCCATATCCCAATACAGTTCAGTTAAGCTTTTTTTCTCCCCCTGCTTCCTCTGCCTCCCCTGCTCCCCCTGCCTGCCTTAACAGATAAATTTGCTTAACTGAACCGTATTGCCCCATATCCCGCCAGAGAATAAATTCTCAGGCTAATAGCGCAAGTCCACTCAAGTGGACTACAAACCTTACTCAGTCTTCTTTAGAAGACTTTAGCTATCAGCCTCAGAATTCATTCTGAGGCGGTTGTAGGGACTGGTGAAAGTTCTGAGATAATATCATTCGCTCCTCCATCCATAAACCGCTCTAATTGGTTAATATCATCACAAATGATGGACATTAAACCGCCAGTGCTGCGTTCTTCAGATTAAAGGCTTGATTCACACAGACTAATAAGAAGCTTAAACTAGTAACTGAGTTTACTCAAGCTAAAGTAAAACTTCTTACCCAGCACTGGGGCTAGACAAGAAAGGCAGGGAGAAAAATAATAACTCTTCATGACTAATGACTAATGACTAATGATCAATGACTAACTCATATTGGAGAGAGGAATTTGAAAAATCAGCAATTTGGAAATTGGCAAAGCACAGTTTTAGGAATTGTGTTAGCAACACTAGTGATTTTGGGGCTAAATTCCTTTATCATTATTAACCCAGGACAAGCAGGAGTGATCAGCATCTTGGGTAAAGCGAGAGATGGGGCATTATTGGAAGGGATTCATGTGAAACCGCCTTTTATCTCAGTGATAGATGTGTATGATTTAACGGTGCAAAAATTTGAAGTGCCAGCAGAGAGTTCTACTAAAGATTTGCAAAATTTATCTGCGAGATTTGCGATTAACTTTCGCCTCGATCCCATCAAGGTAGTTGAAGTTAGAAGGAAACAAGGAACCTTAGAGAATATTGTATCGAAAATCATTGCACCCCAGACCCAAGAAGCATTTAAAATTGCAGCCGCCAGAAGAACAGTAGAAGAAGCAATTACCAAAAGAAGTGAGTTGAAAGAAGACTTTGATCAAGCGCTAGGCGATCGCTTAGACAAATATGGGATAATTGTGTTAGATACTAGCGTAGTTGATTTAGCATTCTCACCAGAATTTGCCAGAGCAGTGGAAGAAAAACAAATTGCTGAACAGCGGGCGCAAAGAGCCGTTTATGTAGCACGGGAAGCAGAACAAGAAGCACAAGCAGATGTCAATCGAGCCAAAGGTAGGGCAGAAGCTCAAAGACTCTTAGCAGAGACACTCAAAGCCCAAGGAGGACAGTTAGTTCTGCAAAAAGAAGCAATTGAAGCTTGGAGGAGCGGCGGCGCTCAGATGCCCAAAGTCCTCGTTATGGGTGGTGACTCAAAAAGCGGCGTCCCCTTCATATACAACCTTGGGAATGTTCAAAATCAACCTTAATTTGAGTAAATAATATTTAGATAAGTTGGGCTAGACAGGTCGGCGGAAATAAACCTACCATTTCATTACAGCCATAAAGCCCAAAATTAAAGCTTTTTGACTTTTGACTTCCGCCTTGCGGCACTAGTACAGCACAGTGGAAATAAACCACCTATTTCAAATGTCTAGAACCCTTACGCAATCATAATTACGAATTACGTAGCTTGCTTCTCGCCGGAGGCGAGTATTACGAATTACGAATTACGAATTACGAATTACGCCTTGCGGTACTAGTCCCAATAACGTTCGGTTAAGGAATTTTTTGGTTGAGGCAGGCTGTTCTTGAGCAGGGGGAGAAGAGAAGCTGTTCTTGAGAGAAGAATTGCTGAACAATAACCTTCTTTCCTCAAGAGCCTCCCCTGCCTCCCCTGCCTCCCCTGCTTATCCGAACGGTATTGGTACTAGTCCCAACTTCAACATAGAAAAACCAACAAGACAATAATCCAAGTTTATGTCAACCCCCAATCCTCAGAATCTCACCGCCGAAGAAGCGAAAAAATTACTGAATAAATTCAACTGTCTAGACATTGCGCCTGTCCTCAAGCCATCAGAAAAATCAGTAATTCGTAGTGCCTTAATTTTGATCGCCAAACTTGCTGATTATCAAATTTTAGGAATCTGTGCTGATACAGCAGAAGAAGGAATACTTGCCATGAAGACTTATTCTCTGGCTTTGGGTTATGAACCACCAGACAATTTACTGACACCTGAAGGCCCAGTTTATATCAAATTAAATGGTAAAAATGGCTTGTGTTATCTTGATTCATATCCTGGACATCATCGTGGCGTATTAGTGTCTTGTCAGTCTTACCACGAAGACGGAATCAACGAAATGTATGGACATCTACCCTTGGATTTATTTCTATAGAATTCAGCGAATGTAGGTAAGGTATTTGCCTTACCTACTAACTAACGAGCAATGAAAAACTACTAAATCTTATGAGTATTATTACACTCCAATCAGTAAAAAAAGACTTTGGCATCAAAGAAATTTTAAAAGATGCTAGCTTTAGCCTCGATGCTACCGATAAAGTTGGCTTAATTGGTACTAACGGTTCTGGCAAATCAACCCTATTAAAAATGATCGCTGGGTTAGAATCGATTGATAGCGGTCAGATTTTAGTCAACTCTGGTTCTAGAATTATCTACTTACCCCAGTTGCCAGATTTAGATGAGAATCACACAGTTTTAGAGCAAGTTTTTGCCGACAGTGGCGAACACATGGCTTTGGTGCGTGAGTATGAAGAACTCTCAGATAAATTGGCTCACTATCCAGATGATAGCCAACTGATGTCTCGCCTTTCTGTGGTGATGCAACGGATGGATACAACTGGTGCTTGGGAATTAGAAACTAATGCTAAAATCATCCTCACTAAATTAGGAATTTCTGACTTTGATGCCAAAATAGGCACTTTGTCTGGAGGCTATCGCAAGCGTATTGCTTTAGCATCGGCGTTGCTAGCAGAACCAGATGTTTTGCTCATGGATGAGCCGACAAACCATCTGGATGCTCTTTCTGTAGAATGGTTACAAAGTTATTTAAATCGCTATCGCGGCGCACTTTTTCTCATCACTCACGATCGCTACTTTCTAGATCGTGTTACCAATCGGATCATTGAAATTGACCGAGGCGACATTTACACCTATACAGGTAACTATTCATATTACCTTGAAAAGAAAGCTTTAGCTGAAGAATCTGCTGTAAGTAGTCAACGTAAACACCAAGGCTTGTTGCGGCGCGAGTTAGAATGGCTCAAAAAAGGGCCAAAAGCCAGAAGTACCAAGCAAAAAGCGAGAATTGACCGCGCTCATGCTCTGCGAGATACTGAATTTAAACAAGTTCAGGGTAAAGTTGATATTTCTACAGTTGGTCGTCGCATTGGCAAAAAAGTTATTGAATTAGATAACATTTCTAAAGCATACAATGGACGTACCCTAATTAATAATTTTACCTACGAATTTAGCCCTGAAGACCGCATCGGTATTATTGGTGCGAATGGTGCTGGGAAATCCACTTTAATGGATATTATTACTGGTCAGATTAAGCCAGATTCAGGTATTGCAGAAATTGGGACTACAATTCACATCGGTTATTTTGACCAGCATTCTGAAGAATTGCTCACAGCCTTAAACGAAAATCAGCGCGTGATTGACTACATTAAAGAAGAAGGAGAGTTTATCAAAATTACCGATGGTACTCAAATTACTGCTTCTCAAATGTTAGAGCGGTTTTTGTTTCCTGGTAATCAACAGTATGCTCCAATTAATAAACTTTCTGGTGGTGAAAAACGCCGTTTATTTCTGTTGCGCGTCTTGATGAGTGCGCCCAATGTCTTGATTTTAGATGAACCGACCAATGATTTAGATGTTCAGACATTGGCAGTACTAGAGGATTATTTAGAGGATTTTGTCGGGTGTGTAATTGTAGTTTCTCACGATCGCTACTTTCTTGATCGCACCATCGACACAGTATTTTCCTTTGAGTCAGGCGGTAATCTCCGACAATATCCAGGTAATTACTCGATTTATCTAGACTATAAGAAGGCTGAAGAGGCACAGCAACAAGCTGCGAATACTAAGGAGAAGCCTAAAAATGCCGAAGTCCAAAATGGTGCGGCTTCACCCAAGGATGTAGAGAATACAAAGCGGCGGAGATTATCCAATTGGGAGAAAAAAGAATTTGAGCAGTTGGAAGGTAAAATTGCCCAGTTAGAGGGTGAGAAAGCGGAAACCGAGAAAACACTGGCGAATGTCTCACCGGGGAATTATAGCCAGGTGCAGAAATTGTACGATCATGTGGAATCGCTCAAGCAAGCGATCGATGTGGCAACTGAACGGTGGTTAGAATTGGCAGAGATGGAGTCTTGATTAGTAGGATGCATTACGGCGTTGAGCCTAACGCACCACATACTTTTACAAACATCTCGACACAAAGCCAATCATTGCCAGTCGTATTACCGCCTAATCGAACATAGGGTTTTCGATGCGTGGGTTAAAGGGCTTGGAGTACAACGTTGTCGATATTTATGTTGAGATCACTAAAACCACTTCTGACTACAATTTCATCAAAAGAGGTAATGATTCCAGGGCCAGAATCAACAGCTCTTACAAGGAAACCATCAATTGATGCACTTATCCGAACTGTTTGCGAATCTAACCGTCTGATAGTGAGGACTGCTGTATGACGTACTGTGTCGTCAATGGTTGGCACAGAGCTAGTTGATATTAACGAAAGACCTCCAAAACCACCAGTAATACTATCCCTACTGTTAAAGTTTTCTCTAGAAACTCCTAGATTGCTGGTACCAGCTAGACCAACTACTACAAAATAACCACCGTCATCTTCCACAGGAGTGCCGCTGCCGACAAGTGAAGCCAAAATATTAGTCGTCACAAGAGTAGATGCAGAGTTGTATAGACCAAAACGTAAACCCCCTGCGCGAAAATTCGGATATTGACTAGAGGTTGTGGAGGTACTAGGTTTAGTAGTAAAACGAAAATCAAAGCTCAAATAAAGCGTATCACCTGGATCACTTCCTAAACTAACGGGAGCGAAAGTTCCAAGGGCAAAGTGAGGAGGAATAAAATCGGGATTGCTAGTAGTAAAAGAGGGAGTGTCAAGGTTTAAAGCTTTTCCACTTCCAAGAATAGGCTCTTCAACTACGCTTAATTGAATTCCAGAAGGAGTTGAAACTGTTTGATAAAAATTTGATGAAATTCCAAACCAGGAAATATCTAACGGATCAGCACCATTGGTCAGTCCACCGTCGGTAAAAGTATCGTTAACAACAGCTTGAGCGTTGACGTTTTCACTGAAACTAGTTCCTACAGTAAGCAGCAAAGCAGATGAAAGAAGTACTTTAAGGTATTTATTCAGCACTGTTTTATCATTCTAGTATGCTGTTACTAAGCATATACCTAAAAGTGCAGTTTTATGCGAACGAAAGGCGCGATAATTTCATTTCTTGATTCTTTCTTACTCGTGTCCAAGAACACAAGTAAAGTCCTCATTAACTCTCTGAAGACCTTGATTTATCTTTATGTCAGAATCAAGCGATCGCCCTTATCCACTTGACCAATATCGTCAAAAGTCGAGCTTTTCGCTGAGTCCAACCAGGGGGGATTGACGGAAAAACCTACGATTCTAGTGGATTGGTCTGGGTGGGTGTTGTGTGTGGTCAGGCTTTGGGCAAGGAGTTAGATAATAAAGCAGTTATAATAAAGTTATTATTGGGTTAAATATTTGTCTTTTAGCCTAACGCAATGGAAGTTATGATGCCTTTGGCAACCCCTTTGGGGAACGGCAGAAGCTGCCGATCATTCTGCCTCCCCTACTTAAGATTTACTAATAACCATAATACAGCTACTCAACCCAGTTCTCTAATAACAGCGTAGGAATGCGAGAAAATTCTCGGACATTATTGGTAACAAGGGTAACTCCTAAACTTAGAGCATGAGCGGCTATGAGCATATCCATTGCACCAATGATCAGTCCTCTACTTTCGAGATCGCTTCTAATGCTGCCGTAAATTGTCGCAGATGCTTGATTGAATTCAACAATTTCTAAAGGTAGCAAAAATTGTAGCAGGGCGGTGCGGTTTTTCTCTTGCTCTTGGCTTTTAGCAATTCCATATTCGAGTTCCGCAACAGTGATGGAGGAGATACCCACATCAGAAATGCTAAGGGTTTGAAATTTATCCAGCACTTTTTGAGGTTTTTGCTTGATGAGGTAAATGCAGATATTGGTATCAAGCAGGTATCGCATTTACAAAATCTCTCTGGTGTCGATGAGTGGCTGATCTCTAGTAGTCATGAAATCATCAGAGAAATTGTCTAGACTGTCGATGAGCGATCGCCAGGGGTTATCTTTGGCAATGAGAACAATAGCGTTACCAATTTTTTTGATATAGACTTCTGTGCCAGTGAGTTGAAAATCTTCGGGCAAAATAACAACTTGATGAGTCCCATCAGTGATCAGTTTGGCGGTGTTCATGATATTACTTTTCTTCTGTTGCTGTTGCGAATTTGGCTCATGAGAGCTTTTGGGTTTTATGCAGTGTCTCTAATCTGTCAGCTTCTGCTTCTTCTGCTGCAATGTCAGCATCAACTTTGTCGCAATTAGCATGATAATAAGCTAAAGCTGCATAAACCTGCGCTAAAGTCAGATGACTAATTTGATCGGCAATCTCTTCTGCGCTGTAACCTTGTTTATACCAAATAGCTATGCGTCGGACTGTCACACCTGTACCAGCAATAATCGGACAACCGCCGTGTATTTCAGGATTATAGTTAATCAGTGTGCCAATATCGGTAATAGTTGTCAAAACTTGTTCTCCGAAATTTTTTACATTATCTCTAATTTGACCAGTTAGCAAGATATTCATTTAGAGTAATTGACTCACCATCGCTATACTCAGCGCGAACTGCTTGAATTTCTGCCAGCGTATCTGCATCGTCATCGTACAACGCTTCTTCGGCTTCAAAAATTTGTTGCTCAAGAGCTTCTTGAAGTTGACGTTTTTCTGTTAAATCAAGGGAAGATATTGCTTCTGCTAAAGTTTCTAAGGAGAGTTGTAGTTTAACAATGGCTGGCATTTTTCTGCTACTGGGTGTGTTTTTTTCGCATTTTGACATTATTATGCTGATTTTAACAGTTATATTTTTGTCAAGCCGAGAGTCTTTGGGTTGTGTTTCAGGACAAATGCATCTAGACTTCACTAATATCATGTCCGCTTAATCACTTACAATATGTCATTGCGAGTGGAACGGAGTGGAACGAAGCAATTCCCTTTGACTCTGCGATTACTTCACTCCGCTATCGCTGCGTTCGTAATGACAAGTATTTAGCCGGACATGATATAACTGACAATTAGTGCAATCTGCGTAGTTTACCGCCGTAGGCATCGCCAACAAAAGCTTTGCCTACGCACCAATATCCATCAGCAAGCCGCTTTGCATCTACGTACTCCCCAACTTACGGGAGCAGCTACAGAACTTACGGGAGCCGCTACAGAACTTACGGGAGTAACTACACAACTTATGGGAGCAGCTACAGAACTTATGGGAGCAGCTACAGAATTTATGGGAGCAGCTACAGAATTTATGGGAGCAGCTACAGAATTTATGGGAGCAGCTACAGAATTTATGGGAGCAGCTACAGAACTTATGGGAGCAGCTACAGGACTTATGGGAGCTTATAAATACCAAAATCTAGTAATTAAGTTACGAAAAATTACTGTTATCAATCAAAAATTTTAGTAAAAAAAATGCGAGTTTTACTGAACCGGAACGCAGTTTAATTGAGGCAAGCTAGCTATAGAAGCATCTTAAAGGAGTAATTTTATGTCTCGTAAAAAACGCACATCCCGTATTTTAGAAAAAGCTCAGTTAAGATCGGCTGGACTTAAATCAATTGTTCCAAACATCAAATTTGATGAAAATTATAGTCTGGAAAAACTAATTGAGTCAATCGATCAGTTACGTAACAAAATTGATGTTTATAATACCGCTCTGTCTGTGGTTGATTCTTCTAAAACTGAAATTGAAGAGATGGAAAAAAACTTGAGTCAGCTTTCTGAGAAGATGCTGATGGTAGTTGGTATCAAATACGGCAAAGACAGCCGCGAATATGAGATGGCGGGTGGTGTTCGCTATAGCGATCGCATCCGCAAAATCAGGTCGAGCCGCTTGAAAAATGTTGCAGAGCAAGCATCAGATGAGAATGCTAAAACTGCATGATCGTGGTTAGCATAACTATCTATGCGGACATGATATTATATGATGTCCGCTTGATTACTTATTAAACGCTAAGAACCCCACCCCGCCAAAGCTATGCTTTGTCTCCCCTCCCCGCTTGCGGGGAGGGGTTGGGGGTGGGGTGTAATGATCGTGGTTAGCATAACTATCTATGCGGACATAATATTATATGATGTCCGCTTGATTACTTATTAAACGCTAAGAACCCCACCCCGCCAAAGCTATGCTTTGTCTCCCCTCCCCGCTTGCGGGGAGGGGTTGGGGGTGGGGTGTAATGATCGTGGTTAGCATAACTATCTATGCGGACATAATATTATATCATGTCCGCTTGATTACTTATTAAACCCGAAGAACCCCACCCCGCCAAAGCTATGCTTTGTCTCCCCTCCCCGCTTGCGGGGAGGGGTTGGGGGTGGGGTGTAATGATCGTGGTTAGCATAACTATCTATGCGGACATAATATTATATCATGTCCGCTTGATTACTTATTAAACCCGAAGAACCCCACCCCGCCAAAGCTGTGCTTTGTCTCCCCTCCCCGCAAGCGGGGAGGGGATTAAGGGGTGGGGTGTAATGATCGTGGTTAGCATAACTATCTATGCGGACATAATATTACCGCCGACTGCGAAAACCCTGTCTTCCATTAACTTGGTCAAAAAGTACATCGTATTTATCAAAAAATGCGATGCCAGTATTTACAAATATAGGAAGTTCTGCTTGCGGTGAGATACTCAAATTCCAGCGATTAAATCCGTCGCGGGTTCCTGGTGTCACACTATAATCAAAAATGCCATTAATTGCTATTTTTAGAGCATTTGCTGAACGTAACACTCCTGGTTTAAGTTTACCTGCTGTGGAAGCTGACTTGAATTCAGTCAAACCATTAATAGTTCCAGTATCAGCGATCGTTGTGCCATTACAAGAATTTTTAGCAGAACTCCCAGCAAGAGTTAAACAAACTTTGCTCAGTCGAGAGTCCCATCTATTACCAGGTACACCATTAATTTCGCTTTGTTGACTCCAAGCAGCCATTTTGAAACCTGCTTGATTATTGGCAGTCAAACCGAGGATTAAACTGCCATTCTTGTTACTACCACCATTTCCAATCACGATAAATCCGTTACTCAGATTTCCTGGTAATTTTCTTAACGGATTATAGAGAAGTGACTTTTCAAAATAGTTGACACCGATAATACCAGAAAATGGCACACCACTCTTTGCTGAACAATTTGGCTTTTGGGCAGTACATTGGCGACTAGTAACAATCTGTACCAGAACGGGTTCTGCGGCGGGAAGCAAACCAAACCGGATGTTAGTATAAACTAATTCTCCCTCCAGGATAGTACCATCACTTAATACCTCCTTGATATTTTGTCCGGTTCTGCGGATAGGGGCATTACCTAAAAACTCTTTGGGAACTCGCAGCCCTGCTGAACCTGTATCTAATAAGATACGTCTTGGTTGACCACCTGCGATCGCCATTTCCAGAAAATAACCGCGAACCCGTTGACCGAGGGAAGGTTTTGTGTATAAAGGTAAGGATATGGTATCAAAAGTTGGCTTGCGGGGTGTATTTTGAGAGATGTCGCGCAACGCTGGATTTGGGAAAAGAGCCGCAAATGCTGACTGTCGTTGTGCTGCTGGTTCAGGCGCGATATCCCAAAGGCTTTCGTAGTAGAAAAAGCCGCTACCTAAACCGCGTTGTTGCGCTGCTTCTACCTGGGATTGAATTTGTGGCATGGAAACTGGGCGATTTCGCAATCCTGCCATAATACCGATACCAGTTGGGATGACTTTTTGTGTTTCTAAAATTTCTGGGCGGTTAATTTGAGCGATAAAACTTTCTAAATCATTACGGTATACTTGCATGACTAACTCATCGACAATACCCAACCGTACCCAGTTGAGCCAGTCTTGCAGTTGCAGCTTGTAGGCGAAATCATAATAATTAGGAGAAACTGAGAAGATGGCATTCGGTTTTCTAGCTTTCACGGTTTGGTGAAGGTTTACCATGAATGCAGTGATTTTATCTGCCCGCCATTTTATCCATGCTTGGGCTTGGGGATTGGGCGGGGGAGGATTGCCAGTTTCTTGAGTATATAGACTAATTGTGTATTTATCGTAACCAAAATCTACAGGTAAACTCATGTGGTCGTCAAATTGAACGCCATCAGCATCGTATTGAGTAATGACTTCCATCACGAGTTCAGTGATAAACTTTTGCACTTCCGGGTGAAACGGATTCAACCAAGCTACTTCACCCGCAGCACTAATTGAAGTTTGAGTCCCATCCGGCTTTTGTGTCAGCCAATCTGGATGCTCTGATGCAAGTTCCGAACTTAGGGGAACCATGAAACCAAATTCAAACCAAGGTATTGCTAGTAACCCTTCTCTGCGGGCTTGGCTGATTATGTCTGCAATCACATCTTGTCCATCTGTTCCCTTGAAGAAGAAGGGAATACCCTTTTTTTGCATGATGGCGCTGGGGTAATATGTATAGCCATCGTTCCACACTACTGGATAAACAGTGTTAAAGTTTAACTGCCGCAGTTGGCTCATGGCTGCAAGCACCTTTGAGCGATTTCGGAAAACGCTAAAATCGTTACCACTCAGCCACACCCCCCGAATTTCTTGACGAGGTTGAGGAGGTAGTTGGGCAATGGTAGGGGCAAAAGTGTTGAGTAGTAATACCGCAACGAATGATATCAGACATAATAATGGCAGCAGACGCTTCCTTAAAAGCAACCAACCTTGATGAATGAGGCGACTAGGGGCAATACCAGACGCTTTGTGTAGCTTGCTGCGACACAGGAGTAAGCCTCTATGCACAGGTGTAAATAGTAAGTTAGTTAGAGTAGCATTAATTTCTATGGTTTTTTCCCAGAACTGAGTTGTCATTACTTCTGCTTACTAAATGAGGTTAATTGGTTATATATCATTCCATATCAACGTTAAATTGCTGCACCAGGAAAACTGATACAGTAATTTAGCTGCAAGAAAGTTGACGCAATTATCGGGTTAGTGGTGCCAAGTATAAATGTTTCAAATGTAACCTGTAATAAATTCTCGCTGCTCTCACGCCTACGCCTGGTAGATTTTTTGCATAGCACCATTCCTCCTATTGAAATTAAGTCACAATGATAATAGGCAATCATAGAGGGTGCTGTTATGTTTCGTCTAACTCAAACTGTTCGGAACTTGTTCATTCGGATTCAAGGCTTGTTTGGTGTTTTATTCCAAAGTGTTTCTAATTTTTTCGGAAATTTCTTTGGTTTTTTTGGCAACCTGTTTGGATTCAATAGCTCTGGTTATTTCTTGGAATCTGATCAGCAGCAAGGTATAAAACAAGCTTCTGCAAAAGAGCCAAGTGAAACGAATCAGGATAACACTCCTAAAATTTCCGCCACTACCCGCCGTCGTTCTAATGCCAAAATTGACGACTACTTTCTCAATATGGCTCGTGATGTGAAAAAGAATTAACAAAAGCCATCAATTGAATGGTGATCTTAGTGCAGCGTTAGCGAACGCGAGTGCGTCTCCAAGAGTTGCTTGCCGTAGGCATCGCTTTGTCAGGGTAAGATCATCTCAATTAGACAAGTCAATTTTTTTAACGTAGACGCAAAGCGGTGAAGCAGCGCGGTCTTGGGGGTTTCCCCCATGAGCGACTGCACCAAGCCGGAGGGCTTGCCGCAGGCTACCACAGAGGCGCAGAGAACACCGAGAGAAGAAAGAAATGTTTAACTGAACTGTATTGAGGCGTAGCCCGTTCTAGACATCGCTCTTAGATCGAAAAAAATAGCCTAAGTTTTCTGTTGCTTATCGCTTGAGCATTGCGGCGATCAAGCTACATAATTTTTGTTTGACTTTTTTTACTTATTGTGATTTTAGCGGGGAGCGATCGCACCTCACGCTATTAATTGTGTTTTAATCGCCGTCGATGATTGGCTTTCTCTTCTGATACCACTCTCAATACGGTTCGGTTAAGGTTGTTTGATGAAAATTCTAGATCATAGACGCGACTTTTTGAGATTACTTATTTCATCCAGACTGGAATAAGTAGTTGTGCAAAATTAAATATACATTTGTCATTGCGAGTGGAGCGAACGCGAGTGCGTCTCTAAGAGTTGCGAAACGTTCGCGGAGCGTCTCGTAGAGAAGCAATTCGCTTGCGGCTTTGGATTGCTTCACTTCGTACCCTTCTCTTCTTAGGCTGCGCCAACGGGAACGCTAAGAGCGAACGCAATGACATAAATAATTTTGCGTAACCACTTAGCTAGGAATCTCATCAAACACAAGAGATTTAACAGACTCGAACACCGGGGTACTTTTCAACGCCTTAAGGTCTTTGATAAAACTAGGCATATACTCGCAATTCATAGTTGTTCAAGTTCCTCAAGAGCCTCATTCCTCCTTAAAGGTGTTTCGCCCTTAACTGCTTGCATTGCAGGGTAAAGTCCTTCGTCTTCAATCGCATCTAATAAGCGCTGATATGCCTTAAACTCTAGGACTACTTTGAGAACTTGACCTTGTTTATCCGTAATTAACTCCTGAACAAACGGATATTCTTCAGCTTTCATATATGAACCAAAGTAATTGTTTAATATCTTAGGAAATGGCAAGAAGCGCTGAAGCTTTGGCAACAAGTTGATGATAAACGCTGGGAAGCCGTCACCCTTCTTAACATTGGCAAAGTCTACTCCGATTTAGGGGAAAAGCAAGAAGCGCTCAAATACTACAACCAAGCTTTACCCATACGCCGTGTAGTGGGGGACAAGGGAGGGGAAGCCAACACCCTCTTTAACATGGCTTTCCTAGAACGCAGTCAGGGTAATTTACAACAAGCCCAAACACATATTCAAGCAGCTATTGAAATCATTGAAGATTTACGCACCAAAATAGCTAACAAAGAACTACGCGCTTCTTACTTTGCCTCAGTCCAAAACTACTACAAGTTCTACACCGACCTGCTGATGGAACTGCACAAAAAAGACCCATCAAAAGGATACGATGCTTTGGCACTGGAAGTTAGCGATCGCTCTCGTGCCCGTGTTCTAATAGAATTACTAACCGAAGCTAAAATAGACATCAAAAAAGGCATTGACCCAACACTTTTAGCAGAAGAACGCCGTCTACAATGGCAAATCAATGCTAAAGAAAAATTATTATCAGAACTATCAACTAAAAAAGAAACCCCAGAACAACTTTTAACCAACACCAAACAACAAATCCAAGACTTACTCAAACAACAGCGAGAACTTCAGATAAAAATCCGCGCCAATAACCCTGAATATGCCGATTTGATATATCCCCAACCTCTGACTCTCAAAGAAATTCAGCAACAACTAGATAAAGACACACTGCTATTGCAATATTCTTTAGGTGAAAAACGTAGCTATCTTTGGGCTGTCACACCCGACTCTCTCTATAGCTATGAACTCCCAGGAAGTGAAAAGATAGACAAAGCAGCCAAGAATTTATACAACAACTTAAGAAATCCTGGGATGCTGGGAGTTTCCCCAGAAGAAATGGCTCAAGCTGCTAATGAACTGAGTCAACTTATCCTCGCACCTGTTGCTGATAAGTGAATATCGTAGGTTGGGTTGAGGAACGAAACCCAACAAGCCCCGGAAAATGTTGGGTTTCACTTTGTTCAACCCAACCTACTTTGAGACAAAATTTACAGGAGTGATTTTTCATGAAAAGCATATTTACATCCAGACAATTTATTCTTCCCTGCGTAGCAACAATTGGGGTAGGAATTTTGGGGATTTGGGCTTCAGTCTCAGCCAAACCACAAACCCCACCCAGCTTTACCAAGGTTGAAAATCCCGGAGAATTTAAACTAGAAGGAAAAGGGGAGCCTTCGGTGCTAAATTAGAAGGAAGAACTCCCCGGAGAACGGGTAATCATTGGTTCAAAGGATGACCGTATTCCCATGACTAGCAGAGACTACCCTTGGTCAGCCATTGGTAAAATCGAGGGGATAGGTGCTGATGGTGGCGGTTACAGTTGCACGGGAACGTTGATTGCTGAAGACGTTGTTTTGACAAATGCTCACTGTGTCGTTAACCCGGAAACCAGAAAAGTTAGTCAAGAGTTGGTATTTCTGCCAAACTTAGTTAATGGTGTCGTCAAAAGTAAAAATGATGTAGCTTATGCAACTAATGTTTATTACGGCACAGACTTTAAAAATGGCGATTTAGGCGATTACGCAAATGATTGGGCGATTTTGAAACTCAACAAGCCTATCGGTAAAAAATATGGTTATTTGGGCTGGAAATCCCTACCATCTTCTACTCTTGTTGGAGATACAAAAAAATTCGCCTTAGTCGGCTACTCTGCTGATTTCCCCAACCCCAAGATATACGAAAACCTCGCTGCTGGTGAAAGTATGACTGCTGGCGTTCACCTGGAATGCAGCATCTTACGCCGTCAGGATAATTTGTTGTACCACAACTGTGATACTAATCACGGTGCTTCTGGAGGTGCAATTATCAGTAATATAAACGGCAAGTATTATATTTTAGCCCTCCACTCCGGCTCAAACGAGGTGAATGGATTGCTGTTGAACCGTGCGGTGGAAATGTCTCGCTTGGATGAGTGGTTGCAAGGGAATTAAGGACTAAAGTCCTTACTACGAACTTGCTTATCCATCAATTTAAATTTGACAAACTACTAGAAACTAAGCACAATTATAATCACTTTGTGCCTAGTTCTCACATTTATTGGCGGCGCATGAACATAATATCAGTTGGTTCAAAAATTTCCGCCTGCACTGCTATAGTGTGAGGGCGTTTTTCTAGAAAATCATCCAGCCACAATTAATATCATGTTCGCATAATTAGTTATGATTTCCACAGTCATTGCACCCCACCCCTTAATCCCCTCCCCGCAAGCGGGGAGGGGAGACGAAGCGTAGCTTTGGCGGGGTGGGGTTCTTCGGGTTTAATAAGTAATCAAGCGAACATGATATAACGGATAAGTCTTGTGCATAGGCGTAGCCCAACCCAGCCATCGCACCTTTCAAATAACTATATCCAGCTTGAGGCTGGACAATAGCTAGAGATATTTTTGAGATTCAATGTTTACTTGATTTTTAACTTACCAAATCAACCAAGGCGTTGCTCTGAAAGCGGACTATAGATGAAACTGAGCAACCGCGATAATTCTCAGATGTGAATACTGATAATGTGATATTAGCTTGACCGGGATCTAAAATACGTTTTACCTTGCAGGTTTGCATTTTGTTATTGCAGTAAGCAATAATGCGATCGCCAGCCTTGACTTCCAACGCTTGAATTTTCAATTAATACCAACCTTGCCAGGAATTTGCTTAGTTAAAGGAAAAATATATTGCTATATTTCACTTGCTCAACAATAGCAATGTTCTTCCAGTGTAACACAAAAATCAAGGATATCAATGCTATCAATTTAATCTTGATGATGTCAAGTTTATTTATGCTCAAAACACTATATAAATGCTGGATTTTCAGAAAATAAGGATAAAATCCCGACCTTCGCGCAGCCTCTAGGCCGGAAGCCTTATCTGAAAAATCCAGATGGTGGAAAACCTGCGCTCCAATTTCTCTGGAGCTAAATTTTTTCGAGTCCAGATTTTTTCCTTCTATGTTTTTGTTACAATCAATGAAATTTTTACATAAAAATACCACTATGGCTTTATATGCTGAATTACATAGACATCTAGGCGGCTCGGTCGTACCACGAGTTCTATGGCGATATTTTGAGCGACATTCTTCAGAGTTGATTTCCCGCTTTGCTGACTATTCACAATTTGAGGATTTTTACACCCGTCCACGCAACACCCTGGATGAGTATCTAGAATTACACACCTTGGTAGAAAGTGTGCAAACTGTTGAGACTTTGCCTTACTTTATCTATCGCTTAGTGCGGGGTGCTTACATTTTTGAAAATTTGGCTTATCTGGAACTGCGTTACACTCCCTATTTGCGGACACCTGAGCATCTGAGTCAATCCGAAAGAATTGACAAGATGGCAGAAATCGTTCAAGTAGTAGGGCTTGCCAGCAACCAGCCAGAATATCCGATTGTTACTAGCCAAATTCTCTGTATGCACACGCGCCTACCTTATGAGGTGAACAAGGCGATTGTTGATTTGGCGGCGCAAAATAAGCAGTATGTCTGTGCAGTAGATGTAGCGGGGGGTGATAGCTATTATGCTGATCGCTTAGAAGAATGGATTAGCTTATATGATTATGCGCGATCGCAGGGCGTTAACACCACCGGACATCTATATGAAACCACTGCTGGCTGTTACCCTGAACTGTTACCCTATCTCATGCGAATCGGTCACGGTATCCAAATTCCCCTACTATATCCAGAGTTACTTAATGATGTAGCTAGACGCGGACAGTGTTTAGAGGTTTGCCCCACAACTTACCTGAAAACTGGTACATTGCAGGATATCCGTCAACTCAAATTAGTTTTTGACCGTTGTTTTGATGCTGGGGTAGATATTGCTATCTGTACTGATAATGCTGGATTGCACAATGTGCGTCTGCCATTTGAGTATGAGAATCTCTTGACTTACAATATTATCAGTTTTGCACAACTACAAGCTTGTCAGGATGCAGCTTTCCGTCATGCTTTTGCTTGGCCTTACACTCAACGTCCCGCATCCCTGTTGAATGGGTTACTGAAACCTGAACCACCTAAAGTATTGGCAACAAGGGATAGTAATTAACCACCATCTAGAGGTAGGCAGAAAGTAAGATGATTTAAATAATTCGTAATTCGTAATTCGTAATGGGCTTCGCCCCGCTGCGAAGACAGTAAATTTTGTTTTGTAATGGGGATTTAACCCCAACACAAAACAAAATTTTTATTGAACCGGGGGACTTAAACCCACGGAACTAGTTAATGTTAATTAATGTTGCAATCAGTGTGTTTTTTTGATGCTGTAGAGAAAGCTATAATGCACAGTAGATAAGCTGTTACGCATTTAACTTGTACATTTACCTGATGACTGTTGACCGTCAACCGTCAACCGTCAACCGTCAACCGTCAACCGTCAACCCCTACGTAAGAGCCAACCAGTCCCAATTACACATATTCCGAATAGTGTTGTGTTAGTTCTTGGTTCTGGAGTTTTCTGCGGTGTCTGGAAGGAACCACTCAAAAAAGCTTGACCTTTCAAGGGAGCAGTTGGATCTTGATCGAGTGACTCAATTTCACTAAAGTTTAATATACCTGTAGCACCGCTAAACCTACCTGCACCACCAGTGATAGTTATAGTACCAGAACCTACTAATTGGCGGTTGATAAAGTCAAATGAAGCAGTAGCGCTACTGCTGCCAAATAATTTATCATCGCCACTGCCAAAAAACTCATCTCTGCCGATTGGTAAGCCTTGTAAACCAAATTTTGCTGGGTCTTGCAAGAATACGAGATTACCAGTATTGGGATCAGTTCGGCTGTAGTTATTTATGCTTTAAAAGTTACTCAGACCGTAAGGAGCATCAGAATTAAAGCCTGAGACAAATGCTTTTGATACGTCGGTCGATGGGATAGGTGTGAGAGTGACTTCCGTGTTGTATACTACATCAAATGGATAAATAGTCTGGGCGATCGCTTTTGTCGTATTCGCACCCACACTAACTAAAGACAAAACTAGCCCAACAAGACATATATTATGCGATCGCAGTGTCATTTGAAGACCTCTACTATAATGACAACGAGGAGAATCTTTGTGCTATGAGCTAGAGAATCAATTTTCTAGCAAGTAAGCATAGAATACCAATTTGTAATTCGTAGTTCGCCATAAATGCTACCACGTCAGCGATAAAAATTTTTTGTAAATTCGCTTCCTTATTTGGCTCAACTTCCTCACTCCCCCCACTTCCCTTGTACCCAGAAGCTATAAACGCTGTGTGCAACTTTTACTCGAACCTAACCCCCCAGCCCCCTTCCCTACTAGCGTTGGGGGAGAATTCAAAGCCTCTCAAGAGCAGGAGAGAGGAATGGAAGTGAGGTCAAAAATTAAGTTGCACATCGTGTTATAAACTATAATTTATGGCATCTACTATTCAAGCTCTACCAACAGAAGTCGTATATCTCATTACAGCTGGTGAGGTAATCGACTGTTTCGCTTCTGTGGTGCGGGAATTAGTAGAAAATTCCCTAGACGCAGGTGCAACGCGAATTGTGGTTTCTTTATGGCCGCAGCAATGGCGAATTCGTGTGGCAGATAATGGTTGTGGAATGAACCTAGATGATTTGCAACAAGCAGCCACAGCCCACAGCACCAGTAAAATTCGTTCTAGTGCCGATTTATGGAAAATTAACAGTTTAGGATTTCGTGGTGAGGCGTTACATAGCTTAACGACTCTGGCAGATTTAGAAATTTTGAGTCGTCCTGTGGGTGGAAAATTAGGATGGCGAATTAGCTATGGCGATGGTGGGGAAGTTGTGCAAGTTGAAGTAACTGCGATCGCACCTGGTACAGTGGTGACAGTTTCTCATCTTTTCGGTAATTGCTCATCTCGTCGTCAGGGATTGCCCACAGCAGCACAGCAAATGAAAGCCGTGCAAGCCACAATTCACCAAATCGCCCTGTGTCATCCTCATGTTACTTGGCAGATTTGGCAAAATGACCGTCAATGGTTTACCATCTCTCCCGCCGCGACAACTGGGCAATTGCTACCGCAGATTTTACCCCAAGTGCGACAAGGTGATTTGCAAGAAGTCAAACTCGAAATACCCAACCCTCCGAACTCTTGTACAGACGCGATGAATCGCGTCTCTACTCCCAACTCCTGTACAGACGCGATGAATCGCGTCTCTACTCCCAACTCCTGTACAGACGCGATGAATCGCGTCTCTACTCCCAACTCCTGTACAGACGCGATGAATCGCGTCTCTACTCCTAACTCCTTACTCACTTTAGTGGTAGGATTACCCGATCGCACTCATCGTCATCGTCCAGATTGGGTACGTGTAGCCATTAACGGACGGATGGTTAAGACACCAGAACTAGAGCAAACAATATTATCAGCATTTCACAGAACATTACCACGCGATCGCTATCCAATTTGTTTCTTACATCTTGCCATTTCCCCAGATCAAATTAACTGGAATCGCAATCCAGCAAAAACAGAAATTTATCTCAACGAAATCATTTATTGGCAAGAGCAAATTACCCAAGCTATTAACCAAGCACTCAGCATTTCTTCTAGCAATCTCAAAGAAGCTGTCCATACAACACGAGTTAGTAAATTACTCAAAGCCGCAGAAGCCAAAGGCAGCTACAATTTCAATTCTCAAAATCCTAACCCTTGTACAGACGCGATTAATCGCGTCTCTCCTAACTCCTTAAAAGCTGTCGCTCAAGTTAGCAACACCTATATTGTGGCGGAACATCCAGGTGGTATATGGTTAGTGGAACAGCACATTGCCCATGAGCGAGTTTTGTATGAGCAATTGTGTGATGATTGGCAACTTGTCCCCGTCGAACCGCCAATCATTCTTTATCAATTGTCGCCAGCGCAAGTATCGCAACTGCAACGCATCGGTTTAGAAATAGAACCCTTTGGCGAACAACTTTGGGCAGTGCGAAACATACCCGCACCTTTGCAGCAGCGAGACGATTGTGCAGAAGCAATTTTAGAACTTAGTTGGGGAGGCGATTTACAAACAGCCCAAGTAGCTGTCGCCTGTCGCAGTGCCATTCGTAATGGTACACCTATGAACCAACAAGAAATGCAGACACTTTTAGATGATTGGCAACGCACTCGCAACCCTCGCACCTGTCCCCACGGACGCCCAATTTATCTATCTTTAGAAGAATCAGCTTTAGCGCGGTTTTTCCGGCGGAATTGGGTAATTGGTAAAAGTCATGGAATTTGACTTTTTATTTAAATTATCTTAATTGTTAATTATCTGTGCCACCGCAACAGAAATATCTGGAAATGCCAGAGGTTGAATTGTTCCCGTAGTCAATGTTAGTTTTGTGGCATACTCTCCGTCTAAGATTTCCCGAAACACCACTAAGTGTAGCTTTTTGAGATTGACAACCCAATACTCTAAAATACCTGCTTCTGCGTATATTTTGCTTTTTCTCTGTAAATCTTTTTCTAAACTGGAGTTAGAATACTCAATTAACCAGAAAATATTTTCTGGATAGGGATGATGCTCTCGATACTCGCGTCCTAAACGTTGGACAATGGCAATATCTGGTTCTGGTTCCGAGTCGTTGGGTAATGTGATAGGCTTGGCATGACGAATTTTGGCACGTTCAGCCAATAACTTTGCCAGATACTCACCACTTTCATCACTACAATAAGCATGGGGTTCCCCTTCCGGCGACATTTCGACAATTTCTCCCTTAAGTAGTTCTACTTTGCGATCGCTCAAAATGCCAGCATCAATCATGCGGTGATATTCGTCAATCGTCCACTTTGCAAGAATAACAGTCATGACGATTGATTCCTCCCAATGATTATTGATATTTTCCCATCTTAAACGTATTTTAAAGGAAGCCGCTAGCGCGTATGTAGCCGTATAGCCAAGACTTACAATCATTAGGGTTGTAGTCAATACTGCGTAGGTTTTGAGTCGATCCCCCCAACCCCCCGATAAATTGGCTTGCTCAAAATATTGCCCTTTCAAATTTTACGCCAATAACACAAAAACTCCACTTCCTAAAAGATAGTGGAGTAATTAATGTTAGACTATCAGTAATAGAATCATCGTTAAGATTACTATTTACACTGCAAAAACTAAATTAGTCTAAAGCTTTCTTAAGTTCATCTTTAATGTTTTCTACAGTGTGAGTAGCTTGGGCTTGGGCTTGCTTTGTTTGTCCTTCAGCCTTATCTTGTGGATTGCCGGTTATTTCACCCACAACCTCTTGAATTTTCCCTTCAATATTTTTTGCAGTAGCTTCTACTCTTTTTTCAGCACTCATGGTTTTTATTTCCAGCTTGTAGTTGATTCAGCTATTACATAAACTAACAGTAGTGTATTATTTGTGACTTCCATCAACCGAGAGAAGAATTTGTTAGATTATGTATCTTAAGATAGATACGGGCTGCGACAGAACACCCGACTGAAAAAATATGAAGATATAGCAGAATTCAGAATTCAGAATTCATACCGTTTCTTTGTGAAGCTGCGCCAAATCTCTTAATTTCTTATTTCTTGGCGTACTTGGCGTACTTGGTGAACCAGCGCTGTAGGCGGGTTTCCCGCCGTAGGCGACTGGTGAACCCGAAGGGCGGTTCGTTCTTGCAGTATAGGCGCATCTTCATACAGAATTAGTATCAGAATTTAGAAGTAAAACAGGCTTTATATCTGGCTTTGAGATTTAGCTTGTGTACAACACTTTCCTTAAAATCTCCTGTATCATAAATTCGCGGTGTTCAAATCCCCGGTTTCTTTGAGAAGTTGGGGATCTAACTTTTCACGAATAATTTAGGACTGCTATATACATATTCATAGAGAATTAATATAAGTCAAAGCAAATTTTCAACAAAAGGAAATGGCAACAAAACGTCAAAAAAAAGTATGGAGGAGTGAGATTAATGACATCATACGGGGTGCTTGCGGAGGTTTTTTATTTGGTATACCTTTACTGTACACAATGGAGGTTTGGTGGATTGGCTCATTGGTAAAACCACAACTGATGATGATGGCGATCGCATTCATGTTTATTGTGGTTTACTTGCTGAATCACACAGAAGGCTTTCGGAAACGCAGATATAGCTGGCTAGCTCCTCAAGCCGTAATGGATACCGTAGAAGCGATCGCGATCGGGCTAGCTTGCTCTGCCTTTGTGCTGCTACTATTGCGAGAATTGACCCCAGAAACTTCCCTAAAGGAATCTTTAGGTAAAATCATCTTTGAAAGTGTGCCTTTCACCCTCGGTGTAGCATTAGCCAACCAGCTTTTGGGAGATACTAGAAATGGCAATGCAAAATCACAAGCAAGCGATCGGGTAAATAGCACAACCAAGAACAAAGGGGATGAGTTACACGCCACCTTTGCCGATGTGGGTGTAACCCTGATTGGTGCAACCATAATTGCATTTAACATAGCTCCAACAGATGAAATTCCTATGCTTGCAGCCGCCGCCTCGCCACCTTGGCAATTGGCAATGATCGCCACATCTTTGCTGATTTCTTATGGCATTGTATTTGAGGCAGGCTTTTCTGACCAGCAAAAGCGAAGACAGCAAAAGGGAATTTTCCAACGACCATCAAGCGAAACCATTATGTCCTACCTAGTATCACTGCTAGCAAGCGCTTTTATGCTGTGGTTTTTTCAAAAGTTAACTTTTAGCGACCCTTGGACAATGTGGTTAGATCACACCTTGATGCTGGGCTTACCTGCAACTATTGGCGGTGCAGCCGGAAGGTTAGCAATATGACTAAAACAGAACAACCAAAGCGTTCAATTGCAGAGTGGGTAACATTCAGCGTCGCCTCACTTATCGTAGCAATCATTGTGAGTTTGGTGGGCTACACTTGGCTGAACGAAAAGAATCAACCTCCCATTGTTTCTGTCAGCAAAAAACAAACAATTCGGGAAATTAATGGGCAATTTTATGTTCCCTTTGAAGTCGTAAATAGTGGAGGAGATACAGCCGAGTCAGTTCAAATTATGGCTGAGTTACTGATTAACGGTAAAGTTACAGAAACAGGAGAGCAACAGATCGATTTTTTATCTAGTGGGGAAAGTGAAGAAGGTGCATTTATATTCAGCCAAAACCCGCGCCAAGGTGAGTTAAATCTGCGTGTTGGTAGCTATAAATTGCCCTAACGAAGATTTAAAACCGCAGATATAGCGATTCTCACGGGTAGGGACACGGCAATGCCAATAGGTGTCAACCTAAGCTCAAACGCTTGTCCCACATACGCTTTACCCCACCCCCAACCCCTCCCCGCAAGCGGGGAGGGGAGACAAAGCACAGCTTTGGCGGGGTGGGGTTCTTCGGGTTTAATAAGTAATCAAGCGGACATGATATTACTCATGCGGCTGACAATTCAGGTTATGTGGAAAAGCCCGCGAAAACCTAACACCCTAGATTCAGATCCCTCCTGAATAGGAGCCACCAAATTTTTTGGTGGGGGTCTTAAACTCAAGTTCGCTACGGTCACGGGCAGAGAACTTTCCATCAGAATTCCCTTCTGCCCTCTGCCTTTCTTGATAATTTATTTTTTGGAAATCTTTAAGCTTTAACCTTAGCTTTTGACCAAACCCCATTTTCATCTTCATCATATTGCTGATGAACAGACTCCCAAGCGGCTTGTTCAGCAGTGAACTCGTCATTTTTCTCATTGAAGACAGTATTATAGCGCTCAATGAATGTGCGTTGAGCTTCATCAGAAAGATGAGCGCGAACTTCAGGAGACAAGTCTTCTGGGCTGTTGCACTGTCCAGGACAAGGACGAGCAAAGGTTTTTTCAATTGTGTGAATTTCTTCGCCACCAGCACTTTCGAGCAACAATTGAAATTCGCCAGTGCGATCGCTCGGAACTTCTGCCATCACTAAGAACTCGCCAGCTTGTAAGCGGGTTTGGTAGATAGCCGCTTTATCTTCTGGCATCCCCAAAGTAGTTAAAACCGATACTAGACCGGCACCTGCACTACCTGCGATCGCTCCACTAGCAGCCCCCAACAGCACTGCACCAATAGGCCCTGCTGCCACGATTGGGCCGACAAAAGGAATAAACAGTACGCCTACACCCGTGAGCAAGCTGAGAAAGGAACCAAACAAGGAACCAAAAACTGCTCCTGTTCTTAAACCTCCCAGAATCACATCTTTTTTACTAATAAAGCCAGCGATTCTAGTTTCGGACTGGAAATTTCTACCCATGACCGAAATATGATCTCTAGGCACACCCCTGTCTAGTAAACGCCGAATCACATCATCAATTTGCTTCTGCTCTTTAAATACAGCAGAGATAGTACGTTCTGCTTTATATACTTCTGACACTTAAAACCCCCTGTTTGGCTTGTATTATCTTGTTTCTGCAATGAATATGGTGAATAGATAGATGCAGGCAGATTAATTCCTTCATACCAATTAGAAGGAGAAATCAATCCTCCTTCTCACTGGTTTCACAGACAACCATCCTCTACTCAGACGTTATGAGCTACACACCTACAGGAGTCTTAGCCCCTTCTGCTGGCTGTCTACCATCTGGGCCCAGTGCTTCGCCTTCAATGAATGAACGCAGCATCCAAGCCATTTCCTCATGCTGTTCCATCAGTCCAGTCAGAAAGTCAGCAGTTCCCTGATCGTGGAACTGGTCACCAGACTGATCCACATGGTCTCTTAAGTTACGAATAACCTGCTCGTGATCATTCACTAGATTAGCTACCATCCCCGTTGCTGTGGGAACATTACCAGCATGTTCTTTGAGGCTAGCAATCTTAAGAAATCCTTCCATTGTGCCAACTGGATAACCGCCCAAAGCACGAGTCCGCTCTGCCAAAGCATCAATATTTAGAGTCAGCGTTTGGTAGTGTTCTTCCCAAAGCTGGTGCAAAGAGCGGAACTGAGGCCCAACGACATCCCAGTGATACTTTTTGGTTTTCACCAACAGTAGATAAGCATCTGCCAAATCTTGGTTTAACAGATTAATTACACCTTGACGCTGTTCTTCAGTCAAACCAATGTTTATCGAACGCATTGTTTTCCATCCCTAAGCAAACTTATCCATTAATTTCTCAAATTTCAGATAGATTCCACATCAACCAAAGGTAACATTGTCGGCTGAAATTAATTATATGCCTATGCCTTAATAGGTAGTGTTAAGCCAATATTCTAGTAATTAGCGAACTTTATTGATTTTTTGGCTACAACAATAAAATATACTAAATATAATTATCAATTAAGATATCTTTAATCAAAACTATGCAAACCCAGTTTCACCATAGATGCTCAAGGGTGAATATATTTTTATAATTAAATTGTAGCCGTCAGGTGAACAATACTAATTAGTAATGGGTAACTGCTTTTACGCAATCACCCATTACTATCGAAAAATTACCAGAACTATTAATTTAGTTCTTACCTGTAACTTTCTCCAATGCATTCTTTATATTTTCTTCCACTGAGGTTGCACTCTGGGAATTTTCTGGACGCTTCTGCTTGTCAATATCAGCAGCTCCCTGAACCTCATTAAGTCCTTCGTTAGTCTCTTTTTGAGTCTTTTTCAATCCTATTGGTGGTGCTTTACCGGCTTCATCAGTTTTGGCCTGAATGTCAAGCAGTTGTGTAGTACCTTCGGTAGGGTCACTTTGGTAACTATCGATCGCAAAAGCAGGAAAAGCACTAGATAACAATAGTAAGGCGCAAGTAAAAGCCACAACTAGGAAGCGTACTGGACTTAAGACAGAAGCAATAAATTTCATTTGAAATCCTCAATAACAGCTTTAACAACGCAGAACTTTGACTGAAATAGCGGCAGATCACACCTTACTTGGTAAAGAGCAATAATAAAAAGAGCCAGCTACGCTTCAATCGAAAGTTTTTTAGAAACGAACCTGACGAAGAAATTGTCTTAGGATTTCTGCATTGAACTAGTTAAGGCATAATAAGCAAATACCACCTTAATTCTTTAGCAAAATCATTACGTTTTTTATTGACAATCTTCTCTCAAGGTTCCCTGTTTTTACTTGTACTTTGAAAATGCTAACGCCTGCATCAATCTCTAGAATGAAATTTACTATATCTTTAGTTGTAATAAAATCAGTCTCTAGGTATATCGACTTAATATAGTTTTGGCAAGCTAATGGCTCTACTATTAAGCTGATATGCGTCTAAATTATATAAACATTCTTTATAATCGTTGACGGTTGACGGTTGACGGTTGACGGTTGACGGTTATCGGTCATCAGTCAACCGTCAACAGTCATCAGTCATCAGGTAAATGTACAAGTTAAATGCGTAACAGCTTATCTTCAGTAGCTTGACTTTATCCAATCAAAGGACTTTAAGGGCTATACCCCTTAACCGAACCTTATTGTGAGTGGAGGAGCAAACACAAAATTATGCCCCTCTGCTCTTAATAGTCCCCATTGACAATTTTTTCTAAACTTGATAAGTCTGCCTTATTACCTCTTCTATAGAACTTACACGATGAAACATTTGTATTAATTCATGGGATCTTGTTTTTCGCTTCGCCAGCATTACTTTTAACGGCGTTAAATAATGAACATCTGCGTCATCTCCCAAAGCAACTTCGGCCGCTTGCAAGACTTTTGTCGCATTCCCAAAAATATCCTCGTTATCAAACCCTTCTTTTGCAGAAAGTTGGTGTAATGCTGCATCGGGTACACTTGCTCTACCCAGCAAGGTTTCATCTAACACCAAACCTTTTAATAATGTCAGTAAAGCTGCATAGATTAAAAAGTTATCACAACTATCACAAGCCTTAAATTCAATGCGTCCCACTTCAGCCGGAATGCGGGCAATTTTTGTTAAGGAAGGTGTGCTATCAATCAGTTCTTCCTGTTTCTGAACAAAAACTAAGGCTGCTGGTCTTTTTCCAGTTCTGATAAACGTTCGTACTGATAGCCCATCCCATAAACCTCCCTTATAAAAAGGGGAACTATAACTAAAAGGGACGATATAAGGACTATAATAAGTTAACTTTCTGCCAATATCAATTACACGTTCAGTAGACAAATCTGCCACAGAAATATTTAAATCTGGGCCGTATGACACCATGTGAATATTAGCAGTTTGTTCGTCAGGATAAGCCTCTAGCTGTTTGATTTCATAATCATTTAATGGGGGTTGAGGCTCAAAAACCGGATTGTATGGATTAAAACTAACCAAAACTGGTGATAAACCAAAGTTAGCAGCAACCTCACGTAACAAGTGAAAACTTTCTGATAATTCAGTAATAGCGCCTTGAATATCAGAATGTATAGTCGTTCTAATTTCGATACCTTTAACATGACAGTCTATCACCTGATCGGAATCTGCAAATCTTTCAAATCCCTCAATGTACCATCTCTTCATCTTAATACCCGCATCCCCGACGCGCAGTTGAGAATAGTCGTTAGGGTATGTAGGTAGCCTTTCAATAATTTGATTGAAATCAGCAAATTTGGTGTGGGAAAAATCAGCAAACTTTCCTTCTTTGTTTAGGAAAGCGACTTCATGTTCAATGCCAAATAAAAACATTATGTATACCTTAATTGCTTAGAGCTAACCTAATTTAACTAATGCCAAACGAGACGAATCGCACAGAAGAGGAAATAACATCAGTAAACGATTCATTAGAGAAAAACGTCGGCGATATTTAGTTGGCAGATTGGCATAATTACAGACTTCCATGACTTCGTAACATGAATTCCAGTCTTTAATCTTATGAATATTTGAGATACACCAATCAAATTTTGCCGAAGTGTATTTGAGTGAGTCATGGTGTTTCTGATTCTTCACAATTAGCGGTGACAAGGAATCAAAGGCAAACCACGAACCAGGAAAATACTGCAAAAGATTAGCAAACAATAGCTTCACTTCCTGTTCATTGAAATACTGCAACACGCCTTCGGCGACAAACATAACAGGTTGTTTAGTAGTGGACTTGACATGCTCAATCCAATTGCTATCTAGGGCAGAAGCCGTGATTAATTTACGGCGTTCCGTTTCCTCAAAAAACTGTCGTCGCAGAACCATGACATCCGGTAAATCTATGTCAAACCAGCAAACCTTGCCGTTATCTACTCGCTCAAAGCGTGTGTTCAGTCCTGCACCAATCTCGATAACGGAACCTTGCGGATGTTGATTGAGGTAGGTACGTACCCAGTTGTCGAGGATAGTTCCTCGTAAACAACAGCCTATCTGAGAAGATTTTGCAGTAGTAAATTTATCAAATTCGTAATCTATCGCTGCAAGAATCTCAGATGATTTCGGGTCTACTATAATTGGATCTGCTGCCTGAAGCTCACAAGCTCTAGCCCAGAGGGGAATTAATAGTGTTTCTTGAATGACACCGAGGTGAACTTTGGTTTTATTCATCAATACCTCCACAGCACAGTTATATCTTGCTTTTCTGTTAAAGTAGAAAGAATTCTCAAGATAACTCTCAAATGGATTTTACGCCAAGACCGACTATTGGAATTTGGAAATTTCTCTGGTTTATTTCTTGAGGCAGCGATGCCTACGCACTTTCTTGATTATTCTGTATTGCCTCCACTATCTTCATAGTCGCTGGGTAGGGTAGCTTAGTAGTGACTGAGGAAAGCTTGAGACGTGAGTTTATGACAAGTACCGTTCAATCCCCATACAGCAACGAACAGATTGCCGCTTGGTTGCGTGGGCTGCTCACCATTGCTTGGGCAGATGGTAATTTTGATGCCCAAGAACAGGAATTAATTGCCAGCATCACCAAAAATGAATTAGCTCCTAAAATTAAATGGGACTCACTAGAGGTAATTACACCAGAAGAATTAGCCGCAGTCTTGGGTAAGGGTACGCCAGCAGCGGAAAATTTCTTAAGGACAGCAGTAATGGTAGCGATCGCAGATGGCACTTATTCTCCCAGCGAAGATCAGGTTCTGCATCAGTTCTGCCAAGCCTTAGAACAGCCAGAGAATTTACTAGAAGCCCTTCGCCACACCCTAGAACACCCACAGCTTACCCCCACTATCGCCAGCACCGAGCTTACAAAGCGTCAAATTGATGCACTACACCCCCTGCGCGACTGGCTGGATCGGCTAGATATCCAAGACCCAAGAGTAGCCCGCTTTTTGTGTAAAATGATTCCCTCCCAGTGTCCATTTGAGCGGGATGTCACCTTATTTGGACGAAAGATTGTCCATATACCGCCGATGTGTAAAATCAACCCCTTGTATGAGCAACTGGTGGGCTTACGTTTCCGCGCCCTCTCTTATCTGGCAGATAAATGTGGTGAAGATGTTTCACCATATATTTAGTCATTAGTCTTTAGTCATTAGTCATTAGTTAAGAAGGATAATGTCAAGTAGGAGGTTTCAAGAATTACGGGTTTATCAACTGGCAGAACGATTAGCTGACGACATCTGGAAAATTGTTAATGGATGGGAGTCATTGCCACAAGATACAGTAGGTAAACAGATTGTCCGTTCAGCCGATAGTATTGGTGCCAACATAGCTTTATGAGTAGGACGAGGGAGTTATCAAGACAATCGACGATTTGTCAGAATAGCAAGAGGATCTTTGTATGAAACTCAACACTGGCTAAGACGAGCATATAGCCGTAATCTGTTAACAGATCAACAAGTAGATGCACTCAAGCTAATCATTAATGACCTAGCACCTCAATTAAACGCCTACCTAAAATCAATTGGCAATGTTCCAGATGACTAATGACTAATGACTAATGACTAATAACTAATGACTAATGACTAACTATGCAATTTATCGACCAAGCAAAAATTGAAGTTGAAGCTGGTAAGGGCGGCGATGGTATTGTCGCCTTCCGGCGAGAAAAATACGTGCCGACTGGTGGCCCCTCTGGTGGTAATGGGGGAAGAGGCGGTTCGGTATTTTTCGTTGCCGACGAAAACCTGCAAACCTTGCTGGACTTCAGATATAACCATCGCTTTCAGGCAGAAAAAGGGACTCGTGGTGGGCCAAATAACTGCACTGGAGCAGGAGGAAAGGATTTAATCATCGAAGTTCCCTGTGGTACAACCATTTATGATGCTGAAACTGGCGAATTGCTGGGGGATTTAACTGAGCCTAAGCAGACTTTGCTGATTGCCCAAGGTGGTAAAGGTGGCCTGGGAAATCAGCATTTCTTGAGTAACCGTAACCGCGCCCCAGAATACGCTCTCCCAGGATTACCAGGGGAAATAAAACAGCTGCGCCTAGAGTTGAAACTTTTGGCAGAAGTGGGGATTATTGGCTTACCAAATGCTGGTAAATCCACTCTAATTTCATCTTTATCAGCAGCACGTCCAAAAATCGCAGACTACCCTTTCACTACCCTCATCCCAAATTTGGGTGTAGTGCGTAAACCTACTGGCGATGGTACTGTTTTCGCCGACATTCCCGGATTAATTGAGGGAGCGGCTCACGGTGCAGGACTGGGACACGATTTCTTGCGCCATATCGAGCGCACGCGAGTGCTACTTCACTTAATTGATGCCACTAGTGATGATGTGGTTAGAGATTACAACACAATTAAGGAAGAATTACAAGCTTATGGACGGGGTTTAGCAGAACGCCCGCAAATTTTAGCGCTGAACAAAATTGATGCAGTTGATCGGGAAACTGTCGATTTGGAGGCGTTAGCCACCCAACTTAATCATCTCTCCTACGCCCCGGTTTTTGTGATTTCAGCAGTTACCCGCACCGGGTTAGAGCCGATGTTACAAGAAATCTGGGGAATTCTCGACCAAATGAAGGTTCCTCAAGAAGTGGAGGTATTTAGATAATTACTAATTCGTAATTCGTAATTCGTAATTACTACTTCCAGAAGGGTTTGAAACGGAAGTAGGTGCTGGCAGGGGAAATACTTTGTTTTTACTTACGGTCTTAAAATTACGAATTATGTTGACGGATGCTGAATTAGGGGAATCTTAATCACAAACTCAGCGCCTTGTCCTGACTGCGAATGATTATTTCAATATTGATACAAATACTTAAAAGCCTTGTTTGCTCGTAAAAAAACGGAGTTAAACTAGAACCACAGGGTAACAATCAGAGGAATTTTATGATGAGCGATCGCGACTACACATTAATCATTGACAAAAGCGGTAGTATGTCCACACCCGACCAAGTGGGTGGTAGAAGTAGATGGGACATAGCCCAAGAGTCTACTCTCGCTTTGGCAAGAAAGGCTGAACAGTTTGACCCCGATGGCATTACGGTGTACGTGTTTTCCGGTAGATTTAAACGCTACGATGATGTCACTTCAGCCAAAGTCGCGCAGATATTTCTCGAAAATGATCCTGCTGGAACGACAAACTTAGCAAGTGTACTTCAGGATGCCCTAAATAATTACTTTCAACGCAAAGCTGCCGGTAAAACCAAGCCAAACGGAGAGACAATTTTAGTCATTACCGATGGTGAACCAGACGATCGCAAAGCTGTGTTTGAAGTCATCATTCATGCGACTCGCCAGATGGAACGTGATGAAGAATTAGCAATTTCGATTATTCAAGTGGGTTCAGATACCCAAGCAACTAAGTTCCTCAAAGCTTTGGATGACCAGTTGCAAAGTGTCGGTGCTAAATTTGATATTTGCGATACCGTCACTTTAGACGACTTAGAAGAAATGAGCCTTGTAGATGTATTGACGAACGCAATAACTGACTGATGTGTTGCTCGCCCATAGTCAAGTAACCAATTTTAGATTTTAAATTTTGGATTGAAGGATTTAAAATTTAAATCTGGTTTCACGACTAGTTTAAACTATGAAATTCAAATCCCAAATTTCTTTCCAATACCCTATCTTTAGGTTAACAATTAATCTAAAATCCAAAATCCAAAATTGATTGACTATTAATTGGAGATTGAATAATGCTAGAAAATCGTGATTATACCTTGATTATCGATAAAAGCGGCAGCATGGCAAGCAAAGATCAAAAGGGTGGTAGAACTAGATGGGTTGCAGCACAGGAATCTACTTTAGCTCTAGCTAGTAAGTGTGAGCAATTTGACCCAGACGGCATTACTATTTATGTATTTTCTGGTAAATTTAAACGATACGAAAATGTGACATCCGGCAAGGTAGCACAAATTTTTCAAGAAAATGACCCCTCTGGTACAACTGACTTAGCGGGCGTATTAAAACATGCAACTGATGATTACCTTCAACGCAAAGCAGCCGGTCAAATCAAACTAAATGGTGAAACAATTTTAGTGGTTACTGATGGTGAACCGGACGATCGCAAAGCAGTAATGAAGGTAATTATTGAAGCTTCTCGCCGCATCGATCGAGATGAAGAATTAGCTATTTCTTTCATTCAAGTCGGCACAGATCCCCAAGCTACCCGTTTTCTCAAAGTCTTAGACGATGAACTCCAAAGTGCTGGTGCTAAGTTTGATATCTGTGACACCATTACTATGGAAGATATGGAAGATTTGAGTCTATCGGAAGTGCTACTCAATGCCATTAATGACTAGCTATACTATTTATTAGGAATTACCAAAATGGATTCCATTGATAAGCTATTAGCTGAACTCCAAACCGAATACAAAGAAGTACAAACTCAACAGCAGCAGTCAAAATCAGCCACAGCTAAATCGTTTATGCCATCATCGCCAAAGTCGGCATCTTTCATGGATAACCTTTTGGCAGAAATTAAGGCTGATTTTGCCGAAGAGGATGCTGCTATTGAGTTAAAAAGACAGCAAGAACTAGAACAAGAACGAATTCGACAAGAACAACTCAAAGCCAAACAACTAGAGGCTTTGAAAGTGGAAGCAAAAGAATGGTTAGCCAAAGTAGATCCACTTTCTTCCGAAGGGCTTTGGTTTGAAAGGTTTGCTGAAAGTTACTCCTCAAAATTAGAGGCAGCGATTGAATATTTAAGAAACAACGAATAAAATAATTCGTAATTCGGAGAAAGCTGCTAGCTAAAATTATATAGCCGTTCCCATTCAGATGCGGTACAACATTACATCACGAGGTGTAGGGGCACGGCAGTGCCGTGCCCCTACGGGTGTACCTCATATCATGTTCGCTTGATTACTTATTAAACCCGAAGAACCCCACCCCGCCAAAGCTACGCTTCGTCTCCCCTCCCCGCAAGCGGGGAGGGGATTAAGGGGTGGGGTGCAATGACTGTGGAAATCATAACTAATTATGCGAACATGATATCACGTAAACGAGAACCGCTATAAGTTAGCAATTGTTATTTATTACCTGTGCTCAATATTGATGGTGATTTTTTAGAGCTAACCGTTGCACAGCCCATTCATGCATAGCATAGAGAATTGGTTGTAAAGTTTCTCCTAAAGGCGTCAGAGAATATTCCACCTTGGGTGGAATTTGGGGATAAACTTCTCGAAGAATAATACCGTCTTCCTCCATTTCTCTGAGTTGCTGGGTAAGCATCTTTTGCGTAACTCCAGGTAAAGCCCGTTGCAACTCACCAAACCGTTTTACGCCAGTCATTAATTCTCTAATAATCAAAACTTTCCAGCGTCCGCCAATCACCTTTAAGGTAGTTTCTACTTCACAAGTCAGCCTGCTATTGTTTTCTGCTTCAGCTTTCATAGTTAGTTTTTAGGAAAAACCTTACTCAGGTTTGTTAGGTAGTACTTATACTTCCAAGTATAGGTACATCCACAACACTCTACAAGATTTAACTGCTCTGTTTGATGGACTAAAGTTTTTTGAAAATGTGAAAAGCTGAGATATATGACAGATGAAGACTGCCTCCAAAGTCATCTTCTATTGTGTGCCTCAATCCTGCAAATAATGCTTCTTTGCTGTGTGAATCTAACTTTAGGTAAGGTGAGTAAGTGTTTAAAAGCATTAAATATTCATCAACATTATATGTTACTTCAGAGAGAAATTGTCCCGATATTAAATCTTTAAATTTCCCCGAATCAATTGCCATCTCTCCTAATCCTCTCAATATCTCTTCTTGCGTTTCTCTGTTTTCATATCGATCGAGAGATGGAGCATATAGTTGATAGATTCGGGATAAACGTTGATACACCTCATACGGGGGTTGAAGTTCCTTGTTCCATAGTAAAATTAGGTAGCCACTTTCATGTAAGGCATTTGCTGCTTTTGGATATCCTATTTCTGGTGGTATCCAATGAAAAGAACTCGCTGCTAAGACGGCATCAAATTCAGAAGTTTTTAGCGTCCACTCTTCAAAAGATGTATTCTGAATCTCTACATTAGGATACGGTTGACAATTCTGTTGAGCTAACCGAAAAAAATCTGGGTTGGGTTCTAAGCAGATCATTGAGCAACCCAATTGAGCGAATGCTACCGTTGCAGTTGCAGGGCCACATCCCACTTCTAGAATTTTTGAGTCAGTGGAGAGTTGAGCAACTTCCATAGCTTGGTGAATTAAATCCTCACGATAGCGGGGTCGTACCTTGTTGTAAGCCTCTGCTGCCGGAGAATACCAATTTTTGCGCTGTTCGAGTTCTCTACTGGAGTAGCTGATTATTGTTTGTTTTAGGTCTTCCATAATCTACTTGGAGATAGTGCATCATACGAATTCACGAAAACCTTGATACATATAGATTTATCGTAGGTGCATGGCATTGTTCCTACCAATATATTTGTATCATTATTAAAGCAGAATAATATCAAGGAAAGAAGTGTGGAATTAGCTTGAAAGGCAAGGACAAAGCTCGTGCCTTTCAAGCTAAATGTTGAATTTTCACAAATTTGTGAACATTAGATACTCAAGAATATCTATAATTACGTAGCTACCAACTCAGAATCGATTTCCGACGGCGCACTATCCTGGACTAGCGATCGCGTTTCACCATTACGCTGGAGAATACCGCCAACCATTGCCAACAAGGCGTTTACCTTGCGGGTTCGCCACATATCTACGAGTTTTTGCACTTCAGTCGCAGACATCCGTCGCATCATCGCTTCGTAGAGATAAGCAGCATGTCCAGTTTCATCTTGGGCAATACAAAGCATTCCTAACTTCAAGTTACGAGCGGTTGACTCGTTATCAGGTAATACTTTCGCCATTCGCGCAAAGTCTTTACTAGCATCTAACTCAAGAATGTATGTGCTAGCCATAAACACATCCCAGTCAATAACAGCCGGTTTTAGCTGTTCTTGGGTGTAGCCTTCAAAGAATGCTGCGAAAAAGGGACTACGCTGTTGTGATTTTTTTGTAGATGTAGTTTGGGGTTGACCCTTGAAATCTATAACTTGTTTATTCAACTGTTGTAAGGCGTGGGCAAAAATTTTACCATGCCTAGTTTCATCTGATGCATGTTTTGCTAGTTTTTCGGCTAGCCATGTATCGCCTTCAGCAGCTGCGCGATCGCTAAGTGCAGATAAAAACGGCACAGAACCAGATTCGGCCAACTGAAACCCCGCAAGGATATTAGGGCGGGTTTTAGAATCACGAATTTGAGCAGCAGAGTAATAGGCAAAAGCACCTGAACCAGCTAAATGCAGAACGTGAGTCAAGAAGTTCATCAGAAATTCCCGCCGACAATTGGAAGGTTACAATTCTTATACTAATCCGCATTTTCTATAGTGTGCCGCCAGAGGCTCTTACCATTTGGAATTTTCAATTGCCTGTGGCAATTATGTCAACGGTTAACAAATATAGCGGTTCTCGAATGGAAGCAATACACTTTGACCTCACTTCCATTCCTCTCTCCTAAAAGGAGAGGCTTTGAATCTTACTCCCCAACGCTACAAGGGTTGGGGCTGGGGGTTAGGTCTGTATTGCACTCAACAGAGAAGCGCTATATATCTTTGCATTTTGCTAGTATCATCCCACAGAGGTAATTTGGTAACTTTGGATGGAGAAATTAATTAAACCAGTGCGATTTTGGCTTTGTGCAACTATCCTAATTTTAGGTTTGATAGGCTGCAATCGCTTTATCGGTACTTCTGGAGAACCAGTTGAGCGAGTGAGTGATGGCGATACTTTAGTAGTGAAAGATACCAATGGCAAAAATCTTACCGTGCGTTTTGCTTGTGTAGATGCGCCAGAAATAGCTCATACTAACAAAGAAAAGCAGAGTAAACGCACTAGCGATCGCAATCAATTTACTTGGGGTGTGAAAGCCCAAGAACGGGTGCAAGAACTGGTGCAACAAGGAGGCGATCGCGTGACTTTGAATATCACCGATAGCGATCGCTATGGACGTAAAATTGCCGAAGTTCGTTTACAAAATGGCACTTTTGTGCAACAGGTATTGTTGCAAGAAGGATTGGCGAAAGTGTATCGTCCCTATTTAAACAAGTGTCCTAGCAAAGACTTAGTTCAACAAGTCGAAGCTAAAGCGAAGGAACAACGGCTTGGTATTTGGAGTGATACTAAATTTGTGAATCCTTGGGAATATCGCAGCCTATATAAAAAAAAGTAAAAACTCTAGCTGTTTCTAACTGAATACACTAAATTTTGTAGCATTGCATATTTGCATGATGATTCAGCAATTTCCAAAATCCCCCCCTGCCCCCTACTCTTCTCCCCAAGTTTGCAGTTGCAAATAAATTAGTACCAGCGTCGCTGCTAGTAACACCGTTGCGGCGGCCGCTGCATAACCAAAATCAAATTGCCCAAAAGCCTCTTGGTAAATGTAGTAAACTAACAAATTAGTCGAATTCAGTGGGCCACCGCCAGTCATCACAAAAACTTGCTCAAAACTCCGCAATGTAAAAATCGCGGTAGTGATGACTGCAAATATCACAGTCGGGCGCAATCCAGGGAGAGTAATATACCAAAATTGTTGCCAAGCATTTGCTCCATCCAAATCTGCTGCTTCATAACGACTGGGAGGAATTGCTTGTAACCCTGCTAAAAAAACTACCATATTGAAACCGAGTTGTTTCCAAATACTCATTAAAATAATTACTGGCATTGCCCAAAATGTGTCTCCTAGCCAGGCTATGTCTGGAATACCGAAAAAATCTAAAAGTCCGTTCACTGGCCCTAATGTTTGAAACAGCCAGCGAAATCCCAAACCGGCTGCTACAAGTGAGATAATTGAAGGCAGAAAATAGGCACTTCGCAAGATGCCCCGCAAGGGAATGGAGCGGTTTAATAGCACTGCCAATCCCAAAGAGATAACTAAACTGGGAATGATAGTGGCAACAGTAAAATAAAAGGTGTTACCCAGAACTTGCCAGAAGTCGGGGTTGAGTAGCAAGCGCGAATAGTTTTTTAAGCCTATCCAATAAATACCTTTTAGAGTGAAACTACCAGCAGTGAAACTGAGGTAAAACAAATAAGCGATCGGCCAAATGATAAAAACGCCCAGCAAAATTAGTGCTGGTGTGAGAAAAATCCAGGCAGCTACTGTATCATTATCCAACCAGGACTTAGTATTAGTATATTTTTTTTTCATCTATAATTAACCCTCTTAGCTGTTATGACCTTCCGCCCTGATTCTACCCTTAGCTTGGTTTCTCCCAGCATTAGCGATATTTGCCAACAAGTCGCCCCTCTAAAACTGGGAATTATGGCTTCTGGGAATGGCAGCAATTTTGATGTAGTTGCCCAAGCTATCCAAAATGGGCAGCTAAATGGCCAAATTCAAGTTTTAATTTACAATAACCCCTCGGCGAAAGCAGCCGTAAGAGCAGCCAATAGAGGTGTAGAAGCTGTTTTATTGAATCACCGCAACTATAAAAGCAGAGAAGAGTTTGATGAGAAAATTGTGCAGACATTGCAGCACTACGATGTGGAATGGGTGATTTTGGCAGGTTGGATGCGATTGTTAACATCAGTTTTCATCGATGCCTTTCCTGATAAAATTATTAATATCCATCCTAGTTTGTTACCTAGTTTCAAGGGAATCCATGCTGTAGAACAAGCCTTGGCATCTGGGGTAAAAATCACTGGTTGTACAGCGCATATAGCTTGTTTAGAAATGGACAGTGGCCCAATATTAATGCAAGCCGCAGTACCAGTATTGCCCGATGATACAGCAGAAACACTCCACGCCAGGATTCAAATTCAGGAACATCGGATTTTGCCATTAGCGATCGCTCTAGCAGCTTCTTCGTCAAAATGATAAGCTTTAGTAGCTTGATACGCTTGTGGTTAAGAATATTTGTAGGTTGTGGTTGAGGAACGAAACCCAACTATTGCAGGGTTTGTTGGGTTTCGTTCCTCAACCCAACCTACACATTTTTCTTTTTTGGGCTTAACCGAACCGTATTATATCATGTCCGCTTGATTACTTATTAAACCCGAATCAGCCCACCCCTTAATCCCCTCCCCGATGCCTTGGGGAGGGGAGACAAAGCGCAGCTTTGGCGGGGTGGGGTACAATGACTATGATTCCCACAATCATTGCACCCCACCCCTTAATCCCCTCCCCGCTCTTCGGGAGGGGAGACGAAGCGTAGCTTTGGCGGGGTGGGGTTCTTCAGGTTTAATAAGGAATCAAGCGGACATGATATTATATCAAGTCTGGTTAATCAGTTATGATTACCCCATCTGTGCAAAAATCCCAAAAGCCTCTTTCCCCAAGCTTTGTGCCCCCTGCGGTCTAAATGATAAGTTTTTACCCGCACATGATATTAGACATCTGGTAAAAATTAAATATGCGTTACCCAGAACCCTTGTAGAGACGTAGCAGTGCTACGTCTCTACGTTCTTTTTCGCCAGATGTCTATTGCATCCTCTTCCATAAAGCTATTCACCAGAGTTAGCTTCAGTAGCTTGATATGCTTGTAAAAGCCTAGCATGATCGAGAGTAAATCCTACTTGCATCGCTATCTGGGTAAATAAATCAATCTCAGGCTGTTGCCAATCACGGGGGCCAGAACACTGATGTGCAACTAACAAGCCAAACAGCTGCTCATCTTTGATAATGGGTGCTATTAAATTTGCTTTCACACCAAAGGATTCGAGCAGGGTAACGTGACAATCAGCCAAACCGGCCTCATAAATGTTGTTTATTGCGACAACACGACCAGACTTGTACTTTTCTATATAGTTTTCAGTGAAACAGGGGTCGTAGATTTTAGACCGCAAAACTTTGGGATAACCTGGAACTACTGATTCAGCAATTATAATTCCGAACCAATTAGCGTAAAAGCTATAAACCAATACTCGGTCAACACTCAGTGCTTTGCGAACCTCTTCCACAGTGGTTTTGATGACATCCTCTTCGTTAAGCGATTGGCGAATGCTGCGGGTAATATCCACCAGTAACTGACTTCGCCTACTTTCAGCTTCGATTCGTTGCAGGAGTCTTGCATGGTCGAGAGCAAATCCCACTTGCATCGCTATCTGGCCAAATAAATCAATCTCAGATTGTTGCCAATCACGAGGTTTGGAACACTGATGTGCAATTAATAAACCAAATAGTTGTTCATCCTTAAGAATGGGGGCAACTAAATTTGCTTTGACAGCAAAGGATTCGAGTAGGTTAATCTGATAATCAGCCAAACCGGCTTCGTAAATGTTGTTTATTGCTAAAACGCGACCAGACTGATAATCTTCTACATAGCCTTGACCAAAATATAGGTCTTGGATTTCAGATCGTAAAACTTTTGGGTAGGTGAGGACAACTGATTCGGCAATCACAGTTCCAGAATAATTAGCATTAAAGCTATAAACCATCACTCGGTCAGTACTTAGTACTTTACGAACCTCTTCTACAGTGGTTTTCAGGACATCCTCTTCGTTGAGCGATTGGCGAATGCTGCCGATAGTATCCGCCAGCAACTGACTTTGCACACTCTCAGCCTCGATTCGTTGCACGAGCCTTGCATGGTCGAGAGCAAATCCTACTTCCATCGCTATTTGGGCACATAAATCAATCTCAGACTGTTGCCAATCACGGGGTCTGGAGCATTGATGTGCAACTAATAAGCCAAAAAGCTGTTCATCTTTGAGAATGGGTGCGACCAAATTTGCTTTCACACCAAAGGATTCGAGCAGGTTAATATGACAATCACGCAAACCAGCTTCATAAATGTTGTTTATGGCTTGAACGCGACCAGACTGATACTTTTCTACATAGTCCTGAGCGAAACATGGGTCTTGGATTTCAGACCGCAAAACTTTGGGATAACCTGGAACCACTGATTCTGCAATCACTGTTCCAGACCAACTAGCGTCAAATGTATAAACTAGCACGCGATCGCTGCCCAGTGCTTTACGAACTTCTTCCACGGTGGTTTTGATGACATCCTCTTCGTTAAGTGATTGGCGAATGCTACGGGTAATTTCGATAAATACCTGAGCTATATCTGCCTTCGTATCAACCTGTTCTAGAAGTTTGGTGTAGTCAAGGGCGAATCCTACTTGTATAGCTATCTGAGTGAACAAATCAATCTCAGACTGCTGCCAAAAGCGAATTCTAGAACACTGATGTGCAATCAATAAACCGAATAGCTGTTTGCCTTTGAGAATAGGTGCTACTAAATTAGATTTGACAGCAAATTGCTCTAGCAACTCAATATCATCATCACTGAGATCGGCTTGATAGATATTATCAATAGCACGGATGGAACCATTCTGGTATTTTTCTATATACCCTGCCTCGAACCCAGGCTCAGAGACTGTAACCCCTAATATTCTTGGTAAACCAGGTGCCACTGACTCAGCGATAAAAGTTCCATTACAATTGGAGTTGAAGCAAAAAATGCTTACGCGGTCAATGCTTAAAGCTTTACGAATTTCTTCTGAGGTAATTTTGAGAACATCTTCTTCATTGAATGATTCTCGAACCCATCGCGTAACTTTCATCAATAGTTGGGAGTAATCAGCTTCGGTTTCTTTTTCCTTTATCAAAACTGAAAGCAGCTCTGTAAATAAGTTTATGTTTCTCTCTAACATCACTAATTCATCTTCGTTAGCGATGAAATATTGAGTAAACTCACTGTCTGGACGCAGCTTGTTTTTGATACTATTAGAAATTGCCGCAGCTTTACTGACTCGACTAATAGCTCGATTAGTCACAAAAACAGCGATCGCACCTGTTAAAATTGCTGTTACTCCCATACCAGTTAACAAGAGTGACAATTGTCTTTGTAGAGCTAGTTCAGTTTCTGTTGAACTTGCTGCACTCTCAAGTCTGACTTGCGGAATTTGTTTGGTAATTAAATTAATGCCATAGTAGTAAGTAGCTGTTCCAATTGCAACCACAGGAAGGATACTAATGCTTAGTGCCCAAACAATCGCTTTAGTTTTTAAACTCCATTTTTGTTGCCACAGCCTTTGTTCACGATTTCGTCTTGCTTGGTTTTGAGAAAAAGACTGATTCATAAATGAAACCTGGATTGCTGCAATTGAGAATCAAGTAAATAACCTCTCCACCAAATTCTACACAAAACTTATTAAACAAGGATTGGCTTTCAGGCTTATTTTGAGGGACTAACCTTTTACATCGTGCCCCATAAAGCTTTTGTTGCCTTTGACCTCAAAAAAAATCAGGTCTGATTAACGGGCTTGTTAACAATAAAATGGCGATCGCTTTGTTTAATGTCTTATTTTCTCATCAGGTGTTGTAGTTTTCTGGCAAAACAGCCAAAAATTCTTTCTTTTTCAACAAGAGTCATACAGACTTATCAGAGTTAGCCTCCCCCCTCAGAAAGAGAAGGAACAACGCGAAAATAAGCCTTTAAGCCTCTTGACAGAGAGAGACTTACTACTCACCTTCCTTAGATTTGTGTAGCGGCACGAAGTGCAGGAAGGAGTTTGGGTTTAAATATGTTTATTGTAGTCTACTTGACTAAAAATCTCTGTAGCTCCAATTACATAAACACGCTTTATAAAAAATTTCTAACACATAATTAAATCTGAAGCTATATTTAATATAACTTAAGCATAACTTATAACTTTTGAAGTTGTAGTTATAAACGCTCATCATACTATAAATAAAGTTAAAACTGTAGTTAATACAACTTAAGCAGTAATTATAAATACTTAGGACTTACGCACTGTACAAATGCATCGTGATGTGCATTACCTAAAATAGGTTATTTCAGGCTTTCTTAATTATCCTGCGATCGTAAATAGACCATGCTGTAGGGGCACAGCATTGCTCATTGGTGTCAACTTAAGCTAAAAGTAGCTTAACTGAAAGCTTGACTCACCCGCCTCGAACTAAAGTTCTTTGGCTTTTAGCTAAAGTCTACTGAAGTAGACTAAAGATTTTTTGCTATATTTAGTCATCAAGAGATGACTTGAGCTATTAGCAAGGAACTTCAGTTCCTTGCGGGACATGGCTTTTACGTTAAGTTGACACGTATGAGCAATGCTTAGCCCTTACGAAAGATATGGTTTTTAACTTGCTTCATATTTGGTCTTTCTTGTCAATGCGTAAGTCCTAATACTCATAAGTTTATAAGTAAAGTTGAAGCTGTAGTTAACACAACTGAAGCATAACTTATAAATATTTATTCTATGGTTGATAGTGTGCGATGCCTGGGTTGGGCTACGCCTACGCACTAATTCCTAGAAGCTCAAAATTTATTTTTTAATTGTCGCAATTGCGACATTTTCCAGAAATAGCTAGAAATCCAATTGGTAATAATGTGAGCGACAATCGGCACTAATAAGTTGCCAGTGAGCAGGGCACTATATGCGAATATCATCCCGACAATTGTTGCCCAAATCACATAAGGCCATTGTTGAGAACCGCTAAAATGCAAGATGCCAAAGCAAAGACTGGATACAATCACAGCCACATGATCCAAGCCTAAAGCTGGCAGCATTACACCTCTAAATAATAATTCTTCACTCAACCCTGGTAGTAACCCCAGCCAAATTAAGTCTGGTAAGGCTAAGGGCCTCAGTACCACTTCTAGATAATAATCTGCACTTTTACGATAGGCAGTCCAAACGCGATAAGCTACGCCACTTAACGCGGTGATGGCGAATCCCAACCCTACACCCAACACCAACTCTCTTTGGTTCAATTCCCAAGAAAATAGGGAAAAGTTGCCAAGGTATAACGACAGTTTGGCGACTATCAACAAAATGATTGCAGTCGCTCCCATCGCGCCAAGTACTTGGATGCGCGTCAGGTATGGAATTTCTGGCTTTTGCTTTTGTTGTTCAATCACGGGTTTTTAAGAAAGAGGGGGCATTGGGCATGGGGCATGGGGCATAGGGAGCAGGGGAGGCAGGGGAAAATAGTTTGTAGCTGTAATTCAGGGAATTAGTATAAATTCTAACTTCTAACTTCTAACTCCTAACTCCTAACTCCTAACTCCTAACTCCTAACTTTTAATTACTGGCTGCAAAGGTAATAATTTGGGACGGAGAGCGTCGGGATTAATACCTGCTTTGTGTGCTACCAATATACCTACTGCTTCTAAATATGAGTTTACCTGTATAGATTTGATCCCCAACGGTTGGGGAGGAACTTTTATAAGAGTTTTATTTTCTTCTACTGTAATTATTTGGCATCGTCTTTGGCTTAAACTCAGTAAGGCACTGCTACCACAAGCAGTTGCAGGTACGATCGCAGCATCTACTTCATCTACCCAAATATCTTCTTGCTGCGATCCGATTGCTCCTCTCTCTACTATAAATTGTGGGGCACGACTTAATCCTACAAGGACGCACGGCAAAAAGGTATAGCCCAATTCTTCGGCGGCGGAACGGGGAGATAAATCAGGTTGTGGAGGTTCGCTCAAAAGGGCGGGAGAATGGGCGCAAGGAATTTGAAAGGTTCGCACTAGCAAATGGCTAATTACGGCTTCTGCACCCGCGAGAGAATCTACGCCTTCACCCTGGCGGTATTTTTGTACTGCTTCTGAGTCTATATCATCGGGGAAACGGGCAACAACTGCGATCGCTTCTGCCCCGGCTTTTTTAATTAATATCTCTGCTGCCCGTAATAAACTATCTGGGTTACCAATTGTTCCCCAACTAGCTCCCGATGCTGTAGACCGTAATTCTACATTTAATGGTGCATCAGTAATTACATAATCTGTTAGGGTCAATCCCAGAGTTGCTCTGACTGCATCTGCTGCTTGTATATGTCGTAGCCGTAACTCTGGCTCAATAGCTTGGTCTAAAAGCAAACCTACCTTATTAGTGCGGACTGGACGCAAACCCCAGCACCCAGACGCAAATTTGTCAAGCCCGTAACCTTCAACATAGAAAGCATTTGCGAGATTCCAATACAAACTTGCGCCATTAAGGACATTGGGGTGAGTAATTAGGCGATCGCAAACCTGTGCTATAACTTTGGCTACAGGCAAAGCATCTCCTGCATAACCCCCAATGGCAGCCCCAACGCCAGTTGGTACAATTAAAATAGCGGTGTATGGACGATTCATTGTAAGTTATGAGTGCTGAGTTATGAGTGATGAGTTTATGAATCACAAGCCATCAAATACTAACTCCTAACTCCTAACTTCTAACTCTTAACTCTTAACTGTAGTTACCACGGCTTCAACTGTAGCTTTTTGTTCGTCAACGTCCACAGAGGTAATTGCCCAACGCAGAGGTTCGCCTTGTTTCTTTAACTCTGTTTCAATTACTTCTAATAATTCTGCGGGAGTTTCTTGTAAATCAATTTCTGCGGTAATAAAATGAGTCGTCATTTTGGTAAATCCTGTTGATTTGTAGTTTCTAGAATAGCTGATTTCATCTGCGATGAAATACTTATGTAATTTATCAGAATTGTTAACCTCAGTGAACAGTTATTCAGTTATGAATAATCATCCAATCTACTGATAACTGTTCGCTGATTATTTGCCTTTGCCAAATTGTAACTGATAAACTACATCTTCTTTTTCCGTCTGAATTTTCAAATCAGAAAGGGGTTTGGCAATACAAAGCAATACGTAACCTTGCTTTTGCAAATCTGGACTAACGCCCATACCATCAGTTTGATCCACAGTTCCCTCGCTTATTTGACCGGCACAAGTTGTGCAAACACCTGCATTACAAGAACTCGGCAGTTCCAAACCAGCAGCATCGGCAACTGATAAGATCGTTTCATTTTCAGGAACTTGCAAGGTATGAATTTTGCCTTGGTGATCAATTTCTACGGTGTAAGTTTTGGGCATATACAAAAGAAGGTGATGCTACGGACAAATTTATTAGTTTATCTGAATTAGTGAAAAATATCCAGATGTTACTATAAAAATTTAGGTAAAAGATTGATAATTATAGCAACCAATTCTGAGCATTTTGTAGGTTAGTAACATTATTTACTATACAATACACAAATAAAGTATACCAAAACTCAATTATTATTTTTGAATTTTGACTTCTCCAACGGGGCTGTGATAGCAAAAATCTGATTGTAAATTGCGTTTCGGGCGAGACATGAAAAGCTATAGCATTATTGCACTAAATATACAATAATTGATTAGCAATTTCGTCTGCGGTCAAAGTATCAAGAAGAATAGCAACCCTTTCGGCAATTTCATAAGAACTTCTACGTTTAGCAATCAAAATACCTGCATGAGGTTGACTATTAACTAGATAGTTTGTGTGTAATTCCTCAAAATCAAGTCGGTTATGAGTTAAAATACAATGCCCAATGGATACAGCAAAAGCTAGTTGTGTTTGATCTGGTTCTCCTAACATTTGCTGTTCTCGTACTGTCGTTGCATCAAAACCTCTTGCTAAAAGTAAAGTAGCTACAAGAACATCCACATCTTCATCAATATAAACTTGAGCAAAAATCGTCATTTTTGATTTAATCTAGCTTTAATAGCTGGATGGACTAATTCATCAGGGACATGATTCCGCTCGATATATTCATTAATTTCTGCTTGATTATCTAAGTAAAAACTCAAAGCATCAAAGACTTGCGCTAAGGTTAAATGAGGTAAGTGTAGCGGGATTTCTTCTGGTCTAATACCTAAACGCCAATTTTCAACAATTGCTCTCACAGGGGTTCTAGTTCCCTTAATAATCGGTTCACCTGATAAAATATCAGGCTGTCGGTTAACATAGCGAGAGTTTGTAGTAGTTGTCATACTATTGAGATTTTTGGCAGTATCTCTGTTAATGTATCACAGACTGGATTGAATGCGATGCGCAAAGAGTCAAACCACTCAAAGAAAGGATTTATACCATTAACGCTTAAATAACTCCTGATCTCCTTTGGTGAAGCTTCCATATTGGAATCTTTTTAAGCTCTGCGATCGCTGTAAATCAACAATATACACTAAGCTGTCGCGCATTTAACTTGCACATCTTTTCGTGTTGGTTGTTGACTGTTGACAGTTGACAGTTAACCGTCAGAGGTCAAGGAACTTAGGAAGTGACTATGTAATTTAAAAGCGTAATAGCTTATGTAGCGATGATTGCACTCACCAACAAACTTTGGTCATCAATGTTACAATGTTGACTCTTAAGGTTACAGCATTAAGCCTTAGAGCTAGAACATTTTGCCTTAAGGTGATAACATTAAGACTTCAGGTTATAACATTTTGCCTTAAGGTTACAACATTTTGCCTTAGAGCTAGAACATTTTGCCTTAAGGTTACAACATTAAGGCTTAAAGTTAAAGCGATCGCTTGGAATACAGACCATTTGTAGGGGCACAGCAATGCTGTGCCCTATTGTCTATTGCTTAAACATAATATTATTTTGCTGAAAATCAACCTTTGATGATTAAATTCCGAGAAATTACGGGCATAAATAAAAACTTTTACTAAAAAAATGCGCTTTTTGCTGAACCAGAATCCAGGTTAATTGAGACACAATAGCTCTGTAAAGCTTTTAAAGGTGTAAAATTATGACTCGAAAACAACGTAGTTCCCGGATTCTAGAAAAAGCTGAGTTTAGAGTTGCTGGGCTGAAAGCTATCGATCCAAATATCAATTTTGATGATACTTACAACTTGCAAAACCTGACTCAATTAATAGACAATTTTCACAATATGCTTGATGATTATAATGCTGCTATAGCTATGATTGACTCTTCTAGAAAAAAGCTGGATGAGATGGAAAAAACCTTGAGTCAGGTTTCAGACAAAATGCTGATGGGGGTTGGTTTCAAGTACGGCAAAAACAGCAATGAATATGAACTTGCAGGTGGCGTTCGAGACAGCGAACGTATCCGTAAAAGCAGATTGACACGCTTGAAAGCTAACACAGATAAAACATCAGATGAAAATGCAATAACCACCCTAGTACCGTTAGGCAAAAGTTTAAGCGAGTAAAGTAAACCCTTAGAACTTGAGTAACCCCACCTTTTACGTTATCAGCAAGAGATAGTTAGGGCACGGCATCCACAATCTTTTTGTAATTATTTTATCTAACTGGTGCCGTGCCCATAAAAATAATTTATGTGTCCCAAACATGATTGAAATTGGTATAAATTGGGTTTTGGGCAAAGGCATGAAAAATTAAAGTTAATTAGCCAAATATGACATTACAGATACAGCAGATCGCAACTTGGTTGAGGTATAGATTCTCGTAAGGGCACAACAATGTTGTGCCCCTACCCGTGTACTTCAATTACCTGAAGTACGCTGTATAATAAAAATTTGTATTCATCCAGGAATTCCGCAATTTTCAGATCAAATGACCCGTTTTATACATGATAAATTTGCCAAAGACTATCTAGAAGAACTACTAAAAGATTACGGAGAAGTCAAGGCATCAGAAAAAGTATCAGGAGAGATTAAAGAAATAGATGTTTTATTCACTCCTGCCAAACAGCAAAGCTCTAATATACAAATACTGGGTTTGCTAGGAAGATTTGCGGAACATCCTGCAATTATAGAACCATACCGCAATCCAGCTTCTACCGATGAAATATGCGACTGCATTCTAAAATTATTAGAAGTCAAGGCTCTCCTACGACGAGAAGCTAAAACCAATAAAACCAAACTTCAGGACTCAGAAATTCCCAAATTGTGGGTTCTTACTCCAACGGTATCTGAAACTAGATTGTCTAGCTTTGGAACTATGCAAAAAGCAGGTTGGTTATCGGGAGTACATTTTCTGCCAGATGCATTGCGGACAGCAATTGTGGGGATACACCAATTACCGCAAACACCAGAGACATTATGGTTAAGGCTTTTAGGGAGGGGAAATGTGCAGTCACAAGCAATTGTCGAGTTGCAAGCGTTACCATTAGATTATCCATACCAGAAAGCAACTCTCGAATTAGTTTATAACTTACGCGAAAACTTGAGAGTAAACCAAGAATTAGAAGCAGATGATAGGGAGTTAATTATGCGATTAGAGCCACTTTATCAAAGAAACAGAGAACAAGCTATACAAGAAGGAAATAAACAAGGAGAACAACGTTTAATTACACGTCAACTCAATCGCCGTATTGGTGAGATTGATCCATCATTAATCGAGCGAATTCAAGGTTTATCGCTCGAACAATTAGAGAATTTAGGAGAAGCATTACTAGACTTTTCTAACGTCGCTGATTTAGAAACTTGGTTAAACCAACAATCAATCTAATTCATTATTACTACACCTGGCGACTAAAAGTCGCGGCTATACAGACTTGTGTTGAGCGGAGTCGAAATACAAAACCCACCGACCTGGGTTAAAAATCCTTGATTTCCTCTTAGTCCACGGAGGTGGACTTTGTTTGTGTAGTAGCAAATTCTATTCGCCTAATACTTTTCAAACTATACCTTCAGTATAAAAAAACTTGATAATAACCGATTACCAGTAAGGCTTGCAGTAATAAAATTAAGCTAAACTTTTATAGCCAAGTATTGCCTAAAAATATTTCATAATTGAAGGGAGAAAATCCCAATGGAGAAGATAAAAATGCTGGAATCATATCGTAAACACGTTGCCCAAAGAGCAGCACTCGGTATTCCCCCTTTACCATTGGATGCGAAGCAAACCTCAGAATTATGTGAATTACTGAAAAATCCGCCAAAGGGTCAAGAGGAGATATTATTACATCTATTGCGCGATCGCGTTTCTCCTGGTGTTGATCCAGCAGCTTATGTCAAAGCTGGATTTCTCACCGCCATTGCCAAAAAGGAAATCATTAGTCCCTTGGTTTCGCGCATAGAAGCGGTGCAATTGCTGGGCACAATGATAGGTGGTTACAATGTGCAATCTTTAATCGATTTGCTGCAATGGCCCACCGTATCCGTCTCAGACTCATCCGAAACACCTCTAGTGATGGGTGGACAAGGAAAGGAACCCATCGCCGCTTATGCCGCCAACGCCTTAAGCAAAATCCTCTTGGTATATGACGCTTACCACGATGTTTTAGAGTTGTCTAAAACCAATCCTTTCGCCAAACGGGTGATAGACTCTTGGGCGGAAGCTGAATGGTTTACCCTTCGCCCCACAGTCCCAGAAGCGATTACTGTCACCGTTTTTAAAGTTCCTGGCGAAACCAATACCGACGATTTATCACCCGCCCAAAGCGCCACAACTCGCCCAGATATTCCCTTACACGCCTTAGTGATGTTAGAGTCACGGCAACCGGGAAGCTTGAAAACCATTGCCGAACTGAAGAAAAAAGGGCATCCTGTAGCTTACGTGGGGGATGTAGTTGGTACAGGTTCCTCGCGTAAATCTGCCATCAACTCGGTGTTGTGGCACATGGGAAATGATATACCTTTTGTGCCAAACAAACGCGCTGGGGGTTATGTTTTAGGTGGTGCGATCGCGCCAATCTTCTTTAACACAGCAGAAGATGCCGGTGCTTTGCCTATTCAGTGCGATGTCACCAAACTAGAAACCGGCATGGTAATTACCATCCATCCCTACAAAGGCGAAATCACAAACGTTGCTGGCGAAGTCATTTCCACCTTCGCCCTCAAACCTGACACCATCCTCGATGAAGTTCGCGCAGGTGGACGCATCCCCCTACTTATCGGACGTACCCTCACCGATAAAACTCGTCTTGCACTTGGTTTAGAACCCAGCACAGTTTTCACCCGTCCCCAGCAAGCCTTTGATACAGGCAAAGGCTACAGCCTAGCACAGAAAATGGTAGGTAAAGCTTGCGGATTACCTGGTGTGCGTCCCGGCACATCTTGCGAACCCATCATCACCACCGTTGGTTCTCAAGATACCACAGGCCCCATGACCCGCGACGAATTGAAAGAACTCGCCTGTCTTGGTTTCAGTGCAGACTTAGTGATACAAAGTTTCTGCCATACTGCTGCTTATCCCAAACCAGTAGACATCCAAACTCATCACGAACTCCCCGACTTCTTTGCATCTCGTGGTGGAGTTGCCCTCCGTCCCGGTGATGGTATCATCCACTCTTGGTTAAACCGGATGCTGCTACCCGACACCGTGGGAACTGGCGGCGACTCTCACACCCGCTTCCCCTTGGGTATTTCCTTCCCCGCCGGTTCTGGATTGGTAGCTTTTGCAGCCGCCTTGGGTGTCATGCCTTTAGATATGCCAGAGTCAGTATTGGTAAGATTTAAAGGTGAATTGCAACCAGGTATCACCCTGCGGGATGTCGTGAATGCCATTCCCTACGTAGCAATTCAAAAAGGTTTGTTGACAGCAGAGAAGCAGAATAAGAAAAATGTTTTCTCCGGGCGAATTCTGGAAATAGAAGGTTTGCCAGATTTAAAAGTTGAACAAGCCTTTGAACTCACCGATGCTAGCGCCGAACGTTCTTGTGCCGGATGCACAATTAAGCTGAGTGTAGAGACAATTTCTGAATATCTGCGTTCTAACGTAGCGCTACTGAAAAATATGATAGCACGGGGCTATCACGATCCGCGTACCATGCTGCGTCGTGTGGCAAAAATGGAAGAATGGTTAGCAAATCCCGTGTTATTAGAAGGCGATGCCGATGCGGAGTATGCCGAAATAATTGAAATTGATTTGAACGAAATTAAAGAACCAATTGTTGCCGCTCCCAATGACCCCGATAATGTGAAATTATTATCGGAAGTTGCTAATGATCCAGTGCAAGAAGTATTCGTCGGTTCTTGTATGACGAATATTGGTCATTATCGCGCAACAGCCAAAGTTTTGGAAGGTGCCGGTGAAGTGAAAACTCGCCTGTGGATAGCACCACCAACGCGCATGGATGAACACCAATTAAAAGAAGAAGGTGTATACAGCGTTTTTGGGGCTGCGGGTGCTAGAACAGAAATGCCGGGATGCAGTTTGTGCATGGGTAATCAGGCGCGAGTTGCTGATGGAACAACAGTGTTTTCTACCTCTACCCGCAACTTCAATAATCGCATGGGTAAAGATGCCCGAGTGTATCTTGGTTCAGCAGAATTAGCCGCAGTTTGCGCCCTGCTGGGACGGCTTCCGACAGTGCAGGAATATTTGGATATTGTGGCGAGTCGAATTCATCCTTTTGCAGATGATTTGTATCGGTATTTGAACTTCGATCAAATTGCCGGTTTTGAGGATGAAGGGCGAGTGATTTCTAAAGAGGAGCAGGCTTTGTTAGTATAGTTTAATTAGGTGGGTGTTATGCCCACCTAATTTTTAGCGTTTCCAAGAGGAATATTCATGACTAGTCCATCTTTTATAAATGAAAAAAACCTTTATGAACAAGACTTTTACTTGTGGACACAAACAATTGCCCAGCAGTTAAAAGAAAATAATTTTAATGAAATAGATATACCTAATTTAATTGAAGAAATTGAAAGCATGGGGAGAAGTGAAAAACGCGAATTAAAAAATCGATTAATTGTACTATTGATGCACTTACTGAAATGGCAATACCAACTAGAAAAACGTAGTGAAAGTTGGCGCAGTACCATTTCTGAACAGCGTATCTGTATTGAAACATTATTAGAAGATAGTCCCAGTTTGCAACCTCTACTTGCAGAAGTATTTGAAGATTGTTATCGAAAAGCTCGTCTCAAAGCATCTGATGAAACAGGGATTAAATTAAATTTCTTTCCTAAAGAATCTCCATTTACATTAGAAGAAACGTTAAAGAATACTTATTAAGTTGTATGAATTAATTCAAAATGCAGCGTTGTGATTTACTATGTTTTCACCAATTGATCATTCTATCAGCGCGATCGCACCTTCGCACTTCGCACACAGACCTAACCCCCCAACCCCCTTCCCTACTAGCGTTGGGGGAGAAATCTGGCTCCCCTCTCCGCTTGCCTAACGGCAGGCTGACGCCAACGGAGAGGGGTTGGGGGAGAGGTCAATCTATGCGATCGCGATAAACTGTTAAAGTCTAATTACTTGACACTAATGGATACCCCTGATTCCTCAAGTACGATTGTCAAGTAGTAGAGCGAATTGACTGAAAACACCTATTCGTCCTCATCCCTAGCCCCTTTCCCAACTTTGAGAGAGGAATTTAGGGTGAGGGTCTAAAGATGTTTCTTCCAAAACGGGATGCTCCCTGATAGTCAAAGATAAATGTTTTCTTCACAAGTTCCTCAAAATGTTTTGCTATAAACATAAATAAGGGGTGAAAACCTTTAATAAATTTAAAATTCACAAGTCGCTAAACATAGTTGAGGGATTAGTCATTTTTGACAATCCAGCATCTGGAAACCCGAAACCGTAAAGACCAATTACCAATGAAATCGGAGGTCTATATGATGTTTAAAAAAATTATAGTTGCATTAGATCGCTCGGAAATAGGGCAACAGGTTTTTCAGGAAGCGTTGGGTTTAGCAAAGTTAACACAAGCCAGCTTAATGCTAGTACATGTCCTATCTCCCGAAGAAGAGTGTAGCCCTTACGTACCTATGGTGTCTAATTTTGACTACTATCCAGGATTGAACAGTCAAAGCTTCGAGTTATACCAAAAGCAGTGGGATACCTTTAAAAATTTAGGAATCCAGATGTTGCAATCTTTCTGCGCTCAAGCTAGCGCAGCAGGTGTAACTACGGAATTTACACAAAATATTGGTAATCCTGGTCGCATCATTTGTGATTTTGCTCATAGTTATAGCGCTGACCTAATTGTGATGGGGCGTCGGGGTCGTTCTGGGCTGATGGAACTATTTCTCGGTAGTGTAAGTAACTATGTTCTTCACCATGCTCCTTGTACGGTGCATGTTGTGCATCTTTCAGTTGCTCCTAAAACACATGAAGTTGTCAAAGAAACTACAAGCAGTTTAAGCGTTAACTAATTACTAATACCAATTTGAAAAAAGAATGCGACAGATGGGTAGGGGCACAACAATGTTGTGCCCTTACAAATAATTGATGTGTCGCAAACATTATTTGAGGTATAACATTGCATAAATCTGAGCGAGCCAAACTCTGAATTTGGTTTATTTTCGCCTACCTACTTCTCTCAATTTCCACAACCGATTCTTAACTGCACGGTATTGGGCTAAAATTAAGCGTAGGTATAGCCCAATACGCTTGGGTTAAGGATAATTGTAGGTTGGGTTGAACGAACGCGAACAGCGTCCCGTAGGGAAGTGAAACCCAACAAATGCCCGAAAATGTTGGGTTACCCTGCGGGAAGCCCCTTTGGGTCTACGTTCCTCAACCCAACCTACACATTTTTATTTTTTGGGCTTAACCCAAGCGTATTGAGGTATGTTAAAACTTCATTCATTTTGTAGCCAAATTAACCTAAACATATACATTTATGATAGTTTGAGATAGACAACTTGAAAAGTTTTTCGAGCCTCGTCATTAAGATTAAGTAGACCTTAATCACCTAAGAAAAGTAATCCTGATGAATATAGTTCAGAGGGATAGGGGATGTCAGGTAGTACATCCAAGGCGTATTACTTCAACATTTAAGCGTGTCCATGCTGAAATTGGAGTAGCTCAAACACCTGTAAAATAGCCTGTCTATATTTGGCTATGTGAAAGGTAACTATAGCCCGCACTTCTCTACGAGACGCTGCGCGTAGCTTGCTTCCCCGAAGGGGTAGGGCTGCGCTCAGTGACCACCGTAGACATCGCTTTTTCAGTGAAAAAGAAAAAGTCCGCTACCCAAAATTAGAGTTGAGAGCGAAAAGTGGATCTATGAAAGAAGATACTATCGAGATCACTGGTTTTCATGCTCATGTTTACTTCGATCCCGCCAGTCGGGATGTAGCTGCGCGTGTACGTGAAGGATTGGGCGCTAGATTTGACGTGCAACTTGGACGCTGGTTTGACAAGCCCATCGGCCCCCATCCAAAAGGAATGTATCAAGTTGCTTTCTTACCGAATCAGTTTGATAAAGTCGTTCCCTGGCTAATGCTTAATCGTCACGGATTAGATATTCTCGTCCACCCTGAGACAGGCGATGCTGTGGCTGACCACGCGGTTCATTCTTTATGGTTAGGAGAAAAGCTAGATTTGAATATTGAGTTTCTTCGACAGCTTAATTCAACTTTATCTAATTAACAGAAGTGGCCCACTTTATTGGGTAAAAGTTCTGGTCTGGGGCGTAGAACTTTTTCTGTTGATTTATTTTAATGAATATTAAACCGATTGGCGTTGAACACAATTTAAATTATGAATTATGAATTATGAATTATGAATTATGAATTATGAATTATGAATTATGAATTATCTTGACTTTAATATTTAGTCAATCGGCAGTTGCTTGAGTAAAGCTATCCACATATCGGACGGATCTGAGTAATAATCAACTTCCTCAACTTGATATTGATAAGATTCATAACCTTCTCGTAAAATAATGCGATCGCAGGGTTTAATGCCTTTCCCGATTCCAGTCATATACCCGATCGTTCCTTCATTGAGGCGCTCAAATACGTAGTCGCTTCCACAAACTAGTTGGCTATAATCGTGTACTTTATGCTTCTGTTTTAATTCGTTTGCTGGAAAGCTAACTAGGGCTAACTTATTTAAAAAACTAAAACTTAAGTTCATACCTGTTCTGATCAAAGACATAAATGAGTTCTCCCCAAGAAGAAATATATAACGAAGAGTTCTAGACTGTAAGTGAATCTCAATTCCTTTCAATCACCAATCCAGAATTGAACTAGTTCCGTGGGTTTAAGTCCCCCGGTTCAATAAAAAAGCAAGTTTTGTGTTGGGCTTAAATCCCCATTACAAAACTTAATTACGAATTACGTTAGCGCAGCGTTAGCGAGTCATCGAGCGTCATTACGAATTACGAATTACGAATTATTTAACAGGTGGACAATCTAGTTAGTAATCAACCACATTGACAGCTAGTAAAGGCAATTTATCACCCGATGTCTAATTAAGCAGTTCGTTGAGAAGATAATTAATAATAATTTATAAAATAAGATCAATGATTTTCAATTATTTTTTCTTAAATCTTAATTTTTAATTATTAATGTTTGAATTAATGTTTGAATTAATGTTTGAATTAATGTTTGATTTTACTCCATGATATCTTTTGCCCAACAACTATTTAAATTTACAGTACCATCAATTGCAGCTTCAACTGTAAAACCACCGAATTATTGGACAAGAAGAGGTCAGATATGACATTTTTTTACTTAACTAGATAATCCTAAAATTTATAAAGCTTTTATGTCTTGAGAATGTCATCTATGTATCTTTTTTAAGATAAATAGCATCTAGTCCTTACTAATGGTTTTTAGGGCTACATCTACCTGCTCTAGTAATACTTCTAGGGTGGAGGAGTTATCTAAAACGACATCTGCATGAGTCACTTTTTCTTCGAGAGATAATTGGCTGTTGATCCTGGCTTGTGCCTGTTCTCTATTTAAATGGTTTCGTTGTATCAATCTTTGTAGCTGTTGCTCTTGGGAACAACGCACTACCCAAATTTCTGTAACTAAATCAGTCATCCCAGCTTCAAATAATAGAGGCACTACTAACACCAGTGTTTGCGAGGAAGATAGGGCGATCGCTTTGAGGAAGCGATCGCGCACATCAGGATGAATCAAATTGTCTATCCAGTTGCGTTCATCTTGACGATTAAAGATAATTTCCCCTAGCTTTTGGCGGTTGAGGCTGCCATCTGGTAGTAAAATTTGTTCGCCGTAACGTTGAGCGATCACACCAAGAATAGGCGAACCTAAAGATACTGCCTCTCTAGCATAAATATCTGCATCCAGAATCGGCAGCTTATAAGTGCTAGCCAAATAATTAGTGACAGTGGTTTTGCCTGTGGCAATACCGCCAGTTAAGCCGATTATACGTTTTGTCATTAGTCATTAGTCATTGGGCATTGGGCATTGGGCATTGGGCATTGGGCATTGGGCAATAATTAATAGTTCTTCTCCCCCTCATCTCCCTCATCTCCCTCATCTCCCTCATCTCCCTCATCTCCCTCATCTCCCTCATCTCCCTCATCTCCCTCATCTCCCTCATCTCCCTCATCTAAGAATTTGTCGCCCATGTTATCAATGCTTGGGTTAAACCATCTAAAGTATATTCTTGGGCTTCTACATCCACACGCCTGAATAAAAAATGACAGGTTTTGGAGGTTTGCGGCCCGATAGAGGCAATACAAACGCCCTCTAATAATTGACTAGGATCAGAGTTGTTGGAAAATATCTTGTCAGTAAGTTGACAGAAAAATTGCACAGTTTTAGAACTGGCAAAAGTAATCACATCTATCTTGCGGTTTTGGAGAGCTAACTGTGCCTCTGGTGGAATACCACTTGGACAACAAGATTGATATGCGGCAACTTCTATCACCTTTGCTCCCTTGAGAGTTAATTCCTTAACCAAAATTTCTCTGCCGCCGCTTTCAACTCTGGGAAATAAAACCTTTTTACCATGCAGATCCTCTGGGAAATTTTCTACTAAAGAATCGGCAACAAAGTTGGGGGGAATAAAATCTGGTTGGAGAGAGTGTTGTTTGAGACAATGGGCTGTTTTCTCACCAACGACGGCAATTTTGACGCCTGCTAAGGCACGGCTATCTTTACCTTGGGCGATTAGCCTTTCAAAAAAGTAGTCTATGCCATTGGTAGAAGTGAGAATTAACCAGTCGAAGTCAAATAAATGAGCGATCGCATTATCCAAAGCTTCCCAACTGGAGGGCGGGGCGATTTCTAAGGTAGGCATTTCGATGACTGTTGCACCTAATGCGATGAGGCGATCGCTAAATTGGCTCGATTGTCCAACTGAACGTGTCACCAAGATTGTTTTGCCACTGAGGGGAAGAGGAGATAAGGGGAAGTTACTTAACATAGGTTGGGGTATAAAAATACTCTCGTTCACAGCCGGAACCTGAGAATGCTTTTCTCCAGACTCCTGCCTGATAATTTGGTCTAAATATATATTCTCAGGTTGTAAGTACTTCCGTAGCCCAACAACTTCGCCAATAACAATTACTGCTGGAGAAAGGGATAATTCGGTGGTTTGTTCCACAATATTGCCCAGTTGCGCTGTCCAAATTTGTTGACGAGGAGTTCCTGCCCAACGGATGATGGCAATGGGTGTTAAGTGCGATCGCCCGTGTCGCACCAGTTGATGTACAATTTCTGGCAGATGTTGCCCTCCCATCAAAATTACCAGTGTCTCTAGCCGTGAGAGTGCCTCCCAGTCTAAAACTTCTGGTTCATGAGCTGTAAGCACTGCAAAAGTGCGACTCAACACCGGATCTGTGAGGGGAATTCCTGCTAACAAAGGTGCTGCTAGGGCTGAGGAAATTCCTGGTACTAGTTCAAAATCACAACCAGATGCTTTCAGCGCTTCAATTTCGGAAGTACAACGCCCAAAAATCAACGGATCGCCTGATTTGAGCCGTACAACTTGTTTCCCTTGCTGGCAATGCTTTACTAGTAACTTGTTAATATCAGCTTGGGTTGTACTGGGTTTACCACCGCGTTTTCCAACATCCAACTTCAAGCAATCAGGTGGTACGCACTGCAACAATTGAGCATCTACCAGGGCATCGTAGACTAAAACCTGAGCAGCAGCTAAGAGATTGTAAGCTTTTACCGTCAGGTATGCCACATCTCCAGGCCCAGCACCTACGAGGTAGACTTTACCCTTTTCTTGAGTCATCGTCATTTGTCAATTGTCATTGGGCATTGGGCATTGGGCATTGGGCATTGGGCATTGGGCATTGGGCATTGGGCATTGGGCATTGGGCATTGGGCATTGGGAAGAGGTAGAGGGACAGAGGAGATATATTTTAGAATACAATTTGGTGTCAACATAGTTTTATGACTCTTTGATACTCATTAATGAGGTTTAGAACTCCGTTAATGAGTCTTTTGATACTCGCCAACGAGTCTTTGATACTCGCCAACGAGTCTTTGATACTCGCCAACGAGTCTTTGATACTCGCCAACGAGTCTTTGATACTCGCCAACGAGTCTTTGATACTCGCCAACGAGTCTTTGATACTCGCCAACGAGTCTTTAATACTCGCAGACGAGTCTTTGATACTCGTTAATGAGTCTTTAATACTCGCGGACGCAGATTCAGAACTTCACTCCTTTGCTGCCATGCCCAATGCCCCATGCCCCATGCCCAATTCCCAATGCCCAATGCCCCATGCCCATTATTCAATTCGTTCGGATATTCATTTTTTGGATTAGCTGATCAACTTGCTCAACCATCTCCTTATTTTCCTCAGCTTGGAATAACTCTCTGGCTTTTTTGAGATTAACGATCGCTTCTTCTAGCTGTTGTTCTCTTCCTAAAGTGATCCCCAAATTATAGTAAGTGAATGCATCGTTGGGTACTAGGCTAATGGCTTTTTTGTAATGTGCGATCGCTTCTTGGGGTTTACCTTGATCGTCCATCGCATTTCCCAAACCCGTGTAAGCTTGTGCATGTTTGGGATCAAGGCGAATCGCTTCGGTATAATCTGCGATTGCTTCTGTTAGCTTGCCTTGAGCGTAAAAAGCGCTTGCTAAATTATAGTGAGCGTCTGCATAGTTAGGAGCGAAGCTAATGGCTTTTTGGTAATGTGCGATCGCTTCTTCTAGTTTGCCTTGAGCGTAGAGAGTATTTCCCAAGGCGTTATAACCTGCTGGATTTTTTGGATCGAGGCGAATAGCGGCTGTATATTCGGCGATTGCTTCGGCTGGCTTTCCTTGAGCATACAAGGCGTTCCCTAAGTAATAGTGAGCGTCTGCATACTTGGGATCAAAGCTAATGGATTTTTTGTACTGAGTAACTGCTTCTGCTAGCTCACCTTGATCGTAGAGAGCATTTCCCAGACGGGTATAAGTTGGGGCATAATTGGGTTTGAGGCGAATAGCTGCTGTATATTCGGTGACTGCTTCTGTTAGCTTGCCTTGAGCGTAGAGAGCATTTCCTAAGTTATAGTGAGCGTCTGCATAGTTGGGTTCAAGGCTGATAGCTTTTTTATATTGTGCGATCGCCGCTTCTAACTGATTGAGTCTTGTTAAAGTCAAACCTAAATTAAAGTATGCTCCAGAGTTTTTCGGATCGAGGCTAATGGCTTTTTTGTAAATAGCGATCGCTTCTTGTGGTTTCCCTTGATCGTCGAGAGTATTTGCCAAAGCAATATAAGCTTGGGCAAAGTTGGGTTCTAGTTCAATTGCTTTCCGAAAAGCCGCCTCTGCTCCTTTGAAATCTCCTTGTTTGTAGAGATTGGTTCCTTGCTCGAAGTTAGCAACTGCGTTTTTGCTCTGAGGAACTGCGGACTGTGCATCATGAATTTTTGATAAAACAACGCCGACATCTTTACCAAAGGCACTATCCCCATTACTCAAACACAAGCAGATAATAGCTGCTACCAGTAGATTCTTGTTTTTCAGCATTTTTATTACTTTACCTGCTTAGTTTACGTGTAATATCGAGTGCGGCTAGTTGCCATCATAAAAACACCCCTGCCCCTCCCTGTTTGCGTACAACACAAGTCTTGCCGCAGCCATATCTTTATTAATAAATCTCGCACTGCGTTTCTATCCCGCCTCGGAATAAATTCCGAGTCTCATAGCTGAAGTCCACTAAGCGTGGACTGAATTGATCATTTAGTCCACGCTTAGTGGACTTTCGCTATGAGCCGCTGAACTTCAGTTCTGAGCGGGATGTCGGTGAGTGTGACAGTTTCACTCTGACAAAAATGTGGTTAGAGAATTTTTCGACTTGTGTGTACACAGTAGGCTTGCGAGGAGGGAAGCAAAAGCATAGCTTTGGCAAAGTTATAGCAGGAATTATAAGTGATTAACCTAACTGGATACAACTATACTCTCATAGAAATGCTCATTTCTACACAATCAATAGGGCTTTATTAAAAGTAAAAAGTCCTTTTTTAGGTAATTGCTGACACTTTTGCTTCAACAAGTTTAGCAATGGCTGCAATTAATTTTTCTGGGTTAAAAGGCTTGGGTAAATGCATCTGAAACCCAGCTTTTAGTGCTTCTTGCTGGTCATCGTTTCTAGCAAAAGCCGTCAAGGCAATTGCTGGAATTTGTCCACCTTGTTCTGGTGTCCAAGTTCTCACTTGACGTATTAACATATAGCCATCCATATCGGGCATACTAATATCACTGACCAACACATCTGGCTTTACCTCTGCTAGAGTTTGTAATGCTTCAGAAGCGGAAGATAAAGCGATAACAAAAGCCCCATCTTGCTCTAATACAAAAGCAGCAAAATCTAGCGAATCAGCATCATCATCGATAACTAAAACCCGAACGCCAGCGAGAGGTAAAGACTTAGGAGTTAATAATACAGGGTAGTTTTGTTCATCCGTCAGGCTTGGGCTTTCATCTTGCAGAAGCGGCAAACTAACAGTAAATGTTGCCCCTTTGTCCTCACCGTGGCTATCTGCTTTGACAATGCCGCCATGTATCTCGATGATATTACGCACGATTGCCAATCCCAGCCCTAATCCACCAAAATTTCTCGTAGATGTGCTATCTGCTTGGCGGAAGTAATCAAATACGAATGGCAAAAACTCAGCGCTAATTCCCTTACCTGTATCGCTAACTATGATTTGAGCATAGCCATCAGCTTGCTTTAGTCGCACTTGTACCTTTCCTCCCTTGGGTGTAAATTTGACAGCGTTAGAAAGGAGATTCCAGACGACTTGCTGCAAACGAGTAGAGTCACCCATAACTTCCCCCACATCGGGTTCAAATACTGTACTTACCTCAATCAACTTTGCTTCTGCGGCTAAACGCATTGTCTGTAATGCGGACAATATCGTAGACTCTAGATTAATCTTCGTAATATCCAGCGTCAGTTTGCCCTGTAAAATTCTGGAGATATCCAGCAAGTCTTCAATGAGTTGAACCTGTAAGGTGGCATTCCGCTCGATTGTGGCTAGTGCTTCAGATGTTTTTGCTTGGTTTAACCTGCCGGTTTGCAACAACTTTGACCAGCCGAGAATTGCGTTCAGTGGAGTGCGTAGTTCGTGAGAGAGGACGGCTAAAAATTCATCTTTAATTCGATTGGCTGTTTCTGCTTTAGCTCGTGCTATTTGTTCTAATTCCAGCAGGTGCGCCCGTTCTTCAAGTATTTCTTTTTGTTCGTGGATATCTGTACATGTTCCAAACCACTTTACTACAATACCTTGCTCATCTTTGAGTGGTAAACCTCGTGCTAGCTGCCAACGATAGGAGCCATCAGAAGCCCGTTTAAAGCGATATTCATTGTTATATATAGTGCTATTTTTTACAGCATTAGACCAAACTTCATCAGCATTTTGGATATCATCTGGATGCAATGCAGCCAACCAACCAGAACCCAAGGATTGCTCTAATGTTAGCCCAGTGTATTCGCACCAATTTTGATTAAAAAAATCACATTCACCGTTAGGATTGGTTGTCCATACAAGTTGGGGAATTGCCTCAGCCAAGTAACGGTAGCGTTCTTCGCTTTGTCGAAGAATTTCTAAGATGCGTTGGCGTTCAAGGATTTCTTGTTGTAATTGCTCATTAGTCTTGCTAATTTCATTGGTGCGAACAGCAACCATTTCTTCGAGATGATTCTGGTATTTTCGTAGTTCCTCCTCTACCCGTAAGCGTTCGCCTATTTGTATTTGAAGTTCTTGATTTGCTTGTTCTAGTTGAACAGGGCTAGGAAGTGCCAGTGCTTGTGGTACTAGAGGTATAAGTTGTACTGCTGTAATTACAGATATTATTGCAGTTACTGCTTTGACAAACCCCGATACCCAATAAATTGGATGCCAAAGCGTCCAAATCTCTATTAAATGAGTGGTGCCGCAAGCTACGATAAATCCACTAAACAGGAGAAAAATCCAATCAAAGGGCAAATCCTGCCGCTTGCGGACAATGTAGAAGAGTGTAGCTGGAATCGAGTAATAAGCTAGTGCAATGAAGGCGTCAGATAATATGTGTAACCAAACTAAATTCGTTTGCCATAGATAGCAGTGTCCATGTGGAATAAATGCTCCTGATGTAAAAAAATTATTCCACAATTCTGATATTATGTCTGACATAAACACTTAATTTTTTTGAATCTATAAAATTTACTACTAAATTTATTTTTTTAATTAGCCCAAGTTGTTCGCACATTTTAAATTTACTATTATCCTGTCTGAAGATAGGAATAAGAGAATGAGTAAACGAACCGCAAAGGGCGCAAAGAGCGCAAAGGTAAGAGAGTTGTAAAGGGTTTTTGCATCAGTACCGTGAACTTTTGAAAAATAGGGATGCTTTCTTAGATTGTAATTTTAAGGGCTATGAGGGTAGTAGTCAAACTTGCGAAAATTGCGGACATAATTCAAGACAGTTCAGTTAAGCATTTCTTCCTTCTCTTCCTTTGCGCTCTTTGCGTCCTTTGCGGTTCGTTAAAAAAATGACTTTAATAAAGAGTTAAGCTGTAACTGAACTGTATTAAGACATAATTAGGGCAGACACTGGTAAATTCCAAAGCAAAACCCATTCTCCCCATCATGAGGGGAATGGTAAAAGAATTAGGAAACGGAACAGGAAAATTTAATCTCCGCAATTCTAACTTAATTTAAGATTTGCTTGACTTCTGACTCATTTTATCTAACAATTCAGTGATTTTTTTAGCTTTTTCAGGTTGTCGTTGTTTTTGCAATAAATCTTTAGCTTGTAGCAGGTTAGTTTTAGCTTCCTCTTCTCGCTCTTGCTGCATGAGAATATTTGCCAGACGCAAGTAACCGTCAGGATTTTTCGGACTGCGGCGAATCACTTCTTGGAATAATTCTGTTGCTTCTTCTACTTGGCCTTGTTGGTTTAAAACATCTCCCAAAAACAAGCGCACTACATCATTAGTAGAGTTAAGAGAAATCACTTTACGAAACGCTGCTTCTGCACCTTGGTAATCTTTTGCTTGAGAAAGATTGATTCCTTTTTGAAACAAATCTGAGGTAATCAAAGTTTTCCAAGCGAAATAGCCTAGAATTGATAGACTAAGAACAACTACAACAGCAGCAATAATAGAACTAGTGGAAAAGGTTTCTAGCATTGTCTAAGCCAAAAGACAGGCGATAGGAAAAATTAGATATTCGATAAAAAATAGTTTCCAGATAAATTGGTAGAATTGAGCGATCGCACTTTTATCTTGTAAGTCTACTGCTAAACTCTGCAACCACATCCAAACTAGCAGGGCTAAATGAGTAATTACCAGAAATATGGGGTTAACTGAGGCCACATGTAGCACACCAACTAAAATTATCCCCAAATAGCAGGCAGTTATCACCCAAAGAGCCAGATTAAACACAGCTTGCGAACCGAGTTTGATAGTGAAAGTAGAGATATTATAGAGGCGATCGCCTTCTATATCGGGTATATCTTTAAATATAGCGATCGCAAAGGTAAATACCAAGATAAATAACGTCAGTACCCACACCACAGGCGGAATTACTTGGCTTTGTTTCAGCACCCAACTATAGTGCAAATACAATCCTAAATTAACAATCGTACCGCGCACCGAAAAAATGCACAGTGCTGCCCAAAATGGAAACTGTTTCAAGCGAATTGGCGGTAAAGAATAAGCAGTACCAATTGCCAAACTAATTGCTACCATGCCAAATAAGAATGGCCCAGTTAGCCACGCCACAACTAGCGCCAAAATCCCAGTAAAAGCAACAATTAATTTCCCCGTCTGTTGGGAAAACTCACCTGATGCCAACGGTAAATGAGGCTTATTAATCTTGTCAATATCAACATCTTCTAATTGATTCAGCCCCACAATGTAGACATTGCCACACAGACAAGCAATCCATGCACCTAAGACAGGGAGTAGGTAATGGGGAGTAGGCTTGCCGTGACTTGTACTGAGCGTAGTCGAAGTAGCGTAGCCGAACGTGAATAGGGAATCAGTACTATTACTAATTGCAATAGCAATAAAATACAAACCCAACACACTCAAACTTGTACCAATAATCGTGTGAGGGCGAGAGAATTTCCAGAAAGCGTATAACCAATGGAAATATGATTGAACGGCTTTGCCACGCAAAGGGCTGTTTTGAGAACTCTGGCTCATGAGTACCTTAAATTCAGTATTCCGGCTTATTGTTAACCCTGACTTTTCACGGGATTTGGAAAACCTCACTTCTGCTCTCTCCTGCTCTTGAGAGGCTTTGAATTCTCCCCATTCCCTATTAAGGAAGGGGCTGGGGGTTAGGTTTAGCGTTTATTTTTCCACATGACCTAAATTGTCAGATTGTTAACCATTGTCACAGAATTTGGTCATTAACAAGAGCCAAAGCTTTGGACGTACTGGATTTCCTAGGGGAGGTAGCGGCGGCTTTGACCGTTGCCACAGTTCGCCGTAACCCTAATCAAAAGGCACTTTCACCTAACGGACAGAGAATCAATCTTCCTTATGTAAAGACGCTCTATCCAGAAAAAATCTGACAACCAACCATGAAAATACTTCTTGCTGATTCTCGACTCCTACTCCCCATAACGGTACAATCTATCAGAAAAGGAAATAAACAGTTAAATTATGACAGCTAATTTGACATCTAAAGCGACATTTGACTTTGTGAGCGTGCTATCCCAAGCTGCGGCTGCGTATCAAGGACAGAGAAACACACCCCTTAGTACTGAAATATTAGTAAATGCGTTGCTAGAAGCAGAAAAATCTGCCAAGCAGGAACGGTTAACTTATCCGTTTGAATCTCTTCTAGGTAAATGGCAACTTTGCTTTGCCACTGGCACTAACAAAGTCAGAGAGCGCGGCGGAATTGTATTAGGCAAGGGTTTGTATGTACCCAAGTTTATAAAAATTAATGTTTCCTTTAATACCACTTTGGAACAGGATTTAGACAAAGGCGAAATTGGTAATCAGGTTGAATTTGGCCCAGTTTTGTTAAAACTCACGGGGCCAGTGCAATATTTAGGTAAGAAAAATTTATTGGCGTTTGACTTTAACCAGATGCTTATCAGTTTGTTTGGTCGTATCGTTTACAACAGACCAATGCGTTCTGGTAAAGTTCAAACAGAAGATTTTTACAACCAGTCCATAGCTAAACTGCCCTTCTTTGGCTTCTTTTTAGTGACGCAAGATTTTATTGCAGCTCGTGGGCGTGGCGGAGGATTGGCATTTTGGATTCGAGAAACTTAAAGACAGTGGATTTAACTCTTGCGCCAACCATCAAACTGGACGACAACTAGACAATATATTGTGCATATTTACTACTTGTCCAATCACTGCGATCGCAGGCGCACCAAATCCAGTTTGCTCTACTTGAACTGTATTGAAATTGACCGATAGTCTCGATAGTCTTTAGGGAATGAAAAGCCGACTCACGCCCAAGTAGTTCTCAATGTACAGCATAATGTCAGCAAGACGGGCACTACATTGCTCTCGATACTCTCGTTCGATGAGTCGCTCAAGACTTCCAATTGTGACCACAGGCAGCGATGTAGGTGTACCCTCTTCACGAATTGTCTGCTCCAGTGAATCCTTGCCTTTTGCATTTCGATTTGCGGTTAACAGAAGCATTTGGTTAGCTTGCGCGAACTGCCAGATGACTCGATCATTGCTATCAACGGCTAATCCAGCCTCTTCTAACATTACAAAGCGAATCGACAAAAGATCGAGCCAACCCTCAGCAGCTAAGGTTCCTTGTAGAAGAACGACGTAGCCCTTCAGGTTATAGTCAACCAATACAATCATGCAGTGAGTCCAAGCTTTGCTTTCCAGGCTTGGAGTTTAGTAGAAATTTCTTCTTGTCCTGGTTTTGGCGGCATCTTTGCAATTTCTGCCAGCCGATCGCGATTTTTATCTTCCCAATATTCTCGCATCTCTTGGGCTTCCTGTAGAACGGTTTGATACTCTGCTTCCACTTCAGTACGATTAGTGTCAATGTAGGAGAGTGCGGCGTCAAGTTGTTCTTCCGTCAAAGGCAGCCAGTTGGGGATTAGTTTAGATGCCCATCCTGCTTTGAGATGATCCATAACATCGTAAATCGTGATGCGTGTTCCAGCGATCGTCAGCCCTCGTTCGGTGCGGATAATCCTTGATTTTTCATTTGATGTGGAAGTCATACCCAAATTTTCTAAACAAAAGACTTACAACTACTAACCGTAGTATATATTAACAGTAATTTTACGCTGAATAATGACAATTTCGCGACTATTTGCAGTCTACAGAAAAATCGTTGTTGTTGCCCTTTGTATCACGTTCTTCTCTAAAACCTAGACGCTGACCATTAACAGACATGTAGGTATCACTCTGCCAAGTTAAAGGATTACCAGCATCAATTGTTTCGGCATAGAAATAGAAGATGCGGTTATTAGACATAATAGGACTATCACCATCTTTCTTAGAGAGATTAGCTTTTTCGCCAGGAGCAAATTGCCACCAACCACGAGTCTCCCAATTATTATTTAAATTTCTGTATCCCAGAGCTACTTTAACCGGACGCGAGCAGTTATTACTGAAACGAAACTGATAGCTTTGCTGACTTGGGCGTTGTTGAGATGCTGATTGATCTCCATAACAAGATGGATCTTCGGGAGGCATAAATATACTCCGAGTTTGACCCGTGACAAGATCGATATCAATACCTGAAAAAGAACATTTTCCACCACTCCGATATGGGATTGCGATCGCAGTTTCAGTAGTGGCAACAAGGAAAGGTAGAACTACAAAAATCGGTAGAAATATTACGGCTGGTTTCATATCCCTCTTGCCTTTAGATACCTATGCTTATCGGACTAACGATAATATACAGGAATTTTCAGGATAAAATTTGGTGATATCTAGAATTTTTGGAATAATATTCCGAAGTTTCCATATATCATTTACCCTATGATGAAGCTGCTATGCTTCAAAAAATACGATAGTTTGTGAACTGCATCTACGGAATGTGCTTATGAATTTTAGTCTGATGTTGGACAACCTTCAAACCAACCATCAAACTGGACGATAATTAGACAAAATACTGTGCATATTTACTACTTGTCCAATGACTGCGATCGCAGGCGCACCAAATCCAGTTTGCTCTACCTGCTCTACAATTGTTTCTAAAGTACCAATCAATTCTTCTTGTTCTGGGCGCGTACCCCAGCGCACTAAAGCAATGGGCGTTTCTAAATTCAACCCAGCTGCACTTAACTGTTCCACAATATAAGGCAGATTGTGAATTCCCATATAAATTACAATGGTTTCGGAACCGTGAGCGATCGCATTCCAATCCACTTTCGGTCTATACTTACCTGCCGCCTCGTGGCCAGTAACAAATGTAACTGAAGAACTATATAGCCGATGAGTCAATGGAATACCTGCATAAGCTGCTGCTGCAATTCCCGATGTGATACCGGGCACAACTTCCGTTGATATTCCCGCGTTGACTAATTCTTCCATCTCTTCGCCACCGCGACCAAAAATAAAAGGATCGCCACCCTTTAAGCGCACCACAATTGCATGATTCTGCGCTTTCTCAATCAGCAATTGAGTTGTTTCTTCTTGGAACAAGGAATGTTTCCCCCTCCGCTTACCAGCATTAATTTGCTCGGCTTGGGGATTAATCATTGCCAGAATTGGCGGACTCACTAAGGCATCATAGATAACTACATCTGCACATTCCAATAAACCTTTTGCCTTCAGGGTAATTAGTCCTGGATCTCCTGGCCCCGCACCTACTAAATAAACCTTTCCCAAATACTTATTCTCCTGTTTTTCTGTGCGGTTCATCTATCTATCTGTTAAATCCCAAATTAGCTCGGCTAATTCTGCACTTGCTCCCAGTGGTTCTGCCAATTGGAAATTCACCGCAGAAAATTGTAATTTTAGCTCCTCTATTGAGGCCGCGATCGCATCGGTTATTCCACCAGCGAATAAAAAGTATGGCAAAATTGCAATTTCTTTATAACCAGCAGCTACCAACTCTTTCACCCGTGATTCTAAACTAGGAGGGACAGCCCAATAAGCAGTTACTGCTGGTAAACTCGCCGCCATTGCTTCCACAGTTTCTTTAGAACCTGGGCGACGGCTACCATGAGCTAAGAGAATCCATGCTTCTGTTTTTATAGCAGCTATTTGCTTTGCCAGCAATTTCTCTAAATTGGGGTGAGAGCCTAAGTATGGTTGCAACTCAATCATGATATCCTGACCAATAGCCTGTTGTGCTAGTGCTACTTCGGCGGGAATATCTGTCATTACATGCACTCCCGGCAGCAGAAATAGCGGTACAATTTTGAGGCGATTTTCATTTTGAGATAGTTTGCCATCGCCAAAAGCACTCTTGGCAAATTCTTGAATCTGCTCGTGTAAAGGCTGAGGACTCATTTCCAAAGCAGCTATGCCAACCTGATCTGCGCCATTTAATGCGTTGTGGCTTTCTGGCAATTTGTGACATACCAGCTTTGCTAGTTGCTGCATAGCAATTTCTGGGCGGCGATCGCGACTTCCGTGAGATACTAGCAGATAGGCAGATGACATCGGCAAAGCTTGAACTCTCAGTGACTAATTATCATATCTTACTTAATATTAAGCTGGTGGTAATAGGGACTCTCGTGATTATTGAAACTATTATCAATTACTAAATAGAAGTATTTTTAATTACTTTTATCGGGAACTCAAAAATTAAATTACTCAATTCCTACATCCAAGACAACTATCAGCTTCTGCTCCCTTATCTCCCTCATCTCCCTCATCTCCCCCTGCTCCCTCATCTCCCCCTGCTCCCTCATCTCCCCCTGCTCCCTCATCTCCCCCTGCTCCCCCTGCTCCCCCTGCTCCCCCTGCTCCTTGCCTTATTGTTTTTCGGCAGTGTAAGTATAAAATTGATCAAAAGCTCCCACGGTTTCAAATTTGTAAGAAGGTATCCAAGAGTTTATTTTTAAATCTGTACGGTAAATGCTAAAAATAATATAATTTTGTCTTTCTGTAGTCCTGGCAAGAATTTCTTGGATTTGCGGGTTAGCCGAGTCAACCAACTTATCACAATTAAAACGGATTAAATTTTCTATAAGATTGGTAGTTTTTTTGCACACATCGGTTTTTAAGTATTCTGTCAACCGTTGCACCGCATATTCTTCATACTCAACCTGACTGGGATTGGTCTTCGCCATTGCCACACCCAAGGCGGCTAGTCCTGCTGCTGCTCCAGTATATGCAATGATCGTTAAGGGTTTCATGTTTGCCAAGTAAAATTCATTATAATTGTTAGATTCCAGAGACTCTAAATCAACTCAGTCCGTTCCTTGAAGAAAAACTCTTGATCGCTTGCCAAATTATTGCTATAATCGAAATTGTTGAATGGCGAGCGTAGCCAAGTGGTTAAGGCAGTGGTTTGTGGTACCACCATTCGTGGGTTCGAGTCCCATCGTTCGCCCTACATAATTTAATAGTGATCCATAAGTTCCTATAGAAGATGGGTGGTGGTTTTGAAGATTCATAACCATTACTTTAGCAAGGATCTGCCATCTACGAGTTTATGCACTTGGAAGGGTCGCAAACCCACTATTAATCATTAGATTAGCTTATGATTAACTTTATGTATATAAATAAATCTACTTGCTAAATAAAAGTTAAGTGTGCAATGTCCACTTCTTTACAAAACGCTGCGCGTAGCCTGCTTCTTTGCAGAAGTAGGTTAGGACTCAATACAGTTCAGTTAACGCTAAAAACCTTAAACTATGTAGCGACTGTTTTAAAAGTCAAGCGACGCCGAATAGCCCGTCGTAGACATCGCTTTGTTTGTGGAGATTTATGAAAGCGATGCCGTTCGCAAAGCGTCTCCAAGAGTTGGCTGGCTATGACGCTCGATAGCGTAGCGTAAAGCCTTCGGCATGGCTTCGCTTAGAGCGACGCAGGAGCGTCTGACTCGCTACCGCAACGCTTACGGCGTCGCACCTGTGTACTTGATCGCGGTGCGACAAAGTTTGAAGTACTCCAACACGACTTTCAAGTACCTTAACATGACTTTGAAGTACCTCAAAACGACTTTGAAGTACCTTAACATGACTTTGAAGTACCTCAAAACGACTTTGAAGTACCTCAAAACGACTTTGAAGTACCTCAAAACGACTTTGAAGTACCTCAAAACGACTTTGAAGTACCTCAAAACGACTTTGAAGTACCTCAAAACGACTTTGAAGTACCTCAACACGACTTTGAAGTACCTCAAAACGACTTTGGAGTACCTCAACACGACTTTGGAGTACCTCAAAACGACTTTGAAGTACCTCAAAACGACTTTGAAGTACCTCAACACGACTTTGGAGTACCTCAACATGACTTTCAAGTACTTCAACACGACTTCGAGGAATTACGAGAAGTTCAGCTACGATCAAAGTCGCAAAATAGCTCATCTATATCTAGTGACATACTCCTACACTTCTGCTTCGCAGTAAGTGTAGGCTTCCAAGACAATCCGGCTATTGCTTAGGAGGCTCTTGGCTTTAAGAACGGAATGCCCTACCGCTCTATTTTTTATGTTAACTGCTGCATTATGATCACGATCAAGACTGCATTTACAATTAGGGCAGTCGTGCCATCTTTCATGCAATTTTTTAGGAACTTTCACCCCGCAACTGGAACAATCCTGTGACGTACCTGATGGATTCACTGCAATTACCAACAGCCCAGCATTTTCGGCTTTGGTTGTTAGAATTGACAGAAAGCTTGACCATCCGGCATCATGCACAGACAAAGCTTGCATGGAACGAGAAAGTCCTTTGACGTTTAAATCTTCGTGAACTACAACATCATATTTTTTCAGGAGATTATTGGCAGTTTTAAAGTGAAAATCTTTGCGTTTATCAGCTACTTTTTTATGTTGTTTGGCGACTTGCTTAATAGCTTTTTTACGACGGATACTTCCTTTCTTACGGCGTGAGATACGTTTTTGAATGACCCGTAATCGCTTCTGAGCCTTGCGATAGTGTTGAGGAATTGAAACAACATTACCATCGGAAGTCGTCAAAAAATCTTTTAAACCGAGGTCAATACCTGTAATTGAATCCGCATTGAAATCAGGCAAAATATTCGGAACTGTTGTATCTTCAAGGCTTAAAGTTAAATAATAACTATCAGCTTTTTTGGTAACAGATGCAGTCTTGATTTTAAAGCCATCTGGAATAGGACGATGCAAAATAACTTTAACTATGCCAAACATCGGTAAAGTTATTAAATTACCTTGCAAACACCCATCCTTCATCTGTGGATATGTAAATGTGCGATAACTCACGCGTGATTTAAACCTCGGTCGCCCACTTCGTTTTCCATTGCTATCACCTTTTAAAAAACGGTCAAACGTTACCTTAACTCGTTTAACTATATCCTGTAGCACCTGCGAGTAAATTTCACCGTACCAAGGATGAGTTTTTTTAAGCTGTGGTAGTGTTTTCTTTTGTGAGTAATAGTCTGGGTTATCCCGTAACTCTGGTATATGGCAGACAAGAGGACAGGCATTAATCGGTGAACGGTTGCGCTCGTACCAATCAAATCTATCACCCAACAAATAATTGTATTGTGAACACAACATCGACAACCATCTATCTATTTCTGATTTCTGTTGTTTTGTTGGGCGTAATTTGTATTGGTAAGCTGTCCTCATTTTCTGTTTCCTCCTTATGTCCCTATGCTAGCATCATGAGGAAGCGTTGAGGAAACAAAATGAAAGACAAATACATCAGAGTTAGAACATCAGAGAGAAGATTAAATAAGCTACGTTTATATGCAAACTTAACAGAAAAAACGATGACTCAAGTAATCGATGAGATGATTGACTCGTTGAAAATTCCAGAAACTGGCAATTCCGACGCTCGAAGACTCGCTAACGCTTCGCTATCATCGACCAACATCGCTCAATGAACTACGTTCATTATCTCCTGTTGGTCAATTCGTCATTGCCCAGAATTCATCCCACGCTCCCCTGAGTACAGGGTGAGACGTGGGGCTTCTTCTGTTGCTAGCTAAAAAAAATCAATATTAATACCCTGGAATAATTTAAAAAAGTATTGATTTACAAGCCTTGCAGAGCTTGAAAGCTAAATCTTGGCATTATCAGTGTGCAGATAATCAGATACACGTAAATAAATGATATAGTAAAAATTAGCTTAAGCAGTTGAGGGCGTGAGATGTTGTGCCCTCAGTATAATTATGCAGTTATTTACTAACCTCTATCAAAAGAAATAAAATTGTATTCCTTTGGTTAGAGCCAAAAATACTGAGTCATAGATACTTTAAGTAAAGAAGAACACGATTTAAGTGCCTGCTGAAAAGTTGATATTTGTAGGTACACAGATAAATACAATTTATCTGTGTTATTTCGTGTTTGTATCTGATCTAAAAAAGGTGGAGGCTTATTTGTCTCGCCTTGAAAGTAAACAATGCAAACATCGTCATCTAGTGGAGTTGCCATGTCTGAATTGCTTCAAGCAGTCTTAGATAGTGAAGAAAAAAGTGATTTGCGTTCCTTTCTTAGTGAATTACGCCAACAAGAAAAGAAGTATTTGCTGCGGAATGACATACTGAATGTATATAGTGAGTATTGCTCAAAGTCCCAGAAACCAGAGGAATTTTACACTTCCTCTGAGTTAGGTAAACTGATTTACTATACTCAAGAAATTATTCAGGAGGAATCAAACTTCTGTTTCATCATCCGTTCTAAGATTGCCAGCCAAGAAGTTTATTGGTTGACATCAGACTTGAGCATTGAGCCGATGACGGTACAGGATTTGCTGGATTTGCGCGATCGCTTGGTGAATAAATATCATCCCAACGAGGGCGACCTGTTAGAATTGGACTTCGGCCCGTTTTATGACTACACCCCAGTCATCCGCGACCCCAAAAATATTGGTAAGGGGGTACAATTTCTCAACCGCTATCTATCCAGCCAAATCTTTCAAGACTCCAAACAATTGCTGGACAGCTTATTGAATTTCCTGCGCCTGCACCACTACAACGGTGTGCAACTGCTGCTTAACGATCGCATTCAATCACAGCAGCAACTTTCCGAGCAAGTTAAGAAAGCTATTGGTTTTGTTAATAATCGCCCCGATGATGAACCCTACGAACAATTCCGATTCCAATTGCAGTCAATGGGTTTTGAACCAGGTTGGGGTAACACCGCAGGGCGAGTGCGGGAAACTTTAAATATTCTCGATGAATTGATTGATTCTGCCGATCCCCAGACGCTAGAAGCCTTGATTTCACGGGTTCCGATGATTTTTAAAATCGTCTTGGTGTCAGCTCACGGTTGGTTTGGGCAAGAGGGAGTGTTGGGGCGTCCCGATACTGGCGGTCAGGTAGTTTACGTCCTTGACCAGGCAAAGAGCCTAGAGAAGCAGCTACAAGAAGATGTCCTGCTTGCGGGTTTAGAGAAATTGAATGTCGAGCCAAAGGTGATTATTCTCACCCGCTTGATTCCTAACAGTGATGGCACCCTTTGTAATCAACGGCTAGAAAAAGTCCACGGTACCGAAAATGCCTGGATTTTGCGAGTGCCTTTACGGGAATTTAATCCTAACATGACTCAAAACTGGATTTCCCGGTTTGAGTTTTGGCCTTATCTAGAAACTTTCGCCATTGATTCAGAAAGAGAACTAAGGGCAGAATTTCACGGCACACCTGACTTAATAGTTGGAAACTATACTGATGGGAACTTAGTGGCATTCTTGCTGGCGCGACGGCTGAAAGTTACCCAATGCAATGTTGCCCATGCTTTGGAAAAATCTAAATACTTATTCAGTAACCTCTACTGGCAAGAATTAGAGGAGAAATATCATTTTTCATTGCAATTCACTGCTGACTTGATTGCAATGAATGCTGCCAATTTTGTTGTCAGCAGCACCTATCAAGAAATTGTCGGAACACCGGATAGTGTGGGACAGTACGAGTCTTATAAGTGCTTCACCATGCCGGAGTTGTACCATGTGACCAATGGCATTGAATTATTTAGTCCCAAATTTAATGTTGTACCGCCTGGAGTAAACGAAAATAATTACTTCCCCTATACCCGGACTAAAGACCGAGTAGAGAGCGATCGCCAACGCCTTGCAGAAACACTCTTTACTCTAGAAGACCCCACGCAAATCTTTGGCAAACTCGACGATCCTAACAAGCGCCCTCTCTTCTCAATGGCGCGTCTTGACCACATCAAAAACCTCACAGGTTTAGCTGAATGTTATGGTCAAAGTAAAGAATTACAAGAGCATTGCAATTTAATTTTGGTGGCGGGTAAATTGCGCGTCGAAGAATCAGGCGATAACGAAGAACGTGACGAAATTATCAAACTCTACCAAATCATTGAGGAGTACAATCTCCACGGAAAGATTCGTTGGCTGGGTGTGCGCCTGACTAAAACCGATTCTGGTGAAATTTACCGAGTGATTGCCGATCATCAGGGAATTTTTGTACAACCAGCTTTATTTGAAGCTTTTGGTTTGACAATTTTAGAGTCGATGGTTTCAGGATTACCGACTTTTGCCACACAGTTTGGTGGGCCGCTGGAGATTATTCAAGATAAGGTTAATGGCTTTTTGATTAACCCAACAAATTTAGATGAGACAGCCACAAAACTTGTGGACTTTATCACTAAATGCGAACAAAATCCTAACTATTGGAATGAAATTTCGCAGCGAGGAATTGACCGAGTTTACAGCACCTATACTTGGAAAATTCATACTAGCAAGCTGTTATCATTAGCACGGATTTATGGCTTTTGGAACTTTACCTCGAAAGAGAATCGGGAAGATTTGTTGCGTTATCTTGAGGCTTTGTTCTATTTAATTTACAAGCCAAGAGCGCAACAACTATTAGAGCAGCATAAGTACCGATAATAAGTTAGGAGTGAAATTAAGTTAAAAGTGAGGAGTGAGGAGTTAGGAATTATAAAAATAACAAATTTTCCTAACTCCTAATACCAATTCATTGTGAAGATGCACAAAATCAACCTTGGTAAGACTTGGTATTTTCTCCTTGTTCGGGAGCAAGCTCACAGGTAATCGGTATAACTCCTAATTCCTAACTCTTAACTCCCAACTAAATTGTCAACGCCCGCCAGGTTTGTTGACCAACTACTCCATCCGTTGCTAAATTCTGCTGATTTTGAAAGGCTTTAACAGCACTCTCTGTCAGTGCGCCATAAATCCCATCCACTCTAACGGCATAACCGTTAGCCACTAACAGCCGTTGTAAGGCTCTGACAGCAACACCAGAGCTACCGAAAGAAAGAGTCGGCATAGGTTGGCTACTAAACTTTTGCAACTGTCCTGTAGCCTTTACACGGACTTGATCTCCAGACTGAGAATACTTATTAGACTCACCTAACTTAGAAGAAGCTAGTCCCGGATTCTTTTTGCTGATTTTCTTAAGTATATGTTTTTTCTCTGGTGCGCTCGCCCAGGAAGAACCCTGATAAATCCCATCTGTCTGCATGAATTCAGGTGGTGTAACTTGAGCAGTTATCTCTAACTGACTCTGTTTTGACTGGTTTACGTCATTCTCCATCTGAACTAATTGCTGCTGTGGCAAATTGGCCCCAGATGCTTGTCTTATTATTAACACGTCCGTCATCATCAGGCCAATTTCAGTCATCGTAATTTATTTTACTTCTTTGTCGTATTCTTGGAAAACGCATAATTTGACCTGAATAAAATAAAAGCGTACAACGTTGTTGCACAGTCTTAAATTTTAACTATAATTTAGATTACTGCATGACAAAATTACACAGTAGGACTGAACATCCTGTCTGTGCAATTCTCTTATCTAACCTGTGTTAAATTTCATATCATTTTTAAATATTCAGAAAGAAGCACCTTAATAAAAAGCGCGACACCTAATAGTACGCTCAGTTGTGGATATTGAAAAAGTTTTTACCTTTTCTCATCTCGCCACAAAGCAATACCGCCTAACAAACCAGCGATATTGGGGATGAGTTTTACATTTAACGGTAGCTGTAAATTCACTCTCACAGCTTCACCGCCGCCAATGTAAAGGTAATCATAATTGAACAGATGTTGCAAGGATGCGATCGCTTTTTCTAAACGCCTGTTCCATCTTTTCTCACCAATTTTTTCTAACTCTGCACGCCCCAACTGCTGCTCAAAAGTCTCTCCTTTGCGAAATGGATGATGCCCCATTTCCATATTTGGCACCAGCTTACCATCTACAAATAAAGCCGAACCAAACCCCGTACCCAAAGTAATCACCAGTTCGACACCTTTACCTGCGATCGCACCAAACCCCTGCATATCTGCATCATTAATTACCCGTACAGGCTTGTTTAAGTGTTTTAATAATGCTGTTTCCAAATCAAATCCAATCCAATCTGGGTGTAAATTTACCGCAGTTTCCGTGACTCCAGACCTTACCACACCGGGAAAACCGACCGAAACGCGATGAAATTCACCTTGAGCGGCTGCTAACACAACAATTGCATTAATTACAACCTCCGGTGTAGCAGGTTGGGGCGTATCTAAACGCGCCCTTTCCGTTACAGGATTCCCCGTAATATCCAAAACCATAGCCTTAACGCCACTACCGCCAATATCAACCGATAAGGTACGAATCGATCCGTTTTCGTCAACCATTGAGTTACATCCTTCTTACTGCTTAGTTAGTGCTTGTTACTTCGTTATTATCCTCTGCTGAATCTTATAATATCTGGATGTTTGGAGAGTCTTCACATTGGTGGGAAGCGGGGAGGCAGGGGAGAGTAACTCTTGACTAATGACTAATGACTAATGACTAATGACTAATGACTAATAGATTTGCTAATGTAGGAATAATGGAAATAGTACTGGCGTAGCTGCTTAAAATCTATCGGGTAGCAAATTTCTATTAAAAGTAATATAAGAGAAAGAATTATGACGACATTTGAACCCAAGAGCCTCCGCTCTTATAGCCAAGATGATGTCCAACAAATTCTGCAATTAGCGATCGCTCGTCAAGCTGACGACAAAGATACAGAATTTTCTTATGAGCAGATATTAGAAATTGCTGCTGAGTTAGAAATTTCACCTGAGTCTTTAAAGTTAGCAGAACGCGATTGGCTAGTACAACAGGGGCAAGTTCAACAGCGAAAGGCTTTTGACGCTTACCGCATCAGAAGATTTCAGAAGCGCCTAGGGAATTATGCAATTTTTAATGGCTTTTTTATACTGCTAAATTTAATCACTGGTGGCGGAATTTCTTGGTCGCTGTACATTTTGCTATTCTGCGGATTGCCTGTAGGACTGGATGTCTGGAATACCTTTCAAATGAAAGGCGAAGAGTATGAAATGGCATTCCAGAAGTGGAATCGTAAGCATGAGATTAAGAAAACCATCAGCACAGTTTTGAATAAGTGGTTTAAGGCATTACAGGCTTAGTAGATTTGCTTGGCTTTAGCAGAAACAAAAAGAAGCCCCACATCTGACCGTCGATAGCAGTGTGGGATGAATTTTTGGGTGATGACGAATTGACCCACAACCAAATCAATCCGCAGGATTGACAGGGCAGGGGGTCGATGAGGAATCGCCATCTTTAAGATTAAGAGAGTCGATAAAGTCCTCAATTATATGAGTCATGGTTTTATCGTTTTGAGCCGAGTATAGACGTAATTTGTTTAATCTGCGCTCAGATATTCTCAAATTTAATGCTTTGTTTTTCATTAATGCCTACACAATGTCTTTGCATTCATGTTATACTATCTGGAGGTCAAGAAAAAGATAGAAATGAAAATTTCATACCAGTACAAAATCAAACCAACTAAAAAGCAAGTAGAAAAAATTGATAAAACGCTAGAAATGTTGCGTTGTCAATACAATTTTTTATTGGCTCAAAGGTTTGACTGGCATGAGATGAATCGTTGTCTTATTGATAGATGCCCATTAATTTGTCATATACCAGAGCTAAAAGAACAACCTAACTATTACAATCAAAAAGCATCTCTAACTAAGCTTAAAGTAGATAGACCTTGGTACAAAGAGATTCACTCTCAAGTACTACAAGAAATCCCTAAAAAAGTTGAATTAACTTTTGACAGATGGTTGAAGGGTGACGTTAATGGTAAGAAATCTGGTAGACCTAGATTTAAGGGTAAAGGGCAATACAAAACATTTACATACTCCCAATTTAAGAGACATCATTTTGCTGCTAGCAAAATTACGTTATCAAAAATAGGTGATGTTAAGGTGATTCTTCATCGCCCAATACCTGATGGATCTGATATTAAAACCGTATCTGTCACTAAAAAAGCAGATGGTTATTATGTGACTCTCAGCCTTGACGACAAAACAGTTCCAGCTATTAAACCTGATTTTGACGCTAACAATATTGTAGGAATTGATGTTGGGCTGATAGATTTTTATGTTGCCTCTGACAATACCAGAATTGCTGCACCAAAACATTTACGCAAGGCTGAACGTAAATTAAAGTCAGCACAGCGAAGGGTATCAAGACGCAAAAAAGGTTCTAACCGACGTAGAAAAGCAATTAAACAATTGGGTGTCAAGCACAAAAAAGTTGCGGATACTCGTAAAGATTTTCACTTTAAAACAGCTAAATCACTACTTGATAAGTATGATGTCGTAGCTGTGGAAAAATTGAATATCAAAGGACTCGCTAAAACACGACTGGCTAAAAGTATAAATGATGCTGCTTGGGGGCAATTTATATCAATACTAACAGTCAAAGCCGAAAATGCTGGGCTAAAAGTAGTTGCAATAAATCCAAGCGGTACTAGCCAAGAATGCTCTAGATGTGGGGAAAAGGTCAAAAAACTGCTATCTCAAAGAATACACAACTGCCCTAATTGTCAGATCAATTTGTGCAGGGATCTAAATGCCTCTCTTAATATAAAGGCGCGTGGGACACACGCCCTTAAAGCTCAATCAATGTCCTCATAGAGGAGTCGTTGAGAAGCCCACACTCACCGTCGATAGGAGTGTGTGGAGTATGTCACCGTACCCCCACCCAGAAGCTAGCTTCGTGCAGCATCTCGTAAATAAGCTCGTCGTAAACATTGCTCATTCAAAAAAAAACCCCGCAGGAGAATTCGGGGTAATATTTACCGCAATATTTGTTGTGTAATACCACTAAAAATAAATTTTAATAACCCAGCAATTATCAGGGTTAATATTGATGTTATCTGATTGGCTGAAGTATTATTTCTATCTTTCTACGGATATGACACTCTATCAAAAGTCTGAAAGATGATTTTCTCTAAACAGAATTCAGGAGCAAAGCCGGAGACGTTTCCTGTCTTCTCCGGTTAGAATTCCGTTGGGCAATCAGCCAGTATAAAATAATTGAAGGACAGATTTTTGGTATATACTATAAATGCGCTTTGAGTGGGACGACAACAAAGCTGAGTCTAATTTTCTTAAGCATGGTATTACATTTGAGGAAGCCGTAACAGTTTTTGCCGATGCCTATCTCCTGTTTAGGGAAGACTCCAAGCATTCCGAGCAAGAAGAAAGAGAATGGGCAATTGGAGAAATGGAAAATCGCTAAATGATCGTGGTTGTCTTTACAATGCGTGGCGAACAGATCAGGATAATAAGTGCGAGAAAAGCAACAAAAATAGAGCGCCAAAGATATGAAGAAGGAATCTGAGTTCCCTTTCGAGAGGGCGAGGCGAGTCACACCAGAAGAAAGTGAGAAATTCAAAGAAGCAATTTCTGAACAGTTTGGCATGAAGTTGATAAAGCGGGGTAGACCACCAAAACATGAAGATGAGAAGTATGAATTAATTTCTCTCAGACTTCACCCGAAAATCCTAGCTTGGGCGAAAGAAGAAGCCCAAAAAAGAGGCATTGGCTATCAAACAGTTATTAATGAGGTACTACTACAGCGAATTAGCTGATATGCGATCGCCGTCGTAGTTAACAGCGATCGCTCGCCGAAATATATAATATTAGTCTTGGAATTCTATTCCGAAGCGGGATAGAAACGAAGCGGGGATTGTCATATATAGGTAATCACAAGCCCTACTAGCTTTGGGGAGCAAGATTCAAAGCCTCTGAAAACCTACACTATCCTATTTATTTAAGTTTTTCGTGAGCAGCCAAAATAATTTTTTCGGTTTCTTCCCAGCCGATACATTTATCAGTTACAGAAATCCCATATTTTAATTCTTCTTTACCAGTAATTGGTTGACTACCTTCATTCAAATGCGATTCCAGCATCATGCCAACTATTGATGTATTACCATCTACTATTTGCTGAATAATATTTTCTAAGACAGCACCTTGTAATTTGTAATCTTTATTGGTATTGCCGTGGCTACAGTCGATAACAATCCTCGGTGGTAAATCTGCCTGTTTTAATTTCTCTTCTACCAGTTTGACATTTGCTGCATCAAAGTTGGGTTGACTACCACCCCTTAAAATTACGTGACCGTAGCCATTACCTTTAGTTTGAAAGACGCTAACCTGTCCGTTTTGATTAATTCCGATAAAATTATGCGGGTTTCTAGCTGATTGTAGGGCATTCAAAGCTACTTGAATATTGCCGTCAGTACCGTTTTTAAAACCCACAGGCATCGAAAGTCCGCTTGCCATTTCGCGGTGAGTTTGTGATTCGGTCGTGCGTGCCCCAATGGCAGACCACGTAATTAATTCACTAATGTATTGGGGTATAATTGGATCTAATGCTTCTGTACCAGCAGGTAATCCCAATTCTGTAATTTTTAATAATAGATCCCGTGCAATTAATAACCCATTCTCTACATGGAAAGAATCATCCATATGTGGATCGTTAATTAACCCTTTCCAGCCTACGGTTGTTCTTGGTTTTTCAAAGTACACTCGCATAATTAGTAGTAGCTTATCCTGGACTTGCTCGGCCAATCTTTTCAACCTTTGGGAATATTCGAGTGCTGCTTTTGGGTCGTGGATTGAGCATGGGCCAACTACTATAAATTTTCTGCGATCCTGAAAATCTAGGATCTGTTCTATTTCCTGCCTATATGCTAAAACTCTTTGCTCGGCTAATTGTGTTAAAGGTAATTTTGATTTAACTTCATTGGGAGTTAATAAAATGCGATCGTTCTCAATGTTAGCGTTGTCGATATTAGTACTAAATAATTTATTGTGCATGGGGATGCTCTGGCAATTTTATATACGCACTTCAACTCAAAAGTGTAACACAAACCCATGAAATTTTAAAATTGCTTATTTTTTAATTGACAAATTTCTAATTAGATTGTAGATGAATAAGGGAATAGCTAAAAAAGGGGAAATATTTTCCCCTTTTTTATTTGCTATTGGACTACTTACTCAGTAGTAGTGTATATGATTACTGCCATACAAACACTTTGGCTTCGTATGGCCCCAAGTCAGTTATGATACCATCATCACCAGCTTCGACATCATAATTGCCTGTCCACTCATGCCATGTACCAGGGCTAGGAAAGTTAGGAACATGATAGCCAGCTAAGAAGTTTTCTGAGAAATTTGCAATTACCACTACACGAGAACCTTCATCATTCCAACGAGTATAAGCTAATACTTTTGCCTCGGCATTTTCGTGGATAAAATCAATATTTTCTGTGTAGAGGGCATGATTGCTTTTACGCAGGTTGGTTAAGCCTTTGTATGAATCAAATAAACTACGATTTAGATCGTTACCTAACAGCGTCCAATCGATTTTGGATGATTCAGGTTGTTTAGGTTTGTACTCACCAAATTCCTCTCCCATCCAAATCAAAGGTACGCCAATAGCAGTCATCAGGATGGCTACTCCTAATTTAACCCGCCTAAAGGCTTCTTCGTTAAAAATCTCACGGTTTCCCAATTCAACCATGACATGGTTATGGTCATGGTTAGTGAGGTAATTTACTACATTGGTAGCACCCAAGAAGCCTTGGCGCTTGCAGTCAATGACATCTTTTAGACGCTCTAAATCAAATGTATCGCCGCATATATGTTCTAGAATGCAGTGATAGAAACTATCATGCCAGCAACCATCCATTGGGCCGTCTACATTGGTAATGCTGCTAGTTTCAGGAATGTGCTCGGCAACGTTGTAAAAAGGCTTCATGCTAGCAGTGTTTTTGGCTTCCTGAACAATCCAGTGCATGAAATCGTAGTTAGCAATTTGCCGTGCTGCATCATAGCGAATACCATCAAGATGATATTCTGATATCCAGAAACGGATTGTATCACCAATAAATTTCCGCGCTGGATAAATATCTAAATTCTCGTCATAATGTTCATAATTAAACTCAGGCCCCCAGTTATTATCAGGGTCACGAGGTTCATGATGATACCAATAATCGTGGTCAATTTGTGTTAAAGGACTGGATGCTTCTGAATGGTTATAAATACCGTCAATAATTACACGAATACCTTTGCCATGACACTCATCAATCAATTTTTTCAACTCAGCAGTAGAACCATAACTAGATTCTGTTGCAAAGAAGTGGCGGGGGTTATAACCCCAACTATAATCACCAGGATATTCTTTAAGTGGCATCAACTCAATAGCGTTGATTCCTAGTTCGCATAGATAATCTAACTTTTCAATGACGTGTTTGTACTTGCCTCGTGCATAAGGATCATCCTCACCACCAGAAAAATCACCGACATGCAATTCATAAATTACCAATTCGTGGTCAGCAGGTAAAGGTTTATCATCATGTTGCCAAAGGTATGTATCGGTAATCCTTTCGCCATCTTTGACCCGGATAACACCATCATCTTTTCCACTCAGTTCATCTATATCAGTTGCATAGGGATCTGTAACATCAACCCATTGTTCTGGTTCAAAAAACCATGAATTTGACTGGACGCGAAATTTATAATTATAAACGCCGTCCTCTAGTTCAACACTTGTCCGAAAATAACCATCATCACCTTTTTCCATTGGAATTTCTTGCCAATCAGAAAAAGAACCAATTAATGCGGCTCCCTTGTTGTAAGGTGCAAATAAATTAAATTCAATTGGCTTTGCCATAGAAGTGTTTGTAATATCAAGGGTTGGTAGAAGTATTCTCTGATACTCAATTGAATTTATAAATCGCTCTAAAGAAATATTTATATAACTAGCGCTTCTATCTTGAGGATGAATTTATAAATATTTTATAAAAATAACTACTTTTGGGCTATTTTCTGACTGTTTTTAGAAGTTATTTTTTAACTAATATCCAGATTATATTCAGTACACTTACTGCCTATAATACTAAATTTTAAAGGGTTTTATTAAGTTATTAATGAGCAGATATTAAGTAAAACTAAAATATAGGACTCATATTTGATTTTTGAAAATATACGTAGGGTGTATAGCTGCGAGAGTACCACACTATTCTTAAGGGTTTGGTGCGTTAGCGTTTCGCGTAACGCACCCTACAAATACCTAATTTTGTTCAAAAATCAAATCGGATTCCTATAGTTCTTGCTAAATATCTGCTGTATAAGATTACTCAATTTTGTCGTTGGTTTGTTGCAGATAACTTAACAACCAATTTGCCGCAGTCGCTCTACGAGTTTGCCGAGGCCCAAATTCACCAATTTTGTAACCTTTAAAACCCAGTGTTTCTTTGAGCATTTGTTTATTTTCAGCAGGGATGGAACGAGTCAATTTTACTGTTGCGGGTCGAGATTCAATAAAATTTGGTGGTTGGGGGTAATCATCTTGCCATTCTGGTGCAACTTGGCTAGTGTCCCATTGTGCAGTTGAGGAATCATAGCGATAGCCTAAATAATGCCATAGCAACTGGTTGACTGTGACATCATCAAGTTTTTCGTCAAGAATTGCCCAAATTGTTTCTGTATTGAGTGGTGGCAGGTTAGACATAAGCAATTCAAAATTCCAAGTTGAAAAACTGACTACTGATTAATTAAATTCACTACAGTTAGTAGGTATTGAAAAATACTTTATCACTACTCTGCGACACTCCCAAAGATAGGGATAATTTTATTTTTATCTACACCTGCTGGAAGATTTATCCGCTACAAGCATTAGACAAACTACTAAAGTGACCCTGAATAAGGAGATTCGCTAACTCAGGAGGAAAATTATGGAAATAGGGGATATGTTCAGAAATATAATCGGTGGCAAGCAGAAAAAACGTGATGAAGAATGGGATAATCGCGATCGCCAGTACAAACATCGTGGCGATGATGACGATGATCGCCAGTACAAACATCGCGGGGATGATGACGATGATCGCCAGTACAAACATCGAGGGGATGATGATGATGACGATGATCGCCAGTACAAACATCGCGGCGATGATGATGACGACGATGACCGGGAGTACAGACATCGCGGCGATGATGACGATGATGATGACCGGAAGTACAAACATCGTGGCGATGATGACGATGATGATGACCGGAAGTACAGACATCGCGGCGATGATGACGATGACGAAGACCGGGATTAATTTCGCTAGTTGGAGTTAAAAATAGGTTGTGTATACACAAACTAGGTAGACTGGAATCGTAAAGATTAGACCAGTCTATGCAGAATTCCACAGCACTGCCAAAGATCATCCGCGCCCATGTATTCATTTCTGGCCGAGTCCAAGGAGTTGGCTATCGCTATTCCACTGTGGATACAGCTAGCCAGTTGGGATTAACCGGTTGGGTGCGGAATCTCCCCGATAATCGAGTAGAGGCAGTCTTTGAAGGGGCGCGAGATGTTGTAGATGACATGGTTCGTTGGTGTCACTCTGGGCCACCTGCTGCTGTAGTTAAAGATGTTGCGGTTGAGTATGAAGAACCGGAAGGGTTGCGGGGATTTGAAGTTAAGCGGGTTGACTAATTCGTAATTCGTAATTCGTAATTCGTAATTCGTAATTCTATGCCCTGTATGCTCGTGGGGTTTTTCCTGTCCATTGCTTGAAGGCGCGGTGGAATGCACTCGGTTCAGAAAAGCCTAGGAAAAAAGCCACATCATGTATTGGGGCATCTGTTTTTTTAAGGTGTCGTAACGCTAATTCTTTGCGTGTCGCATCCAAGAGTTGTTGGTATGAAGTACCCTCTGTTTCACGCCACAAGGCTCTCAAGGGCGCTCCAGTAATCTGCTGATCGGGCATTTCTATAAGTGCTAATTCAATTCCCGCAGCAGTACAGAGGTTCTTAGCATCAATGCCATAGGTTGCTGCATATTGAACAATGTCTCGAACGATAGATACGGAGAAAGTTGCCTCTTTCTTGAGAACCCTGTGACAGGCGATCGCATGACGATTCTTTGCTCAACTCATGATACCAATGGGGAATATGTAAAATTCTATTTTGAGTTGCCACCAGGATCGCAAGGTAGCCCTCTGCATACCACGATACTAAGACAGAAATCTTTGAAGTCTTGAGTGGTTCACTGGAGATGGAAGTAAGTCACAAAGGAAATATCAAAGTATTGCGTGCAGGAGAAGTTTTACAGGTTCCGGCTGGCGTGTGCATCATAGTTCCAATATTGGCACAAGTAGTGATGCTAGCGATGTCTACGATGGTCACTGAGCGGCTGGTGAGCGGAGTCGAACCATGCCGTACCACTTCGGGGATCTTGCTACGCGCAGCGTCTCGTAGAGAAGTGCGGGCTACGCCTACGCATTTTTGCCCTGGATTGCCCGTGCATTGGAACGGCTAATCCCTGATGAAAAAAACCAAAATCGGCAAACGTAAAGAGTGTAGGCGGGGTGCTGACAGAAGTAATGGTGATTTTGAGTTATTCTCACCGACCTAGTTAACTCTACTTGACTTATCAATGTTTCGTGACCTATGTCAGCATTTTTTGTTTTAAAAACCAGTTAAAAAGCGCATTTTCAAGCTTCTAGCGATTTTTTGGGAATTTATATCTGATTATTTACTCAGATGATCTCCATTTGCGGTGTACTCTCAGTATACGCTAACTATCACACTCGACCTTTGAGATAAATTACACCCAGAGGTGAATACCATGAAAAATTATGCTGCTCAACAGGAATTTATATTAAGTCAAATCACAAATAAATATTATCAGCGCCGAGATTTCAGTGGATGTGACTTGCGTGGAATCGACCTGAAAGGAATTGATTTAAGTGGTGTTAACTTCATAGGAGCGGATTTGCGTGATGCAAATTTGTGTGGCTGTATCCTCACTCGTGCTAATTTAAGTGGCGCAAATCTGATGCAAGCTAACTTACGTGAAGCTAATTTGTATGAAGCATCTTTGTGCGAAGCTAATTTGATTAATGCTGATTTAACACGAGCAAATTTGTGCGGAACTTTCTTATGGCGGGCAAAATTCACAGGTAGTAATCTTTGGGGTGCTTCTTTATGTGATGTGGATTTGAGAGAAGCAGACTTAAGTGAAGCCAAATTAATTGAAGCATCACTGATTGAAGCTAATTTAGTTAGAGCTAATCTCACAGCAGCAAAGCTATGTGGAGCAAAATTACTAGAAGCTGATTTGACTGAGGCTAACTTAACTGGTGCAGACCTGACATGGGCAAATTTAACCAAGGCAAACTTGAATAAGGCAAACCTTTGGGAGACAAACCTGATTTATGCCAAGCTTCGGGATACTATCATGCCTGATGGCACAATTGAGCAACCTCAGATAGTGATTTATTAGTCATTTGTTAGGAGTTAGGAGTTTGGAGTTAGGAGTTAGGAGTTTGGAGTTTGGAGTTTGGAGTTAGGAGTTAGGAGTTAGGAGTTTGGAGTTTGGAGTTTGGAGTTTGGAGTTTGGAGTTTGGAGTTTGGAGTTTGGAGTTTGGAGTTTGGAGTTTGGAGTTTGGAGTTTGGAGTTTGGAGTTTGGAGTTTGGAGTTTGGAGTTTG
>NZ_JAIVFQ010000189.1 GCF_020829495.1 Nostoc favosum CHAB5714 | reverse complement strand
TTTTTTTTGTCATTCTTTCTCTGTAGTCAAGGCATTATTTGAGTTAGCAATCAATGGTCAAATTTTTGACTTTCCTAAGCTCAATGAGTACGGTAATTTCTCACGAATGATTTAGGACTGCTATATACAGCGTATTTCAGGTAAATCAAGTACACGGGTAGGGGCACAACATGTTGTGCCCCTACGATTATCTGTACCTCACCCCTGTTGCAATCTGCTGAACGTCTCCCCAATGTGAAAAAGCAGGGGAGCAGAGGGGCTTTTGCCCACAAGGGGCAAGTTTTGTACCTTTTCCCCTGCCCCCTGCCTCTTATCAAGAACTGTTAGAGTAGGAGAATTATTGAATGCTGTTAGCGAAGTCGTATCTGCCTCCACGTTCAAGGGCGCGTTCGTAAGCAGGTCGTGCATGGATGCGCTCGATAAATTGCTTAATCTTTGGTCGGCTTGAGATGAGTTCAGCTTCCATAGCGACTATTTCCAGAGGAAAGCTCATTTGGATATCGGCGGCAGTAAATTCTTCGCCTACAAACCACGTACTCTTACCAAGTTCACCTTCTATGTAGTCAAAGTGAAGCTTGATCTGGGGTGCGATAAATCCTTCGTTTACGCTGCTGTCTCCTGTACCAAAACGGTTGAAGACGAGGTTCATCACTAGAGGTGGCATTGCAGATCCTTCAGCGTAATGCAGCCAATAGGTATAGCGCAGACGCTCCTTAGTACCGGATGGCGGGATTAGCCGACCATTGCCGTAGCGACTCACTATGTATTCGATAATAGCACCCGACTCAGCAACAGTCTCTTCTGCATCTGTGATTACTGGTGATTTGCCGAGCGGATGGACTTCACGCAGCAATGTCGGTGCCAGCATCGTCTTTTCATCGCGTTCGTAGAACTTAATCTCGTATTCTATACCTAATTCTTCAAGCAGCCATAGCACACGCTGCGATCGCGAGTTGTTGAGATGATGGACAACGATCATAATAGCTACTTTTTCACTTCCGGGGTTGATAGGAGCTTTTGCTCATCTCAACCTATCATCAGTTCCCCCACTCTTCATCTATCTGGTGGTTTGTCTTGCGTCTTAGTGTAGATCAAGCGATTGGCAGTTTCCAGATGAATCAAGTGGCGATCGCTGGAATGGCAATTTTGACTCCTTTGAATTCTTTAGGGTGAGGCATTAGACCCAATTTTTCGGTAATTTAGCCTAGTGGTCTGTCAAGTCAACAATGCTTAGTAAACCAAGTTTTAGAATCTTTCTCTCTTTCTCTCTGTGTTGCGCCAGTTGCTACAAGTCTCTTAACCGCAAGGGCGCACTGGCTTCTCTGTGCCTCTGCGGTTCGTTATTCCAGCAAAGTTAGCTTGACAGACTACTATATTTGTGCGTATTCCTCTTGCCATTATTGCTGCCAATAACGGAATCAAGCCAAAAAGTGACCAATAATTCAGATTTTCATTGACTACGAACCCACAATCATTAACAGGGGTTGCTACTGCATTCCCTGGTGATTCCAGCTTTGACTCCGAAGAACTAGCTGGTATCGACTTTGTTATGGTCTTCATTTTAAAGTTTGATGGTTGTAGATGAACATAGGAATAATCCAGCCTTACAGTAACGGGTTTTTAGAAGTTGTACCAGAGAGCGATTATTGGCAGATTGCAGCTATACACATCAATGGCCAAGCCTACTGCCCTACTCCTCGGCTGTATCGATCAGAAAAAGTGGCATTAGCAAAAGCTACACAAATTTATGATTGGCTAGCTGACCACGAAGGAGAAATTAGTGGTGGGGGTTACTACTGCTCTGAATTGAAACTCATCCTATGGCAGCAACCGAAAGTATCTTAGTTTACCTTGTATTAATAGCAGCTTAGAGTCAGCCTGTAGTCCCTGCCTCAAGTGTGGGGATTTTACTTTGTTGACTGGCGGTAACTTAATTTTTGTAGTCACCCCTTCCCGAACACCTACGCATCCGCGCATTCAGCGAAAAAACTAATCTGATGGGAAAGCTACTTACTTATAGATATCCTACTTAATTAGGTTAAGTGACTTCAGAGCGATGCCTGGGTTAGGCTACGCCTACGCAACACCAGCACCCTCATGACCAATGTTACTTGCCAACGTCCTCAAAGTCTGTTATCGCACAAGCAAACTCCGTAAAAGCTGTTTTAATCAAAACCTCTTTCGTTCCCCTTTCCAGCGAAGAATTGCGTATGAGGTCTGTTAATTCTATGAACAGCAGAGAAAACATAAAACGATCTTGGCGGTCAACTTGTTTCAAGCAAGACGATATAAACTGATAAAGCTCTGTTTTTCTAGGTTTGGTTTGTTCTTCCCATGTTTGTAACCCAAGCCGAAAAATTCTCAAACGGATTTCATTACTGTTGAAGGACGCGTCTTTGTAGCGGACTGATACGCGTTGAGGTATTTCCATGAGTTTTAGCTATACATATTCGATGTAAAGTAATTATTCACTTATATTTTCGCTCAACCGGAAAAATCTGATATTTTGCAGCAATTCCAACAACTGCCATAGGTTAGAAATGAATGACTTGCATGGAATATGAACAGTAGGGGCCCACAGGCGTGCGCCCCTACTATGATCAATTTAGAGGATGCCCCAGAAATGGAGTAAGCCTTGACCAGAAAAAGCTTCAATCAAAATGGCAGATAGAAAACCAATCATTGCAAGACGGCCGTTCCAGTTTTCACTCTGAGGAGTGAAGCCAAAACGCACAGCATTAGGATCTTCTGAAACAATAGGCGCAGGATTCTTAAAACCTGTCATCAGTAAAACTCCAAAGTTCAAGTGTTGTAGCAGTTGTAACTGTCTGTAAAGTAATGTAACAGATGTTTGAAAAAATGCAACATTGAGTGAATAAAGAAAATCTGAACAAAAAACTGCTTGACTAATGTCTTGGCAGCAGATTATGTGGGAGCTAATTTAGCCTTATGGCGATCGCAGTAATTAGTGAGTTAAACTGCGTTTGATTAGGGAAAATCGCATCATATTATACTCAGGTAGTACTTGAACTTTTATGTCAGTAGCCTTGTTTTGACAACCCAAGTTTTACAACAATCTGAATGGACTCCAGCAGTTATTGAGCAGCGACAAGAAGATTCTCTCCAAAGCCTTAGAAAAATATGGCGGCTGTATAGCGGTTCCCATTCAGATGCGGTACAACATTACATCGCAAGGTGTAGGGGCACGGCAGTGCCGTGCCCTTACGGGTATACCTCACAAAAAAGCATTGACTTACAAAAGCCAATTTTCTGATAATGAAAACACAGATAGAAACAGATAAACATTGATGATTTACAAGACTCAGTACTGAGTGCTGAGTGCTGAGTGCTGAGTGAATAAAAAGGACTCAGTACTGATGTACTTGGTAAAAGCCCCGCTCCTTGTGGGCGGAATCTTTTGATCAGGAGAAGGTTGATACCCCGCCCCTTGTGGGCGGTCTTTCGACTCAGCACTCAGCACTCGGAACTCAGCACTCTTCATCTATTTATATCTGTGATTGTCTGGTTTCAATACCTGGGAATTAGACGATTAAGCTTGTTGTATTTCTGGACGACCATCTTCAACCACAAATGAAGCCCGTTTACTAATGGTGCCAGATGGGGTTGTGACGTTTGACATAACTAGATAATCTGTCTTCCAAGTTGTAGGAGTCAGCGCACAGCGAACATATCCCCGTTGACCGTTGAAAAACTTAATGTGTGGGTTATCTGGTAAGTAAGCTTCAACGGTGGGATTAGTATCTGCTCCATCGCCACCGGAGCTAATTGAGGAACAGACGAATTCACTACCAACTGTGGCGGATTCTGGGTTATCAAAGTTAGCCTTCAGGTTCATCGCCCAGTGGGAATGCACATCACCTGCCAAGGATACTGGATTAGAGGGCTGGCGCTGTCCGAGGAAAGCCATGAGGCGATCGCGCGAAGCCACATAACCATCCCATTTATCCATGCTGTAAGTTCCGCCTTCTCCTGGTGTCATATCTCTTTGAGCAATCGGAACCTGCTGCGCCAAAACATTCCACTTGGACTGTGAACTATTTAAACCATCAAATAACCAATTCTCCTGCGCCTTACCGGTAATAGTTGCATTCGGATCTAAATTTTCCGGGCAACGTTCTTTAGTACCATCATCACAGGGCTGATCGGTGCGGTATTGGCGGGTATCTAGGACATGGAAGGTAGCTAAGTTGCCAAAGGAGAGCCGACGGTAAAGTTGCATATCGGGGCCAACGGGACGCGAGAAGGGGCGCAGTGGCATGTGTTCGTAGTAAGCTTGATAAGCAACAGCCCGTCGTTGCAGGAAAATTGCTCGGTCTTGATCTGGTTCAGTATCAACTTGGGAGATGTCGTTGGCGTAGTTGTTTTCTACTTCATGGTCATCCCAGGTGACAATCCAGGGAAAGGCTGCATGAGCTGCTTGCAGGTTAGTATCGGTTTTATAGAGGGCGTGACGGTTGCGGTAATCTTCTAAAGTAAAAATTTCTGAACCATCGTGTTTTCTAGGGCGATCTTCTGTGATTCCCCCTTCGTAGATGTAATCGCCAACATGCACTACTAGGCTGAGGTCTTCTTTGGCCAGATATTTGTAGGCAGTATAGTACCCCTGCTCATAGTGCTGACAAGAAACAAGGGCAAAGTTAAATTTACTTAAGTAACTATTTGCTAAAGGCGCTGTACGAGTGCGACCTATGGGGCTAGCATCTTGGCCGACAAGAAACCGATACCAGTACCAAGTATCAGATTGCAGCCCTTCTACCACAACTCGTACTGAATGAGCTAGTTCTGGGGTTGCCAGTACCGTACCTCTGGAGACAATACGCCTCATATCGGGATCAGTTGCTACTTCCCAGCGAATTGGCACATTTACAGGTGGCATTCCACCTCCGTTTAAGGGTTCAGGAGCGAGACGAGTCCAGATCACTACACTGGTAGGATATGGTTCACCCGATGCTACACCCAAAGTGAAAGGATAATTGGAAAATCTGCTTGTGGCGATTGCTCTTTGAGGAGAAAATTGGTTAGCGATCGCTAAACCAGACAATGCTCCTGCCCCGATAATTAAGTTGCGTCGTTTCATTCGACTGTGCAGGAACTGCTCAAAATTCCGGTAATCTACCATTCTCTACTCCTGGATAACAGGTAAGTTAAAGCACAGCAACAGCTAACACGAAGAAGGCAGGGTAATCGTAGACAAACTTCGTAAATAATTCCCTTACCAAAATCAGGTTTTAATTCCCAATTTTTATCTTAGTATCATTGTGTTAGATGTTGTTTTGCTACATCAAAGCCTACTAATAAGAGATTAATCCTTGGCAAAGAAAGCGTTAATATCAACTTAACCAAGGCTAGACTTTAACCTTTTTCATTGATGCAACCTTTCTCTTCATCATCCAGCCAAGGCTACAAGCAAAAAGAGCGCCAACTAAAGGTGTAGGTTCAGGTACTTGTGTATACGAAACTCTACCAGATATGGGTTCAGCATCTGGAGAAGTTCTAGAGAAAATTGTCAAATCCTCACCGATGATTTCGTAACTAATAGAACTATAGCAGTCCTAAATCATTCGTGAGAAATTACCGTACTCATTGAGCTTAGGAAAGTCAAAAATTTGACCATTGATTGCTAACTCAAATAATGCCTTGACTACAGAGAAAGAATGACAAAAAAAAT
>NZ_JAIVFQ010000188.1:2500-5957 GCF_020829495.1 Nostoc favosum CHAB5714 | reverse complement strand
TTCCGATCTATTTCGAGCGGACGTTTTGCTTCGAACGCGACGGCGGCGCGGGTCTTCATCGAACGGCTCTCCCCCAACGGCGAACAGACGGAAGTCGCTAGCACCGCCGTGCAGGGGAAGAAAGCGCACGTTGGACGCGGGTCGGCGCTGGGCGGATCGCCATGGCACCGGCCCTTTGCACGGGCGGGCTGCGGCGCGGCGCGGATGAGGCCTGGTTGCGGGAGCAGGATTTGAACCTGCGACCTTCAGGTTATGAGCCTGACGAGCTACCGGGCTGCTCCATCCCGCGTCACCGAGGTGATCGCTTGTGGCCTCAAGCCCAAAGAAAGACATTATGAATGGGTTCTGTTCGACACCGCGCGCATGCGCCTGCTGCAAAGCCTGGCGACGTCCTACTCTTCCGACGCTTGAGCGGCAGTACCATCGGCGCTGTCCGGTTTCACGGCCGAGTTCGAGATGGGATCGGGTGGGTCACGGACGCTATGGCCACCAAGCTATGAAGCAGGCGCATATGCGGGTGTGTTCTAAATCGATGCCGTGCACATTGTAATGATGACCAATTCAAAGGCGTCGCTTTCGATTATCCGCCACGATAGCGATCAGCGCTGTCGTTGATGGCGGGACTCTCAAGCATGAACAGAGCAATTAGGACCGGTTAGCTCCACGCATTACTGCGCTTCCACACCCGGCCTATCAACGTGGTGGTCTTCCACGGCTCGATGAAATCTTATCTCGAGGGAGGCTTCCCGCTTAGATGCTTTCAGCGGTTATCCCGTCCGTACATAGCTACCCTGCTGCACCATTGGCATGATGACAGGTCCACCAGAGGTACGTTCAACCCGGTCCTCTCGTACTAGGGTCAACTCCTCTCAAATTTCGACGCCCACGGCAGATAGGGACCAAACTGTCTCGCGACGTTCTGAACCCAGCTCACGTACCACTTTAATTGGCGAACAGCCAAACCCTTGGGACCTGCTCCAGCCCCAGGATGTGATGAGCCGACATCGAGGTGCCAAACAACCCCGTCGATATGAGCTCTTGGGGGTTATCAGCCTGTTATCCCCGGCGTACCTTTTATCCGTTGAGCGATGGCCCTTCCACGAGGGACCACCGGATCACTATGACCGACTTTCGTCTCTGCTCGACTTGTCAGTCTCGCAGTCAGGCGGGCTTATGCCATTGCACTCTAACAGACGGTTTCCAACCGTCCTGAGCCCACCATCGCGCGCCTCCGTTACTCTTTGGGAGGCGACCGCCCCAGTCAAACTACCCGCCACAGAGGGTCCCTGCACCGGATAACGGTGCGAGGTTAGACATCAGAAAACAACAGGGTGGTATTTCACCTATGGCTCCACGACAGCTGGCGCCGTCGCTTCAAAGCCTCCCACCTATGCTACACAGTTCTTTCCTAATGCCACTCTGAAGCTGCAGTAAAGGTGCACGGGGTCTTTCCGTCTAACCGCGGGTAGCCCGCATCTTCACGGGCAATTCAATTTCGCTGAGCATCTCCTGGAGACAGTGGGGAAGTCGTTACGCCATTCGTGCAGGTCGGAACTTACCCGACAAGGAATTTCGCTACCTTAGGACCGTTATAGTTACGGCCGCCGTTTACCTGGGCTTCATTTCGGAGCTTGCACCCCTCCACTTAACCTTCAGGCACCGGGCAGGCGTCAGACCCTATACGTCGTCTTGAAGCCGACTTAGCAGAGTCCTGTGTTTTTGCTAAACAGTCGCTACCCCCTGGCCTGTGCCCCCCATGAGTGCTTACGCATACATGGGGCCTCCTTCTTCCGAAGGTACGGAGGCAATTTGCCGAGTTCCTTCAGGAGACTTCTCTCAAGCGCCTTGGTATACTCTACCATCCCACCTGTGTCGGTTTAGGGTACGGTCTATACGGTGGGGCTATTTCCTGGAACCGCTTCGAAGCCCGACCAATCCGATAAGGTCGAACAACTTACGCGATCCGTCACACACCACCAGGTCACGGAATATTAACCGTGTTCCCATCGACTACCCCCTTCGGGCTCGTCTTAGGGGCCGACTTACCCTGCGCGGATTAGCCTTGCGCAGGAACCCTTGGGATTTCGGCGACAGGGCATCTCACCCTGTTTATCGCTACTCATGTCTGCATTCGCACTTCCGATACCTCCACGACCCATTACCAGATCGCTTCACAGGCTTACGGAACGCTCCGCTACCGCTCATCTTACGATGAACCCAAAGCTTCGGTACGTATCTTGAGCCCCGTTACATCTTCGCCGCAGGATCTCTTGTTTAGACCAGTGAGCTGTTACGCTTTCTTTAAAGGATGGCTGCTTCTAAGCCAACCTCCTGGTTGTTTTGGAAATCCCACATGCTTTCCCACTTAGATACGATTTGGGGACCTTAGCTGTTGGTCAGGGCTGTTTCCCTCTCGACGACGGACCTTAGCACCCGCCGTCTGTCTCCCGTACTATACTCGATGGTATTCGGAGTTTGGTTAGGTTTGGTACAGCTCGCGCCGCCCTAGCCCATCCAGTGCTCTACCCCCATCGGTAAACATACGAGGCACTACCTCAATAGTTTTCGCGGAGAACCAGCTATTTCCCGGCTTGATTGGCCTTTCACCCCTAAACACAGCTCATCCGACAACTTTTCAACGTTGATCGGTTCGGACCTCCAGTGCGTGTTACCGCACCTTCATCCTGGCCATGCCTAGATCGCCGGGGTTCGGGTCTAATGCATGAAACTGAAATCGCCCTATTCAGACTCGCTTTCGCTGCGCCTACACCTAACGGCTTAAGCTTGCTTCATACATTAAGTCACAGACCCATTATACAAGAGGTACGCCGTCACTCCTTAAAGAAGCTCCGACTGATTGTAGGCATTCCGTTTCAGGTACTGTTTCACTCCCCTCATCGGGGTGCTTTTCACCTTTCCCTCACGGTACTAGTTCGCTATCGGTCATGCACGAGTATTTAGGCTTGGAGGGTGGTCCCCCCATGTTCAGACAGGATTACACGTGTCCCGCCCTACTCGAGTCCTGAAGTCTCACGTTCGCATACGGGGCTGTCACCCGCTATGGCCGGCCTTTCCAAACCGTTCTGCTTGTTGAACTCCAGGCACTGGCCTGGTCCGCGTTCGCTCGCCACTACTAACGGAATCTCGGTTGATGTCTTTTCCTCCAGGTACTGAGATGTTTCAGTTCCCCGGGTTCGCTTTACCAAGGCTATGTATTCGCCCCGGTAATCCCCTCGTTCCAATTAACCCTGCATCCGGACACGTCCGAAGTCAGGATTAATTGGCAAGGGTGGGTTTCCCCATTCGGAAATCGTCGGGTCAAAGGTTGCTCACACCTCACCGACGCTTATCGCAGCGTGCCACGTCCTTCATCGCCTGTGCATGCCAAGGCATCCACGAAATGCCCTTACCTCACGCTTGAGAGTCCGCACCACCAACGACAGCGCTGGTGTTGGTT
>NZ_JAIVFQ010000187.1 GCF_020829495.1 Nostoc favosum CHAB5714 | reverse complement strand
CTTGAACAAACCTACAAACGTAGTCTTCGTCAAAAAATGAAACGCACTGCTATGGATAATAATTATATGATTCAGGTTCTTAGTTGTTGTTTCATTGACGATATATTAGATTCTTCCGATTCCTTGCATCAAGCCTGATTGAGATGTTCTTACCCTGCTATGCGATCGCAGTCAAGGCAAATCAAAAAAACTTGTATCGCCTTCGACATAATACGGAGACCTCCAAGCCAACAACTCGGTACATCACAGTCGAAAAAACTCGAAACAGAGCTACAACACGTACTATAGAAGTTTTTCATGATTTAACTGGCATCAGTCCAGAATGGGCTGAGTTGGAGTCCTTAATTAAGGTTGAAAGAATCGGGAAGCAGTGCAGGCAAACCATATTACCAAGTTGCTTACTACATCAGTAGCCTAGTCCGTTCAGCAACTGATTTGTGCCTTGGGGATTCGCGGACATTGGGGGATTGAGAATCGTCTTCATTGGGTCAAGGATGTAATTTTTGATGAAGACCATTCGACCATACGTATGGGTAACGCTCCTGCAAATGTGTCAGTGATGCGAACGATCGCACTCAATATTTTGCGCCGAAATGGTTATTCATCCATTACCCAAGCCCAGAGATTTACCTCTAATGATATTGACAAACTCTTATCCCTTGTGGAATGAAACAGCCCTGCCTTACAAAGGGGGGATTAAGGGGGGTAATTGACTTGTGTGTACACCGTAGTCTGCGGGGAGGGGAGACAAAGCATAGCTTTGGCGGGGTGGGGTTCTCCGGGTTTAATAAGTGATTAAAGGGACATAATATCACTCATTTTTTCAAAGTGAAAGCGTTCCATAAAGCGGCGGTCAATCCAATCTTTGTAACGCCACAAGAGTTTGTGAGGTGGTAAAGTGATGATACCTCGTGTGGCTATGGCTCGTCCGTCTCCTGTACCAATTAAACTCAAATATTGTTTCTGTGGCCTATAAGGTTTGAGCGACTTACATAATAAAATTCGCTGTAAATTCTTAAACAAAGGTTTACCTTGCCTAACAGCAAATACCCCAGCTTTCGGACGGGCATGATTTACCATTGTGGCAATATCACCAGCCGCAAATACTTGGGGATGCGTTTGAGATTGCAACGTGTCTTCCACCAAAATAAAGCCTCGCTCATCAGTTCCTAGTCCAGCGATTTTTAACCATTCGGGTGCTGATGCTTGTGTTACCCAAAAAATTTTATTACACTCTACTGTCAAGCCAGATTCGCATTTAATCTCAAATATTTCTTTAGTTTCTTTGTGTGGTGTAGGTGCAACTTGACACACAGTTTCCCCAAGATGTAGCTTAATACCTCGCTCAGTGAGAATTTTCTGAATTTGGTGGCGTATTGATGAATGGTAATTGGGCATCAGTTCCGTGCCACGCTGGAATAAATTAATTTCCAGATTTTGAATTGGTTGTTGAGTTTGACGTAAAATGCGATGTAAATGAGATTGCATCGACAGCGCCAATTCTACACCACCAGCGCCACCACCTGCGATCGCAATGCTAATTGGTTCTTGAGGATTTTTACCTACAGCTTCAATTAGTTCATACCAATGTTCCAATAGGTGCGATACTGGTTTAGCTGCGATCGCATATTCTGCTGCACCTGATACAGACACTGTGGCCGGAGTGCTGCCAATATCAATAGACAGCACATCAAAATCTACCACAAGTCCGTTAGCACAAAGAACTTTGTGATTTTCCAAGTCTAGGGCAACTACTCTGTCAATATACAATTGTGCTTGAGCAAAGTTCGCTAAAGGTCGCAAGTCAATATGACATTCATCGCGGCTGTAAAATCCGGCAATGTGTCCTGGTAACATTCCAGAGTAGGCTGTATTTTTGGCTGCGGTAATCAACGTCAAACGGACACCGGGTAAAGGCTTTCTACCAAACATTTTCAGGGCAATTGCATGGCTGTGACCGCCACCAATCAGAACTAGGTCTTTAACTATAGGCTGTAATTTTTGCTGCATTGATTGAAGGAGTTAATAAAAATATTATTTGATTTGTGAGATTTTTTGTGTTCCCGTAGCGTATCTAGTAAAAGAAGGCTATCCTTTATAATTAGTGCTTTTTCATAAATGATTTATGGATGCTTTATCACAGGCATCAATCCAAATCATCATCCTCAGGGTTAATTGATAGTGAAGAATGAAGAGTAGTAAGTGCAAGTAATTTTTAAACCTCATTTTATCACTTAAGAATGTTGACAATAATTATTAATGCTTTTCAGGGCATAAAAAATATTTTACCGACAAACAACAGTCAGTTATCAAAAATATGTCTGAGGATACATGCTTTTCAAGTAAAAGTTAATCAAAATCAGCATCAGTCGCCAAAAGAACGTTTAAGAATAGCAACTGAACAACTAGGGAATAAGACAATAGAAACCAGTCTGGCTGGAATTAATGATTTAGAGCAAATTGCCCAAAATTATCCACAGTACCACTGGATAATTATGGACATTCTTACTACTTTTGTCCGAGAAAATGCTCCTTACATACCCCAAGAGAAAATAACGAGCAATCTCTCAACAAAAGTTCGTATAGATATTCAAGCAGCCCTAAGCGTTATCGCTAGAAGAGATGTAAACAAAGACCCAAAAAATGAGCAACTTGATTTGAGCCACACAGACATGAGAGGAGCAAATCTGAATAGGGCGAACCTAGAACAGACAAATCTCTATCAAGCTAATCTTGCTGGAGCTAACCTCACAGAAGCTAATCTTGTGGGAGCAATTCTCAGTGCAGCTAACCTAGAAGGTACTAACTTATATTTAGCTAACCTAGAAGGAGCAATCCTCAGCGCAGCTAGTCTCAAAGGAGCTAACCTCTCTGGAGCTAACCTATATTGTGCAAGCTTATATTTAGCTAGGCTGCATGGAGCAGTTCTCAATGATGCCATACTCGATGGGGCAAACCTCACAGAAGCTAAATTTTCTGAGTAATATCATGTTCGCTTGATTACTTATTAAAGCCTAAGAACCTACCGCGCTAAAGCTACGCTTTGTCTTTCCTCCCCTTAATAAGGTTATCATGACCCGGATCTTTCTTAACATTTGCGAGAGCGATCTTGTATTTTTTCTACACTTTATTTATTCGTTGTTCATTCCCAATCAAAACCTAATTTGAGCGAAAATACTAATAGCTAATTTGTCAAGTACACCTGAAACCTCAATGTTCAAGATACTTACAAAACAAGCGTTTCAACAGTGTTAAGAAAAATATAGGAAGAGATAGGTATTTTCTGGTGGTCTTGTTCAAAAATTAAATAGGAATCCTATAATAGTAATGCTGTCAAACAGCTAAAATGCAGCATTTACAATCACATCTGCGGAATCTGGGCTTAAAGCTGAGAAACAAAATATTCGCCGAAAGCGATTGGAGATGCACAAAACACAAAAGTCGAGGAATACTATGAAAAAGTTTTTAAAACAAGCAATTCTTACAGTTAGCATTGCTGTTTCAATAATCATGTCATCCGAAGCGGTTACACGCGCAGCAGACCTGATTGTCAGAAATAGCAATGGAGACCTACTGTTATATCCATTCAAAAATGATACATTCTACAACGCCGGTGGAGGAACACAAGTAGGGAATGGATTTAATTTCACTAACTACTTAGTTGCCGACTGGACTGTTGACGGAACTTCAGACCTGATTGTTAGAAATAGCAATGGAGACCTACTGTTATATCCATTTAAAAATGGTACATTCTACAATGCAGGTGGAGGAACACAAGTAGGGAATGGATTTAATTTCACTAACTACTTAGTTGCCGACTGGACTGGTGACGGGACTCCAGACCTGATTGTTAGAAATAGCAATGGAGACCTACTGTTATATCCATTCAAAAATGGCACATTCTACAACGCCGGTGGAGGAACACAAGTAGGGAATGGATTTAATTTCACTAACTACTTAGTTGCCGACTGGACTGGTGACGGGACTCCAGACCTGATTGTTAGAAATAGCAATGGAGACCTACTGTTATATCCATTCAAAAATGGTACATTCTACAATGCAGGTGGAGGAACACAAGTAGGGAATGGATTTAATTTCACTAACTACTTAGTTGCCGACTGGACTGGTGACGGGACTCCAGACCTGATTGTTAGAAATAGCAATGGAGACCTACTGTTATATCCATTCAAAAATGGCACATTCTACAACGCCGGTGGAGGAACACAAGTAGGGAATGGATTTAATTTCACTAACTACTTAGTTGCCGACTGGACTGTTGACGGGACTCCAGACCTGATTGTCAGAAATAGAAATGGAGACCTACTGTTATATCCATTCAAAAATGGCACATTCTACAACGCCGGTGGAGGAAAGAAAGTAGGGAATGGATTTAACTTCACTAACTACTTTCCAGGAAATTGGTAAAAGGTACAAAATAACCTTATTTTGTCACTATCAAAAGAATGCAATAACTTAAGAAGTGTCTGAGAGCTATGCTTTGTCTCCCCTCCCCTTGGCAAAAGGAGGAGATTAAGGGATAGAATGCAAGCAATAAAAATTTCTTTTCCCTATTCCCTATTCCCTACTCCCCATTCCCTATTTTCAGCGTAATTCGTTATTCTTGTAGCGCAAGCGTTTCATTGATTTGGAATGGGTGGTTTCTTTATGTCGTAATCTATAAATATATTTGATATCATTCCCTAGTTCAATGAGTGTCTTGGCACCTATGAGAATTTTCTGCTAAATGCTATACTATTTTTCCTCAACATCTAAGTAATAATTCTAAGTTGTAAGGAAAATCGTTACCATGTCTTCTAAAAAGACAGACGCTCTTTTGAATTGGTTGATAACTATAACAGTTATATTTGGCTTCTCATTGACTGTAATTTTTTTCGTGTTGTCCAGTATTAAAGAATTATCAATTCAGGAAAAAATTCAGTATAGAAACCAAGCATTAACAACGACTGCAATAGTTTTTTTAGCATCGGCAGCAATGTTTAATACTTATTATGCAGCAAAGCGGGCCCAAGCGATGCAGAAAAATGCGATCGCATCTGAGAAAAACCTGGAAATTGGCATTCAAAATGCAAAAGTTAATCAAGACAGATTGATTTCAGAGCGCTTTATGGGGGCAATTGCCCAGCTTGGTCATGAAAAGGTTGAAACTCGGACAGGCGCAATTTATGCATTAGAAAGAGTTGCTCAGGATTTTTCTAAAGAATACTGGACAATCATGGAAATTCTCACTGCCTTTGTGCGAGAGAATGCACCTATCCAGCAGGTGAGGGTAGAGCAACAAAACCCGGAATATCAAGAAGCAGCTTACTCAGGTAGGCACAGAGGTGGGTCGCGTCCGACACAGCAGTTGGAGCAAAATCTCCATGAAGAATTACCAAAAATCCGCACTGATATTCAAGCAGCTTTAACTGTCATCGGCAGGCGTAATTTACTCGAAGACCCAAAAGATCAAAAACTTGATTTACGTAATATCGACATTAGAAGGGCAGACCTGCTAGGAGTTAATCTGCAACAAGCAGACTTACGTGGTTCTGACTTGAGTGGAGCTGACCTGCGGGGAGCCGACTTGAGCGAGGCTGACCTGAACGGCGCTAAACTCGTTAGGTCTATTCTCTATGAAACTAAATTACTAAAAGCTAGCCTTTGTGGAGCAAACCTCTGTTGGGCTAATCTCAACCGCGCTAATCTCTGTGGGGCAAACATGCGTTCAGCCAACCTTTCTGGAGCAAGTCTGCGTGTAGCTAATTTGCAAGGAGCAAACCTCTATAAAGCTAACTTGCAACAAGCTACCTTAAAAATCGCCAACCTCTCTGGGGCAAAGCTATTTTTAGCTAACTTGCAAGGAGCAAAATTGGGTAAAGCCAATCTGTGCATGACGGGTTTGATTGGAGCCAACCTCTCAGGGGCTAACTTGAATGGTGCCAATCTTTCTGGGGCTAACTTGAATGCAGCCAAACTCCACCAAACAGAAGTGTATTTTGCCAACCTCTCAGAAGCCAGTTTAACGGAAGCTGACCTTTATCAAGCAAACCTCATCGGAGCTAACCTGTATAGGGCAACCTTTTATCAAGCTAACCTGACTCAGGCAAACCTGATGGGAGCTAACTTTTCAGAAGCTGACCTGAGTGATGTCAAACTGGAAGGGACAATTTTAACAGGGGCTAAAAACTTAGAGTTGCAGCAGATTGAAAAAGCACTTGGCGATCGCACCACTCGTCTACCTGATTATATAGAAGCACCGACAGATTGGCGACAATCAAGTTGAGTTATCACAGCATCATTAGTTATTTAGGCGCATTCTACCGTTTTCACAAAATAATATAGTTTTACTGGGAGCATCCCCATTTTTCAACAACTCACGGGACTAGCCCTGTCAAGGTGACAAATAGCCGGATAATAATGCCATGCGATCGCAAACTAAAAAGTAGCGGAGGAGATGGTGAATGCTGGGAGCAATATTTGAGCGTTTTGTAAAAGAGAGTCCAATTAGT
>NZ_JAIVFQ010000186.1:2500-6518 GCF_020829495.1 Nostoc favosum CHAB5714 | reverse complement strand
AAGAGAAGAATTTTTGGTGTGGGCGATTATCTTATTATTTATGCCATTGATTGATGAGCCTGCACTGAATGATGTCACTGAATTGGATAACCAACGTGACGTTTGGGGATTACTGGCAATGGCGTTGGTATGGAATGTGGAGAGTGTTTTGATTTCATGTTGCGTTTTGCAGACCTGGCAGCGACCTACTCTCCCGCGTCTTGAGACGAAGTACCATTGGCGCTGGAGCGTTTCACGGCCGAGTTCGGAATGGGATCGGGTGCAGCCGCTCCGCTGTAACCACCAGGTCAGCAAAAAGCAACGATGAAAGAGAAGCTGGTTTTGTTTGTGTTGAATGTCGCTCACGCATATCAGCCCTATCGGGCTGTGCTGCGCGGGGGCGCGGCACGAGCCGCGACGCACTATCGTGCTGTATTTGGAGCTTTTCCTGGAACCGAAGTTCCAGAAAGTACCCATACAGACCGCTAGGTCGTCGCCGGACGTCCGGCGCGCCGTCGCAGCGCCCGCCCCAAAGGGGCGATACGGCGCGTGAGACAGTCAATTCATCGCTTGGCGATGGATATAAGTAATGAGAATGATCAAGCCAATCGAGCTATTAGTACCGGTAAGCTTCATGCGTTGCCGCACTTCCACACCCGGCCTATCAACGTGGTGGTCTTCCACGGCTCTCAAGGGAATACTCGTTTTCAGGTGGGTTTCCCGCTTAGATGCCTTCAGCGGTTATCCCGTCCGTATATAGCTACCCTGCTATGCGGCTGGCGCCACAACAGGTCCACCAGAGATACGTCCATCCCGGTCCTCTCGTACTAGGGACAGATCCTGTCAATATTCCTACACCCACGGCAGATAGGGACCGAACTGTCTCACGACGTTCTGAACCCAACTCACGTACCGCTTTAAATGGCGAACAGCCATACCCTTGGGACCTGCTCCAGCCCCAGGATGCGATGAGTCGACATCGAGGTGCCAAACAACCCCGTCGATATGGACTCTTGGGGGTCATCAGCCTGTTATCCCCGGCGTACCTTTTATCCGTTGAGCGATGGCCCTTCCACGCGGGACCACCGGATCACTATGACCGACTTTCGTCTCTGCTCGACTTGTCAGTCTCGCAGTCAGGCGGGCTTATGCCATTGCACTCGACGACCGATTTCCGACCGGTCTGAGCCCACCATCGCGCGCCTCCGTTACTCTTTAGGAGGCGACCGCCCCAGTCAAACTACCCACCATACACTGTCCCGGATCCGGATAACGGACCGCGGTTAGACATCCATATAGGTAAGGGTGGTATTTCAAGGATGACTCCACGAAGGCTGGCGCCCCCGCTTCAAAGTCTACCACCTATCCTACACATGCCGACACGAATGCCAGTGTAAAGCTATAGTAAAGGTGCACGGGGTCTTTCCGTCTAACCGCAGGAACCCCGCATCTTCACGGGGAATTCAATTTCACTGAGTCTGCGTTGGAGACAGCGGGGAAGTCGTTACGCCATTCGTGCAGGTCGGAACTTACCCGACAAGGAATTTCGCTACCTTAGGACCGTTATAGTTACGGCCGCCGTTTACTGGGGCTTCGATTCAAAGCTTGCACCTCTCCTCTTAACCTTCCAGCACCGGGCAGGCGTCAGACCCTATACGTCGTCTTGCGACTTCGCAGAGCCCTGTGTTTTTGGTAAACAGTCGCTACCCCCTGGTCTGTGCCACCCTCACATACTTGCGTACATAAGGGTCACGCTTCTTCCGAAGTTACGCGTGCAATTTGCCGAGTTCCTTCAACGCAGTTCTCTCAAGCGCCTTGGTATTCTCTACCAGTCCACCAGTGTCGGTTTAGGGTACGGTCTATACGCGGGAGCTATTTCCTGGAACCGCTTCGAAGCCCTTCCAATCCAATAAGGAAGAACAACATACGCGATCCGTCACTACCCGCAGGCCCACGAATATTAACGTGGTTCCCATCGACTACGCCTTTCGGCCTCGCCTTAGGGGCCGGCTAACCCTGCTCAGATTAACTTTAAGCAGGAACCCTTGGACTTTCGGCGAGGGAGTCTCTCACTCCCTTTATCGTTACTCATGTCAGCATTCTCACTTCTGATACCTCCAAGAGCCCTCACGGGTCTCTCTTCAACGGCTTACAGAACGCTCCGCTACCACTTGCCTATTGCTAAGCAAATCCACAGCTTCGGTGTATGGCTTTAGCCCCGGTACATTTTCGGCGCAAAGACCCTTATTTAGACCAGTGAGCTGTTACGCTTTCTTTAAATGATGGCTGCTTCTAAGCCAACATCCTGGTTGTTTTGGGATCCTCACATCCTTTCCCACTTAGCCATAACTTAGGGACCTTAGATGGTGGTCAGGGTTGTTGCCCTCTTCACGACGGACGTTAGCACCCGCCGTGTGTCTGCCGATTAGTACTCTTCGGTATTCGGAGTTTGGTTAGGTTTGGTAAATCGGTGAGATCCCCTAGCCCATCCAGTGCTCTACCCCCGAAGGTATTCGATCGACGCTCTACCTAAATAGATTTCGCGGAGAACCAGCTATCTCCAAGTTTGATTGGCCTTTCACCCCTAGCCACAAGTCATCCCAATCTATTGCAACAGATGCGGGTTCGGTCCTCCAGTAAGTGTTACCTTACCTTCAACCTGCTCATGGCTAGATCACTTGGTTTCGGGTCTAATCCGACGAACTGAACGCCCTGTTCAGACTCGCTTTCGCTGCGCCTACACCTACCGGTTTAAGCTTGCTCGTCAGACTAAGTCGCTGACCCATTATACAAAAGGTACGCTGTCACCCAGAACAAATCTTGGGCTCCAACTGTTTGTAGGCATTCGGTTTCAGGATCTCTTTCACTCCCCTTGTCGGGGTGCTTTTCACCTTTCCCTCACGGTACTGGTTCGCTATCGGTCATGCACGAGTACTTAGGCTTGGAGAGTGGTCTCCCCATGTTCAGACAGGATTTCACGTGTCCCGCCCTACTCAAGGACTTTTATTCGCATTACGTGTACGGGACTATCACCCACTTCGGTCACCCTTTCCAAGGTGTTCCACTTGTCTCATAAAAGCCACTGGCCTGGTCCGCGTTCGCTCGCCACTACTTACGGAGTCTCGTTTGATGTCCTTTCCTCCGGGTACTTAGATGTTTCAGTTCCCCGGGTTCGCTTCTAACCCCTATGTATTCGAAAGTTAGATACCTTATTTTGATATCTAGAAAGTTGAAGTGTTCTTCCCTCACGCACGTACCGCCCTTTCAGGGCTGTGCTCCGGGAGGGCGCGGCATAAGCCGCGACGACCTAGCGGTCTGTATGGGTGCCTCCTTTTGAGAAACAAACCAAAACAGCGCTTCATCGTTCCAACAGTTCAAATTTTCTAGATATCTAAGGTGGGTTTCCCCATTCGGAAATCGTCGGATCAAAGGGTATTCGCACCTCCCCGACGCTTATCGCAGCGTATCACGTCCTTCATCGCCTGTGCATGCCAAGGCATCCACCAAATGCCCTTAAGACACTTGATCATTCTCATTGCCAATATCCATCCTTGCCTTCTCGAACATTTCGCCGCCATGGGGGATACCAATGGACAACCAAACATTCAGCAACAATCGATTTGACAAAAAAGACCAGCTTCTCGAGATAAATCCGATGGCTCTGCGGTTAAGCGGCCAATCCTCTGCAAGGGCTTTTGATGAGCATCCCTTGCGACATTTTCCAGCGTTCATGGCCCGAAGGCCGGCGGACCCGCACCAGAAGGTGCAAACCCTTGAACATCCGGAACAATCCGAATTTATCTTCTCTTCACGATTTCATACAGAACAGGCAACCGAAAGGCTCAAAGCCTCACAAGCTGCAAACTTGCTTCTTCTCTCACATGACATGTGCCTTCGCATCGTCCATCTCCAAAACCTTTGGTGGAGGCGGACGGGATCGAACCGACGACCCCCTGCTTGCAAAGCAGGTGCTCTCCCAGCTGAGCTACGCCCCCGTAAAGGTATGGGAATATGGTGGGCCTGGGAGGACTTGAACCTC
>NZ_JAIVFQ010000185.1 GCF_020829495.1 Nostoc favosum CHAB5714 | reverse complement strand
CTTGATTGCTCTGAGGAGATATTTAGTTCAAAAGTACTATAAATTAAGAAGTTAAGTTTTGGATGGGTGCGCTTATATTTGATGTATAGCTGTTGCCATAAAGGTTTGGAGTTTTGCACCGGGAACTCTTCTATTCTCCAGTATCTAACCTAAGACGTGTTCTTCCCAAAGTCTCTCCAGAGAAAGAACTCTTTGTATCCTCGATTTTTTAGAATGTTATTTAGTAAAGCTAGATTTTTCAATACCTGAAAAAGCCATGACTGATAAAAATCAAGAAAATCAAATTAATCAACCAGTAAGTGAAGATACACATTTACGGGAAGAACCTAATGTCAATGAAAGAAACTTAACAGCGAATCCTGGAGATAGAATTGCTGATGAGTCTCAATCTATTGAAGAAAAGGCTCAACAGGTAGCTGTGGATGATGTACCAGACATTACAGGCGACAAAATTACAGTCCCGACTTACTTCGTTGTAGATGAACCCGATGGCACAAAGAAAGCACTCCACCACGTTAAAGATGCTGAAGAGATTTCTGACATGATTCGGGAAGCACGAGTTGACGAAAATGGAAATCGAATTTGGTGGTAGCCCTTCATTGAAGAGACACGGGGACACAGGGACAGGGAGAGTTGTTTCTTTGCGTCCCCGTATCTATTTTCTTTGATCAAGTTAGTCTATTAATGACGCAATCAAAATCTGGAAATTTTCCCAGGATAAACGGTAATGGCAAATGTCACAACTACCAAAGAGTTGGCATATTGGAGTACGCCAGAAATTAAAAATAAAATTTTAGAAGTTGTTAAGGGACGCGATCTAGAGCCGTTAAAAGCCAAAGTAGAATTTTATAAAAATGAATTAGCACCATATTTTGCAGAGTTGAGCCGACGTAACCCTTTTGGCAAAGTTGCAGAGCAAGTGGCAATCGTCACGGGAGTATGGGTGCCAATATGGTCTACTATACCTTTTCAAGATATTTTATCTGGTAGGATACACGAGCAGTCTTACCAAATTTTTCATAATGATGGTTTAAATATTGCCCGATATGCACCAGGACATTAGTCTGGTTTTTGGCAAAGATTTACATCAAAATTACCAGCTTACGACTTAATGGTATTGCAAAAGTATTCCATTCGAGATGAGCAGTGGGATATTAAAAATGTTGGAATATTTCAAGCATTGAAGAATAGAGAAATTCCATTGACAATTGACGATGCACAGGAGTGGTTTACAACAACAGTCGAATCTAAATTTAAGGAAGCAGCGCCAAATATAGATTTAGAGCAAGAACTCAAATTAAAAGATATGGACAGAAATACTGTCAAGAAATTTAAAAAAGTTTACCTAGCTACTTCTTTTTTAGAGCATCTATATATAGATCATGACTTTCGGTTAGTTAAGACTCAACGAGAAGCAACACAGAGGCCAATACGGTTCACTTAAGGCTAAAACTCTTTGTCAAAGTCAATTTTTTTAACGAACCGCAAAGGACGCAAAGGACGCAAAGAGAAGGAAGAAATGCTTAACTGAACTGTATTGACACAGAGGCCAAGTTATACTATTGCTGTTCGCAAAGGTTGAACTAACAAAATTTTTAACGTGTCGCGGAAGTCCCCACCTTCAATGTACTCATAAGGTGGGGATTGTGAGCGGGGGATGAGGAAAGATAATGTAGTTCCCTTAAGCGAGTCTGAAATCATGGTTTCTGCACTGAAAGCCGGCGACGGGAATGTGAAATTTACAGTTTACCCAGAGGCGATCGCAAGTGTTGGGATAATGAACACGATCCTACGTTCTGAATGGACATTGCATTAAAAGGTATGCAAATATCAAAATAATTGCCTAAGAAAGACAAAACAGGCTAACAGCCTTGGAATTAGATCAAAATGGATATGTAGCCTGTTGTTTGTCCAACCTTGAATCAACCTAACTTCGTGCGAAATCTGCAAGAAACTCACTTAAATCGTGCCCGCGCCAGCCTCAGACAAGCGCTGTCTTGGTATGGATATCTTCGTAAGTCAGGACAGCTTTCATCCAACCCGGAATTGGCCGGTTTGTTAAAACCAGAATTGGAAGCTTTGAACTCCACACTCAACAAGCTGGATTCTAACGTCATTAGAATTGCTGCCTTTGGTTTGGTGAGTCGAGGTAAGTCAGCAGTTTTAAATGCCTTACTGGGAGAAAAGATTTTGCAAACTGGGCCCTTGAACGGTGTCACTCAATGGCCCCGTTCCGTCCGTTGGCAGCCAGGGGGTAAGGTACTAGTAGAGTTAATTGATACCCCCGGATTAGATGAAATTGAGGGTGAGTTACGGGCAGACATGGCGCGAGAAGTCGTGCATCAGGCTGATTTGATTTTGTTTGTCGTGTCTGGTGATATCACGCGCACTGAGTATCAAGCGCTGCTGGAATTACGTCAAGCACAAAAACCCCTGATTTTAGTATTTAACAAAATAGATTTATACCCAGATACAGACCAGGGAGCGATTTATCAAAATTTGCAACAACTCGGTGCCGGACATCACGCCACATGCTCCACTTGGGGAAACCCCAAGACCGCAGTGGCTCCTCAAGCGAAACCTCTACTACCGGATGAAATTGTCATGGTGGCGGCGGAACCAGCACCAATGGAAGTGCGGGTTGAGTGGCCTGATGGTCGTGTCAGTTATGAATGGGAGACACCGCCACCGCAAGTAGATGAACTCAAAGAAACAATTCTGAACATTCTTAATCGAGAAGGGCGATCGCTTCTGGCTTTAAATGCACTTATCCAAGCACGGGATGCAGAAGCCGCGATCGCTCAAAAAACCATCGACTTACGCGAACAAGAAGCTGAAGATATCATTTGGCAATTTACCAAATACAAAGCTTTGGCAGTAATGCTCAATCCCATCGCCTTCTTAGATATCCTTGGCGGAACTGTTGCCGATTTGGCTTTAATTCGTGCCCTAGCTAGATTGTATGGTTTGCCGATGACTAGCTACGAAGCCGGGAAAATTTTAAAAACGATTTTATTTAGTTCTGGTGGTTTACTACTGGGAGAATTAGGTAGTAGTTTTCTTATTGGTTTAAGTAAAACTACGGCTGCAATAACTAGTGGTGACAATCCCAGCAATATTACTGCTTTTGCTGGCAGTGCGATCGCTCAAGCTGGTATCGCCGGTTATGGTGCATACTCCGTTGGCAAAGCCGCTCAGGTGTATCTCGAAAAAGGCTGCACTTGGGGACAGTTGGGCGCTAGCAGCGTCATTCAAGAAATTCTCTCTCAAGCTGACCAAAATACAATTCTGTATCGCTTGCGACAAGAATTAGGCATAAAGTATTGAGATTTTTGAGTTGTGTTCTGAAAAGTTTCTGTTGACTCAAATTAACCAGGAAGTGAAATATTTAACTTTGAAAAAACGAAACAAGTCTTACCCCAATTCACACAGAAGAATAAGCACGATGAAATTTACAGGTTGATGGTCGCTCAGAAAAACTTAATGTAAAAACTACCGTATCAAGTTCGCTGACACAGCAGTTATAAAATAGTCGAAATTGTGAGCCTAGACTATGCCTTTAGCTTTGTCTTGCTGCTTAGATTTTTTGCCTAAGACTATAAAAGCACTAGCCGTCAATGAACCCAATATGATTGAGGGTTCGGGAACAGAAGTAGGTTCCAAAACAGGTGTCAAAAGAAAAGCATGAACAGGATAATTACGTTCAGGGTCTTGAATAGTACCAGTACCTACAATTTGCCCAGAGTTGTTGATCCCATCTGCGCTTCCAAGATACCAACCAGAATTAGCAGGAATGAGATCGTTTAAATTGCTCATTTTACCGTCACTATAGATGAAGGGAGCGGTGACAGTAGACCCTTTGAGATAGCCTGCATTACCAACTACCTGCCCAAAATCATTAATATCAGTAGCGTCGCTGTTTGGCCCCCCAAGTGTGCCTAAGTCTTGCAGTGTTCCACTTCCACTGTAGAGGAAGGCGTGGCTAACATTACAAGGGCATTCTTTTGGATCATCTGCTTCAAAAGTTGCTCCAGTGTCTGCCCTACCAACGACCTGTCCTAAGTTATTGATAGCAGAAGCTGTACCTTCATCACCCCCAAGTGTGCCTAAGTCTTGCAATCCTCCACTCCTGCTGTAGAGGAAAGGGTGATTTTGTCCTGACTGAGTTTGTGCAGAGCCAACTATTTGTCCTGAGTCGTTAATATCCCTTGCAGAGCTTAATCCTCCAAGGGTGGTCAGGTCTTGTAATACTCCACTCCCACTGTAGAAAAAGGCGTGGAAGTCTCCTTCCTTCGTTTCTGCCGAGCCAACGACCTGTCCTAAGTTATTGATCGCATAAGCGACGCTGGATTCTCCTCCAAGGGTTCCTAGATTTTGCATTCCAGTAGCGTCACTCCAGAGAAAAGCATAATCAGATCCATATACAGACTTCTTTGACTCACCGACCACTTGACCAAAATCATTGATTGCGTAGCCAGTGCTTGAGTTACCACCTAAAGTACCTAAGTCGTCAGTTGCTGGATTAATTGCACTGTTAGGAGCCGTGCGAAAGGCGTGAGAGCGGAAAACATCAGTACTAGGAAGAATTGAGCTACCAACCACTTGACCAGCATTGTTAATACCGTATCCTGGACTATAAGCATCAAAGCCAGTAGCAGTAGGGTTTAAGGAACCAAGATCGGTAATAGAGTACAAAGATGTAGCAGCAGCCTGCTGAGGAATTATAACTTCTCCCATGATTAAGGCTATCAGTCCGATACCAGTAGCGCCCAGAGTATACTTCAACATATTGTTATTAAAACTTTATTCTTTTATGTTTTATCAGTATTTACTCTACTTAAGCAATCAAAAAATATACTTTAGTTAAAGAATATTCGTATTAGTACTTATGTAAGCGTAGCTGCTTAGAGACAGTACAACCTCATGAATTGGGTAGTTGTACAGATGAGGAGTGCTTTAGGGAGTTTTGAGTTACTACAGACGGAAATATTGAGAATAAATAAGAATTGTTAAGTATTTGTTACCGTTTATAAGTGTTTATCAACTTCTATCAAACTCTTCTGACAATTGACTGACATTCCGAATTTGGGATGCAAGACTGAGAACATGACCATCACTACCAGTGACTCCACCTAGTGGAATTCCCTTAGCTTTTTGAATCAAAGATGATAAGAGGGTAATTCCCACTCAAATTTGCTAAAAAGAGGGCGGTGTTTACCACTATCTATTGTGGAAAGCCTATCTAAACTGGAAATGTGAGCAAGGCCTGTCTTGTTGCTCCAACAAAGAGGGACTGGCGAACCCGGAGGGTGAGCTTCATGGGGTCATTAAAAGCTCACAGTTAATATCTATCTCTGTAAATTAAAGGTAAAAGTATCATGACAACTACCCTAAACTCATTTGAAACTGCTGGGGCGACAAATCTTGAAGAAGCGATTATTAAAGCCATTACTGAAGCGCGTACAACTTGTGAGCTAGATGGCAGTGATTCTGCTGGTTGTGCCGTAGCCTGGGACATCGTGGAAGAATTACAAGCTGAAAAAGCCGATCAACAGCAAGCAAAATCAAAGAAAACCTCTTTGGATAATTACTGCGATCGCCATCCTGAATCCGTAGAATGTCTAATCTACGACCTTTAAATCTTCCGTAAATGAGTTGTTGCTGATTGCGTTATTTGCTTAATTGCTTCTAAATCAGGTGGTGGCGTTTCACTTTCCATTCCCAACCACAAAAGATATTCAATATTCCCAGCAGGGCCAGTGATCGGTGACCAAGTTAAGCCTTTGTATTTCCATCCTAATTCCTGGGCTGTTTGCAACACCTGAAAAATGGCATCAGCTTGGTCGTTTGGATCGCGCACAACACCTTTTTTACCCACACGCGATCTGCCGACTTCAAACTGTGGCTTGACTAACAATACAGCTTCTCGGTTAGCTTGAGTTAGTTGCCACAAAGCAGGCAGAATCTTCGTTAAAGAAATAAACGATACATCGACCACCGCAAAATCAGGAATCGGGTCATTTTCGCCATATAACTCATCTGGTCGTAGTTGCCGTAAATTGGTGCGTTCCCGCAAAATCACCCGCGAATCATTTCGCAACCGCCAGTCAACTTGTCCGTAACCAACATCAATGCCGTAAACTTGCTTTGCTCCAGCTTGTAAGAGACAATCAGTAAAACCACCAGTAGAAATCCCGCCATCTAAACAAATGCGCTCTGCTACGGGAATGGTAAATACTGACAAAGCTTTGGAGAGTTTTTCACCACCTCTAGAAACAAAAGGCGATCGCTCTTTAATATTTATTTTAGCCGAAATATCAACTTCAGTACCAGGTTTATCAACTAACTGCTGATTAACAGTAACTTCTCCCGCCTGAATTAACCGTTGTGCCAAGGCGCGAGAAGAACATAAATTTAACTCTACTAATAGTGTGTCGAGTCGCTGTTTAGCCAATTAACTAGACTCTCCTGGTAAGAGTGAACTACCCCAACTTACCGAGTACGGTTGAAGTTGGGGCTTCTGTAATCATAGGGGAGTGCCTAAACTTAGACTTTCGCCCAAGAGCAGGACTTACCTCCCCTCCTACAGCAGAGACGGCTGA
>NZ_JAIVFQ010000184.1 GCF_020829495.1 Nostoc favosum CHAB5714 | reverse complement strand
TTTTCTCAAACATACCCGTGCTCCAAAGAAGAAGAAAGATCCTCCAAAGTATGACCCTCAGCATCCACATGTTTCCACTGCCAAACTTTTAGCGACTGCAAAAAAGTCACCTTGACAGGGCTAGGCTTAAACCCAATGGACTCATAGGTATGGCGAGCGACATCATTGCCGTTGATCACCATAATTCCGGCAAAGTCATGCTGCTGTGATCGACCCTCGTCCAGCAGAGCTTTGAGTAGTGCTTTTCCAAAGCCTCGACCCCGCGCTTCTGGCAACACGGCAACACTTTCAATAATCCAGGTTGCCTGGGGTGTGAGGAAAAACAGTCGCACATCCCCTCCCCAAAGTGCCAGATAGCGATCGCGAAAGACGGTTAAGTTTTCTGTAGACCAGTTTAACTCTTGGGCGATCGCCTCTAAACACGACAGAGGCAACGGGCAATAGTCTTCTGTATCAGGCACATAGCCTGATGCGGCTGCAACGGGCTTACCCTCAGCTTCCAAAATCAGGAAATCCGCCACGTTGCCCCAATTAGAAGCATTTCCCCTCAGTTCTGCCTCAATAAACTGCAAGGCAGTAGTTCCAGTCCCTTCCAACAAATCTTCCCAAAAGCAGTGATTAAACGGCGGCAAAGAAGCCTCATACTCAATTCTGACGAGGAATGGAATATCGGCAGTCGTTGCTTTGCGAGTGCTGAGGGTGGCTAACATGAAAACTCCTTTGAGGAAATTCCTCACCCAAAGATACAATCTGTATGTATATTAAAATAGTAGAAGTTTGCTTTCCTGTCAAGATACATACTGTCTGAATGTTAAAATCGAGCTATTCACAATGCCTGCCAAGTTGACCAAAGCGGAACAAACTCGTCGCACTCGTCGCGCCATTCTTGACCGAGCGCGTTACTTATTTGCTACAAAGGGGTATGCCGCTACGGGAACCGAAGAAATCATCAGCGAGTTAGGCATTACACGGGGAGCGTTGTATCACCAATTCAACGATAAGTTGGGTGTGTTTAAGGTTGTCATCGTTGAAGCCTATGGTGAGATCACAGACTACATTCAAACTAAAATTCAGCTCATTGACAACAATTGGCAACAGCTAATTGTCGGCTGTCAGGCATTTCTGGAAGTTGCTCACCAGGAAGAACTACGGCGTTTGGTTTTCATTGAAGCTCCAGCCGTTTTGGCAGCAGATGACCTAGCTGAAATGGATCAGTATGGCTTTGCTTTGCTTCATGAGTCCATCCAGATCGCGGTCACTCAGGGTGAGCTAAACACGATCGATGCAGAGGGTTTTGCTCACTTAGTCAATGGTTCACTCAATGATTTAGCGGCTTGGGTTGCACAGTCGAATGATCCTAGCCGATTGAAAACAGCACAGTCTTTAGTCGAGACATTGCTGATGCGGCACCGCAGTTAATCCTACTTATCAAATCTCAGATACCTGGGTTGGCGATCGCAATCATCTCATTAACAGGCCGCTTCTAGATACAGATGGGTAGAAGTTGGCTCAGAACCCGATCAATAGCTCAAGCTACCTAACAACAAAGATAAGCGGCGGCAAGCAACCTTGGCAACTCCACCAAGGCTCTCAACCGTCCGCTTCATTGCTGGTAGGTTGCATCGTCGCAGAGCGTGCTTTATTACTCTGTACCTACAAATGGAGTATTAGAAATAGACTGTGAACTGGCTTTTGCAGACAGCAACCAAGCAGCGCCAATTAATATTGAGTATCCTCCAAACAGAAAAGCTGCATATCGCCCTGCTGTTTCAGGCTGCATATTGCTCATAAGTTTTGAAAAACCAGCAAGAATTGGGATTTCGCCCAGCATTCCTGGCAAAGCAATACAAACTGCACCTTGTAACCAATCTTGCTGTTTTATCTTCCGCCACTTCATCAGCCCCAGAGAAACGACGGCATATAAAATGCCCGTCAAACCTACGTTGAGCCAATACCCAGCAGCAGAACCTTCAAAGAAGGATGAACCAACCATGCGATAAATTAACGTTGCTGCTGCCCAGATAACGAAACCAAGGGAGATGAAGCCAAGCCTCTCTTTTGTACTCATGGGTTGACCTGCCGAATGATGTTAATGTAATAGTCATTACGTTAACTATTAATGTAATAGCTATTACGTTAACTGTCAACTCATGAGCCGACCTACTGAACCTCAAAAGAAGCAAGAACTTCTGGAACAATGTCTATCTGCTGCAATCGAGGCAGGAGCATTGGATTCGAGCATCAATATGATCGCTAACAAGATAGGCACTAGCGGACGAATGCTCGTTTACCACTTTGGCTCAAAACAAGAATTGGAGCGACAACTCATTGGTCTGTTAGAGATTCGCTTGCGCCAAAAGCTATGGTCATTTCAAAGCCTGTCGCTTGTAAGAGCAGATTGTCTGGCAGAACCATTACTCGAAATGTGGAGCCATTTGACTTCACCAGACATGCTGGGCTTGCTGAAATTGACGATGGAGCTAAATCAACGTGCCATACAAGGCGATTCAGAAACACAACGTTTCGTAGAGCAAGAGAGCCAAAAATGGATAGATTCTCTGTTTAATCTCACAAATGACAAAACTACTGCTTTATTGCTATTCCACTTATTTCAAGGCGCAATCTTAGACTTCTTGACTACGGGAAATGCACAACGTGGACAGCAAACCATCAAGGCTTTCACCGAAACGCTGCGGTAGCTTCAACGCGGTTGTTGTTCAGATCGTCTCGAAAAGATGAAGAATTGCTTAAGCCACGACTTGATAAGATTCCGTCCGAGGAATGGAAGGATCTCAATCTTGACCTAACTCCACGGGAATATGTTATGGACTAGAGCGGTAAAACTTGCTAGAGGTAGGTTGGAAGCATAGTAAACTCGTTTGATATTTTCTAAGACGCATACTTAATTAAGCCTTTAGTCTCACCTCTCCAGTTAGTTTTGCCGTTCTAGGTTATGGAAAATAGATCAGCCGAAGAAAGTTTGATGTTTGGGACATGAAGTAGTTAGTGTGAATTTGCGGTAAGCTGACAATACCTTACCGCAACCAAGTTGCACTATGATGTGATTGAAGCATCTGTATCCGGCTATGTTCAAAAGACTAATATCGCTCCTTCTGCTCTGTTGGTAACTTTAGCTAGCAACCATTTAATGTCTAGCAATAGCTCAACCTACCTCACCATTTTTAGTTAGGAGTAAGTGTTAATTCTTCACGCTTGTTATAGTTAAGCTTATGTTACAAAACCAAATGTAGTTAATCAAGCTTTCATCGTAGCATGGTTAAAAATAGCGTTAATAAAAAGCCAGATAAAACAATTAAAAAGCGGCATCGCTTTTTTCTCAATTCTTATAGTGATTGTGCGTTCACTAAATGCCCCAAATGCGATAGTAAAACTAAGTTACGGAAGTTCCCTTTGGTAATCCACATTGAACCTAAACAGCTATTTTTACTAAATAAACAGTGTAAATATTGCCCAAGCTGCGACTTAATTATTGCTAAAAAACAGGAAATTGAGCCATTGATGGCTGCTACTTTTGTCCAAACAAATCCTCAAATTGTAGGTAATAACTATGTAGTTATGGGAACAGTTGATAAAAAAGATTGGAAGGAAGGCGACAAAAATTTGCTTTCCCCATCGGAAATTATAGGACGCATATACGTCTTCAAAGATGTTTGGAATTTTGAAGTCATTCCGGCAGGTTGGTATCCTAACGAAGAAAAATAATTCTAAAAAATTCTAAGTTTTTTATCATTATTAGTGAAGTTCAAAAAATGAATCTTGTCCCAAGTGCTTTACATAGTTTTTTACAAGGTTTTAGTTGTTGGGCGAGTTCATTTTTTCTTTGTTCAATTGCCATCATCTGCTGTACCTGCCTGCCATAAGCAATTTCTTGGTCTGCGGTTAGCATTGGGTAGCGGCCAATCTCTTGCAGGTAAACGCGAACCATGTCGGAACTAGGACTGGACATACAACTTGAGGGCTATTTAATAACCAGCGCGGACTTAAACTATACATCAAATAATTCAATTTCTGACTCAATTTTCCTGACTTAAATAGCCAAAAAGATTAACTTGGCGCAGACCCAATTCGTTATTGTACAAGAGTATTTTAGTTTTTTGTTTGTTTAACCAAGCTGATATTCTGCGTTCATGTTCATCAATTCGGCTGCAACAACCTCTGCCATAATCTTGTGTAACGCTGCTGGTCATTTGTCGTTCGCACAGCCAAGGATATCGCTTTCTTCGAGCCAACCACAATGGCTAATTTTCTAGCACGAGTCAAACCTGTATAAAATAAGTTACGTGAGAGCATCATATAATGTTGCATATACAAAGGCATAATTACTACAGGATATTCGCTGCCCTGCGACTTATGGACTGAAATAGACCACGCCAGCGTAATCTCATTCAAGTCAGCATAGTCGTAAACTACAGGGCGACCACCATAGTCAACTGTCACCTCTTGCTCCTCAGTATCAATCCCAGAGATAGTTCCTAAGTCTCCATTAAACACTTCGCGGTCGTAATCATTAGTCTGCTGGATAACGCGATCTCCCACCCGCAGAGTCATCCCACCTTTAGCAATCTCTGCTTTATCGGAACTAGGCGGATTGATCAACCCCTGCAACACCATATTCAGGTTGCGCGTTCCTACCAAACCCCGCGACATCGGACAAAGTACCTGAACATCACAAGCCGGATTAAAACCCAGCCGGGGAATAAACTCGCTAATCAACTCGCAGATTGCCTGTACTCCGTGTTCTGGCTCATGTCCTCCACCATGCCACAAGCAATCTGACACAGGATTGTCGCTAATCGGTTCTATGTTCGGATAATCGCCCTGGTTGATTTGATGCGCTGCTGTAACAATTGCACTAAGCTTGGCTTGACGAAATACTTGCGTTAGCTTGACTACTGGCACTTTCAAACAATTTATTAGATCTGCTAGCACTTTCCCAGGCCCGACTGAAGGCAATTGATCAATGTCACCTACTAATAATAGTTGCGCTCCAAGAGCTACAGCTTTCACCAAGGAATGTGCCAAAAACAGGTCGAGCATAGAGGCTTCATCCGTGATAATTGCAGTGTAGGGTAATGGATTAGTGTTGTCGCGTTTGAAACCCATTGTCTTGGGGTCGAACTCTAGCAAGCGGTGGATGGTTTTCGCTTCTAAGCCCGTCATTTCTGACAACCTTTGTGCTGCTCTACCCGTTGGTGCAGCCAGAGCTATTGTTTTCCCCATTGCTTTCCACAGGCTGACGATGGTGTGGGTTGTGAACGTCTTGCCAACGCCAGGGCCACCAGTGAGTATTTTTTCTAAGGTTTTAAGTTTTTTTTGAGATTTTTCGGAAAAACATGAGATACTGAGACTCTATTTGTCATAATCTTAACTCAAAATTATCCATCCAATTAAATAAAACAAGGCAGCAATTCTCATAGTAAAAATTGCTACCAACTGTAGTTTATAACAAGACATAGCCAATTCCAACGGAGTGGTAGTATCTCACACCATTTTGAGCTTCTACAATCCACTCACTCCAATGTGCTGTTGAGTGATGTTCCAAGCCAAATTTCTCCCCCTTTCCATAAGCAACCTCATCAACTGCATCGAAGATACTTTCTGCTTCAACCTTTACAGGTCTAAAGTAATTCTCTTTTACAAAAACGTAATATGTTGCCATGTAGTGTCACCTTTTCCATGCTCGTGTGTTGGATTAACTTGTTTTTCCAGTAGATAACTCAACTATTTCATTTACCGATAACAACAATAGAGATGAATTATCTGACGCTATAACCATGTGGACGAACTGTTTGACGTTGAGCATAGCCATATGCAAATGCTTGTTGGTCTCCCCATCCCATCCGGGATAATATACCGACTCCAGCACGATCAGTGAATATTACCCCAGCAGTAGATCGCAAAACTTTGGGATAACAGGTAACACCCAACACACGCAACGAGGCTTGTCTCACAATTCGTTGAATAGTTTTTTGACTTACAGGCTTTTTATGCAAAGCCTGTCCTGGTGCAACGAGTAGATACTGATTTGTAGAACCTTTTAGTCTCTGTTGACGTTGTTCGAGGAAGCGTTGAAGTAAAGGCTTAAACCACATTGCAGCTTGGGATGGAAATAAAAGCAGATTATCAAAGCGTCCTGATGTTCTCAGACCACGAGAAGGTATAGGCTTCGGTAATACTAAATAGTAAGCCTCTACCAATGTCTGCACAGGAATTTCTTCACGCAGAGCAATCACACAAGGTAACTGAGCAAACCGTAATTCTTGGGTGGAAAGCCCGTGAAAGATGATTAGGTACAACACTAAAGCTTCAGTTGGGTCTGCATTGCTGTCTTTAATGTAGTCACACAACTGCTGAATCACTTCCAAGGAATAGTGAGTGATAGTCTGGTCTGGTCTTTTGACTTGACGACAAACTGGATTAAACATAACCATGCGATTCAGCTTGCACCAGTCGAAAAAAACTAGCAATCCAGAACGGTGCCAGCTTACTGTTGCAGGGCTATATAGTGTGTCACCCGTCCACAACGATTACATCTGGTGCTAGACTGTTTTCGATAACAAGTCTGACATATATTGATGGTTTTCAGGTAAATTGGACGCAACGAACCGCAAAATATACAAATAATCT
>NZ_JAIVFQ010000183.1 GCF_020829495.1 Nostoc favosum CHAB5714 | reverse complement strand
ACTTTAGACACTATTAAAATGTACATTCAAAATCAGAACGAAACATGACGGCGAATAAATTCGCCTGCGGCTTACCCCCATAAATAAATTTAGGGGCTTGCACGCCGCGACTTATCCGGTCAAAATGTTACAAGTCTGTTGTTGCCGATTTTTATAGTCCGAATCGATGAACGCACTGGTAATATTTACATTCTGGCTGGAGAGGAAACGGGTATATTAATCACACGCGATGGCAGATGGAGGTACGACGAATGACAAAACCAAATTTTGCGGCGATGAACAAGTCTCAGTTGAAGGCTTATCTATTAGAACATCGCAACGATGCTGAAGCTTTTCACGCATTGATGGATAAAGTTGCGTCTGAACCCAATCAGACGTTTTATACAGTTGAGGAAGTAGGAAAGTTACAGGAATTAATTGACGATAGACGACACTTGAAATCAGTGAACAGTGAACAGTTATCAGTTAGCGATGAAGAGGGTGATAACTGATATAGCGATGTCTTACGACAAGCCGCTTTGGGTCTACGCTCGTTTGTATGCAATACACTTTAACCTCACTTCTATTCCTCTATCCTTTTAGGCTACGGTGTACACACAAGTGCTGTCCACATAGGTTTCAACTCTTTTACCCACATTTTTGTCAGAGTTAAACTATCACACTCACCGACATCCCGCCCTAAACTTTAGTTCAGCGGCGAGACTCGGAATTCATTCCGAGGCGGGATAGAAACGCAGTGCGAGATTTATTAATAAAGATATGGCTGCGACGAGACTTGTGTGTACACCGTAGATCCTTTTAGGAGAGAGACTTTGAATCTTACTCCCCTTCCCGATAAGGGAAGGGGTTGGAGGTTAGGTCTGTATTAAACTCAACTTCTAAGTTGCACCGGCATAGCTAAATAGGTCATTTTCAAACCCCCCAATGGCGTAAAAATCACTGGAGTCAGGCTTTGATTTAAATGCATTTGAATTTCCGAAGATGGTAACTCTTTCAAGCCTTCCATTAAATATTTAATGTTAAAAGCAATTTCAATGTTTTCCCCAGAAATTTGTGCAGGCATTGACTCTCTACCACTGCCCACATCTTGAGCTTCACAAGATAAGGTAATTTCTTGGGCTTCGCTATCAATACTGAGCTTGACAATATTATTTTTCTGATCAGCTAACACAGCAATCCGCTCTAAAGTGCTGACGAATTGTCGCCGCTCAATTGTTACTTGTCGCTCAAATTGGCGCGGGATTAATTGTCGATAAGCAGGATATTGCCCTTCTAATGTGCGACTAGTCAAGCGCTGATTTTGCCATGCAAACACAACTTGACCTTGATCGAAATATAAAGCTACAGGTTCATCTGATGAGGCGCTATGAGCTAGCATCCGTTGGAGTTCGCGTAATGCTCTAGCTGGTACTGTCACTTCTAATTGACTAGTTCCACCTAAAGGACGCTCGTTGCTAGTTTCTACCACTGCTAGGCGATGTCCATCGGTAGCTGCAAATTCTAGAGTATCTTGTTTAACTGTTAAATGCACTCCCGTAAGTACTTGCTTAGTTTCATCTGCACTGGTGGCAAATAATGAACCGCGTAATCCCTCAATTAATGCGGTGGTGGTGAGATGGATTACTTCTGTATTTTCAATTACAGGTAGTTCAGGGAATTCTTCAGGCCCCATTGCTCGGACTTGGTAATGTCCACTCTTGGGTGTGAGTGTGACTATTAAACCTTCTCCACCGGGTGTAACACCTGTGAGGGCTGATTCATCATCTAAAGTTATTTCGCCTTCTGGAAGACGAGAGGTGATATCTACAAGTAACTTAGCAGGAAGTGCGATCGCACCACTTTGCCATACCTCTGCGTTAAAGCTGGTGCGGATTCCCAAGCTGAGATCGAAGGCTGTTAAGCTTACTTGATTAGTTTGAGCATCCGCTTGGAGCAGCACATTGGCAAGTACTGGATGAGTTGGTCGTGAAGGTACTGCACGACTAACGAGTGAGAGATTTGTACTGAGATCGCTTTGGGAGCAAACTAATTTCATAAGTCAGATTCAGCTGGTGAAAGATATCCTAACACCCTTATTGTTAGTATGCGATCGCTGTTTTTTAGTTAGGGCGTAGGCGTAGGCATCGCCGGGCGTTGTTGCTTAAGGGTAGAAAACTCGGTTAAAGGGTTGGTTACGATGTGAATCTGCTGAGTCCCTAACACCCCACCCCCAACCCCTCCCCTTGCTAAGGCTACCGTGTACACACAAGTCGAATTACCCCCCTTAATCCCCCTTTCTAAGGGGGGAAAAAGAAATCTAGTTCCCTCCCCAATACATCGGGGAGGGTTAGGGTGGGGTTCAAATTGTTTGATTTATGCTAGAGGTTTTATCTTAGACAATAGGCAAAAGCGATCGCTCCTACGCTTCAGGCTGTCAAAATTTAAACGTTAGCAACAAATGCTCTTCCATATATAAGAAACGCTTAAGTATTTCTTGCAAATGTATAATTAGTTGTAGCAATTGCTTAATACTTTGCAACAATTGCTCTTCCATGTATAAGAAAGGCTTAAGTATTTCTTGCAAATGTATAATCAGTTGCAGCAATTGTTATTCCATATATAAGAAAGGCTTAAGTATTTCTTGCAAATGTATAATCAGTTGCAGCAATTGTTTAATACTTTGCAACAAATGCTATTCCATGTATGAGAAACGTTTAAATGATTACAGCAATTGTTGTAATGAACTTATAAAAGGATTTGCTACTTGAAACTCAAAACAGTCTAAGTGAAATTAACTAAAGTTTTGGAAATGCGATCGCAACTTATTTGCGATATTTTCCCATGACAATCAAAGGCAGCTTTGTATAAAACAGTACTATTAACCTAGTAGCAGAGATGGATTATGGCACGTCGCAAAAGAAATTCCACCGTTTTAGAACGAGCTGATCGCCGGATTGAAAGTTTACAATCTATCAGCGTAGAACTTGACTTTGGCCAAGGACTGACAATACAAGCTTATAATATGACAATTAATGATCTCCGGTCTAAGCTTGCTGCCTACAACACTGCGTTATCTACCATTGACAAACTCACAGATGATGTGAAGAACGCAGAACAGACTGTAATAGCCATGTCAGAAAAAATGTTACTAGGAGTTGCCAGTCGTTACGGTAAAATCAGCCAGGAATACGAGATGGCGGGTGGTGCTAGACGAGGTAATACCAAAAAGAAGCGAATTGTAGTAGACAATTCCAAAGTCACCAATCCTTTAGCAGCCGATTCTGTTCAGCCTTCTTCTGTAAATGGATCTATGAATGGGGTGTCGGGTGCGATCGTAAGTTAGCTAGCTAAAATACAATAGAAAACCAATGCCTACCCAACGGGAGATTCACAACATTGTCATTCTCCCGTTCAAGGAGTAATAAGCCGTAAATTGGAAATTCCTAGAAAATCTTTGATGTTGTGAGTGACTAAGGGTAAGTCATGGCGTAAAGCCGTTGCAGCAATCCAAGCGTCTTGAGGTGAAATTGATCGTCTTGCGCTTTGTCGCTCTACACGCACCTGCGCCCATTGCCGACAAAGGGTTTGATCGACCGGAATGATGAGGTAATTTGACAGGTATTGCTCTAGCTGTGCGAGGCGACGATCGCCCCACTGACGCAAAATTGCCCACTGAAGAAGTTCGGCGACGGTCATAAACGACAGTGCCAATTCTTGACTACTCAAAACTGGTAAATAAGGGTCAGCATAGTCGCTACCTTTGAAGATGAAGGAGGCAATGTCAGTATCGATAAGCAGAAGACTCATAGGAGTTTGATTAAGTAATCGGACAATAATATTTACAGTCATTGCGTTCGCCCCTGGCGTTCCCGAAGGGTACGGAGTGAAGCAATCCCAGCCGCAAGCGAATTGCTTCATTTTGCTTGTCTACGAGACGCTACCGCGAACGCTGCATTCGCAATGACATTGTGTAATTAATTCTGTCTGACTACTTAAATTACCTCTTGGCGCTGCTGTCGCAGGAAGGTGAGGAAGTCCTCAATGGAGTCTTCTTCGGGCCAAAAGTTAGCGGCGAGATCCTTGAGGTTATGAACGGTCGTAGGGGTTTGGGTGGCGAGTAGCTGCTTGAGCGTGGAGCCATGCCAAAACTCCGTACTGAGGGTTTTGAGATCGGTTTGGGAATTTGAGGCGGAATCGATTTCGGTGAGGATTTGTAGTAGTTGTAGGCGCTCTGTAGATGAGAGCAGTTGGATGGCGGCGATCGCAGCTTCGAGTTGTGGGGTCATGGCGAACCTTTTACTAGTCTAGTTATATGCTATGGGACTCCTATTTGATTTTAAAAAAAACTCGGTACACCTTAATCTTCTAAAATCCTCTTGCCTCTTGCCTACCAAGCCAAGTAATTATGGCTACGCCACATTGCGCGAACAGAAATCAAAGCGGGTTTTGTTTGTGTAGCCGCGACTTGCAGTCGCCCGGTGCAGTAGGCAAACATACTATAATTTGTGAAAAGCCTAATTTATCCCACTCCTAAAGACGCAAAATGACAGAGGTATCGTTGGTGTCGCTCAAGGTATTCTGTTCATACTCTCACAACGACGAATCTCTAAAGGATGAACTAGCTAAACACTTGACTATGTTGGAACGGCAAGGTGTAATTTCAACCTGGCACGATCGCAAAATACCACCTGGAAGAGATTGGGATCAGCAGATTAATGAAAATTTGAACACAGCCGATATCATTCTATTGCTCGTCAGTTCAGACTTTATATATTCTAAATACTGCTGGGATGTTGAAGTTAGCAAAGCAATAAAACGCCACGAAGCTGGAGAGGCTTGCGTCATTCCAATTATTCTGCGAAACGTTTCTTGGCAATCGGCACCATTTGCTAAACTACAAGCTCTGCCCAAAAATGGCCTACCTGTTACGTCTTGGAATAATCAAGACGATGCATTCACGAATGTAGCTGAGGGAATTAAGTTTGCTGCTGAACAACTAATTAAGGAGCGTCAACAAAAACAGGCAACTAGAGAAGCCGCCATAGCTGAGTATCGTCAGCAGGTTGAAGAATTTGCGTCTAATAGCGAGATTTCTGTTGTGGAATCGGAAATATTGAAAGACTTACAGGAAAAGTTAAGATTAACAGATCAAGAAGCCAGTGCAGTCCGAGAGAAAGCATTAGAGCCTTACGGCATATATAAGGAAAATATAGACAAATACAGGCTATTTTTGACAAATTTTGTAGATGAACAAGGATATCCATTGAATGAAAAAGCTGAAAATGAATTAAAGAAATTACAAAAATACTATGTGCTTAAGGATGAAGATGTAGTTCGCTTACAGAAAGAACAAGAGAAAGAGTATCAAAAACGGCAAGCAGATTTACAAAAACAACGAGAAAGAGAATCATCTAAAACACAATCTCCTCCACGTATTCAAACTCAGTCGTTTGAGTTCAACACCGCCACCATAAATTACGTAAAATCAGGATTGTTTGGCTTGGGAAAAACCTATGAAATTAATTACAGTCGCAAACGATCTGAGTTTTTCTCAGAAAATTTGGGTAATGACGTAGTTCTGGAAATGGTTGCAATTCCTGGTGGTCAATTCTTGATGGGTTCCCCAGAGAATGAGCCAGGACGATACAGTGATGAAAGTCCCCAGCACACTGTCACCGTTCAACCCTTTTTCATGGGTAAATTTCCAGTTACACAAAGCCAATGGGCTATTGTTGCCGAGTTGGAAAAGATAAATATTGATTTAAATCCCGAACCATCCGAATTCAAAAGCGCTAATCGACCTGTTGAATGTGTATCTTGGAATGATGCAATTGAGTTTTGTGTCAGATTATCTAACAAAACTGGGAAAACCTATCGCTTGCCTAGTGAGGCAGAGTGGGAATATGCCTGTCGTGCAGAAACGACTACCCCATTTTATTTTGGTGAGACGATTACAACTGAGTTGGCTAATTATGACGGAAACTACACCTATAATTCTGGTCCAAAAGGGGAATATTGTCAGCAAACAACAGATGTCAGAAAATTTTCACCAAATCCCTTTGGTTTATTTGATATGCATGGTAATATATGGGAATGGTGTCAGGATGCTTGGCACGAAAATTATAACGGAGCGCCAGCAGACGGCAGCCTTTGGATGAATGAAAATGATAGTCGGCTGCTGCGTGGTGGTTCGTGGCACAATAATCCGAGGAACTGCCGTTCTGCTAATCGCTACGGGCTCACGCCTGACGTTAGGGACATCTTTGTAGGTTTTCGGGTTGTGGTTCTTCTTTGAGGCATTTTTCCAAAAACACTATATCAACAGAGCGTGCATTTTGGCTTTCTTCCTCGACCTGGTAGCTCCCAAACCCCTTCCAGTCCTTGCTTTTCCCATTTATGCAAAACCTCTCTTACCGTTTGAACAGTCAAATTAAAGTGAGCAGCTATTTTCTCCAAATACCAGCCATGTGCGTTCAACCTAATTATTTCTGCTCGGTCTTTAACCTTCTATGATACCTCTGCTGTTCTCAGATTTAATAGGGTTTGGTTTTCCTCAGGAGTCAAAAATACTCTTAGAGGAGCGCTCATACTTTAAGTTACCTGGGTAGATGCATTCTCCGTATTTATTTATCTTTACATAGTTTGGTTTTTTTGTACCTACCTACTTAACCCTCTTCTAAGAAACCATATTTTCTGAGGACTGAGGAATCAACTCAAAACCAAAAGCCTGGGCTTTTTTGTGGAGATTATTAACCATTCGCTCACGATAACGTTGCTCATAATAATCCATACCAGG
>NZ_JAIVFQ010000182.1 GCF_020829495.1 Nostoc favosum CHAB5714 | reverse complement strand
AAGATGGTTCGGTTGGAGGTATGCAATTGGACAAGCACCAAATTACTGAGGAGCCGGATGAGGTGAAAGTCTCACGTCCGGTTTTGAAGACGAGTCGCTTTGGTGACGAGGTGGCTTAGTTTAATTGTAATCTTTACGATGCTGCAACAAAAACCAAGATTTACAGGGAATGGAGTAGAGATTTGGATTGGGCAACAATCATTCATGACATTCAATCTCGCTTAGGTGGGACTTCATCAAATATTCCAGCCACACCAAAACTTAGCGTAGTTCCACAACCAGTACACCCTCAAGACTTACGAGTAAGAAATATTCGCACCTTGCTTGATTATCCCCTTGATTTGGTCAAGGAGTGGTTGGAATTTCAAGATGTTAATCTTCCTAGTTCACTTGACATTAGCAAGATTAATGAACTGATAAAAACTATGTGTTTGGCTTGGGCAGCAGATAAGTGCGAGTATCCCAATCATGCCGAATCTTCGTATCAAAAGCAGGTTATTGATGCTGTTGCTAACGGTGCGGATGAGTTAGCTGCAATCAGCGCATGGATGCAACAGTTACAAGCAGTAAAAACTGGGGCAGTGTAAATCAGAATCAGGATTCAGAATACAAAATTATTCTGGCTTCTGATTCCTGATTCCTGACTCCTGAATTCTCAACTTAGAGGAATTAAACCATGAAAGTCATTGTCACAGTAGTCGAAAGAATCACAAGTGAAGCCCATATTGATATCCCTGATGGGCTAAATCAATCCGCAATTAAACAGCACATCGTAGACCGCTACAACACTGGGGGAATGGTCACAGATATGAACATCTTTCAAGTGGATTTTGAATCTATTAGCGCTCGAATTGTACAAGAACAGTCTTCTACTAAGTCTGCATAAATATGGGAGGTAATCAAATGCATACAAAATGGACTGATGAAGAACTCGCAATCATTGAAGCTAAGGCTGAACTTTATACACCTAAACAAATAGCCTCAATCTTAAAAAGACATGGCTATTTCCGCACTCCAATTGCTATTGCTACTAAGCTTTGGACTTTGGGTTATTCTACAAGTCCCTTTCTCGATAACTATAGTAGTGCTGAAATCGCCCGTATTCTGTGTGTGCATTCCACCACCGTTTCTGGTTGGGTACGACGTGGTTGGTTGAAAACTAGCCGCCGTTCTTCTAAGCGTTATCAAGTTCGGAGATGGCATCTCAAACACTTTTTTGACAACCCACCACAACATCTAAAAAAGCGTATTGCCTCTATTGATAAAGAAGCCATTAATTACTTATTAGGAAGACGAGCATGATTGACCACATTAACGCCCTGAAAACAAGCTGGTATCTCTCCCCGCCTTGGGGTCAAACAATTCCACCTATTGAGGTCAATTTACTGGAGAGAGTGTACCTCCGAACCACGAGAACATTTGGTTACTGCTGCGGTATTCAGTGGAAACATGAAACTTGGCTTTATTCAATTGATTGCCGTAATGAAATACTCCACGCCACACAACATCAAATCATTGGGACTGGAGAATTAGAAAACCTACTCGTGCAAAAACCGATTTTTATTTTGGGGCAGAAAGTAATCTTGTGTTCTTATAGCAATGACACAAAACAGCGTCTTATTTTAGGAGTTGCGCTGGTGAATAATTCTTGGTTTTATCTCGTTGAATTGATGTCGCCAACGTTAACGCCACCACTAACTATATCTAATCGTTTCTCACTGGTTGGTGAAAAAAGTTTAGTGCGGGTAAATATCTAAAGTTTTGAAATTTACTTAGGAGTCAAGCAACATGAGTTTACCTTTAAATCAAAGTGTTTTAGTCGAGTCTCCATCATTAAGAACCTCTGCACTTTCTAACCTAGATGATGAGAGCGCCCAAGAAGTTCTCAGCAAAGCAAAGGCAATAGTGTTCGCCCTTTGGAATGGGGAAGGATGGGCCACAGTCGAGCAATTATCCCAGTACTTCCAATCTTCTATACCAGCTATTAAGCATATCTACGAAAGAAACAGTAAGGAGTTTCAGGCTAACGAAACCAAAAAACTAACTGGTAAGGACTTATCTGATGGTCGCTCCACATTGGGTCTACCATCCCGAACATCCCAAGCCAGGGTATTTTCACCTTCTGGAACACTCCGCATCGCAATGTTGCTTACTGAATCGGAAGTAGCCGCTCAAGTGCGAACAATCATCTTAGAGCTAGTTGCAGGAGTGCCTAACATTACACCTAAAGTTGAGACTCCCACTGCACCTGTCCCTGCCCTCCCACCAGTTGAGCAGCGCCTACAAACTTTGGTCGAGGCGATGAAGACTTTAGCTGAACTTACAGGGGGCAAACTCAACCCATACATAGAGCAGCATTTTCAAGACTTCGCCGCCAATCTCCTAGCTCAACAAAATCAACAAGCACTTTCCGGTAGCCAACAGAAATGGATGGGTGTGGTCAACTTTGCAGAGACGGAGTTAGGGAAAAAAGTCCCCTTGAGCGGTTCTCATTATCGCGGTCATCTCGGTACTTGGGTTCGCACCTTTTACCCCCAACTGGGAGAGCGTCAGGAAATGCGGCTGGTCAACGGCACTCAGCAGCCAGTTTACGTTTACGCCTGCCATGACCCAATGGTTGCATCTGGATTGACCAAGGCAATTGAAGAGTTTTTCGCTCACCCAAACCCTACTGCTGCACTAAGAACTGCGGGGGCTTTTGCTACTAAGAAGGCACGGATGTTAGTCAAAAAATGAAAAATCGCACTCATTAGTCTAGTGCGATTGCCTGATTACATACGTGATGAATGCTGAGTCTATGGTATCAGTTTTCGCTTCATCACTCGAAATCGGAAGCAGGTTTTTAGATTTTCATCCATCAAAAATAACAACAAAGTATTATGCAACAACTCACACTCTTCTCTGAATCAGTCCCAGTTTTACCCATCACTTATTACCCCGATTTCTTGAGTCTTGAACAAGCCAATGAACAGTAAACCAAAAAGTTTTTCCTCAAAGAGCGATCGCTCTTTGAGGAAAAACTTTTTGGTTTACTGATGCAGGTATTTACATAAAAATATAGTTTTTACAGCCTTGCCCAATTCCGCCAAGGCTTGATAAGTAGGGTGTAATAAATTACCCCTAGTAAAACGCTTTAAGATGGCTTCAGTTTCTGCCATACCCAAACGCAAAGCAGTAGCATACTTCACCATTTGGTCGTATTGTTGGCGAATTAAATCCCAATTAATAGCGCGAGTTAAAATCGGTTGCAAGTTTGGATAAGCATCATTATTTCCAGTTGACGGACGGTATAACTTCTGAACATTTATACGTTTAAGACGCGGCATTAACTGAAAACCTAGTAAATGACAGAAAGCAAAAGCCACTTCATTTTGACCGTGACTATCCACATAATTTGTCTCCACTTTCATCTCAGTACAGTGGCGTAATAATCCTTCAATCATTATCTAATAAAGTTAATGATTGCTCCAAAGATTGCTGCAAATTAGCAATAAAGACTTCCACATCTGATGGTTGTTTCAAAGCTTGGAAATATTCTAATCTTTGAGTCTCAAAATCAGCAGGTAAATCTTCTTCAGGGTTTCTGTAACGATTAGCTCCTACAACCCATATTTCCTTGCATCTGAGCTTTTCTCTCAATGCTTGCAGCACACTCAACTCATAATTAATGCGATTAACTTTGATTTCATCGTCTGCTCCCGTCTCTAATATAATTTCTTGCCAACCACTACGTAATACCCCATCAATGGGTATATCTTCTCCTGGATCATAATAACGTTGTTTACTATCAGCATACTTTTTCAGTAAAGCTATCGCTTGAATAACTGGACGATGAACTTCATTATTTGAACGGAATTCTAGCTTGTTTAAAATTAACGGTAAAATTCGGCGATAATATCCACCATAAGAAGAGCGCATCACCGTATAAACTTTCTCACGGTAAGCATTCCCTGTAGATTTATACTCTTTCACTAAATTCTTGAGAGTCACCTCACTCACCACAGGAAAAATCACATCCTTGATTGTGCCATCAGGTGTTTTCAAAGAAGCTTCTGCCATTTGGTATAGTAGATTATTCTTCCCATGAACCCGTTTAAAATCCTGAATAAGTTCTTTATCTACACGTTTTTCTGCATTGGCACTTATGCGATGCACAATCTGGATGAGTAACTCTACTAAATTATCTATAACTTCTTGACTTCTGAGCCAACAGAAAGCTGTAAATAGTGTGTAGCGGATATGTTCTGGGTGACGGCGTAAGTCACGAGGATGTTCAACAATTACCCGACTTTTATAGACTTGGAGAACTTTGGTAGGGATTTTTTTAAATAAGTCTGCTGGTAATTCTAATTGCTCAAAAATCTCTAACTTAGCAACTTCTTTTTGAAAACTTTCTACACCAATTCTGCCTGGGTCTGTTTTTAATTCAGTACTTTAAATGACTGAGATTATTTAGATACTCAACTAATGTTTGCTTACTGATAATTTCTATTGACCAACTTCCATACTTTTGCAGTAAAAGTCCGAGGCTCAGTTCATAGGTTTCTCTAGTACTTGGTGCTAGACCAGAACGCTCTAGAAATTCGGTCGTGACAGTGGCTAAAGTTACAGCCGATTTCACGGTTGTTTCTGTATTCTCTCGCTTGGTTTTTTATTGATAAATTATATATCTTTTGAGCAGTTAGCCCTGAGCTTTTTATGGATACTTTTAAAACTCCCAATAGCGATGAATCCCTTGCTAGTTACGTGTCACGGGTCAGGAAGAAACTCAATTTAACTCAGTCTGAGTTGGCGGATGCTGCTGGTATACATGGACGCTCTGTCGGGAAAATCGAGCGAGGACTTACGCTTAAAATTAATCGTAGGACACTTCAAGGGTTAGCGATCGCGCTTGGCGTGCCTCAAGAATATTTGGATGCTGTAATCAAGGGTGAGGAAGTCTCTCAGGTTAGAGGGGTTAAGTTTTGTCCTCAATGTTGGAATCCTGGCGCGGCGGCTGACCCTATGTGGAGTCACGTCAAAGCCAAGTTTTGTTATCTCTGCGGTACACCGATTCGAGCTAACTGCGCGAATTGCGGTGAGTTGGTGTTGTCTTTGAGACACCGATTTTGTCCAATTTGTGGCTGTGCTTATAAAACGCCTGTCAAAACAGCTTATACCCAATAATCAACTCTTTTTTATCAAACCCAGACTCCACAATACTTTCAGCCTATCTTGCCCCTGGTGACAGCTTCGCTGACACTGTTGGCGAAATATTGCTTAACAATTTTGGCAACGTAATATTGCACGAAAATTCTGATTACTTCCGCAGCGATAGGATAATTAAATCCTGAACGCTTAGATAAATTGTTACCATGTTGATGCATCCCCAAAATATCCCCGACATACCTCAACAAACAGTAGAGGTGGCGCGTGCATCTTTCCCAAAAGGAAATATTTACATGAAGATCCGGGATACCTTGGGAAGTATCTTTGAGGAGGAAGTATTTGCCCACTTATTTCCACAAAACGGGCAGCCAGCATATGCACCTTGGCGGTTAGCATTGGTGTGCATAATGCAATTTATGGAGAATTTATCTGACAGACAGGCAGCAGATGCAGTACGTGGACATATTGACTGGAAGTATTTATTGAGCCTCCCATTAACTGACCCAGGCTTTGACTATTCCATCCTTTCTGAGTTCCGTACTCGATTACTCACTGGTGGCGCAGAGCAAAAGTTACTAGATATATTGCTAACCCGGTTGAGGGAAGCCGAATTGCTCAAAACTCATCGCAGACAGCGTACAGATTCAACCCACGTTTTAGGTGCAATACGCACCCTCAATCGATTAGAGACATTGGGGGAAGGGATGCGCGTTGCGCTCGATAGTTTAGCAGTTGCAGCACCTGACTGGTTAGCAACAAATATTCAGCCTGATTGGTTTGACCGCTATGGTCGTCGTGTAGAAAATTATCGTTTACCAAAGCTTGACTCCGAGCGAGAAGCTTTAGGCAGCACAATTGGAGCAGACGGTTTGGCGCTGTTAGACGCAATCAATGACCCAACTGCGCCACAGTGGTTAAGACAAATACCAGGAGTAGAAACCCTGCGTCAAATATGGGTACAGCAATTTTATGCCCCAGAGCCAGATGTCCGAGTAAAATGGCGTACTGTGAAAGATATGCCACCATCTACAATTGCGATTCATTCGCCCCATGATGTCGAAGCTCACTACAGTAGCAAACGCAGCATCGATTGGGTTGGTTATAAAGTACACATGACCGAGATTTGCGACGAAGATAGCCCCCGTTTCATCACCAACGTCCACACAACCCTATCCACCATTACCGACGAGCAAGCAGTGGAACTTAATTTAGTACGGTTGGATGCTTGGTTAAATGGCATACCTCTTGCTCAGACTCGCTCGTCTCGTTTCAAACAATTGCAACCACAAGATGCTTAAAGAATAAGTTCAAGTAACTTTACCATGTAATACACGGTTGACAATTCCTAAAAAGATTTTTAAAATACCGTGTATTACATGGTAGACATATCCTATGAAAAAGATGAAAAGGGATATTCAGGGGAAGTTTGCGATTAAAAGCTCGGACTACCGAGAGGTGCGTTCTTTACGACTAACAGATGATACCTGGAAGGCGTTAGGTATCGCCTCTGAATGCTTGGGATTAACCAGGGCTGACTATCTAGAGGAAATAGTTAGAAGTAACCTAACTCCATGTATTACACGGAAGAATTCAAATATTTCTACTTTTAATACACAGAATTTTTCTGAAGCATTACCGAGTATT
>NZ_JAIVFQ010000181.1 GCF_020829495.1 Nostoc favosum CHAB5714 | reverse complement strand
TATAAGAGTAAACGCCGACAAGGCCCTGTGAAGGCGATCGCATCCTTGATTGCTCTGAGGAGATATTTAGTTCAAAAGTACTATAAATTAAGAAGTTAAGTTTTGGATGGGTGCGCTTATATTTGATCTATAGCTGTTGCCATAAAGGTTTGGAGTTTTGCACCGGGAACTAGTCTATATCGGCACAGTTGTTGGTAACAGTCAGTTCTAAGTGTTAATATGTGATTTTTTACCAGTTTTTCTTAACTTCATTAAAAATTCTTGATGCCGTTAAAAGCAAAGCCGTCTATGCCAAAGACGTTCGTCAAGCTCTCAATTACGTAGAATCAGGCAATGCTGACGCTGGGATCGTCTACCTTTCAGATGCTAAAAGTACGCCAAAAGTAAAAATTGTAGCAACTGCATCTGAAAAAAACCATTCTCCCGTCGTTTATCCGATCGCGGTTCTCAAAAGCAGTAAAAATGTCGATGCCGCTAAGGATTTTGTGCAATTTTTATCGGGCAATGAAGCCAAAACTGTGTTTGAAAAACAGGGATTTACGGTAGCTGGTAGTTAACACCAGAAAAATTTTGACAAGGCTGGTTGAGGATTCAACGCACTACTCAAACTAGCCCTTAAGCACCGTTCTTATCCACAAAACTATGCCACTGGATTTATCGCCCCTCTGGATATCACTTAAAACTTCATTTCTTGCAACATTTATTACCTTCTTCCTTGGCATTTGGGCTGCCTACTGGATGCTGGGATATCGCGGCAAAGGTAAATCCTTGATTGAGGGTGTCTTTGTTGCTCCTCTGATTTTACCCCCCACGGTTGTCGGCTTTTTACTGCTGCTATTTTTTGGTAAAAATGGCCCTGTAGGTAAACTTATGGAGCCTTTAGACTTCAGTATCGTTTTTACCTGGTATGGTGCAGCGATCGCAGCTACAATTGTTTCTTTCCCATTAATGTATAAAACTGCATTGGGAGCGTTTGAACAGATTGACACTAATCTTTTGCGGGTAGCCAGAACTCTTGGTGCAACGGAAGTGGCAATCTTCTGGCGCATCAGTCTACCTCTAGCACTGCCCGGAATTGTAGCGGCTACAACTCTCGCCTTTGCCCGTGCTTTGGGTGAATTTGGTGCCACGTTGATGCTGGCGGGCAATATCCCAGGACAAACGCAAACAATTCCAATGGCAATATATTTTGCTGTGGAAGCGGGAGCAATGGACGAAGCCTGGTTTTGCGCTGCATTGTTGGCATAGAAACGCCCAATCGTGGGCGTATGGGTAAGCACTAAAAAAAGTGAAATACTACTGCCTTGGTTAATACCAAATTTTCGCCTATTCACCTGTTTGACTAGGCTTCATCATCTGATGTTTCTTCAATCTCGATTTCCCAAGGTTCTCCTTTATAATCTGGTGAAAAAAGGTGAATTTTGGCTTTGTTGGAAAACTGCTTCAGCTTTTTGATGAACTGGGGAATAGCATCGACTATATGCAGATAACTTTCTATGTCATAACAGATAATGAGTAACATCAGAGGACTAGTATTTATCTTGAAATACCAGTGACAATTTGATAATAAAACTCGCATAATTGGGCCGCAGGCTTGATAAAATCGCCTGCAAGTAGCTTCTTCTAGTTGTCTGTAGAATAACTCGTTAAGTAGAGGTGCTCCAGTTGGAGGCAAATCATCTGCGGGAAGGGGGAATTTATTCATAGTAAATAACTAGGGATTAAGAATTATTAGTCAAAAAATACAATTCTCCTGCGTGTTTTCATCACGCCATCTTTGAATAGATGGCGCAACAAGCACTTTTGTAGTTGCACCCAAAGTCGGGAAATCATAGCAAGTCGGAACTCTCTGTACAAGTAACCTGATAGATAGCTGCGGCGATCGCCTCATGCGGTTTTTTCGGGTTAATTTTCTGCAAAGCGTCATGGAGGCGCTGATACAAAACCACCTCTCTATAACTACTGCGCCCGATCTGATGCTTACCCAAAGCAATATCTGGCTCTAATAAAACTGTGTAGCCAATCACCTCGAACCAAGTAAGCAAAGATGGTGTAATGACAGATTCTGTAAAGTCAAAACGGCAGCGAAGTTTTCTTGTAACACGACTCGCTTTGGCAGTTGTTTTTTTTAGCTGTGCTGGATTCATGAAGAAGACTTAATTTGAGTCAATGCAGAAGCTCGCGCCTAGCTTGCTGACATTGGTTAGTAACCTGAGTTCGGGATAATAAATCCTCAAAACCCCTTATTTCTCGTTGTTTGCTCCAAAGCCCCGGTTTAACTTGTTATCAATAAGCCATGTTGTTGAGATTAGTCTCATTTGTGAACCTTATTGACAAAATGATTCAACTTTAATCGCTTCTTTAAACACTTAGAGTTTGGCTCAATCCTTACATAATAAGCTTTTTAGCTTTTGGCTTAACCCGAACTCAGGTTTAGTATATTCACTAATGGACGTATACGGCTTGATACTAATTATCAAAGCTGAACTTGATCGGCAAGATTGTATCTTGTGCTACTTATTACCAATATTATTGGTAATAATGTGATAAACAGTTGGAATTGGGTCTGTATTAATGCTTAACCTTTGTTTCCTCCTGTAAAAACAGGTTGCCAATATCAAATAAAATTTGCATAGTACCTCGATAGCCAACCTTGGTAAATTGACCATGATCTAAGCGGTCAAAAATGGGAATCCCTTGACGATAGAGAGGAATTTTTAAGCGTTGAGCGATCGCTACTCCATGAGAGTTGGTAATTAGTAAATCAGACCCAACCGCCAGTTGCTCAAAGTCTTCCAAATCACCGATAGTGACGCTCTTAATCGGCAGTTTTTCTAACAGAGGAAAGCGTGTTGTTGTCACCGCTGAGTGAATCTCAACTCCTAGCGATCGCAAAAAAGAAACTGTTGACCAAAGTAAATCTGGTTCCAGCGCCAAAGAAACTCGCTTGCACCCAAAGTAAAAGTGATTTTCCAACATCATATATTGCAACTGACGACGTTGACGACGATATTTCTCCGGTACGGTGACACCACTGATATCCGCCAATGCTTGCAGAAATTTATCTACTGCTGCTAGCCCCGTCAGTTCACCAAATACTTCGTAAGGTATATTGAATCTCTGCTCCAAAATTTGCGCCCCAGCCCGCATACTATCGCCTAGCGCCAAAGTGAATACAGAACTGCCTATTGAGCGCAACTGTGCCAATGTAGTACCATGAGCTGTAATGGCACTAGAGGAATCTTCTATACAACCATCTAGTGAGCCAGAAAGGTCAGGTACAACAATAGGTAGGAGTCCAAAAGAGGTGACAATCTCTTTAATTTCCTGTACATCCCCTGGTGTGAAGGCAGAACTCGCCAAAATAGTGATTTGTGTAGGACAAGCGTCTTGCTTGGAGCTTTTTTGAGGAATTTCCCTGACTATACTCTCAACTGCACCAGCAAAGCCATCCTGTAATGTACCTTTGAAATCCGGTGTAGAGACAAGCACGATTGGTAAATAATCCAATTCTGGGTGACGGTGGCGAATCTCCTTAACAAAGCGCCCCATGTCATCACCTCTGGTTTCCACAAGTCCAGTGCTACAAAGACCGATAATTTCTGGTTTGGATCTCTCCACCAAAGTCAAGATTGCTTGTTCAACTCTTTCCTCGCCACCCAAAATGGTTGCAACTTCTGTCATCGCCGTACTGGAAAGGGGAATCGCCTGACGGAAATGTTGTACTAATACTGCCTTAGTCAAAGCAGTACAGCCTTGAGAACCGTGTAATAAAGGCATGATTCCCTTCAATCCCAAAAAGGCTAAAACTGCACCCACAGTTTGGCTTTGCTTCAGGGGATTAACTGCAACAGATGTACTCGTAACGCTAATAATTGCCATCAAATGTTCTCCTTTGGAGAATTTTCTACTTCAAGAGCTGACCACGGGGCTAGCTGGTATACTTGTTCCCACACAGGGTTGTAAAAAGCAGCATACAGTTCTCGTGCTACTTCTAAAATTCCTATATACCCTGCATAGGCATGATTGCGTTTTTGATTAATGTCTAGAAATGGAATCCTAGCAGTGAGATAGGTTGATGTCATAAGGTGTACTAGTGTCTGGTTGGGCTGTTCCAATAACGTGTTCTAGCAACGCTTCACCAGCGACACGGTTGCCCAAATTTTGGTTCCCAATGAATCCAGGACAATGTACTGGGATAGTGGGTATTCCTGTTTTTTCAGTAGCATCTTTGCAAACTCCCTCGATGTCATCCCCAATCAGGGCGGTGATGCAAGTGGAGTAAACAAATACTGCCGCAGGTTTATAGCGTCTTTCTAATTCTAAAATGCCTTTGTACAGCTTTTTGGCTCCACCGAAGATGATATCGTTCTCATCGATGTCCCTGCTAAAACGTATCTTATACAGCATCGAACCAGAGGAGAGACTGTTATAACTTCCCCAAATGCTGGCAGCACAGCCGCTTGGCCCGTGAACTACATGAGCAGCATCAGTGATTGGTACTAGGGTAATCATTGCACTATCAAAAGCGCAACTCCCTTGAGTAGTTCCAGGTTGGGGTAATTGTGTGGAGGACTTTTTTTTATGCAGTTTCTGCTGCTGAGGAGCATCTTCAGAATTGGAGTCACTGAGTGAATCGTTGATTTTTCCTGGGGTGGCATTCATTTGTTTGGTGACAATAAGTAGAAGTTATTAGGTGCTAGGTGAGTGTCAAAAAGGTTTTATACAATTCTCATTTATTAACCGTGTATCTAAAGGATTGAATAAAAGGGAATGATCAAGATAATTTGCCATTCCCTAAAACATAAATACCAACTAGGTTAGAGAAGGAGAAAACAAAAATGCGAACTAGACTATTAAAGTATTAATGTTGCTGTGTAGACCTTGAGAGATTAGTGTTATTACAGTGAGTTTGAAACAAATAAAAGTTAAGATTGGCTATTCGATTACCTCCATTTTAAAAGATTTTTTAGGATCAAATTCAACCCGAATTACGAATTATGTAGCTTGCTTCTCGCATTTGGCGAAGTATTACGAATTTAGCATTATCATTTGTTGTAATTCCCTGAAGGTTGCTCATACCTAAAGAGTGGTTGCAGCAGGATTTAAATTTACGCCAAGTTTTCCTTTAACCACACAACCAACCATTGCAATCCACTCTAAACAGTCGCTACAACTTCCCCGATTTTGCTGATATCGTAACCGCCGAGAATTTCAAATTGGGAGTGAACCATTCGATGTCCCAAAGTACTGAGCAACTGCTGTACAGGTGCTTCTTCTAAATATTCCTTGAAAATCACCAAATCATATCGTGACCGATGTAAAGGGATAAATCCCAGCCCAAAGGCGGTAGCTACAGATGCCGTACTCATACCTGCATCGGCAACTCCTCTGACTACAGCTTGGGCAACATCTTGGTGACTTTTGAGTATATTGTCAAAACCCTGAACAGCATCGAACGGTATCTGCTCTTTTTGGAGTGTTTGTTCCAAAAGCATCCGACTACCAGAACCTATTTCGCGGTTGACAATAGTCGCTCCCCCTGCCACTAAGTCACTAACTGTTCTAATTCCCATTGGATTGCCAGACTTTAATAAAAGTCCCTCCTCCCAGACACCAAGGGTAATCAGAACTGCTTCCCTCCCAGCCAGAACATCTCGAACAAAGGGAGTATTATACTCACCAGTCTCAGGATCGTACAGATGCATCCCAGCGATGTGCGCCTCACCTCTGCATAGACTGTGCAATGCAGCCATGCTATTGGCGAAGTTATATTGGACTCGCAGTTGGGGATGCCAGCGTTCGGTGGCTCTTGCCCATAGTGAAATTACAGGTGCACAACCAGCAATCACAACTGTGTTGTGAAGTGTGTCAAGATTATCGTCTAAAAGACGGACTCGAATTTTATTTGTACCTGTGCAAGTCTTACCCTCACCATCAGCCGGAATCATGTCTTGGCGAAAAGCATCCTTGCCAATCAAGGGATAAGCTATCCATTGTCCTCCCACACGAGCCATGCTAACTCGCAGTTGCTGACCATTAGGAACAGGTTTGGCAAGAACTGCTTCAATTTCAGGTAAATCCCGCTCTAACCAGAATAGATCCTCAACTTGACAGCCAAGCGCTTTGGCCAAGCGAAGTGTTATGGCTACTGAGGGAGCATATTGTCCCGACTCTACACCACTAATAGTCTGACGAGTCACATTGGCGATGTTAGCCAAATCTTGTTGGCTCATGCCTAAGCGAGTTCTAATCGACTTCAAGTTATTACGGAGGTCACTATCCTGCTTCATTGGCTTTGTCTCTTAGTTTCAAAAAGCCGTAGCGGATTTAAACATTGCATCTGCCAAGGCGAAAGTCTGGTCTAGGAGTTTATATCATTTCTCTTTGACGACATGACTGTGCTTTCGCTGTCTTGATTCCCCATATAAAAAGACTATCACAGATATTGCAAATTTGCTTGCCAAGCGCAAATTATTTTTGCGGGTGGTTGCTTTTTAGCCGCTTTTTTGGCTCAAAAGCCCCAAATTTCAATAAACAGAGCATTTGTTCAGTACAAAATACCTACCAATTAAATTGGTAATAAGTAGCATTTCATACAGTTTTAGAAATTTCTTTGGGCTTTGATGCTTGATAGGCGACTAATACAAGCCGTAGAAAACATACCAACCAATTTCGCTCTTTTTTGTCAGATATTTTTTACCCCCAAATATGATGTTTACACATTTTAATGCTAACTTCACGCGCATGGATGAAATAGTTCCTAATAGAACGTGAGTTCGACGGAACTAAAAAATAGCAGGAGGTAGTGCAGGCAAATCTTTTGGGTAAATATCAATCGAAGGTTTTTTAGGCAAATAGGTATAAGCAGTTAAACCAGCCATCAAATTAACCAAA
>NZ_JAIVFQ010000180.1 GCF_020829495.1 Nostoc favosum CHAB5714 | reverse complement strand
TCCATCTCTCAAATAGTTAATGCTTTGAAAGGTGTTTCCAGTCGTAGATATGGACAAGCCGGATATAAAAAACCCCAGAAAGAAGCTTTATGGAGTCCTAGTTATTTTGCTGTGTCCGTAGGGGGCGTGCCAATAGAAGTCTTGAAGGAGTACATCAGAAATCAAGAAAAGCCGTCGTAGAACGACGGGGCTTGTATCCCATTCTTTTGGTCAATTCGGTCACGATGTACTGACGGTACAAGAAGCAGGGCAAGCCAACCAGCGAATTCCTGATGACCAAGTGCTTGCATTGGCGACGATTCAGGGGCGGGCAGTGCTGACAGTGAATCGGGATGATTTTATCCGCTTACATCGCATGAGTCAAGACCATGCAGGTATCATTGTTTGCACAGAGGATTTGGATCGGCAGCGATTAGCCACCCGGATTCATGAGGCAATTGCGGCTGAAGAAGCTTTGTTTGGAAAACTGATACGAGTGAATCGCCCGCCTGCTGAGAAAAGTAGATGAGGTGAAGCGCGATCGCTCATGATCGTAAGGTACGTTAATAGTGCGATCGCCGAAAATTCTAGCTCATAACTAAAATCATGCCTTAATTGTGCAATATTCTGCCAATTAAGATCCAGAGAGGGTATCCTTGTAGTAAAAGCCAGAGCTTATATAAGTTACATTTGACTTACTGCAATCGCCCAAGAAGGGTTTTTAGGTATAGCTGAAGTTCTATTAAACAATTTAGGAGATGAGTTTATGGACCCTATTTCTCTTATTCTTACAGCATTGGTAGCTGGCGCAGCAAAAACGGCTGGTGATGTAGCTCAAGATGCTTACAAGGGCTTGAAAGGTCTGATTAAGCGTAAGTTTGAGAGCCAAGGTAAATCAGATTCAGCTACTATTCTGGATAAGTACGAACAGAAGCCCGAAAAGACTAAAGCTCTTTTAGAAGATGAATTAACTGAGGTTGGGGCTGATAAAGACGAAGAAATTATTAAACTGGCTCAAAAGTTAATGGAGCAATTAAATCCTCAAGAAGCAGCAGAGGGAAAGTTTAATGTTCAAATTTCTGGGGGTACAGTTCAGGGTTTGACACAGCAAAATACTGGAACGTTAAACCAGGACTTTAGGACTTCCAAATAAAAAAATATCTAAAAAAGTCACTAAAAAACTCTCTCTTTCTCATTCTTCTGTGTCTCTGTTGTTTGTTTATTTGGGTAATTTATTTTTTGGAAATTCCTTCAGCTAATCAAGGGTGCTTAGAAAATGACTGAAGATAATTTTGTCAGTATCTTTGGGGGTCAGGTTCAGGGGTTTATCCAAGAAAATCATGGAACTGTTCATCAAAACATCATTAATCAAATATCTGACTCGCTGAGTGGGCAAACATCGGGAACAGAAAAGCCCTTAACTGGGAAAGAATTACGCCAGAGGGAAGTTTTACTCAGTAAAGTTAAACAAGGTTGGATTGAAGGGGTTTTAGAAAGATCGTTGCATACCCAGGCAATGATTGAACTGAGTCTGGAAAAGCGATCAAATGCAGTAGATCCTCCATTTAGGGGCTTTGAGGAACCACCAGAAGATCCCAAACTTTTGCCTACTGGGACAACCGCAACTAAGGTCTTCACTCAAATAGGAGAGGGGCGAACTCTGTTAATTTTGGGAGAACCAGGGGCTGGGAAAACAATAACTCTCCTAAAACTTGCAGAGAATTTGGTTGCTCGCGCTACAGAAGATGTGAGTCTCCTAATTCCAGTGGTGTTTAACTTATCTTCTTGGGGTAAGCAACCAACGATTGCTGATTGGCTCGTACAAGAACTTTGGAGCAAATACCAAGTTCCCAAAGAAGTTGGTAAAAATTGGGTTAAAAAGCAACAACTGCTACTGCTGCTGGATGGTCTAGACGAGGTAAAGGCTGATCGGCGGGAAGATTGCGTCCAAGCTGTCAACAAATTTATGCAGGATCATGGACAGACTGAAATGGTGGTCTGTAGTCGTATTGTAGACTATGAAGTTCTTTCTAAGCGTCTGCAATTACGAGGTGCAATCTGCATCCGCTCTCTGACTACTGAGCAAGTTAATCAATATTTGGACGCGGCTGGTGAACAACTAAGAGCAGTCAAAACTTTGCTGACCGAAGATACCGTACTGCAAGAGCTAGCAAAGTCTCCTTTAACGCTTAGTGTCATGACTCTGGCTTATCAAGGCAAAAAGGTGGAAGAAATACTTCAAACGGGTTCAATAGAAGAACGCCGTGAACACCTGTTTAATTCTTATATTGAGCGGATGTTTAAGCGAAAGGGAGCTAAACATCAATATCCACAAGATCAGGCAATACATTGGCTAACTTGTCTGGCAAAACGGATGTCTCAATCAGATTTTCAAATCGAGGAAATTCAACCTCGATGGTTGCCTTCAAAAAAGGATAAAATCATATATCGTATTGTAACAGGCTTAATATTAGGTGTCCTTCTTGGACTAGTGTCGGGAATATATTTTGTATATTTTTACACTTTAGTTCCTAATAATAAAGTTATCCCTCCAATCAATATTTTAATAAAATTAATAGCAATTGGAGTGTTATCTGGACTAATACCTGGACTAATTATAGGGCTACTTTCTTTAAGTTTAAGATTCAACAGGCTAAAAAAGGGGCTAATGTCAGGGATTATATTTGCGATATCGATCTACTTTTTCAGTTATTTTATATATCATAAACATATTGATATACCTCCAATACTTCTGAGTGCAATATTAGGTGGAGCTATTTTTAGTTCAATAGATAGAAAGATTAAACCAGTAGAGAGTATAGAATTGGACAATACTAAACTTTTTAAATATGCAATAATATTTGGTATTTTTGGTATGTTGTATGCGTTAATAAAATCACGCCTATACCTAAATTTTTATTCGGTTTATGAAATAATAATATTTATACTTGTTGGTGTATTTTTGGGTGGTTTTAGAATCCGAAAAAATAGCATAAATCCAAAACAAGCAAAGCCTAATGAAGGAATTAAAAGGTCATTAAGATACACGGTGATAACTTTCTGCTCTCTCGTATTTGCTGCTATATTTGTTGGTTTGGTAATGGATTTTTCATTTCAGTGGAACCCAGTTTTAATATGTCTTGGTTTAGCTATGGGATTGTTAGGTGGGTTAGGTGCTAATGAAAGTTCGGGTGTAGTTTGCATTCAACATTACACTTTGCGTCTCATGCTTTACCGCAAAAATTACATTCCCTTGGACTATGTTAGTTTCCTCAACTACGCCAGCGATCGCATTTTTCTGCAAAAGGTTGGCGGCGGTTACATCTTCGTCCATCGGATGCTACAGGAACATTTTGCCCGCATGGGGTGAGTTTAGGTAGAGTGAGTGCGAAGCCGAATAGCCCGTCGTAGACATCGCCATTTTTATAGTGACTGTTTTAAAAGTCAAGCGATCGCCGAAATAACTTTTGCAGTGCGATCGCGGATATTATAGCGACAGCGTAACGCACCTTGATTTATTAATATATTTCGCCAATTTACTGGAAAATTACCTAAAAATTGATTCTAATCTAGAAATACTTGAGCTTGAACCTTAAAACGTTGTGCTAAATGTTGAATTTGACTCAGGGTTAAGGCTTGATCTTTGTTTAAAATAGCTTCTATTGTTTCCGATGTACCAATTTCAGTCAAATCCGAGAAACTTAGTGCATGTTCCTCGATTAAATAAGCCAATACATCACTCCCGCTACAATTAGGGATAGAATAATGCTCTGCCTCATAAACCCCAATCAGCGTCCCTAACGTATCAAGAAAATTATAAAGAGGATGCTGTTCATTTGTGCCAATTTCATCAATTAAATCATTTAATCGCTCGATCGCTTGCTCATACTCTTGCTCATTACGAATCGTAAGCAGGGGTGCGATCGCACTCCAATGGGTATTAATATCTGGGGGAAGTGTGGTTAAGTTTTCCATTGGTCTTTGTCGTATTCTGAATGGGTCAAGATATCACGGATATAAACTTTTTGACGATTAAAGTGAATTGAAGTAATTAATCGGTATTTATTGCCACCAATATTAAACACGATTAGATCGCCTACAAGATCGGCACTAGGAAAAACCGAGCGTAATTCCTCAAAAGTCTGAAAGTTCGCAGAGTTCATGAGTTTAAACCAACGAATCAGGGCAGTTTCACTATCAAGATACTTTTCCCAAAATTGACGCAATGCTTTACGAGAAATAACGTGCATGATTCGCTGGATTCATGAGGCTATTATAGCGAATCTCGTCATAGTGCGATCGCCTGTTTAATTAGTTCAACCCTTAGCTTAATACCTACCCCTATTCCCATGATTGAAATTCATCAATGGCGCTACGAATTAAGGAAGTTATTTGAGCGCGACGGGTTTCAAAGTTGGCGGCGATATAAATCAGTAAGATGCCAACTAGCAAGCCAACAACCCATTTTAAAAAAGAGTACTGCAAGCTAAAAATTACCGATTGATAGATTGTAGTAATTAAAAAAGTGGCTGTACCAATGTAGAGAAAAGCCCGCACTCGCAAAGCTAATCCGGCAAAAATGGCGATGAGGCTGAAAATTCCAGGTATCCAGGCTGTATTTTGATTAAATAAAATTGCCCACCCACAAATTAAACCACTACCTAGCACTCTCAGAATATGACGAGATGTTTTGTACTCTGGTAGCTTGAGTTGGGTATCTACTTGAGCAATATAAAGCAGTGATAACCCAATGGGTGTTACATACCACAAAGCATCAGTTAGGCGTAATTCATAAAACCAACGGTAAAGTGCCCAATTAATCAACACCACACTAATATAGGTAAAACGGATGTTTTCACCCACCTTTGCTAAAAAGATATAGAATCCAGCTGCGAGTATTAAGGTAATGGGGTAAGTTTGCAGTCTGGTTTCCCATAAAATTATCAGTGGTATGATGTAGGAGGCTTGCTGCCAAGGTCTTTTAGACCAACCCCAACTTTCCCAAGGTAGAATGTACAGAAAATAGGCTACCACACAGGCGATCGCACCGTTCCAAGGAACTAATGGCCCAGCCCAAAATCGTCCCACTGCTGTCTCGCGCCAATAAACCCTCATCCCGGCTACCTCTAATAAGCCAAGGTAAACCCACATTTCGGCGATTGTGATTCCTCCGAAGATGCTGGGGGAAGTGCGCGAATTTCGTCCCTGAAAGATGGCATAGCGAATCAAAAATACCCCCGTTCCCAATCCTACTAAACGGTTAACTCCAATGGGAAGAGGAATGGCAGCCATTAATAAGCAGCTACTCCAAGCCCAGTGAATATGGGCAATTCCTTTCAGTTCTTGGGGAGTCAGGCGTAAGTAGCTGACAAGCCAAGGCGACAGAATGCGGTAAGCATACATAATACTCGCGCCAAGGGCTGACATGGCAATCAATCCATCACCTAATGCTCCTCCTGAAGCTTGTAACATTTGATAGAACAAAAGTTCATAAGCAGAAATGGATATGCCAATGATTCCTAAGTACAGCAGGGGTTTAAAGTCTTCGCGGCGTCGCCCTACGCCAATGATAATTAAAGCTACACCCAAGGAATACAAACCAGTCCACTCGGTGAAGGTGTCCAAACGCAGCAATACACTGAATGCACCATAAATTAATGGCAAAATGTGAAAACTGCTAGGAAGCCTTTCTAATTGATGTCGTCGTCGCCACCACTCGCCGACAAGTTGAGCGATTAAACCTAAAGCAATATTTGCGATTGCAATCTTAACAGTTGAACGTTCCCCAAATCCCAACACCTGGGCAGTCAACAATTCCAAAGACCAACCGATGCCATAAAATGCCCAATTTGTCGGTTCTCGCCAACTGCGATAAACAATGGCTACCAAGGTGATTGCAGTGGCAGCTAAGTACAAAAATCCAGAAGTAATAAACCCTGAGTAAATTAGTATTGAGTGTAGCGTCAAACCAAACAACTCAAAACCACACAATGCGATCGCCCACTTATCACTAGCGGCTGCATATATAATTGCTAATTCGTTACCGCGTCGGTTCAAAACTGTCCGTGCTAACCATAGAATTAGGATTGCGATCGCTCCTACGACAAACCAACCTGCTAGCGCGAGGCGAGGTAAGCCAGGTACGCCTACCCATAAGAGCGCCACAATGAAACTCAGAAGAAATCCTTCTGTAATTACCCCAGATATTTGGTTTCGCAAATAGCGCGTATTTGCGAACATCAATCCCGTACCCACGGCCAAACCGATTAATCTGGTTTCTGGTAGCTGTAAAGTCAGTAACTGGGCAGTTACCACAGCCAATACACTCAAGTAACGGCTAGTAAAGCGACGCTCTATAATTGTGACATTGGCAACACCCGTGAGAGCTATAGGCGTAACTAGCCATAAGACTCCCCAATGAGCTTGTCCATCAGCTATGCCATACCAAGATGATTCTGCATTCATCCACAATAGGAAAAAACTAGCGGCGGCTAGTCCTAAACCGATGTCCCATGCACTACGTCGCCATAAACCTTCACTAAGGCTAAATCCCCATTCTGCAACCATCAGAGCTAATAAAATACTTGCCCAGACTTGGTGACTCAGGGTTGGTAATAACCAATTAATGGTAAAACAAAAAGTCAGCACTCCCATGATGTGAGTTAAATATATCAGGGGAAGGGATGAGGGGGATCGGCGTTGAGTGACGAATGCCAGAGTGATTGTGGAAAATAGCAGATTTAGCGATCGCAATGCGGGATTTACGATCGCGATCGTTGTTAAAAAAGCTCCAAATAAGAGGGTGAGCAGTTCGCCAAATTTAGCCAATTCTCGCTTTTGGCTACGATGCAGCCTATCTGTGAGCGCCACCATTAAAATTACATAGGGAAATAAAGCTACACTCAGCAACGCCCAAGGTTCATTTTGAGAATTGGTAAGTTGAGTACCAGTTGCGATCGCTAATTTCTGTAAATTATCAGGTACTAATCGCCAACCTAACCAAATCGTCTGTAAGCCTATGACGAAAACTGCTGCGAAGTCTACCTTGAAACTATACTGCCGCAGACGACTTCCCACAAACCACAAACCCAAACCACTTACAGCTATTGCTTGCCAGGGATAATTTACTACCGAAACCAGCCAACCCAGGAAGAGTAGAATACCGCCAAGTCTTTCCCAGAGTAAGAGGGATGAGGGAGATGAGGGAGATGAGGGAGATGAGGGAGATGAGGGAGATGAGGGAGATGAGGGAGATGAGGGAGATGAGGGAGATGAGGGAGATGAGGGAGATGAGGGAGATGAGGGAGATGAGGGAG
>NZ_JAIVFQ010000017.1 GCF_020829495.1 Nostoc favosum CHAB5714 | reverse complement strand
TTTAACTTATCTGCAAAGGGAAACAATGCAGCTAATAACGCACAATGCCGCGATAGTTCAACCCAAGACTTAGCCTGCCCGTCAATCCACAATTTAATTGCTTTATTCCGAATAAACTGAGTTGTTCGGATTGCTTCATCAATTGCTTTGAACTGCAATACTTTGCCGTAGGTTTTGAACTCAAAAACTAACATGAATATTCCTTTCTTCCCTCACATTATGATACCATGCTCCTCATAAGATTTGAGAAAATACAAGGGGAAAGAATATAAATCCGTCCTGGAAGGACGGGGCTTTAAACCCCAATTTTTCGGTAAATAGGAGTGAATGTATTGGTCAAAGATTGACATAGTATGACACACCTGATGCCTTGTTCAGCAGTTGGCAAGATTTGTATACCTCATAACCGCATAGCTTGGAATCAGAATCAGGGCTATTTCGTTCTAGACATAAACCGCCCAGAACTAAAGTTCCGGGCTAATAGCCCAACTCCACTAAAGTGGACTAAAACCCTTTATTAGTCGTCTTTAGACGAATGAGTGCTATTAGCCTCAGAATAAATTCTGAGGCGGGCTAGATAAGAATGAAATAGCTCTGGAATCAGAATAGCAGGTAAGGGGAAAATATCAAACCATCTCAAGAGTTTGATTAGCGGCGAGTCCAAACAATCAATTCACAGATGTCACTGTTTGGTTTACTACTAGACGTGGTTTCTTGCGGTCTGACCTGCGCGTTCCACCAGCCATCTCATACTCATCACTATTTTTGCCATAGCGAGATGCAACATTCAACAGCATGTACTCAGAATAAGTATTCAACTCTCGTTCTGCTTCTATTAATGCATTGTGTGTCTTATCTACTATTGTTTGTGCTTGATTATAAGCGGCTAGCTTTTCTCGTAATTCAATGACTTTAATGTTGTAAGTAGCAATTGAAAACCCATTACTAAAGTCTAACTCAGGGTTAATTGTCTGCATTCCTTCAATCCGTCGTTCAGCTTTACTCAGTGGCATGGAGTTCCGTTTGCGTTGCTTCATATAGTTTTCCTGTTTGGATTAATTTATAAATAACCATGCTCTTAGACACTGAGTTATTTATATATCATCACAATACGCAATAAGCAGATGCACCAGCCACAGTGAAGTTACAGAATTATAAAAGCATTGGATGGCATTAGCCAACTAGATAGATGCGGGTATATTTGCTGAAATTTGTTGAGAAAAGCAGGTTTTGAAGTCACAAAAGCTGGTTTTGAAGTCGCAAAAGCAGGTTTAGAAGTCACAAAAGCTAGTTTAGAAGTCACAAAAGCTAGTTTAGAAGTCACAAAAGCTAGTTTAGAAGTCGCAAAAGCTGGTTTTGAAGTCGCAAAAGCTGGTTTTGAAGTCGCAAAAGCTGGTTTTGAAGTCGCAAAAGCTGGTTTGATGAAAGTTGTTCAAACTTTCAAACTTAACCCCCAGCCCCTTCCCTGCAAGGGAAGGGGAGCAAGAATCAAAGCCTCTCGACCTTTCGGGGCTACGGTGTACACACAAGTCGAATTACCCCCCTTAATCCCCCCGATGCATTGCTACGGTGTATACACAAGTCAAATTACCCCCCTTAATCCCCCCTTGTAAAGGCTACGGTGTACACACAAGTCTTGTCATCTTTATTAAAAAATCTCGCACTGCGTTTCTATCCCGCCTCGGAATGAATTCCGAGTCTCATAGCTGAAGTCCACGCTTTGTGGACTCAACGATCAATTTAGTCCACAAAGCGTGGACTTCAGCTATTAGCCCTGAACTTTAGTTCTGGGCGGGATGTCGGTAAGTGTGACAGTTTAACTTTGACAAAATGTGGGTAAAAAAGTTGAAACCTATGTGGACAGCACTTGTGTGTACACCGTAGCTTGTAAAGGGGGGAAACAAGAAAAGAAATCTAGTTCCCTCCCCTTTATAAGGCAATACAGTTCAGTTAAGCATTTTTTCCTTCTCTCTGTGTTCTCTGCGCCTCTGTGGTTCGTTAAAAAATTTGATTTCACAAAGGGTTTTAGCCTTAACCCAAGCGTATTGCTTTATAAGGGGAGGGTTAGGGTGGAATAAAACCCTGGTTAATCATCTATTTCAGACTTGTGTGTACACCGTAGCCATTTCGGCTAGAGGGGGATGAGACGAAGCACACTAAAAATTTATTTTTATAACTGAAAATTTTATTTTATTTATGTGTTAGGTAGCTTTCAGGATGTTATCTGTATAATCTATCATTCAGTCTGAATTATCAAATGTATAATCTATCATTCAGTCTGATTGATTATTGACCTCTGTTACTTATTGATAGGTTGAAATTTGGGAATTAGGGCATCTCTTTTTAAGACATAACATACCACTCACTTAGTAGTTATTTATTAACGGAATTTGAGAAGTTATGTAGGCATACTCTATTCTAGAGATTGCCTGAACTTGTGCTTCAAAAATCATGAGCCATTATATGAATAGTTAGCACGTTTACGGCACTATCCAATGTCTGAAGACTTATTAAACTCCTTTCAAGAAGCATACAGCAATCTCGAACTGTTTCCGTTGATGGAACGGAACGAAATGGAAAGATTTCGAGTCGAATATGGTGATGATTTGATTGCAGACCTGAACCAATTAGTGGAAGATAGTCCGAATGGAGATGGCAAAATTGTCTTTACAGGACATCGGGGATGTGGTAAGTCTACTTTGTTAGCTGAGTTTAGCCGACAAATTCAAGATAAATATTTTGTAGTTCTGTTTTCTATTGCTGACAAAATTGAAATGTCGGCTGTTAATCATATTAATATACTGTTTGCGATCGCAGTTAATTTAATGACAGAAGCAGAAGCACGCCAAGTTGATATCCCTCAATCCACTAAAGAAGCTCTTTATAAGTGGTTTGCTACCCGCACTCGCACTGAAGAATCAAATTTGCAAGCAGAAGTTAGTATCGGTTTTGACCTCTTAAAATTGATTAGCTCTAAATTAAAAGCTGATGCAAGCGTTCGAGATGAAATCAAGCAAGAGTTTGAACGCAAGTTATCAGATTTAGTTGCCAGAATTAACGAAATAGCTGCTTTAATTCAAGCTGCAACTAAACAAAACGTTTTAGTAATTATTGATGATTTAGATAAACTGGATTTAGGCAGAGTTAACGAAATTTATCGAGATAACATTAAAGCTCTTTGTCAACCTAACTTTCAAATTATATATACTATCCCGATCGCAGTACTTCGGGAAACATTTATCAGCACAATAATTGCCACTGAAACCAACGATCAAGTTGTGGCAATGCCTGTCTTAAAAATTTTTGATAAAGGTAAAAATCGCTTCCCGAATGCTCAACCTCGCCCGGAAGCAACAAAGATTCTCGGTGAAGTTTTACAAAAGCGAATTTCCAGTGACTTAATCACGGCAGAAACTGCTGAAAAAATTGTGATTTACAGTGGTGGCGTATTGCGAGAGTTAATTCGGATTTCTAAGGAATGTTGCCGCATTTGTTTGCGAATGATCCGGCGAAATCCCACAGCCGAAGTTATTATTGATGATAAAATTCTCCTTCAAGCAATCAATAAAATCCGCAATGACTTTTCTATACGTTTAGGAAAAGTTGATACAGATATTTTGCAGAGTGTTTATGAACAATTTATGCCCAATGACCCTAAACAAGCAGAGTTTTTGGATTTGCTACATGGGCTGTATGTTCTAGAATATCGCACCGATGAAACTTGGTACGATGTTCATCCCATTATTATCGAAAGCTTGAAGAGACAGGGAGCTATTAATGTTAAATGAAGAATTATTTGATCAGGGAGAAAATCAAGATGCGTATGATGATTTAATTGTTTCTATTGAAGCTCAAAAACGGGGATTAAATTTACTGATTGCAGTTTGCGATGATGCTAGCTTTCGTGATGAGATTATTGCCCAATATGAAGCTGAACTACAACCCGCTTTCCGTGCATATCGAGTGACTTTAGCACGTCAGGAACCAAGCCTAAAAGCTGCTCTTAACCAACTGCTACAACAAGAAGAATATCTTCGTCAGCAGAACCTGGCGGTGATTACTGTGACGGGTGCTGAACAACTTTATTTTCTCAGATTGGGCAATGAGCAATCGGAACAGGAGAAATTTTTTGGTTACTTACAGTGGACAAGGGAAGGATTGCGCGAGTTTCCTTTTGCGATTGTGCTTTGGGTAACTAACCAAATTTTAGTCAACCTGATTAAAAAAGCCCCTGATTTTTGGAGTTGGCGCAACGGTGTATTTCGGTTTGAATCTAAAAAGACGAATGCTATTCCTGGTAAAGAATTAGAACATATACGTTTTGTTTTTAGAGACACAGAATTAGCCAGCACAGATACTAATGAAGATAACTCCTTTTTCTTGCCCATCCAAGATTTACAAGGGTTAATTGAGAAAGTAGAACAGGAACAGGGAACTAAAGACCGCAGTTTGGCTACTTTATACTCAAGATTAGGTGATATTTACCGCAGCAGATTAGAGCGGGGTGAGTCTCAAAATTATCAAGAAGAACAAGAACTAGCAATAAAGTATTGGCGTAAGGCGATTGAGCTACAAAATGAATCAGGTTTGCAGATAGATTTAGCTACTAGCCTCGACAATTTAGCAGGAATATATCGTGCAACAGGAAACTACAGCGAAGCCGAACCATTATATCAACAAGCCTTAGAACTGAGGAAACGCCTACTAGGAGAGAACCATCCTTCTTTTGCTACTAGCCTGAATAATTTGGCGGGACTCTACAAATCTACTGGACAATATACTAAAGCGGAACTTTTATATCAAGAAGCTTTGGAACTGAGGAAACGCCTATTAGGAGAAAATCATGCCGATGTTGTCGCCAGTCTCAATAATTTGGCATTATTATATGATGAACAAGGACGTTATGAAGAAGCAGAACCTCTGTATCTGCAATCATTAGAACTCGAAAAACGTTTGGTTGGCGAAAATCATCTTTCTTTCACTTTTATACTGAATAATTTAGCGCTACTTTATTATCATCAAGGACGATATACTGAAGCTGAACCGTTGTCGCAACAAGCAATAGAGCTAGATAAGCGATTTCTGGGAGAAGATAATCCTGATGTTGCAACAGATTTGCACAATTTAGGATTGATATACCGCGCTCAAGGACGCTACGATCAAGCTGAATCTTTGTTTTTGGAATCGTTGGAACTCAAGCAACGTCTATTGCAAAAGGCGCATCCGCTTTTAGCAGATACTATCTATGCTCTTGGTTATATGTACAGAGAGCAGGGGCGTTACAATGAAGCGGAACCGTTATGTATAAAAGCCTTAGAACTTGATAAGCACCTATTGGGAGAAAATCATCCCAATGTTGCCGAAAGTCTCAATAATCTGGCAGAAATTTATCGTGAAACTGGACGTTATGATGAAGCAGAACCGCTTTATTTGCAAGCTTTAGATATTTGTGAACGAGTTTGGGGTGTTAATCATATTCGTAGTGTGGCTGTTCGTGAAAATTTAGAAAAACTTAGGAACGTGTATTAAATAAAACGCAAAACTTAATCCTGTATCTAGCTTCCCTCTCCAATATATCGGAGAGGGATTGAGGGTGAGGTAAGCCAAGGACATAAATTGTATGTTATTTAATTCTTATTCCTTATACCAATTCTGTATGAAGATGCGCTAAACCATATTTAAGTACAAGAAAAAAGAAAGAGAAACGAACCGCAAAGGACGCAAAGGACACAAAGAAAGAAAGAAAGAAAGAAAGAAGTTAAAAGGGTTTGGCGCAGCCTCACAAAGAAATGGTATTAGTGTAGCAAGGGACTTCCAAATAAAAAATACTCAAAAATTAACGAAAAAGCTCTCTCCTCCTCATTCCTCTGTGTTCTCTGTGTCTGGAGTGGTTCGTTTATTTGGGTAATTTATTTCTTGGAAGTCCCCAATGCGGGAGAATTAATAGGATAAAAATCTCACGCAGAGGCGAAGATAGTCTGACTCCCGAATTCTTTTCCAAATGGGTCGCCCGGGATTCGAACCCGGAACTAATCGGTTAAAAGCCGAGTACTCTACCGTTGAGTTAGCGACCCTTTCGCTGTATTTCGCAACTTTGCAATCATAGCATATACATCTGTAGATTTGTAAAGGGGTTTAGAAAAAATTAGCAGTCAACCTTACAGATGCTGTGTGGCTAGCTCCTGGTGCTAACACAGTCAGGTTATCACCAGTATTAAGAGAGTTACGGGTGGCACTCCACGGTTCTAGACAGTAGAACTCTTTGCCTTTGACTGTCCAAAATACCAGGTAGGTAGAGAAATCATCATAATCCAAAGTGAGTTTTAACTTCCGGCTGCCATCTATGGCAGTGGCCGATTGACTCGTTAGCTGTCCAAAGGCAAAATCAATTTCATCACGGCTAAAGTCAAGATTGCCGTCAAAAGAGTGGATTTCCTTAGTTTGATTGTCTTGATAGTGCTTAGAGGGAATTTCCAGCTCTAGCTGAGTTTTATCACCACACAGAAAGTAGGGATGGAAACCAGCCGAAAAAGGCATTGGGGTGGATGACAAGTTTTTATACTGCTGGCGAACTTCTAGGGTATTACCCTGAAGTTCGTAGGTGAAAGCCAGCTGAAAATCAAAAGGATAAACTGCCTTAGTTTGCTCATTGCTATCAAGAACGACAGTGAGACTAGCTTTATCTCCAGTTTTCTGTTCTGTTGCTTTCCACGGCAATTCCCGGGCAAAACCGTGTTGTTTGAGAGTATATTGTTGCCCGTTGTGAGTGTAGGTATTATCTGGTAGATTGCCACAAATAGGAAACAAAATAGGATTCCCACCTCTGACACTCAACTCAGGATGAGTAAAGCGTTCAGTGTCCAGGTAGAAAATTTCTTGCCCTTGAATGCGCCAACGGGTAATGATACCACCGCGTTCTGGTACGACTTCTAATTGAGAACCAGCGCCTTCGTCGGAAAGAATATAGGTCTTGTACTGTTGCTGTTGAACTGCAATGCTAAACACAAATTTTAGTCCTGGGTATAGGGATAGTTAGGAGTTAGAAATTGTAAGTTAGAAGTTAACAATTCCTAACTCCTAACTCCTAACTCCTAACTTTGTTACTCGTCTTCTGCAAACACGAAACGATATAACTCGCTAGGGTCTGGTTCGGGGCTGCTTTCGGCGAATTTAACTGCTTCGTCGATTACATCCTGAATTTTACAATCAATTGCTTTGATTTCTCCCTCATCCGCCAGGTTTTGCTCCAGCAAATAAGCTGCCAACTTCTTAATTGGGTCACGGGCGAACCAAAATTCTTTCTCCGCTTTGCTTCGCATTTCATCTGGGTCTGCCAAGGAGTGACCCCGGAAGCGGTAGGTAAGCGCCTCAATTAATGTTGGGCCTTCACCTGCGCGGGCACGGGCTACAGCTTCTTGAGCCACGGCTCGGACTGCTAGTACATCCATGCCATCTACTTCCACGCCCACCATGTTAAATACACTGGCTTTTTTATAAATCTCTGGCTGGGAGGTGGCTCGTTCGTGAGACATACCAATGGCCCACTTATTATTTTCGACTACAAAAAGAATTGGCAGTTTCCATAAGGCTGCCATATTTAGCGTCTCGAAAAACTGACCGTTGTTAGCTGCACCGTCGCCAAAAAAGCAAGCTGTCACTTGGTCAGCATTTTTATCTCCCAGCACTTCGCGGCGGTATTTGCTTTGAAAAGCCGCTCCAGCTGCTACAGGAATTCCCTCAGCCACAAAAGCATAGCCACCTAGCAAGCGATGTTTGGCAGAAAACATGTGCATGGAACCACCGCGTCCTTTGCTGCAACCTGTGGCTTTGCCAAATAATTCTGCCATTACCTCTTTTGCTGGTACACCGGCACTGAGAGCATGAACGTGGTCGCGGTAAGTACTACAAACGTAATCTTCACCCGGTCGCATTGACTGCACAACACCACTGCAAACGGCTTCTTGACCGTTGTACAAATGGACAAAACCAAACATTTTGCCCCTGTAATACATTTCAGCGCACTTGTCTTCAAACAAGCGCCCTAACACCATGTCCTCATACAACCGTAACCCTTCTTCTTTAGTAATGTGCGTAGTAGCAGGATTAAAAGTGGGTAAAGTACGCTCTTGAACCATTATTTTTGAGTATCCCTGTTGTACAAGTTAAAGTTACGGTCTTAAATAAGTTGGTCTGATAACACCTCAGCTTTTAACAGGCTAGCGTTTGCAAGACTCAACAATCAAACTTTATTTATGCACCAAAAAAGGGTCTTAGGGAATAGGTGAATTTTTAATTTTTGATTTTTAACTTTTCAGCCCATACCCTGTGAGGATTTGACTCTAACGGCAACATCTGCCGCTTTGGGTTTTTCTCTCTCACTAATTCCCCTTTATAGGCTAGCAATCAAGATAGACTGCTTTCTGCATATCCATTAACAATTTAAAAAAAAGGAGGCAAAAATCTATATACCCAAATAGGTAATTGTAATTAAAGGTAAATTATGATATTATTTTTTCTCAAGTTATCAGGCCCAACTCGCAATAGTGGTATTTTTGTTACCTCGTAGTGGGGAAAGTCCCAAAAAAATCAATCATCAATAGATTCTTGCAACCACAACAATTATGCCGTGATTAAAAGCGGTAGTTGTGGTTTGTGCTATCGAAGGCTGATAATAGTTGTGTTAAACAAAAATACTAAAAATTAAGACAAACAATTGAGGCTTTCTAGGCGAAAGCAAAAAATTAGTACTAGAATGTGACTCAAAATTTCGGGAAGGTACAAAACAAGTTGTTGCAAAATACACTTGTAGAGTAAATTCTATACGGCATTGTTATGGCACGGTTTTACAGGCCTGGAACGCTCTAGGTGAATTATGTTGATCACGGTGCAGGGGAAGTAGGCTGTGCGAATTCCGCTAGATTACTACCGAATTTTAGGACTACCGTTGGCGGCAAGTGATGAACAATTGCGGCAGGCATACAGCGATCGCATTGTACAATTGCCTCGACGTGAGTATTCTCAGGCAGCAATTTCTTCTCGTAAACAACTCATAGAAGAAGCTTACGTGGTTTTATCAGATCCAAAACAACGCAGTACCTACGATCATCTGTATCTTGCCCACGCCTATGACCCTGATAACCTTGCTGCTGCCGCAGTAGCAAAGGAAAATCGTCCCGAAAGCACCAAAAGGGGTATTGATACCCAGAGTCTGGGCATCGAAATTAGCCAAGACGAATTAGTTGGCGCTTTATTAATTTTGCAAGAGTTGGGCGAATACGAGCTTGTATTGAAACTAGGTCGTCCATACCTGATAAATAAAAATGGTGCTAAAAGTGTAAGAAAAAGTAATAATTTAGCAGACGAAGAAATATACCAAAGCGCTGAACATCCAGATGTTGTTCTCACTGTTGCCCTTGCTTGTCTAGAATTAGGTCGTGAACAGTGGCAGCAAGGTCACTACGAAAATGCCGCCATATCCCTAGAAACTGGTCAAGAACTGCTAGTACGCGAAGGGTTGTTCGTAAGCGTTCAGGCAGAAATTCAGGCGGATCTTTACAAATTGCGACCATATCGAATTTTGGAGTTGTTGGCACTACCTCAAGAAAAGACTGCCGAACGACACCAAGGTTTAGAATTATTGCAAAACCTCTTAGAAGATCGTGGTGGCATTGATGGCACGAACAATGATGAATCTGGTTTAAATATAGATGACTTTCTGCGATTTATCCAGCAGTTACGCAACCACTTAACAGTTGCAGAACAGCACAAGTTCTTTGAAGCCCAAAGCAAACGTCCTTCTGCTGTTGCCACTTACTTAGCTGTTTATGCCTTGATAGCACGCGGATTTGCTCAACGGCAACCTGCTTTAATTCGTCAAGCAAGGCAAATGCTCATCCGTCTGGGCAAGCGCCAAGATGTACATTTAGAACAGTCGCTATGTGCATTACTCTTGGGACAAACTGAAGAAGCAACTCGTGTTTTAGAACTTAGTCAGGAGTACGAAGCTTTAGCTTTTATTCGGGAAAAATCTCAAGACTCTCCAGATTTGTTACCGGGGCTGTGTCTCTATGCAGAACAGTGGTTACAACACGAAGTATTTCCCCATTTTCGAGATTTAGCAAACCAGCAAGCTTTTCTAAAAGATTACTTTGCTAACCAACAGGTGCAAGCTTATTTAGAAGCACTGCCAACGGATGCAGAAACAACTAATGAATGGGCTGTAATTAATCCCCAATATTTTCCCCAGCCGAAGACAAAGAATTCTCCTTTCCCTAACAATTCAGCTAGGACTCCAGGGCAATTTAATCACAGCAGAACACCTGAGGTAGATTTGCCAGAAACACCCGAATATTCAAATTTATCACCACCAATATGGAATTCATCTGAGAGTGTAAAATCAGAGGTTCCTGCTGCCGAACGGATGAGCAGAGGCACTAATCAGCATTTAAATAATGGTTCAGGTAAGACTGCTGCACCCGGCCATAACCAAAAGCGCCGACGGAGAAAACCTACTCCATCTGCTAGCCGAGAGCGTATACCAGATAATCGTCCTCATTCTCGTCGTCCCCGACGGCGGCGAACTTTTGCTAACACCATAGAAGGGAAAACACGGCTGGTATGGAGAGTGTTTATTTCTTTGGTGAGTCTATTAGTTCTCTGGGTGGTAGCCACAACAACTTTTGGATGGTTAAAAAATCTCTTTTTTCCTACATCAACTGTGCGTGGTTCAGAGTTGTTTATCCAGATAAATCAACCACCAATATCTATTCCTGATCCAAATAGTAAACCAGAATTAGCAGAAGGCCCTCTAACAAATGCAACAGCAGAGGAAGTTATTCGGACTTGGTTATTAACCAAAGCTGAAGCTTTCGGGCCGAATCATGAAATTAATAATTTAGAGCAGATTTTAACTGGTTCAGTTTTGTCTCAATCGCGGCAGACTGCTCAAAAGTATAAGTTAGAAAACCAATACTACAAGTACGACCATAGTCTGAAGATAGACTCTGTAGAGGAAAGTGATTTATTTGCAGATCGTGCCGTAGTCAATGCTACGGTTAAGGAAGCAAAGCAGTTATATGAAAATGGTCAGCTTCAAAAGTCTTCTAACGAGGATTTGCGAGTTGAATATGATTTGATTCGAGAACGAGGTAAATGGCGCATCCAGAGTATATCTGCTGTCAATCAGATAATTAGATAAGTTTGAATAAGATTTACTATACTCTTCCTCGAAATCAATTGCAGCTTTTAGATGACCTTTTCGATAGTCTTGAAAATGGTTCTGCTTTGATGACTAATATCATGTCCGCTTAATTGCCTATTAAACCCGAAGAACCCCACCCCGACAATCGTCGCTTTGTCTCCCCTCCTGTTTGCGGGGAGGGGTTGGGGGTGGGGTGTAATGACTGTGGTTAGCATAACCAATTATGCGGACATGATATAACCTTAAACAAGGAGATTTAACTATTGAAACTTCAGTAGCTTTGAGTTGGAATAATTTAAAGCTTCAAAATCTGCTTCAACTTCTGAATCTCAAATAGTTTCCAATACACCTAACAAACTCTTCAACATCAAATAAGCAGAAGTCCCTCCCGGATCTGGATGTCCGATACTCCGTTCCCCCAGGTAGCTAGCCCGTCCCTTTCTCGCCTGCATTGGTATAGTTTCTTGCAACCCTTTTTGGGCTGCTGCTACAGCCTGTTGCAAAGCTTCTAGCGTTCCCTTACTTTCTCCTACAGCTTGCCCAAAAGCGTCTACAGCCGGAGATAACACATCCACCATTGTTTTGTCTCCTAGCTGCGCTTTGCCACGTTGCAGTACGCCGTCTAAGCCTGCTTGGAGTAGCCCTAACACATCTTGTTCTGTTAATTCTTGCTTACCAACTACTGCTGTACTGGCTCGTAAAAACCAAGTGCCATAAAGAGGGCCACTAGCACCGCCAATGGAAGAAATCAAGGTCATACTGACAGTTTTGAGAATGTTGCTGATGTCCTTGTCTGTAAGAGTTGGTAACTGAACGCTTACCTTTTTGAAGCCGCGATCCATATTGATACCGTGGTCAGCATCTCCGATCGCAGCATCTAATTCTGTCAAATATGCTTTATTCTGCTCTATCTCAGTTGCAAAAGCCTGCAACCATTGTAATATCTGCGGCTGACTCAACATAATTCGTAATTCGTAATGACGCTCGTTCCTCGCTACCGCTACGCTAACGTAATTCGTAATTTTAGGGTTTAAGTTTTCCTCATCTATACAGAGAGCATCCCAATGTAAGTAAATTTTTCAAGATGATAGATTGTCATCACGTTCACAATGACAGCCTATGCTTTTAGACATTTGGGATGCTCTCTCTATACATGGCTTTGTTTGGTGTAGTTATCTAAATATACAGTCTGAAACTATCTTTAATTACGAATTACGAATTACAAATTACGAATTAGTTAAATTCCCCAGCGCCAACTTGGTGTTTTTACTGGTGCATCCCATAGGCGGATCATCTCATCATCTAATTTCAGCAGGGTAATGGAGCAACCTTGCATTTCTAGAGATGTAATGTAAGGGCCTATCAAGTTTCGCACAATTTGCAATCCTTGCTGTTCGCAGATTTGGGCGAGTTTGCGGTAAACAATATACAGTTCAGAAACCGGAGTTCCACCCATACTATTGACGAAAGCTAATAAGCGATCGCCTTTGGCAAATGGGAGATTTGTTAGTTCTACATCTTCCCATTCTCCTTTTTCTTCATCCCACTCGCGCAGTGTGCGGCTGTATGGTGCATCTTCAATGAGCGATCGCGTCAAAATTTCGGTAATCTCATCTACTGCTTTGATATCTGTACGTTCTATTCCTGGTTCACCGTGAATACCAATACCTAATTCGATTTGGCGATCGCTCAATTCAAATGTCGGTGTTCCATTAGCGGGGACTGTACAAGATGTTAGAGCAATTCCCATACTCCGCCCATTCAAATTTACTCTGCGACATAAATTTGCTATTTGTGGCAAATCATACCCAGCCTCAGCCGCCGCACCACAAATTTTTTCCGCCAGTATTGTTGTTCCCACACCCCGCCGTCCTTGGGTATAGAGACTATCTTTCACTGCTACATCGTCATCAATCAAAATATTTAGCGATCGAATGCCTTCACTACGGGCTAACTCCGTTGCCATCTCAAAGTTCATGACATCGCCACTGTAATTTTTGACGATATAAAGGATACCTGAGCCTCCATCTACTTGCTTGGCTGCTTCTAGCATTTGGTCAGGAGTAGGTGAAGTGAAAACCTCACCAGGACAAGCTGCATCAAGCATTCCTCTGCCCACAAAGCCAGCGTGCATTGGTTCATGTCCACTGCCACCACCAGAAATAATTGCTACTTTCCCCTGTATAGGTGCATCGGCTCGATAGACAAAAGCGGGATCATAATTCAGTTTAATTAAATCGCAATGAGCCGCCGCCATACCTTCTAGACTTTCCCGCACAAAGTCTTCCGGCTTGTTGATCAGCTTTTTCATAATCCGTGTTTGGTTAAAAGGGTGCTAAAACTCAGGTTATAGCGATCGCTGGTTTGTATGCAATAAAGTTTGACCTCTCTAAATCTCTCTACTAAAAAGCTACGGTGTACACACAAGCCCACAGCCATATCTTTATTAATAAATCTCTCACTGCGTTTCTATCCCGCCTCGGAATGAATTCCGAGTCTCATAGCTGAAGTCCACGCTTAGTGGACTAAATGATCAATTCAGTCCACGCTTAGTGGACTTTCGCTATCAGCCCGGAACTTCAGTTCTGGGCGGGATGTCGGTGAGTGTGACAGTTTCACTTTGACCTGAATTGTCAGTTATTTAACGTCAATTCAAAGATTCCATCAACTCAATACACTTGTGCATCTGCTGGCGCATGGTTTCCTTATCAGCATGAAACCTTCGCCCATGACCTGGTAGCACCCACTCAAAAGAGTAATTAGCCAAATTACGCATTGATTTAGTCTGTTTTGACCAAGAATACCAGCAAGCACCGTGGAATGCAGTCAGTTGGTGCAAACTTTCTGACCAAGCGAGATGGTCGCCAGTGAACAGAAACTTATTTTTATAAAGTAGGACAGTTTGTCCTTTAGTGTGACCGGGAACTGGGATAATTAATAAATCTGGAGTCAAAGTAAATGCTTCAGAACCAGTTAGCTGTATTTCTACATTGCGAGTATCGGCAGTAATATCATCGGTATGGAGAATGCGATCGCACTGAAAATGCTCGGCAAACTTTTGATGATCTGCCACATCATCTTTATGAGTTAGGTACATATAACGAATTGGCCCCAGTTCTTCTAAACGCTTGACTAAAGGCGGCGTAAACCGGGGAGAATCCACCAAAATGTTACCTTCTGGAAGTTGAATTAAATAGCTAGCAGCACCGTAAGATTTTTCAGAATGATAGCCGCAGTGGTAAACATTTTCCGCTACTAATATTGGAAACTGTTGTTGAGCAACTTTGATATCTTTTGGTTTCTCAACTGTGCCAATAGAACTGGTAGGACAAGCTAAAAGTGCTTCAAGCGCTGCTAATCTTTCCGCCTCATTGGTTGGTTGATGATAAACAGCCGATTGGTCATCAACATCATAAAATACTTCAGGAGCCATCCAGCGACAGGTATCACAATCAATACAGGTAGTATCTACATAAAAATCGCCGTTGACATTTTGGGGACGACGCTGATTTAAATGAGCCATATTAATCCTTTTGCTTCCAGGCGCTTCCTGGGGAGCGATAAACCTTATATCACTACGCTAGCAAATCAGAATTCAGAATTCAGGAGTCAGAAGTCAGAATTCAGAATTCAGACTCAGAATGAATGTGTCAACTGATATCATGTCCGCTTAATTACCCATAATAAAATCACCTCACCCGCCTTACGGCACCCTCCCCAAGGCATCGGGGAGGGTTGGGGAGGGGTAAAACGAGAATTATGGTTATTTTGCCGGACATGATATGACTGATAAATAACTGGGTTTTCAGACACATTTTATTAAATATTTTCAATCAATAATTGGATATTTTTTATTTGTCAGTCCCTTACCTCTTGATAATTCTGAATTCTGAATTTTGAATTCTGAATTTTCCTTCAAGGTTGCTCTGGTGGAACACAACATCCTGCTGTAACGCTCAAAGAATTATTCTGACCGTTTCGGTCAATTTCAAAGTTTAAAGTAGAATCAAGAAGTGAAGATTTAATAAGCTCTTGTACCTCACTAACACGGTTAACTTGTTTTCCATCGATACTCAGAATAATATCTCCTGGTTGCAGACCAGCCTTTTGGGCGTTGGAATTATTTTCTACTGCTTGAACTCGAACTTCTGAATTGAGTTCAGCCATCTCAATGCCAATAGAAGAATATCCCAGAAATTTTCTTTCAACTGGAGATTCCACTACATTATTGTTGCTATGTCTCGAATAGTTGCGGAATATCTCTCCATTTACTCCTCTTGCAATGATAAAATTATCAGGTGCATAGGTAGGGCTAGTCTGATTCGTATCAACATCAATAGGATTTTCTCCCAAGAGAACTAAACCCTTGGCAGACGAACAAAGTTTCATATTTTGCCTGATAGTTTCAGTACCACCTTGGTCATTAGGCAACTGAACTACCATAATTCCTGAAGAGTCTTTCATTGAGAGATATCCCACATGTTGAATGACTCCACCAGCAAACTCTAATTTCCAATTGCCGTTTATATCTGTGTTAGCTTCAGTCAGTTCTAATCCAAAAATGTTATTAGTTTTTGAAGCACAATCGCTAGATGTGATATTAGTGGGTGTTGGAGAAGAGCTAGGGGTAATTGTAGAATCGAGATCAGGGGGTGGTGTTATTGCTTTGTCGCCTCCAGGAATTTGTGCTATGACTCTTCCCGCTAAAATTGCTGCTATTGCTAATCCAATGAGAGGTTTCCAGGGAATAGTTACAGATTGACCGCTACCATTAACAACTAAGCATCTGGCAATAATATCATGCAGAGCTTGTTTTTGTGGTGTGAATGCCGCCATCAGGTAGCCAATAAACAGGATAAGTAATCCAATAATAAATAGTAATCCAGCTAAAACTAAATAAGGAGAATTTTGATTTTCTGTACTTGCTGCCATGACTGCTATTAAGCCAGCAACTATCCAAATGAGAACAAAAAATGATTTACTAAAATATCTAGCTGTAGCTCTAGCAAAGGATATTTTATTCCCATCAATATCTGTAACAATAATTCCTAGTAATCTTTTGCCAAATGTCCCCTGAATTAAAGAGCTTTCCATAGACGCAAAGTAAGCCCAGGCAAAGAGTGTTGTAAAAACATAGTACAGAATTGCTTTTGGGTTATCTATTTGGCTGAGTGCTTGTCCAAAAGCGATGAAAAACAACAATTGTAGTAAAATTCCATCACTGAAAATTGCAACAAATCTCTTGCCAAAACTTGCATAGCGGCTTGTAGACATATCACCGTTTCCTAATAACTAACGAACCTGATGCCATATCATGAATTGTTTGTTTTTTACTGGTAAAGCCAGCCATGAAAAATCCAATAAAAATAGTTAGATATGAAAGTAATTTACAAAAATATCTTTTAGCAGATTGTTCAAAAGTTAAACGATTTCCATCGTTGTCTGTCACGGCAATTCCCAGGATAATTTTACCTAGTGTTCCTTGGGTTGGTGAACTTTCCATTACCGTAGAATATACAAAGCCAAGAATGATGTAATATGCTAACAAACGTCCCCAAAATTCATCATTATTAGCCGCTCCATTGGTAATAAAATCAAAGCTAAAACTAGCGATAATTAAAATTGTTTTATCAATAATATCTGCAACAAATCTTGTAAAAAAACCAGCATATTGTATTGGTTCTGGAGTAGGGGTAGGAGTTGATGTTGGAGTTGGGGTTGGTATTGGAGTTGGTGTTGGGGTTGGTGTTGGTGTTGGTGTTGGATTTATGATCACTGTGCCTGTGAGAGAACGTACAGACTCCAGTGCTTCTGTTGCAGACTTGTAGCGATTTTTGGGGAAGTAGCGTATCATCGTGTCTAAAAGATTAGCTAGATTATCGCTAATTGGTATTTGCGATCGCACGAGAGGGCGTCTAAACAATTGCTGGAAAGAAGATTCTGAACTACTATTTAGTAGAAATTCCCCAGAAGGAGCATTTACCACTTTCTGGGATGGAGAGGGAAGAAGTTGATTTTTAGTTATTCTGGCGCTTGGGGGATTTTTTCTGTCTTGTCAGGTCTTGTAGATTGTAAAATTTAGTAGTTATGGAAAGATTAGCTATGACTGAAATTGTATTTATCGTTGAAGATGATCCAGATGGTGGTTATACAGCAGTAGCTCTAACCGAGTCAATTTTTACTCAGGCTGAGGATATAGAAACACTACGGGAAATGATTTGTGATGCTGTTCACTGCCATTTTCCTAATGAAGAAAATCGTCCGCGAAGAATCTTACTTAAAGAATAAGGTATTAAAAATTTTCAGTTTTGGATTTTAAGTTTTATAGATGCGACGCCGATAGCGAACGCGAGTGCGTCTCCAAGAGTTGCGGTAGCGAGTCAGACGCTCCTGCGTCGCTCTAAGCGAAGCCATGCCGAAGGCTTTACGCTGCGCTATCGAGCGTCATAGCCCGTCGTAGACATCGCTGTTCCTAATTTACAATAATTACATCCCAGAGGATTAGCTATGAAATGGCGCGTGATTCTTGAATCAGACCTAGAAACAGGCGATTGGGCTGTATGGTGTCCAGAATTACCTGGCTGTACTTCAGCAGGAGAAACTGAAGAAGAAGCTTTGGAAAATATTAAAGAAGCAATTCAATTGTATTTACAGCCGGAATCAATTGAGTTAGCCCCTGGTGCGATCGCACGAGAGATTATTGTCTCATGAGCGACCGTATCCGGCGCATGACATCTAGAGAAGTTGAAACTATCCTGAGACAATATGGATTTCAATTGATTTCTCAAAAAGGTAGCCACCGCAAATGGAGAAGTGAAGACCTGGGACTACAAGTAATTGTCCCTGAACATCGAGGGCGCACTTTACCTATCGGTACATTACGGAGTATCTTTCAAGGGGCGAAAATTCCTGAGTCTGAATGGAAATGTTGATATGCGATCGCGCCCTTTTACCAACGCGATCGCTTGATTATTTAAAGCTTATACTCGACCTTCACCATCTTTAACAATTTTATCAATAAACTCAGGATAATTATCAAAGTCATCCATTGAATTCAAAGGTGGCATTGTTACCCAATTTCCTTCTGTCTTTGACTTATCCATGTAAGCATAGAAAGCTTCATTATCGTCTTGATGAGCCAGCACGTAAACTCGTAATTCTTTGAGGCTCATTTCATGAAAATTTGGTTTCATATTTTAAATGTCCATTTCCCATCACGCTGAATCGCTATCTCGGTTTCTTCACCAGCTATGATGACTATTTCGCCTGTGCGTTCATCTAAACGGACTAGATAAACAGGTCGATACATCATAGTTAATCTTCGGCAAACAAGAAAGCACTGTAGAGTTTGTTCTGCTGTCGGAATAATCAGTAGTCCTCAATATTTTGTATTTATGAGTCTAAAACTTTAGAAGTAGTATAACAAGTGCGATGCTTACGGCGGGCTATGACGCTCTCTACGAGACGCTGCGCGTAGCTTGCTTCTCCGAAGGAGTACGCGGACTCGCTACCGCTACGCTATCGGCGTCGCATCTTTGAGAAACCGGGTTTTTCCCAAACCCGATTTCTTTTGGCTTAAATCCCCAGCTAAGAATTAGCCGATTATGAGATGCAGCTGGTTGCTCACCGCACTAATTAGATTATGGGTAACGGGAAGACTATCAACTACCATCCCCAGACACAACAGCATCATGTAGGAGATGGAAAAGAGAAACAACTCTTTAGCTACAGCGCGATCCTCTGGATTTTGCAACAAACGCCAAGATTTGTGGATAAATAATCCTCCCAGAATTACAGCGATCGCACCATAAAGAATACCACTTGCGCCCAAGGGATAAACCAATAACACGGTTGCAAATACTGTTACCAGCGTGTAGTACCAAATCTGCTTCACGGTTGCCGTATCACCTTCAATCACAGGTAGCATTGGTATCCCTACCTTTGCGTAATCATCCCGAATCATCAGAGCTAAAGCCCAGAAATGGGGTGGTGTCCACAAAAAGACGATGGCAAAAATTAACCATGCTGACCAACTTAAAGTGCCTGTGACAGCAGCCCAACCCACTAACGCCGGAATTGCCCCAGCAGCCCCACCAATGACAATATTCTGGGTGCTGTGGCGTTTTAGCCAGTGGGTATAAACCAAAATATAAAAGACGATGCCAGAGAAAGCTAGCAGGGCGGCTAACAGGTTGGCAAATACTGCTAGGAGTGTAAAGGAAATCGTCGCCAGTGCGATCGCAAAAATTAGAGCATCACGCGGCTGAACCTTACCGGATGGCATCGGACGATGGCGCGTCCGCTCCATGTCATAATCAATATCCCGGTCATAGACACAGTTAATTGTCTGGGCGCTTGCAGCAGCCAAAGTGCCACCAGTGAGAGTTACTAGCAACAGCAATGGGTTTACTTCTCCCTTAGCAGCAATCCACATACTCCCAGCCGTGGTAATCAAAAGCAACGGAATAATCCGAGGCTTGGTTAGCTGGTAGTAACTTTGAATTACCTGTAAAAATGTTTGGTGGTGGCGAGAGACATTAGTCTCAATCATTTTGGCTCTGGTTCCTTATTTTTCAACAACTTATATGCAGCCCCCGCTCAAGGTGGCTCTTTCAGGCAAATGAAAACACAGATTTTCTGCACCTGCGTGGGTCGCATCATCAGTGCTGAGTGCTGAGTGCTGAGTGCTGAGTGCTGAGTTAGAAGTTAGGAGTTAGGAGTTAGGAATTCTTTCCCTGCTCCCCCTGTTCCCTCATCTCGCCCACTGCCTACTCAGCACTCAGCACGGGCTAAACCTTAGCTATCCGCTAACGTGACTCAGCACTCACTGAATGTGAATCAGCACTCACTGAGTCACGCAGGGCGAGAACTGTGAAAACCACCAAAGTACCCAGCAAAGTAGCTCCTATAGCTTGGTGAGAGACGGTGAGAGGCTCGACTTGGAGGTGTAATTTGAAAGTGGCGAATCCCAACAAGATTTGTAAGGTTAACAACCCACCAGCTATATTTGCCAGTCGCCGCAAGGCTGGATGTAGTGCTGGTGTCCGCCAACAGATAAATACCATTGCCAAGATTGCCAAGGAAGGCGGCACCAAACCAGCAATATGGCTGTACATTACAGTACAAAGTTGAGAACCGCCGAGGCATTGGTGTAGTGCCCAGCGAGAGCCTACCAAAGCACCTAGTAGACTTTGCAGGTAAACCAGAATAGCGGCAGTTAAACCTATCCAAGGCAACTTACCAACGGTTCCATTCCCCTGATAGGGCGTGAGTGCTGTGCCGATAATCAGGAGGGTGCTAAAAAATAACAGCGCCGTTCCTAAGTGGGCGGTAACGATATCAAACCGCAACAGTTCGGTAACGGTAAGTCCCCCCAAGATGCCTTGGAAGACAATTAAAAACAGGGCGAATGTTGATGCCCAAGGCAGCCATTTGGGTAAGAGACGACGATGCCACCAGGACAAACCGAAGAGTGCGATCGCGCTTACACCAATTAAAGCTGCATCCAATCTGTGAAACCACTCCAAAAACACTTGGAGATTCATTTGCTTGGCTGGTACCAATTCGCCATAGCATAAGGGCCAGTCTGGGCAAGCAAGTCCAGCATTCATCACGCGGGTGGCGCTGCCTATTGCCATCAAAATTAAGGTGGCTATGCATATTTTCCACACCAAGCGACGAATCATTTCCTTGGGTTTTTGCTGCTGAAGCGCCGCTTCATTTTGTTGTTGTAGGACAAATTCGCTCATGAAGGATACCTTCTGCCCGCTCTTGGTGGATCTGTTAAAATTTTCAATTTTCTTTTAGTGTCCTATCTCCACCCTAGCGTATAGGCTAAGGGTTTATAGATTAGCACTCACTTATACTTTGAATCACTCCAGAAAGGTTTTACCTGAAGCTTTAGGTATTTTTCAAGATGTGAAAAATTGATTAATCACAATTAATTTAAGCATCCTAAATTTTTCCTTAAATTTTTCCACTGATTTTAGGAGAAGGCAGGAGGAAATAATTATGAATGAAAACTTTAGTTTTGGGTATAAAACCCAGTGGTTAAATCCCATACTTTTAAATGTATCTGGGTTACTCCTAGCTTCTGCCCCCTGCCTCCTGCCTTCTGCCTCCCGATAGTCACCTTGTACCCAAAATTAGTAAAATAGTTAAAAAAATTAATAAAAATTTCAGACCTTTGTACTCCATGCCTTCCAGCCTAGACTACCTTAGTAAGTGAGCAGCTTTAAGATAACGTAGTAAATTCAATTAAGTAAGCCGTGAAGATTCCAAGTTCAATCTGGACATTACTGATTGGCATCGTGCTAACGCTAGTCAGCCTTTGGTACGGTCAAAATCACGGTCTGTTGCCAGCAGCAGCCACGGATGAAGCCGTATTAGTGGATGGTCTGTTCAACGCGATGATGATCGTTTCTACAGGTATATTCCTGCTCGTAGAAGGTATTTTAATTTACTCTGCATTTAAATACCGTCGGCGTGCAGGTGACAATGAAGACGGCCCACCAGTTGAGGGCAATGTACCTCTAGAAATTCTCTGGACGGCGATCCCAGCAATTATCGTTATCGGTATTTCTGTTTACAGCTTTGATGTCTACAACGAAATCGGTGGCTTTGATCCCCATGCTATCCATCAAGCGCCGATGAGTCAGGAGTCAATGGCAATGCCTGGAAGTGCGATGGCCGCAACTTTAAGCGATACTCCTCCCAGCACCGAACCCAACCTCAATCAAGAAAAATCTGATGAGGCAATGCAAGACCCAGCTACCGCAGAAGTTCGTAATGCTGACCAAATTCCCCAACTGCGGAATGCTCCTGGTGTCGGTAGTGTTGCTCCGACAATTGGGGGAACTCCTGATAAAGCAGGTAAACCAGCAGGATTACAGGTCAATGTCACAGGTCTACAATATGCTTGGCTTTTCACCTATCCTGAAACTGGTATAACTACAGGTGAAATGCACGTCCCCATTGGGCGGGAAGTGGAAATCAATATGACAGCCAACGATGTCATCCACGCCTTTTGGGTGCCAGAGTTCCGCCTGAAACAAGATGCGATCCCTGGTAGGCAAAGCGAGATTCGCTTTACCCCCAAAAAAGCAGGAGATTATGCCCTAATCTGTGCTGAACTTTGTGGCCCCTACCACGGTGCAATGAGAGCAACAGTAGTCGTTGAGCCAGAAGAAGCCTTTGACAAATGGGTGCAAGAACAGCTAGTTGCCAGCAAAGAAACACTAAATCAAGCCGTTGCTGTTAACCCTGCGAATCTATCCCCAAATGAATTTCTCGCTCCTTATACCAAGGACATGGGAATTAAGCCAGAAATCCTCCATCAAGTTCACCATTAGTCATTGGTCATTAGTCATTAGTCATTAGTCATTGGTCTAAATAAATGACAAATGACAAAGGACAACTGATAAAGGACAAATGACAAAAGATAACTAACGACTATGACCCAAGCTCAAGTGCAAGAAACTGCCAACGCCCCTGCTCTTGTTGAGGAGCCAGGGATCAGAAAATGGCAAGACTACTTTAGTTTCAACACCGACCATAAGGTGATTGGGATTCAATACCTAGTCACTACATTCATTTTTTACTGTATCGGTGGGGTGATGGCTGACTTGGTTCGTACAGAACTGCGAACCCCAGAAGTCGATTTTGTCACCCCTGAAGTCTACAACAGCTTATTTACGCTGCACGCCACGATCATGATTTTCTTGTGGATCGTGCCAGCTGGTGCGGGTTTTGCTAACTTCCTCATCCCCTTAATGATTGGGGCAAAGGATATGGCATTTCCGCGCTTGAATGCTGTTGCCTTTTGGATGATTCCCCCTGCGGGTTTATTGTTGATCACCAGTTTAGTGGTAGGCGATGCGCCAGATGCGGGTTGGACTTCCTACCCTCCCCTGAGCTTGGTAACAGGTCAAGTAGGTGAGGGAATTTGGATTATGAGCGTCCTCCTACTAGGTACATCATCGATTTTAGGGGCAATCAATTTCCTCGTCACGTTGCTCAAGATGCGTATCCCTGGTATGGGGGTTCACCAAATGCCCTTGTTCTGCTGGGCGATGTTTGCTACCTCGGCACTGACTTTGGTATCTACGCCAGTGTTAGCAGCAGGTCTAATTCTGCTTTCTTTTGACTTAATTGCCGGGACAACATTTTTTAACCCGACTGGCGGTGGCGACCCAGTGGTATATCAGCACATGTTCTGGTTTTACTCCCACCCAGCGGTTTATATCATGATTTTGCCCTTCTTTGGCGCAATTTCAGAGATTATCCCGGTGCATTCCCGCAAGCCGATTTTTGGCTATAAAGCGATAGCTTATTCGTCTCTTGCCATTAGCTTTTTGGGGCTAATCGTTTGGGCGCACCACATGTTTACCAGCGGTATCCCCGGTTGGTTGCGGATGTTCTTTATGATCACCACCATGATCATTGCCGTACCCACGGGAATTAAAATTTTCAGCTGGTTAGCAACAATGTGGGGCGGAAAAATCCAGCTTAACAGCGCCATGCTGTTCGCCATCGGTTTTGTCGGCACCTTTGTGATTGGCGGGATCAGTGGCGTGATGTTGGCAGCAGTGCCCTTTGATATTCACGTTCACGACACATATTTTGTGGTGGCACACTTGCACTACGTCTTGTTTGGTGGTAGTGTTCTCGGCATTTATGCGGCGATTTACCACTGGTTCCCGAAAATGACGGGACGGATGGTGAACGAATTTTGGGGTAAGGTTCACTTTGCCTTAACAATAGTTGGTCTAAATATGACCTTCTTACCTATGCACAAGCTGGGATTAATGGGCATGAACCGTCGTATCGCCCAATATGACCCCAAATTTACCTTTCTCAACGAAATCTGCACTTATGGCGCTTACATACTAGCAGTTTCGACATTCCCCTTCATCATCAATGCGATTTGGAGTTGGTTATACGGTGAGAAAGCTAGTAATAATCCCTGGAGGGCACTGACCTTAGAGTGGATGACTACCTCACCGCCAGCGATCGAGAATTTTGATCAAACCCCAGTGCTGGCTACGGGCCCCTACGATTACGGTTTGGAAAAGGCTGACGAAGGTGTACCTTTGTCTGATCCCAATCCAGTCTTATCTGGCGGGCCGAACTCAGTGTTAAGAGCAGAACCCGACCCGGCGGTTGCTGCTAATCCCGAAGACCGTAAATAGAGTTAGGAGTGAAGAGTTATGAGTTATGAATGATGAGTTATGACAACTCCTAACTCCTGTACAGACGCGATTAATCGCGTCTCTACTCCTAACTCCTGTACAGACGCGATTAATCGCGTCCCCACTCCCCATTCCCCATTCCCCACTTATCAAAATTCATGCAAAGTCAAACTATTGACCCAGCTAAAACCGAACTAAATCATCATCACGCGGCGGAAGCGTCCGTCGCTCATCACGAAGAACATCCAGACCATCGTCTGTTTGGGCTAATTGTCTTCCTGATTGCTGAAGGGATGATTTTTATGGGGTTGTTCGGAGCCTATTTGGCTTTCCGTGCTACCTTACCTGCATGGCCCCCAGCAGGTACCCCAGAGTTAGAACTATTGTTACCTGGAGTCAACACCATCAATCTAATTTCTAGCAGTTTTGTCATGCACAATGCTGACACTGCTATCAAAAAGAACGATGCGCGGGGTGCGCGAATCTGGTTAGCAATTACTGCTGCAATGGGTGCTATCTTCTTGGTGGGTCAAGTATATGAATATACCCATTTAGAATTTGGTTTAACTACCAATTTATTTGCCAGTGCATTTTACGTTTTGACTGGTTTCCACGGATTGCACGTTACTATCGGCGTTTTGGCAATTGTTGCTGTGTTGTGGCGATCGCGCGTTCCGGGTCATTACAGTAACGAAAAGCACTTTGGCATTGAAGCAGCCGAAATCTACTGGCACTTCGTTGACGTGATTTGGATTATTTTGTTCGGATTACTGTATCTACTGTGAGTATTAATTATTAGTTGTTCATTCCACGCGGACAACTTAACAGGCCCCCACTAGGGGGCTTTTTTAATTAATAGAATGCTGCCATTCCAGCTAACTGCCCTGATGTCACATTATTTTATCTATCAAATTAGGACTGTTTCTAGAATTTTATAAAACAGTTTTATATAAAAAGTGAGGTTCAAAACCTCGCCCGCAAGTGGCGCGAAATAATCCTTGTTTCATGGGGAAGGTAAAAACCTCGCCCCTTGTGGGCGACCTGTTAATACTTCCGACTTCCGACTTCCGACTTCATTTTTTATTCTTTACCTAGCAAGAGTTACACAAAATATATTAAAACCAGCATAAACTTTTTCCAGTATGAGTTTTGCTAAATGCAACTGATTTATTGCAAGTGATACAGGCGCGAGTAAAACGTGGGAAAGGTTGGAAAAGTTGGATGTTTTATAGAAACTATTGAATAACTAGTTAATATACTGTAAGTTGATATGTGAGTTATTGACAACTAACACTTGTTTGTCTCCAAAACCATCACTCAGTATTTACCTCAAGAACTTACCTGTTTTTTTAGTTTTGTCTAATTAACGTTGATATGACGAAGCGATCGCCGTTAGTAATAACTAAAATCTGGTAACAGAATTCTGGTGGACACGTAAGGATACTGATGCCTTTAAATGCCACTGTTCTAGGTTTTATCAGCAATCAGACCCAAGACTTAAAATAAATCTCCTGACTCCTGAATGTTGTCATCTATCGGCAGTTATAACTACTGTGGTCTAGTGTTAAATTTACTTAAATGATAAAATTATAGAACTATTACAAAAATAAATTTTTATATTAAGATACCCATATAAGGTATGAAATAAACCAATCATGCGGCTAACCATAAAACTGCTCAAAAGCATCGGTCGCCTGAGAAGCTGACTGCCTCAAATACCAACAAATCTAACGGCAGGTATTCATAACCTCACCCAAGCTCTGAATGGTCAGTAAATTAACGAGTAGTATACGCCACATGAGCCAGAACCCTCTAGTTAGAAAAAAACTCCGGAGTCGCTTTGAGACAGTCAAACTGCTGGAAAGCGGAGGATCTGGTAATACTTACTTGTTATCAGGTGCTAGACGTAAAAGACATGAATACTCTCTCGCCAGAAAAACACTTCGGAATCGCTTTGAGATTGTCAAACACTTAGGAAGCGGGGGATCTGGTGATACCTACTTAGCCGTAGACCTAGATTTACCAGGACGACCGCATTGTGTCGTCAAACATTTCCACCCAAAAGATACCAATCCTGCTGTTCTACCTATCGCTAAAAGCCTATTTGATCGGGAAGCGGAAGTTTTATACCAGCTAGGCAACGACCACGACCAAATTCCTAGACTATTTGCCCATTTTAATGAAGATGGGGATTTCTATTTAGTTCAAGAATTTATTGACGGTCATGCATTGACTCAAGAAATTGTACCAGGTCACCGTCTTAGCGAGAATGCAGTCTTAAATTTATTAAAAGACATCCTGGAAGTGCTGTCCTTCGTCCACCAAAATAACATTATTCACCGGGATATTAAGCCCCAAAATTTAATGCGGCGGTACTCCGATCAGAAGATTGTGCTAATTGACTTTGGGAGTATTAAGAAAATTGGTGCTTTAGGAGCAGGCTTAACAATTTCTGTTGGGACTCCTGGCTATATGCCAAGCGAACAGGCTAAGGGAAAGCCACAACTTTGCAGCGATATTTATGCAGTAGGGATGATTGGCATTCAAGCTTTGACAGGTTTAATACCTGAACAACTACAAGAAGATCCTAATACTGGAGAAGTTATCTGGCGTGATAAAGTACAGGTAAGCGACGCTTTTGCAAATGTTTTGGATACAATGGTTCGCGATCGCTACAACCAGCGTTACCAATCTGCCGCAGAAGCTTTGCAAGCACTTAATTCTGATCTGGGATTGTCACAGTTATCACAATCTACTGGGATAAACCAAAACACTGATGATACTTATTTGCTAACTTATAGAAACTTTCTTTTGCTGTTGGGAATAGGGCTTGGTGCTACCACTAGTTTGATAGTACTAGTTTTAATCTATACGTTTATTAATACAGGTACATCACCTCCAAAGCAACCTACTCAATTAAATAATTTTATAGAAAAATTTGTTGAGCCACGGTTTGCTAATATTAAAGTCAATCGCCTAGTAGCTAAATCAGCAGCTAACAGAGGAGTCTATAAAAGCAATTCCACCATTGCAAAGACTACCAAAGAGGAAATTGAGCCTTAATATATTAGAAAGAATTAATCATTTAGCAGCAATCATAAAATTCACTATTAACTGGCTTATTCCCGATTTGCTTTTAACCTAAATATTTATAGATTCCTGTAGGATAAATAGAATAAACAACATTTAAAAATATGGACAATACAAATCAAAAAAAAGCTTTAATTCACGGTGAAATTGGCCTCTTTATTAGAGGGTTGATTATTGGGAAAGTGCTGACACTTATGGTTATTGGCGGACTGCTTTGGTGGTTACTGAAGCCGAATTTATTGTCCCGCAACAGCGTTAATTCCTCTAATCAAAATTTAAACAGCCCCTCTAGTACTACATCAACTTTTCAGACAGTTACTGATGTCCCCAATGCCTCATTTAACTACGGAGGCAGTACAGCTTGGGCATCTATCCGGCAATTGGTAGATGCTCAGATCCAGAGCGATCGCCCTGAATTACAATTACGCTACGTAAACCCTGTTAATGGTAGCCCTGGTTCTAGCTCCGGTATTCGGATGTTGCTTGATGGGAAACTCGACTTTGCTCAGTCTTCCCGTCCCCTCACAGATGAAGAACAAGCTATGGCAAAAGAGCGAGGCTTCACCCTTGAGGAACGTCAGGTGGGTATGGATGGGATAGCAGTGGTAGTCAACCCATCACTCAATGTGCCTGGTTTAACTGTTGACCAATTGCAGCAAATTTATTTGGGAAAAATTACTAACTGGAATCAAGTAGGTGGGCCAAACCTAGCCATCACACCTTTGTCTCAACGACCAGAGGACGCAGATACAGTAATATTCCCTAGCAACAGCAACTTGAAGGGGCAAACGCTAGGCTCTAATGTGCAGTATGTCTACTCTACTACAGAGGCAGTGCGCCAACTCAGTAAAACTCCTGGTAGTGTCTATTACGCTTCTGCCCGTTCAGTATTACCTCAATGTAGTGTGAAGGCTTTGCCATTGGGTAGCACTTCTGGTCAGCTAATTCCCCCCTACCGCGAACCTCTGGTGTCACCTGAGCAGTGTCTAGGTCAGCGCAATCAGCTAAATACTCAAGCTATTAAAGATGGCAGCTATCCCATGATTGCTAACTTGTTTGTGATTATTAAGCAGAATAAAGGTCGGGAGCAGCAGATTGGAGATGCATATAGCAAACTTTTATTAACTGACCAGGGACAAAAAGCAATTGAGCAAGCTGGTTTCGTCGCGGTTCGCTAGTAGATTTGATGATGTTAGCGATCGCCATGAGAACCAATTTACAGTAAAAGCGATCGCACATCATTCGCCCACCAACGCACCTTGTTAATTGTCAGGGCGATCACTCTTTTTAATTGCAGTCAGTGCGATCGCCCCTTTATGGTAAGATACAACTAATTCCGTAGTATGCATAATCTAATCCCAAATGCAATAGTCAGGGGAAAATACCCTCATAACATTTGTCAGAAGTTAGTGGGTTTAAGTTGAAGCGATCGCTTGTTGATAAAATTATTTAGAGCCAGGGCGCGATCGCTTTGAGATGACCATTTTGGATAGTGGGCTACCAGAGCTAGTAACTGTAGGGTAACTAAATGTACAGCAACACAGAGCAATTATGGGGCATAGTACAGCAGTAGAGAGCATATTTATAGTAACGATGGCGTAAACTTTTTCAACATAGATACACGACACTAGTTATAATTTCCTATAAGTTGAAAAAACTCTTAAGATTTAGCGTAATAAGTACGCTTCTCTCAGACCGACTAGCTGACAACCACATTAGGAGGACTATCTATGGCGCTTGTACCACTGCGGCTGCTGTTGGATCACGCAGCTGAAAACGGTTACGGCATCCCAGCTTTCAACGTTAACAATTTGGAGCAGATTCAGGCGATCCTGAAGGCTGCTGTCGAGACAGATAGCCCCGTAATTTTGCAAGCTTCACGCGGCGCTCGTAATTATGCAGGAGAAAACTTTCTCCGCCACCTGATTTTGGCAGCCGTAGAAACCTATCCTCACATTCCCATTGTCATGCACCAAGATCATGGTAATGCGCCTGCTACCTGCTACTCAGCAATTAAGAACAACTTCACCAGCGTGATGATGGATGGTTCTTTAGAAGCTGATGCGAAAACTCCCGCTAGCTTCGAGTACAACGTTAGTGTTACCCGCGAAGTTGTAAATGTAGCTCATGCTTTGGGTGTCAGCGTTGAAGGTGAACTCGGTTGTTTGGGTTCTCTAGAAACTGGTGCTGGTGAAGCTGAAGATGGTCACGGCTTTGAAGGTACACTCGACCACTCACAACTGTTAACTGACCCCGATGAAGCTGTTGACTTCGTAGAAGCAACCCAAGTAGATGCTTTGGCTGTTGCCATTGGCACAAGCCACGGTGCTTACAAGTTTACCCGCAAGCCGACTGGGGAAATTTTGGCAATCAGCCGCATTGAAGAAATTCACCGCCGTCTGCCTAACACCCACTTGGTAATGCACGGTTCTTCTTCTGTACCTGAAGATTTGCTTGCACTGATTAACCAGTATGGTGGTGCAATTCCTGAAACCTACGGTGTACCTGTAGAAGAAATCCAAAAAGGGATCAAGAGCGGTGTACGTAAAGTAAATATTGACACCGACAACCGTTTGGCTATTACTGCTGCTGTACGTGAAGCTTTGGCTAAAAAACCAGAGGAATTTGACCCCCGTCACTTCCTCAAGCCTTCTATTACATATATGCAGAAGGTTTGTGCTGAACGCTATCAGCAATTTGGTACTGCTGGCAACGCAAGCAAGATTAAGCAAATTTCTTTGGAAGATTTTGCTGCTAAGTATGCTAAGGGTGAACTCAACGTTGTTACCAAGTCAGCTGCTAAAGTTTAATTTTGACAACTAATAAATAGCGGCATAGTCCTGCTATGCTCTTAAAAAACTGAGGATTTGAATGTTGTCAGAAACCGGGTAATCACCCGGTTTTTTGTTTTATAGCAGTTCTCAATTGCATGGAATACAGACCTAACCCCCAGCCCCTTCCCTGCAAGGGAAGGGGAGCAAAATTCAAAGCCTCTCTCCTTTTAGGAGAGAGGAATGGAAGTGAGGTCAAAGTATATTGCTTCCATTCGAGAAGCCCTATATTCATAAGGGCTGGGCATGGGGCATTGGGCATTGCTCTCCGTGTCCCCAATCCCTAGAAGACCCGATGTTGTAAAGAGGGCATTTGACGACGGACTTGTTCGAGCCTAGTGGGCTTGATTTCTGCGATCGCAATTCCCGGTTTTTCCCCAGCATCGGCTAAAATTACGCCCCAAGGGTCGATAATAACGGCGTGCCCGTGGGTTAGACGACGGGCATAGTTATTGCCTGTTTGGGCAGGAGCAATGACGTACGCGGTGTTTTCGATGGCTCTGGCTTGTAGTAGTACTTGCCAGTGGTCTTTGCCTGTAAAGGCGGTAAAGGCGGCGGGAATAAAGATAATATCGGCTCCCTTATCTGCTAGATGACGGTACAGTTCAGGGAAGCGGACATCATAACAAATGGAAAGCCCTAAATTACCAAGTTTTTCTGAAAAATGGACAGGTGGTAGTTGCGTACCAGCCACAACCGTGCTGGATTCCCGATAGGTATTGCCATCGGGGACATTAACATCAAATAAGTGTACTTTGTAGTAGCGGGCAAGTTCTTGACCGTTTGGGTCAATGAGTAGAGTGGTGTTATAAACTTTGCCTGTATTGTCTACCGGAACTGGAAAGCTGCCGCCCAAGATCGTAATTTGAAAGCGTTGAGCCATTTTTTTCAGAAATTTTTCACTTTCAAGAGCGATCGCATCACCTTGCGCGAGTTTGGCTTTTTCTTCTCCCATATAGGAAAAGTTTTCTGGCAAACCTACCAATTCAGCACCTTGACGCACGGCAAGCTCTATTAATTCTTCTGCCTGTGCCAAATTTTTTTGTAAATCGGGCACACTGGTCAATTGAATAGCGGCGGCTAAATAAGACTTCATAGATTCAACAACGAACAGTTGATTTATGGAAAAGAGATTATCAAAATATATCGCTACTTCAACATCTATGGAACTTAATTAGAAATGCGTCAGCCAAGATTTTCTTTAACGGACTGGTTTTATTGCTGATCTTAATCTTCCTCTGGGTTATAGCAAATTCAACAAGATAAAGATTAGGTTGTGATCAAACCTTGATAAAAACTGTCTACTGTGGATATTCCTATTCTCATTCAAACATTTATCGCTGTGTTTGTCTTGGCGGATGCTGTGGGCAATATACCGATTGTTTTAGTTTTGACTAAGGGCATGATGCCAGACCAAAGAAACAAAGTTATAGATAAAGCAATTGTCATTGCGATCGTAGTTCTTTTGCTATTTGCCTTTGCAGGGCAAATAATTTTAAATTACTTAGAAATCAGTATCGGCTCTTTGCGAGTAGCAGGAGGACTATTGTTACTGTTAATTGCTTTGCAAATGCTGCGGGGAGAATTAGATCAGCCGATTATTGAAGAAGGCCGCGATGTTGCAATTACTCCACTAGCTTTACCACTGCTAGCTGGGCCGGGGACTTTGACGACGGTGATGTTGTTGATGTCGAAATCACAGAGTCCGCATATTGCTGTCGTGGTAGGTATCTTAGGAGCGATGTTTGTCACTTGGTTAATTTTGCGTTTAGCAAATCTGATTGACCAGTGGATTGGTGCAGAAGGTGGAGTGATTGTGACTCAACTGTTGGGTTTTTTGTTGGCGGCGCTAGCGGTGGAAATTGGTAGTACGGGAATTAGGGAGTTGTTTTTGAGCTAGAAAACTCCTAAAAAATATTCTGAAACTGTATACAAATGTAAATAAGTTTGAGAAACGAGAAATTCGCGCCTCTCAAACTTGTTTATAAAAATTAACCTAAAGTTAGAACAAGAAGGATAACTCAAGATGAGTTTATTGCCAATTGAGTTTCAAAGATACTTTTCGAGAGTGGAAGCTAATGTAGTTTTAGGCACAGCGCCGACTACCATATCCACTTTCTGTCCATCCTTAAAAATCATTAATGTGGGAATGCTGCGGATGCCGTACTGACTAGCAACTTGAGGATTTTCATCCGTGTTGACTTTGACGACCTTAATTTGACCTTTGTACTGTTCGGAGATTTCATCGACAACAGGAGCTACCATACGGCATGGTCCGCACCAGGGTGCCCAAAAGTCAACTAAAACGGGTACATCGCTGTCGAGTACTTCTTGCTTGAAACTAGAATCGGTAACTTGCGCGGCTGTTGACATGCCTAAAACCTTCGCCAATAATATCTGAGCTTGGTGAAAATTCTACCATAGCAAAAACCTCAGCTTAGAAGTCCGAGGATGTACATTTGCAAAGAAGCTCTAGAATTTATTTATAAACATAAGGAACCGCCCGAACAGTAGTCCGGGCGGAGTGTGGTGTGAGGAGTGAACGGAAACATTCGTCTCCGCTATCTCTATTGTAGGCGACATATCGAATTTTTCCAGCAATTGTTTAAGGGGCTGGAAAAATTTTTTCAAGAAATGGGGAGTGGGCATTGGGCATTGGGCATTGGGCATTGGGCATTGGGCATTGGGCATTGGGAATTGGGAATTGGGAATTGGGAATTGGGAATTGGGAATTGGGAATTCTCCCATCACTCCCTCATCCCCCTCATCCCCCTCATCCCCCTCATCCCCATGCCCCATGCCCCATGCCCCATGCCCCATGCCCCATGCCCCATGCCCCATGCCCCATGCCCCAATTCTATTTCCCCATACCCAATTGTTGAGCTTTTTGGTAAACTTTACCCTCAGTTAATAAAGAAGGCGCAATCACAACTTCCACTTGCTGCATTTCTTTAATATTTTTGGCTCCTAAAGTGCCCATGCTGGTCTTTAAGGCTCCTAAAAGATTGTGAGTGCCATCATCTAGTCCTGCTGGCCCAACGAGTATTTGCTCTAGGCTACCGGTGGTGGCAACGCGAATCCGGGTGCCACGGGGCAACACTGGGCTGGGAGTCGCCATGCCCCAATGATAACCTCGTCCTGGGGCTTCTGCGGCTCTGGCAAAGGGAGAACCAATCATTACACCATCGGCACCGCAGGCGATGCATTTACAAATGTCGCCACCGGTGATTAAACCACCATCAGCAATAATGGGGATATAGTTACCAGTTTCCTTGTAGTAATCATCTCGTGCTGCTGCACAATCTGCGATCGCAGTCGCTTGTGGTACACCCACGCCCAACACGCCACGGGACGTACAAGCAGCACCAGGCCCAATTCCCACCAGTACCCCAGCCGCGCCAGCTTTCAACAAATTCAAAGTGACTTCGTAAGTTACACAATTCCCCAACACCACGGGGATAGGCATGGAACGGCAAAATTCTGCTAAATCAAGTGGTACTAAAGACTCTGGTGACAGATGTGCAGTAGAAACTACCGTAGCCTGTACAAAAAATAAATCTGCCCCAGCTTTTGCCACCGCCTCGCCGTATTTACTTGCACCTGCCGGAGTTGCACTTACCGCCGCAATGCCACCTTGTTGTTTAATTTCCTGAATACGTTGTTCAATTAATTCTGGCTTTATTGGTTCGGCATAGAGTTCTTGCATCAGGGCAACAAATTCATCTTTCCCTACAGAGGCAATCCGATCTAATATTGGCTCTGGGTCAGCATAGCGAGTGTGAATACCTTCTAAATTGAGGACACCTAATGCTCCTAACTGTGACAAACGTACAGCCATGCGAACATCTACTACACCATCCATCGCACTGGCAATTATCGGGATTTCTCGCTCAATATTGCCAATACGCCACTTAGTATCTGCCAAACTGGGGTCTAGTGTTCTGTTACCAGGGACTAGAGCAATTTCATCTATTCCGTAAGCTCTGCGAGCTGTTTTTCCCCGCCCAAGTTGAATTTCCACGCTTTAATTTTTCTTAAATCTGTTTAAGCTAGGGTATCAAATTGTGAGATAAGTTGGGGCGTTTTTTTCCCTGAACTACACAGATAAATTCGAGTTACCCAAGCCGCCGCTTGAAACTTTGATGGACACAAAGTATTTACCAAGCAACCAAATGAGCAAAAATTGTTAATTGATTTTTATATTGTGTTCTTTGAGGCTTGGTGTTGCGCTAGTTTTTGGATAATGTAGTTTCATGTGCCTATTATTACTTAGTTAATATCACGATTACTAGCATTAATTGTCTTAATTTACCTGTATTAAGTTAAGCCAAGATCATGCAAATTACCACTGATAATTTACCGTTTATTTTTAACTACATTCACACCAGTATAACCAGTTGCTATCCAAAGTATTGCTCTAGCTCCATCGCGGATAGATTTTTCGATAGATTCAGGGGGTTTTTCTGAAGGAACGGGCACTGGTTTTAAATAAATACCTCGACTACCCAAAATAATTTCGCCGATGACACAAGCCCGACGCATGTGGAAATCTGAGGTAATCAAATAAACGCTCTTGATGCCACGAGCTTGCAAATCATCCACCAACGTAGTAAAATTAGTAACTGTATCTACGGCTTCATAGTCCAAGTGTAAACGTTTGGGATCAACACCAGCTTTGGTAAACACTCGTTGGGTGAAACTAGGTGGACTACCCCCAGTAATCCAAATTGGTATATTTGGATGCTGGCGGACAAATTCAGCCGTAAACTTCTCTCGCTCTAAACGTCTCGTTGAACCACCCAACACTACAACTGCTTGCGGCTGTACAATTTGATTTTGTACTTCTTTGTATCCCCACCAGGTAATTAGCGGTAGGACAAAAGCCATAAAACGAAAAGATTTACCTGTAAAAAATAGCTTATTCAAGGCTCGATAACTTTATTTACTGAGTCAAAAATTTCCTCTGGCTAGAAGAAAAACAACAATTGATAGTAGAAGAGTAGCAAACTCCTATAAAATCTGCCCAAATTTATATTTGAGTGATTTTCATGTTGCAGCGCGATTAAGCGTGCTTGAAGTTTTTCCTCTAATTGATGGATTATCCTAACCGATATCGGATAATTCATCAAAGGGTTTTAGAATCTTGTTGGAGAACGCCATTTAGAAGATGAAAATTCAGGTCATCTGGAAAATCTCTCTTTAAATCTCTCTCCTAAAAGGATACTGTTGGTCAATTTACTTTCGGGTTAAACCTCCCATTCCGAAAATCCTGGTTTTGCGTTGCTTTCCCGCCCTGCAATAAATTGATTGCTCATAGCTAAAGTGCGTTTCAACGCACTGAAATTAAATAAATTAAGTATGTATCATAATATGATGACTGCCACGTATCCTAGCCACTTCAAAACCGACTTTGCTAAGGGCTGCAATAACTTCGCGTCCTGTGAAGCTTGGGAATTGACTCATATCTCAACTGCGACTCGTTGAATACCAACAAAGTCCAGTGAATCCTGCTGTTCTTCCTCAAATTCTAAACAAAGTTCAATCGCTTCCCTAATACGCTCCATTAACTCATCTAAAGTTTGGGCTTGCGTATGACAACCAGGAAGATTTGGGACGGAAGCAACAAAGTAGCCATCTGCATCTCGTTTGATAATTACATTAAATTCTCGTTTCATCATCAACTTCCCTTTGTGTTGAAAAATATTTTGTGCTTTTGCTGTGTTTAACCCTGTGAGAGTTATAGAACAATACGGTTCAGTTAAGGCTAAAACTCTCTGTGAAAGTCAATTTTTTTAACGAACCGCAGAGGCGCAGAGAACACAGAGAGAAGCAAGAAATGCTTAACTGAACTGTATTGAGTTATAGAACGAATTGGTAAGTCATTCCCTTCTTTGGCTGCTAAACCTTTGGGCTTTTCACGGTAAGTTAATAGCAAGCAACTTTGATGGTTTGTTTCTGCTATAATTATATTTTTAGAGATGAGTAACTTATGACTCAATCAGATGAACAAAAACAATGCCAGGAACTTCTTGTAAAACTACATGAAGATATTATTAAAACAATGAAAGAAATACCTGAAAAAATTAGAGGTATTAATTATACTTTAAATAATAAAACTCAAATGGAAATTGTTAAACAAGTTGCCATTTTGCAGCGTATTGAGATTTTTATTTTAAAAAATAAGGGGAAAAAAATAAAAAATACATTTGAATTTTATAGTTTAGAATCAAAATTTTATTGTATAAAAAATACGTTATATATTCTTTTGGAAAATGAAAATTATATAGAAATTGCTAAAGAGCTAAGACATGAAATAGAATATTTCTTAAATACTAGACAATTTTTTCTTGGCTTAGGAAGTATTAAAAATTTTTTTAAACGTTCTATCCGTGATTTTGTTACACCAACAAAAGTTCTTGTTGGTCTGGCAATGGTAATTCCAGTTTATAGTATCGGAATACCATTAGTATTAACGGGTGCTACTGCATTAACTATTACTCCTGATATTATAACATTTTCTGTATATCGAATAATGCGAATAGCTACAGGGGAAGCTCCTAGCAAGGAGGTTTTAAAAAAAACCGAAGACAAAATAACAGCAAAGTTATTATCTTTGTTTGATAACTCATCATTGATAATTATGGTAGCATTTGCCGGAGCATTTGGTAGCATAGTTAGTATCTTTATTAGACTTGATCAATACAAAGATCCAGACTCTGGAGATTCAGCAGCTCCTATTGCAGACTACAGAGGTTCAGCAGCTCCTATTGCAGACTACAGAGGTTCAGCAGCTCCTATTATTGTTGGTTTTGCAAAACCGTTAATTGGAACTGCATTTGGTATTTTAATTTTTGCAATAATTAACTCAAATATTATCAGCTTTCCAGTTTTTCAAGTCAAAGGAAGTGATCAAAATAGTGATGCTAAATATTTTTTCTTTTTTACACTTGCTTTTTTAGTGGGCTTTAGTGAACGACTAGCTAATGATATTGTCAGGAAAGCAGAAAGAACTTTATCATCACAAGAAATCGGTAAAAAACTAGAAGAGACCGCAGAAAAAACCGATAAAAAAGTAGAAGAAACCGCAGAAAAAACCGCAGAAAAAATCGATAAAAAAGTAGAAGAGACCGCAGAAAAAATTGATAAAAAAGTAGAAGAGACCGGAGAAGAAATCAAGGAAGAAGTACAAAAACAGTGGGGAAGGAATCAGTAAAAAAGTAGAAAATATTGGGGAAGAAGTCACAAAAAAGTTTGAAAAAACCTTAGATCAATAATCAACTTTTCATTTTATGGTTACTTTTGTAATTACTACTATTCAAATATCAAACATTTTCTCATTACGTAATGCTAACTGATGAAACGATAAGATTTAAGCACTCACCAACTGAGCCAAGCGTTTCAGGATTCGTAGTACGTCGTACAATTCATTTCCAGGGTTTCGGATTAAAAACCCCTTTGATAAAGCATAATAAGTTGGATTTCCTTTAACTAATTTGACAAAAATAAATTCTCCACCGCTGCTAATCATCCCAAAACTAGGCTGATTTGCATGAGGATTACCTAACATATAAGCTAAAATTTGTGCAAGTCCTTTTTCAATGGAATATTCTGCTTGTTTTGACTCAATAACCATCACCCAAAATTGGTCTTTCAGAACTAATGTATCTATTTTGCCTTTGATGATAATTTCTTCATCTTCATCAGTAATCTCTATTGGTTTTTCAGCTTTGATATATAAGGGTACTAAATAAAAATCCCCAATAAAAAGTATTGGGTCTATAATTGCCATTCTCACAACATCTTCTAGTAAAGGTGGGTAATTAAGAAGATTAAAATAACCTGTTTTTACTTTATCTAAAAGTTGTTTATCTAAATCAGTAATTTCTAATAAATCTTCTTGCCATTCGCGGAAAAATTGGTCATCCAAAACTAACTGAATACCAAAATTATCGATTAAGTAACGTAAATTGATCTCTTTTGCTTGGAGTGTTTGCGTCATACTTTTCACAAAGTGGAAAAAGTGAGATATGCTGTGGCACTTTAAATTTTTACTTTATTTTATCGCGATCGCTCAGTTAAACATGAAAATATAATTGGCATCTATCCTATTCATTAGTTGCTGCTTCCAGCCAAACTTCTACATCATCTGTTAGCAACTTCTGTGCTGCATCCAGCATTGATGCTGCTATATCTTTGAGGTCTTCGCGGTTGTTTAAGTAAGTTTTCAAGGCTTCCATTGGGTCGATGCTGCTACTTGCACTCAATTCTGGAATGCGGGGGCGAGCTAATTGACTCAATAATTCTGCTTGAATGGTGTAGGTGTGAGCGGGACTTAAAGCAGTATGTAAAGAGGAACTGTCAATTAAATCCATCTGTTCGGAGCGGAGTTTGTAAATTAGCCGCACTACAGCATCTTGAATATTATATTTAGCGATCGCTTTCATTAACAACACTTGCGGATCATCTGCTTTCGAGACATCCACTTCAATGGTGCGGAAAGTCCGAACTGTTAAGGGACAAAATTCCCACTCAACCCTCCCCCGCTCCAGTTCTATCATCACATAGCCTTTGTCTTCTTTTTCTTCACTAAAATCTACCCGCTCAATGCTCCCTGGATAAATCACCGGCGGGTTGTTGGATTTATTCAGATTTTGGTGGCGGTGGACGTGTCCCAAGGCTACATAATCAAAACAAGGTCGCGTCAGCAAAGATAGGGGTAGAGTAAAGCCTTTACCCACCGCCAAAAAGCGTTCTGCGCCCAAGGTAGCATTGTCAGACATCAAGTGAGCCAAAAGGATAGTTGGCACATCAGAGTCAAGACGGCGAATTTCCCCTTCTAGAACAACTCGCAGGCGTTCCGTTAACAGTTGGTTGACTTCCGCCAAAGATGAACCTTCAGTCTCTTGGCGAGTCATCAGAGTTGAACGGGTGAGCCAAGGGAGGGTGATTACTTGCACTTTACCATTGCGGGTTTCGATGCAGTGAGTAGTTAATGTATCACCGACAACAAATCCTGGCACTCCCAAAGTGCGGTAAATATTTAAACTTGCGCCTCCCTGTCCTTGGGAATGTTGGTCGTGGTTGCCTACCAACAGCACTGTTGGAATATTGGCATCCATGAGACGGCGAAACTGGCTGGCAAAAGCTTGCTGTACATAAGGCGGTGGTGTAGCATCCGGGAAAGCATCGCCACCAAATATCACCATATCAACAGTATCTGTCAGCGCTCGGTCAATACATATAGATAAGGTATTGACAAAATCCTCCAATCGTGTATTTAATCCAGTTGTGGGATTAATTCGTCCGTGCGAGAAGCCGCTTCCCATGTGGATGTCGGAGAGATGGAGGATTTTAATCATATTTGTCCTTAGTCTTTAGTCATTTGTCCTTTGTTTAATACTAATGACTAATGACTAATGACTAATGACTAATGACTAAATATGAATTCCACATTCTGTTTTATCACTTCCCCGCCAACGTCCGGCGCGTTCGTCTTCGCCTTCGCCTACTTTGGTGGTGATGGGTTGGTCGCCGATGCTGGGATAACCTTTATCGTGTAGAGGGTTGTAGATGACTCCGTGTTCAGCTACGTAAACCCAGCTGTCTTTGCGTGTCCAGGTAGCTATAGGATTTACTTTCAGCCGACCTTTACCGTCTAATTCAAATATTGGCATATTCGCACGGGTTACTGCTTGGTCACGGCGGCGTCCAGTAATCCAAGCGACGCTGTTGAGTTCGTCTAGACCCCGTAGCAGTGGTTCAATTTTTGTAATGTGGTGGAATTGGGCAATATCTTTGTCCCAGAGTTTGTCGCCATATTTGGCTTCAAAGGCTTCGCGGGTGTCTACGTCTGGAGTTTTGAAAGTTTGCAAATCCAGGTTGTAGATTTGTATGGCTTTGGCTACTAATTCTAGGCTTTCAGGGAAGTGGTGCAAAGTGTCGAGAAAGATCACAGGAACGGGATGCTTCAGTTCACTGTAAAGAATATGGGTAATTATCATGTCATCCACGTTAAAGGCGCTTGTTTGCACCAGTCCCGTTGGGATATTCTCTATAGACCATGCCAGTATTTCTTTGGGAGTGGCAGTTTCAAATTGCTCATTTAATTTTTCTAAGTCAAAAGCGATCGCTTGGTTTCTAGATGCCGTGGAGACTGTCATGATAATCTTCTGTTCAAATATTTTTACCTTGATTAAGATTTATTTTAACTCACAAAGGCGCGTATTCCGCTCGGAGTTCAGGTAATTATTCTATTCGGGAATTACTACTGAGGAATGGGGAGTCTAGGAGAATAACTGATAATCAGTAAAAATGAATACGTAAGTACAAACTGCGGTAATTACTAAGAAACTTTAAGGGAATTTAAGTTTTACAATGCTTTTATAGATATTTACACTGATTTTGATATGGTTAAGAAACAATTAATAAAAAGGATTTTTACTTAAATGAACACTTCAAAATCCCCCAATCGCTTAGGCGAATCTATAATCATGGGCGTTTTAATGATGTTGACTAGCGTTAGCGTTATTACAATAATGAACTTTTTCTAAGATAAAGATTTCTAATTTTAGCAATAAGACTTCACATAGTCCTGCTCAAAACTGAGTGGGACTTTTATTATCCAGATAAATCCGTCTATATTAACTTTCTTCTATGACTTTCGGCAGAAAATAATTTGTCAGCCGTGTTTTTACGTAGTTTTGCAATCAGAGAATTTAAAATTGGGATGCGATCGCTATTTACCCCTAGTGGCGTGTCAAGGCTAAAATAGTGCATTAGATGTAGGTTGGGTTGAGCGACGCGAAACCCAACATTGATCGGAGTGTTGGGTTTCGTTCCTCAACCCAACCTACAAATTTTTTTGCAACAATTTAGTCTTGCCACGCCACTAGTGTCCGACTGGTGCTTTCGCTCCTGCACCACCTTTACCTAAGAATAGTAACAAGGGTAATGAGCAAAGGAACGCCACGCCTACAACTCGAAAGCAATCTGCGTAAGATAAAACAGCAGCTTGGGTATCTACAGTTTGACTTAATAAAGCTAGTGCTTGTTGTTGAGCGGTTGTCGCATCCATGCCTTGACTTGGGAGTGCCCCGTTGAGTGCATCAAGGCGCTGATTAGTTTCTGGATCATAAGGACTAAGTTTTGTTAACAGGATGGCTCGATGAAAAGCCTCTCGTCGAGCAAGTAGAGTAGTGAGTAGGGCAATGCCGACGCTATTACCTAGTTGTCGGGTGAGGTTGTAGAAACCAGAGCCGACAGAAATATCTTACTTCGGTAGCCCTCCTAAAGTTGCCAGACTTAAGGGGAGAAACATCAACACAGTAAAAGCCCCACGCCATACCAATGGCCAAAATAAATCATCTGTGCGGGTTTGTGGGGTAATTGCTGCTAGTTGAAATATGACTCCAGATGTTCCCACAGCGCCCATTGCTATTAAAACTCTGGCATCGATTTTGGTCGATAATTTACCTAATAGAACCATGACGATCGCAGATGCTAATGCACCAGGTGCTAACAATAGCCCTGTCTGCGTTGCCGTAAATATTATGCACTGATCTTCAAATCCACAACCGAGCCAGTAGAAGCGTACATGCGCCGCACAATGAATCTTCTCGTCAAAGGTATTGGGCATTGAAAAGAGGCAGGGGAGCAGGGAGCAGGGGGAAAAGGGGAAACTTTCTCCCATGCCCCCCGCACCCTGCCCTTCTGCCTCTTTTCCTTCTCCCTGCCCTCTGCTCTTTTGCCGCTCCCATGCCCATTCCCCATTCCCAACTTGTTGCCAAAATAACTTTCCATCATAGGTCATAAATGAGATGATGGAGAAATTAGAGAAAAAGGTGAACAATTGTTATTTTTCTCCTTCCGCTTCTGGTTGCAGGATGGCATCACAGTATTGAATGAGGGTTGTCAAGCGATCGCTAATCGTTTGAAGTCTCGTTTGTGCAGTAGATGCTTGCCGCGCTCCTTGCAAAAACATCACATCTATTGCCAACAAGCGCAATTGTTTGCTCATTTCTGTTTGATAAGACTGCACTCGCCAGTTCTCATCAGCCAAAGGTACAATCTCCTGCCCAAAGAATTGCTGCAACGAGGCTACACGCTGCCGCAATTCGGACGCAATGATTGGGGTAGTTGTGGCATCGGAGCGTAATTGCTCTAGTAAGGTTACGAGTGCCAAATATTTCTCACGGTTTAAAGACATCCAGTGCTAGTTAAGATAGTATTAATGTCAAGTAATTTTTCTTCTACAATAAACTTTCTTAAAGACTTATCAGCACTAAAAGCCTCAAATCAGGATTTGAGGCTTTGTTTGCCATCAATGGATTTTCTTTCTTTATGATCCTTGAAACTCAAACTGGATGACTACCGGACGCTCCTGCGGACGCTCGTACCTGTCTACGAGACGCTGCGCTATCGGCAATTGGAAAATCATCCTTACAGTGTTTTTTCTACCCGTCTCTGGGCGACAGCATCTTCTTAGGTTGATGCTGCCAGTTTTATTTATCATTCACTTATCTACCAATCTTATCCAAACCCAATTGTATGAGCAGCCTAGCTATAAATTCATCAGTTGATCTTGCTATTCCAGAATGGCTAAAGAAATGTTTGAAGGAGTCATCCACAAGTAGCGGCGCACCGGAAGATGACCGAAGGCATAGTGATGCAGTCTTAATTGGTCGCGCATTTGAATTTGCTTACCAATTGCATCAAGGTCAATACCGCAAATCGGGAGAACCATACATTGCTCATCCCATTGCTGTAGCCGACTTGCTGCATGACTTGGGAGGCAGTGCTGCTATGATAGCAGCTGGATTTCTTCATGATGTCGTTGAAGATACAGAAGTCACAAGTCAAGAAATAGAAGAACGCTTTGGCCCAGAAGTGCGGCAATTGGTTGAAGGTGTCACCAAGCTTTCTAAAATCAATTTCACCAGCAAAACCGAAAGCCAAGCCGAAAACTTCCGGCGGATGTTTTTGGCAATGGCGCAAGATATTCGGGTAATTGTGGTGAAATTGGCAGATCGTTTGCATAATATGCGAACTTTACAATACATGTCAGAGGCCAGCCGTCGCCGCAGTGCCCAGGAAACGCGAGATATCTTTGCACCCTTAGCCAATCGCTTGGGAATTTGGCGAATTAAATGGGAACTTGAAGATTTGGCTTTTAAGTATTTGGAACCGGAAGCTTTTCGGCAAATGCAGGAGCTTGTTTCCGAAAAACGGACGGCGCGAGAAGAGAAATTGGCTAAAGCTACGAACATGTTGCAAGAGCGTTTGCAGCAAGCCGGAATCCGCTTTCAGGATATTAGCGGTCGTCCCAAGCACCTTTATAGCATTTACCAAAAAATGCACCGCCAGCAAAAGGAATTTCATGAAATTTACGATTTGGCGGCGCTGCGGATTATTGTTCAAAGCAATGAGGAATGCTATCGGGCGTTGGCGGTGGTTCATGATGCTTTTCGCCCAATTCCTGGGAGATTTAAAGACTACATTGGGCTGCCAAAACCTAACCGTTACCAGTCGTTACATACTGGGGTGATTGGACTAACTGGCCGTCCTTTAGAGGTGCAAATTCGGACAATCGAAATGCATCATATCGCCGAGTACGGGATTGCCGCCCATTGGAAGTACAAAGAAACTGGAGGTTCTAGTATTAGCCATTTGACAGGGACAGATGACAAGTTTACTTGGCTGCGACAACTGCTCGAATGGCAAACTGATCTCAAGGATGCACAAGAATATCTTGATAGCGTCAAAGATAATCTATTTGAAGATGATGTCTATGTCTTCACCCCTAAGGGGGATGTTGTTCCTTTAAGCCCAGGTTCCACCACTGTAGATTTTGCTTATCGCATTCATACGGAAGTAGGAAACCATTGTTCAGGGGCGCGGGTGAATGGGCGAATGGTATCTTTGTCAACGCGGCTACACAATGGCGATATTGTAGAAGTTCTCACTCAAAAGAACTGCCATCCGAGTTTGGATTGGTTGAACTTTGTGAGAAGTTCGGCGGCGAAATATCGGATAAAACAATGGTACAAGCGATCGCGCCGGGAAGAAAATGTCGCCCGTGGACGGGAATTGTTAGAAAAGGAACTCGGTAAAACTGGTTTTGATAGCCTGCTGAAGTCGGATGCGATGGAGACTGTCGCCCAAAAGTGTAACTACCACAGTGTGGACGATTTACTTGCTGGTTTGGGTTACGGAGAAGTAACGTTGAACCTAGTGCTAAATCGTTGGCGAGAAGTGGCGAAGGGACAACAACCAGTTTCTACCGTGTCGCCATTTATTCCCAAAGAACCAACTACATCCAAAGCTTTGCGGGATGCACCTGCAACTATCTCCCGCGCCAGTGATTCGCCAATTATTGGGGTAGAGGGGTTGGTGTATTATTTAGCTGGGTGTTGTACCCCGATTCCTGGCGAACCAATTATTGGTGTGGTGACGCGAGGTAGGGGGATTTCGATTCATCGCCAAGGCTGCAATAATCTGGAGACTGTGGAGTATGAGCGCTTAGTACCAGTTAGATGGAACCCAGCCGCCGAAAATAGTGGTCGTCCACACACGTATCCTGTGGATGTTCAAATTGAAGCTCTTGACCGCGTAGGGGTGCTAAAGGATATTTTGTCACGGTTGAGTGACCAAGGGATCAATGTCCGCCATGCTCAGGTGAAAACCTGTGCTGGTCAACCTGCATTGATGGACTTAGGAATAGATATACGCGATCGCTCTCAATTAGAGCAAGTGTTTGTCCAAATTAAGAAAATGAGCGACATTTTGAATATCCGCCGCGTTGGTCAAATTGACGAGTAGATGGGCCAGTTGGGTGCGTTAACGCAGTGTAATATTATGTCCGGTTGCTTATACTAAACCCCAAGAACCCCACCCCGCCAAAGCTACACTTTGTCTCCCCTCCTGCTTGCGGGGAGGGGAGATTTTGGGGAGCCAGTGCGGTCTTGGGGTCTCCCCAAGTGGAGCCGGATAGCGTGTGGGGTGCAATGACTGTAGGAATCGTAACTAATTATCCGTCGTAGACATCCCTTCTAATGGCAAAATTACAGTAAATGTAGATCCTTTTCCTAGCTGTGAATCTACTTTAATTTCACCATCCATTAACTGAACCAATCGAGAGACTATTGCTAAACCTAATCCTGTACCATCAGAACTTTGCACTTGGGGAGCAGTTACTTCCCGAAAATAGGGATTGAAGATTTGTGCTTGAGCATCTGGAGAAATACCAATACCACTATCAGTAACGGAGATAGCCCACTGCTGTTGAGATACCGTGCAGCACTTCAAATGAATTGAACCAGATTCTGTGTAGCGAATTGCGTTACTCAGCAGATTTGTCAGAATTTGTTGAAGCCGAAGAGGATCTGTGTTAACTTGACTTGGAGCGCGTTCGCATTCAACAACCAAGGATAATTCTTTAGCACGCGCTAATGGCTCAACCATCTCTAAAACAAAGTTGATTAAACTACGCACATCGGTTAAAGTAGGCTGCAATTTCATCTGTCCGGCATCATAGCGCGAAATTTCCAGAGTATCGTTAATTAACCGGACAAGAAGTCTACCATTCTTGAGAACTCGCTCGATACTTTCAAGATTTGCATAGGTGTCCTTGAGTTCCGATTGTTGACGATGCTGGCGCAGAAATAAGTCTGCGTAACCGATGATTGAAGTCAGGGGCGTCTTCAGCTCATGAGCCAAATGAGAGAGGTTATCTTTATTAGTGCTAACCAAACGAGTTAGCTCTTGGTTAGTCAACCGCAACTGACTTTGGAGTTGTTTAAGTTCTTGTAATCTTCCTTGAGTATAACTGTCAAAGCAACGGGCGATCGCTTCATCAATTACTGTATCAATCAGGCGAACAGCCCTTAGTACCTCTTGTGCAGATCCTTGTAATAAATCTTCTTCTAAAAAGGAAAAAATCACAAACCGGAGTAAACGATACTCTCGCGCAATTTCCGCTGGTTCAAATCCCTGTTCGGCGCGAAGTGTCCCATGTTCTAAACTTGCATCTACTACTGTCTGCAAATCGCTGGTTTCAGATTCAGAAAGTACTGTTGCTAATGCTTTCAAAACGCGGGGTAAGCTATTCCGTACAGCTTTGAAAGTAAGTTCATTAGTAGCTTCAATTTGTTCATCTTGGTAAACCGCTTCTACCCATTGATCAAGAATGGCATCACTTTTTGCAATTAAAGTCTGACTAAAATCCATTTTTTGCCCAACCAAACAGAGTCAGCGCGAAGCCCCTTGCGCTAGAGCTAGCTTAGTGCATTTGATGTCAAGTTGGCAACTTACGGAAGATGCAGGTTAGTGAAAAGACAGCTGATTGCTGAACTAATCACCTTAGCTTATTTCACCATAAATGCAAGAGCGATCGCTTAACCAAGTAGATTGTGGTTACAGATATATTAGGACAACTCAACACCATTAAAATTGTGAATGTATTTATATAGATATCTTTTGCAGAGACGTGATTAATCGCGTCTCTTAGTTTTTACGGACATCCCAAAACAACTTTGATTTTTATTCATTAGATATTATTGGGCAAAAGATTTGAGCAATATAATATAGTACTTACGCATTGACAAGAAATGCTAAATATGGATAACTTTAAAAACCAGATTTTGTAGCAAAAGTAAAGTAATCTGCCAATGATGCAAAGTTAAAAATGGTAAAGGATCATCCAGACGATAAATGGCATCTGTACCTCGTACTAACCTCCCAAACCAAGTTTGTAATTGTTGCCCAGAGCGAATCCCAGTCAATCGCCATATTTAGTGATACAGCAGATTGCAACAGGCGTGAGGTACAGATAATCGTAGGGGCACAACATGTTGTGCCCCTACCCGTGTACTTCATTTACCTGAAATACGCTGTATATCCAGTAAGTAGGCTTGCTATCTGCAAGAGGTTCCAGAGGTGCAGCTAGGGGAGTTTTCCCAAAATAGGCTTCTGCAACACCTGGGTGATTATAGAACATTGTAATCGCCGAATGGGTGCGGGGATTACATTCAATGGCATAAAAGTTTTTCCTTTGCGTGGAATGCGGTTTTTTGTAGGAGCGTGTTCTGCCATTCTGAGGGTTTTTTGTAACTGCGCTACCAGAATGCTGTGTGGGGTTATCGGTCTAGCGGTATCTCGTCCTAAAATACTGGTCATGTTTTCACACTCCCAATAGTTTGGATTCTTCTTGAGTTTCTATGTAAGCGTCAATCCCATCTCCGCCACGAGGGTATGTAGCACACAAACGTTTGTGTTCAGCTAAAGCTGCATCTAATTCTTCACGGGTGAAATCGTTGACAAAGAAGCACTCACCAATAGGTTTGGGCATAGCTGCGCGTTGTTTGCCGTCTCGCGTTAAGCTGATAGATTGGGTAGCATACCAGAGCAAATCGCTATCTAGTAAAGGATGATCGATTGATAAACCCACACGACTCATCAAGCCCAAAATGCGATCGCGTTCTCCTGATGTAATGTAGCCACGTCTAGCAGCAATGGTTGCAGACAAAGCCATGTCTATATTGACGGCATGACCATGAAACAACGGTATCATCGGAGCTAATTCTAAGGTAGGACTCCAAGTGTGGCCGTAGGCAATGACGCGATCGAGGTCTAACTCATGCAAATTAGGAGTTTCTAACTCCAGCATAGTTTTAATTGCCTTGTAATTGAGTTTGTGAGCGATCGCTTTGAGTTCACTTGTGCCATTCACATATCCAAAGTGAGTATGCAGCAGTTCTTCGCCATACTCATCCAGCATTTCAAAAACTTCAGAGTTCGCAACAACAGCAATTTTGACTAATTCTGCCATGCCATTACGAACTTGAGCCGTTGGTAATGTTTGCAAAAAGGAGAAATCGAGGATAACTTTCAAAGGAGCATGATATGCACCCAAGCGATTTTTCAACTTGCGATGGTTGACTGCAACCTTAATCGCCACACCTGCATCAATCAAACCAATCAGTGTTGTCGGAACGCGAATGTAGTTGCTCTTGCGGCGGTAAGCAGCGCACGCAAACCCAGCTACATCAGTGATTAAACCACCACCCACTACTAACACCGGTTCTTTGCGAATTAAACCAAAGTCAGAAAAAGCGTCAACAATTTTTTCAAAAGTTGCAAGGGTTTTAGTCGGCTCGGTAATGACAATGGGAACTACAGTTAGATCAATGTCATAGTGTTTAAAATATGACTTTATTTGCTTACCGTATAGCCTATTGACATTGGCATCAATCACCGTCAAACAGCGGCCAAATTTCTCATAGCTGTCTGCAATTTCTCTGTTATTGATATCAAATGCGCCGTTTACGTATACAAGACTAAACTCAATTTTTTCGTATCCTTCCACGCGAAATTCAGCTTCTGTTGCTTTAAACGATGCTTGAACATTACTCATTATTGTTGACCTTGATAGAACTGAAAAATTTGTGAGAATTCAGGCAATATTTTCGATTTCCACTAGTGCATGGCAATAACAAATGATGCTTTTAGTCGCCGGAAATTAAAGGCACTCTAAAGCAAGCTTTCACTATAAAAGCTCATTTATATTGATGGCTTGCAATGTTACTCAACAAGTCCATGTACTTAGATAAATTCTGTTATAGGCTAACTTCTAATTTTAGCTAGCCTCAAGACTAATCAACTAGTCCCATTAAAAATTTATCATCATAACCCTTGCGTTATTTTGGGATTGTTGACCTGAATTCAACAAGTTAACCTTAATTTAGATTAACTCCAGTATAGACTTATAGGAAATGAACCTGAATGCAGATTAACTTCACTATGAATCTGCTATATCTATGCTATGGATATAGAGTTACAACTGTTTTAATTCGCAAAATTTCTAACAGATAAAACTGGATAAATAGTTTATCTCCGGGCTTCCATTTAAGATTACAGCCCTGATTAACCTTCAGTTCGCTGTTTTTTAGCATTAGTCTCGAACCTTTTATCGCTAAACTTGCTACACTCTGTTTTACTCAGAATGCCAGTGGACTTTTAGTTTGTTTTAGTTAACTTTCTGTTCAGTATTTAATATACCAACGTCAGTAACTTTTGAAAACCCAAAATTTTCATTTATTAGAGTTACTAATTACACACATCAGTTTAACTCAAGACATGAGCAATTTTATATTTAAAAATCTTAAAAAAGAGTTAAGTTGGCTTTTTCGTTTAAGATTATGAGATTTCAGCCTAAATTAATAGATCACTTGTTGGTAACTAACATAAAATGTGATATATGTATTCTGTCAAAAGTATATTAAGTGAATATTTTTTAATAATAAAAGTTGCTCCTGCTGATGTAGCGTGTACCTCAGTAGTGATGGATGATTAATATTGATTAGTATGTCTATTTGTTCCAATCACCATGCAACAGGTATTTCCCGGAGAGGTATTTGCCAACACTGCTGATTTTGACACTGGTATTCGCCAACTGTTACCAAGATACGATGAAATGTTGGAGGTAATTACCCGTTGTGTGCCTTCCACAAGTCGGCGTATTTTAGAATTAGGTTGCGGTACGGGCGAACTCAGTCTCAAGATACTCAACCGCTTTCCAGATGCCCAAGTAATTGCCTTAGATTACTCACCGCGAATGCTGCAATTTGCCCAAAATAAAATCACAGCAGCAGGATATCAACAACACTGGACTGGTACACAAGCAGATTTTGGCGACTGGGCAGATAATCCAGAGAAGTTTGATATTGGTAGCGAATTTGATGCTTGTGTCTCATCCTTGGCAATTCACCATCTCCAGGACGAGATGAAATTGAAGTTATTTGGGCGAATTGCTGCTAGCCTCACTCAAGACGGCTGTTTTTGGAATGCAGACCCTACTTTACCAGAATCACCAGCCTTAGCAGAAGTTTACAAGGTGGCACGAGAAGAATGGTCACTTCAACAGGGAATTAGTTTGACAGAGATTCGCGCTAAACGTGGCACCAGCACTACCCAAGGTTACTCTAGTCAAGACCAGCTAGCTAGCTTAGATGCTCATTTACAAATGTTGAGCAAAGCTAGATTTAAGACAGTTGCGGTACCTTGGAAGTATTATGGTCTGGCGGTGTTTGGTGGCTGGCTGTGAAAATTTTAGATTTTGGATGCCTGAATTTGGGATTTGCCTGTCTCCAATGGGTATTTATAATATTAACAGCTTGATAGTAACAAAACAGCAATAAATAACATTATTTCCCTTGATCAGAATTAATATATAAACGCATTAGGTCTGTAAAGGAGGTTTTGCTAACTCATATCATGTTCGCATAATTAGTTATGATTCCCATAGTCATTGCACCCCACACGCCAGATGCTCCACGCAGGTGAACCCCAAGACCGCACTGGCTCCCCTTAATCCCCTCCCCGCAAGCAGGAGGGGAGACAAAGCGTAGCTTTGGCGGGGTGGGGTTCTTCAGGTTTAATAAGGAATCAAGCGGACATGATATCACGCAAGGATTTTGGCTGAAACTTGCGGTCATTAAGCTTGCCTTGTGTTTTTATGCAATATTTCCACATCAGAAGTACCCGTGACGGTACTATCCATCCTCCACAGACCTATCCGAAAATACAGAGTAGAAAAATATTTTCAGAAAACAAACCAGGAATAGGCGATTCGGATTCGTTTTTCTGCTCCTTTGTTTGCCAATATTTAATTTTAAAAGGAGACTATCTTGGATGGCTCGAAATAAAAAGAAATCGGCCGGGTTCAAGTCTGAGCATCCACTTAACTCTAGATGCCCTATTTGTTGTATTATCCCGCCCCATATCCTGGAAAATGTCGTTGTAAATGGCAACCCCCAGCAGCGTAGTTGGGCTTTTCATACATTAAATATTTCGGCACAGCTTCGTGGACGGAGAGATGTTGTAGGTAATGTCTCATTTGCACCTTCTCCGGGTGAAAAGCGACGCACTATCTACGATGCAAAATATGGCCAGCAACTTCCTGGTACACTAGTGCGTGGTGAGGGAGATCCTCCCAGCAGTGATGAAGCAGTTAATGAAGCCTACGATGCTGCTGGTGCTACTTATGAATTGTTTTATGAGATATTCGATCGCAATTCCATTGACGACAAAGGACTACGTTTAGACTCCACCGTGCATTATGGCGTTAAATATGACAATGCCTTTTGGAACGGTGACCAAATGGTTTATGGTGATGGCGACGGAGAAATGTTTCAATGCTTCACGAAGTCAATTGATGTTATTGGACATGAGCTAGTTCATGGTATAACCCAGCATGAAGCAGGTTTACAGTATTATGGTGAACCTGGGGCACTGAATGAATCGTTTTCTGATGTCTTCGGTTCCTTAGTGAAACAAAAGAGCAAAAATCAGACTGCACAAGAGGCAGATTGGCTCATTGGCGAAGGTCTTTTAGTAGCGACTGTCAAAGGTGTTGCCCTGCGATCGCTCAAAGCACCGGGAACAGCATACAATGACCCAGTATTGGGTAAAGATCCCCAACCAGGTCACATGAAAGATAAATATACTGGTGTTGAAGATAACGCTGGGGTTCATATCAACTCAGGAATTCCTAACCATGCCTTTTATCTAGCGGCTGTTGAGATTGGTGGTTATGCCTGGGAAACAGTTGGTAAAATATGGTACATAAGTTTACGCGATCGCTTGCGTGCCAAAGCAGATTTTAAAAAAGCTGCCAACGTCACGATTCAAGTTGCTGGCGAACTCTACGGTAATGACAGTCATGAGCAAAAAGCTGTGCAAAACGCTTGGCAAAAGGTAGGAGTTATTTAGAGTTAGGAGTTAGAAGTTAGGAGTTAAGAAAATCACAGTTTCTAACTCCTAATAACACCTAAGTTTTATATCAAATCGTCCAAGTATGTATTGTTTAAGGCACAGAGTAAAGTATTAGAAATAGCCTGTATCAAGCCTTTGTCTAGGTATCTTAATTACGAATTACGAATTAGTACTAGATGTATTACTTGTTATTGCTAAACTACGAGTTGAAAACTATCATCTCCCAGTGTTTGTATTTCTCCGAACTAAGTAGCGCAACAAAGAGCAAAAAAATGCGGATATCCTTTGAACGCACAGGCGGCTTTGCTGGGATTACCAAGAAAACAACCGTTGATACAGACACTCTCCCGCCAAACGAAGCCAGCACACTTCCCCTACTGGTGGAAGCTGCTGGTTTATTTAGGCTACCTGAACACATTACCTCGCCAAATCCCCAGAGCGATCGCTTTCAGTATAAGTTGACAGTAGAAAATAATGGTAAGCAGCATATAGTGACTGTGAGTGAAGCAGCATTGCCAGGAACCTTAAGACCCCTAATTGAATGGTTACAGAACATAGCACAGAAAAGGTAATTTGCTGAAGAAGTTAAATAAAGGCTGATATAAATCCTAAATTTATCAGGGTAGTATGAATAAACCAATCAAGCGAGCTTTTTTAGACACTGAAGATGGACAGATTCTTTATCGGATTGGCGGTGAAGGAGAGCCTTTGTTACTGCTGCATATGAACCCCCGCAGTAGTGACGAATATCGTGAATTAATGTCCATTTTGGTAACAAAGTACCGCGTGATAGCAATGGATCTTATGGGTTTTGGTGAATCTGATAAACCACCAAAATTGTATTCAGTGGCGGACTACGCTAAAACTGTTATTGCCCTGTTGGATGAGTTGAGTATTGAACAAACAAATATTCTGGGTAACCACACGGGCGCTTTCGTTTCTGGAGAAGTAGCCTCAGCTTATCCGGAACGGGTCAATAATTTAATTTTGTGTAACGTTGCTGGTTTTGGTGAAGCTGGAAAAGCAGATTTAATGAAGCGGTTTCAAGAAGGTTTCGTCATTAAAGAGGATGGTTCTCACTTGATGGAAAGATGGTTAGCCCGTTCCAGATATGTAGGTTCTGCTGATTTAAATCATCGTTGGGTTTTAGATGATTTGAAATGCTTTGGCTATCCTTTGTACGCAGTTTGGGCAGTAGGAAATTACTGTATAGATGCCGCCCAAAGGTTTACTTCAATTAAGTGTCCTACACTGATAGTCTGGGGAATTGACGATGTAGAAGAATTCCAAAAATTAGGTTTAGCACTAGCAAAAGACCGATATTTCTTATCACAAGCAATTCCCCATGCTAAGGTTGTGGAGTTTCCAGATGGAACCATTTGCATGATGAACCAAATACCTGAAGAAATATCAAAGGTAATTATAGAGTTTCTGGACAATACAAATGTTTAAAACTCTATGCTCTTTTTAAATAGCGCCCAGTTGGAGAACCCAAAACCTGTCCGTTATTGTAAATCAAATTTCCCCGTAAAAAAGTACTCTTAACCCGCCCGGTTAACTCAACTCCTTCAAAAGGTGTGTAACCTTGTTGTGACTCCGACTCAGCCGCACGTACCACAAAGGTTTCATTAGGGTCTAACAGCACCAAGTCAGCATCATAACCAATAGCAATATCACCTTTTTCTAACAAACCAAAACGCCGCGATGGGTTCCAAGATAGTAACTTAGCCATGTGATTGTAAAACATACCCCGCTTGCTACCTTCACTAAATACACCAGAAAGTAAATATTCTGTACCACCAAAACCAGACTTTGCTAACCAAATATTATCCGAGTCTTTAGCACTTCTTTTCTGTTCAGCAGAACAGCAAGCGTGGTCGCTAACTATCCAATCTACTTGATTGTTGAGTACTGCTTGCCATAAGTATTCCACATCGGCACGGGGACGAATAGGAGGGTTGACTTTTGCCCAAATTGTATTGGGAGTATCGACATCTAATAACAAATGTCCGATAGTAACTTCTCGCCGAAAGTTGATATGAGGAAAAGCAGTTTGCATAGTCAAAGCTGCTTCCATTGCTTTACGCGAACTCAGGTGCAACAAATTGATATTTGCACAGTTAGTCTCATGCGCCAAATAAGAAGCAATGCAAATTGCTAAACCTTCGGAATGAGGTGGACGTGCTGCACTGTAAGCGTGTAATCCGCTAAGAGTATAATCGTTTTCAACTATTTTGGTATAAGCGTTGAGAATTTCTGCAACTTCGCAATGCAAACTCAAGCTGATAGTATCTCGCGCTTCTGGATGCTTTTCCATCAAGCGAGTTAGACCACGCATAATAAATTCAAAATGGGCGAAATCGTACCGTTCCTCTTTATTAATCATTAAAAAGAGGTTTTGCTGGTCTGACAAACCATGCAACCCATAACCGCCATAAAACATGAAGATTTTAAACGAAGAGACACCGTGTTCTTCAAACAATAAAGGTATTTCGTCGATATGCTGGCTAGCTATAGGTGCGATGTGATAGCTGTAATCTACAAAAAAATTACCTGCGGATAACGCCAACACCTCTGGAAAAAAATCGCGGTAGGAGCCGCCTTTGTTAAGATAATACTGCCCTGTACGGATGTAATTTAAGCTGGTAGTCACGCCTCCCATTGCGGCTGCTTTGGTTTCAGTTACAGCATCTTTGTCCAGAGGTTGATAGATACCGATGTGCATGTGGGCATCCACGACCCCAGGAAAGCCTAGCAGATTTTTGCCATCAAATACCTCTTTACCTGTGTCTGCGCTAATATTAGGGGCAATCTGAGCAAATTTTCCATCCTTAATGCCTAAATCGAGTAGTTCGATTACATCCTGATGGGGACGAACTACCCGCACATTTTTGATAATTTTATCTAATACGGCAGTTTCAGACACAGTAGACCTCACACTAAAATGAGTTTAGTCAGGAATTCCAACATCGAATCGGGACGAAGACCAAATCCCATCATTATATAACGGTTTTTTATGAAATCATCTTCAGGAGAAAAGACAATGGAAAGTTTTAATGAGTATCATATAGACCCAAAAAATTTTACTTTTCTCAAAAGTTTTGAAGATAACTGGCAAGTGATTAGAGATGAGTTTACACGCTTTATTAAGAATGCATCTGATGACGAGTTAAAGTTAACTTATGATATTTTTGGCCCTAAAAGTCAAACGATTAAAACCAAGGGTGATGCAAAATACAGTGCTTTTGGGATTTTATTTCAAGGTATGTTTATTGAAAAATATATTCAGACGCATCAAATACAATATCCTGATTATGGGCCAGATGATGCATCAAAAAAAGCACTTATATTAAGAGAGAAATACTTCCCCAATTTGGCTAAAGTAATAGAAAAAGTTAATTTTAGCAATGATGGAATCATCAGAAATGTGTATTTTGGTACATTCCATCCCGGCTTGGATATCAAGCTGCATGTAAACTACAACCCTCACATGAATCGTGGCTATCTAGGATTAATCGTGCCAGAGGGAGATGTGGCTATGAAAATATGCCATGAGCAACTTTATTGGCATGAAGGAAAATTCCTGGTTTTAGATCATAGTTATCCACACTGTCCGCATAATTATACTAATTATGATAGAACTGTCTTGGTTGTAGACTTTTTTAAACCGGATAAACCTAGAGATGAAGTTATCCGATTTGAGAAAGAGCAAGTTACACAACGGATGCAAGATAATCCCTACAGCTTAGGTGTTTTTGGTAAAAGCGATAAAGCTAAAGTAGAAGATTTTATTAAGTATGGTTTAGCTCATCAATTAGAGTGGGATAAAGCTTTATAAGCTTAGTGTAATGCACTTTAGATTGTTGATGGTGCGTTAGCTGAAAGCAGAACGCACACTACATTTATATTTCTTAAATTAATCTAGGTAAATGAACGCAAAAACTTACAAAAAGTTAATAGCAAAGCAACTTAATCAAGATTTTAAATCTGCCATTGAAATTGTCGAAATTCCTATTCCTAAACCTGCGTCTAGTGAACTTTTAATTCAAAACAAATTTGCTGGCGTTAACGGTGGCTTTGACACCTTACTTTGTCGTGGTGATGTTCCCTATGTTAACTTGATTCCTCCTTTTGATTTAGGTGTAGAAGCAGTAGGAAAAGTTGTTGCTGTGGGTGAAAATGTTAAAGATTTTCAAATAGGTGATGCTGTAATAACTACGGCGCGTGGTGGCGGTTATCGAGAATATCAGCTTATCGATGCAAACTTAGCCCTGAAGGTGCGGGAAGCAACGCCAGAGGTGCTAACACTAATACCTACAGGTGTATCAGCTTTGGTTGCATTGGAACAAGTAGGAGAGATGAAAAGTAATGAAGTGGTTTTAGTGACAGCAGCAGCAGGAGGAACCGGTCATATTGCGGTGCAATTGGCTAAATTAGCTGGTAATCATGTCATTGGTACTTGTAGTTCTGAGGCTAAGGCAGATTTACTAAAGGAATTAGGGTGCGATCGCATCATCAACTATCGCACAGAAAACCTCAATCAAGTCCTCAAACAAGAATACCCCAATGGGATTAATCTAATTTTTGAGTGTGTAGGCAAAGCAGTATTTGATACTTGCGTTGAAAACTTGGCAGTGCGCGGACGTTTAGTAGTGGTTGGTTTTATTTCCGAATACGCAAATCATGTAGAGCAAATTACACAATCACGCATTTATCACCAGTTATTTTGGAAAGCTGCTTCTGTAAGAGGCTTTCTCATGCCTCATTATAAAGAATATATGGTAGAGGCACGCGATCGCATTTTTTACCTGTTCTACACAGACAAACTCAAAGTTGCCATTGATCCAAGACAGTTTCAAGGCATAGAATCTGTACCCGACGCTGTAGAACATCTCCTCAGTGGCCAGAATTGTGGCAAAGTAGTTGTGAGATTTTAAGTAACACGGTATTAGTTTATATCCAGTCGGGGGTGAAAATGACGCAAGATTCAGAAAATACTTTAAAAGTTGCTCAACAGGCATTTGATAATCTGACGCATGGGATGGCAACAGGAGAGTGGGAACCGTTGTTAGATATGCTCACAGAAGATTTTACCCTTTGGTTTCCAATGGGAAAATTCCACGGTTTGAATGTGGGAAAAGAGCGAGCTAGAGAATTTTTCCAGTACGTTTCTGAATCATTCAGTCCTGGTTTGAACCTGACTAGTCTAGACCGTGTTACTAGCAGTGAAACGACAGCTGTCTTTGAGTTTCGGGATGAGGGGCTTTTGTTTGGACAGCCTTACAAAAATCGGGTAGCAGTTTCTTTTGATGTACGTGGAGACAAAATTTGTGGCTATAGGGAATACTTTGGCAGCGATGGTAAATCGTATTAAATAATTCGTAATTCGTAATTCGTAATTACGAATTACGAATTATTTGATACACTCTTCTTAGTTACTCTCAGGGTTGAGTTCGCTGATTTCTCTGCATTTAGCCTCTGCGGCTTGATATGCTGCCAAGTAGTCTTGGCCACCTAACATGACATCACCGTAATATTCATAAGGTGGATCGCCATAGATTGGCAATGGATCATCTTCTGGATAATCTTCTTTCGATTCTTCAATGATGGCTTTCAGTTTTTTAACGGTCAGCCTTTGTGCTGCAAAATACCAGAGTTCTTGGGGATTTTTGTTTAGGTGCGGTAATGTGGGATCGACAATACGGACATCGGAAGCGTCGCCAATCTCAATCCAACCGTGTTCAATCGGTCTGTATGGTTTCCCTGCAAAAGCTAAAAATCCCTGAATATATCTTGCTCCCTCAGTGGATAATGCTGCTTTGTAAGCATTATCAAACGGAGTGCTAGCTCTGCTGTTTATACTTTCAGCAATTTTGATTGACAGCGTTTCATCCAATAGTTTGTTCATCAATAGCAAGGATTAGAGCAGCCATGAAAATATACTATCATTGCTACTTACCGTCTTGCTTGAGGAGACTTTAATTTTATGTTTATCTATAAAATCACGGGTTTTTCGGGGGATCAAGTTTTATCCGAGTCACCTTTGGACGACAGGGACTTCCCCAACGAACCTGGACAGAAGGCATATTAGTAAAAACAGTAATACGAGCGCCAAAATGGGGCTTTAGAGTTCCTTCCTTTTTATTAGGAGGGATCAGGTTTTCAGGCTTGAGTGGGTAAATCATACTTAAATTCAGCAATGCCGTCGATAGCTGTTAAAGTCTGCAAGCAGAATTAACAGCTATTGTCCGACAGGCTGCTAGGTCAATTTATAACCTAATTGCAAGGAGAAGGGCCTAAAACAGTATTTACGCAAGTATTCACAACACCTGTAGACACAGTTTTAATGGGAGCGGGAAGAGGGGCATATCCTAGAGATGTAAGGAAAGTATCCGCAGCTGATCCCAAAGCCAAGGTGTTCAAGGTTTTAATACCATTTATTATGGTAGCATCTGAGTATATGTCATAAAACAGGAAATAAGTTGCTGTGGAAATAGGATAAGCATTTGGACGGGTTGGATCGTTCAAATTATCGATTCTAATCAGCCTGTTAGTGGGATTAGTACCGTATTTGACGACAGTTCCACCTAGAAGAGCGTCTGTAATTGCGTCTGTTGAAGGAGCAGTGTAATTACCTGCCTTGTTACGTAAAAGTGCGGCAGGTAGGTTATTAGCTAAACGGGTAGCACTATCCACATAACCAATTGCACCAGGAGTAGTTGCGATCGCACTGGCTACACCACCACCACCAGTAGCACCAATGAAAGTACTTGGCCAACTAACAGTTGTACCCACTCCTCTATTCCATACATTAGCTGCTGGAATACCTGGAGTCGCAGCAGGCTTACATGCAGTATTGAGATGACTGGTTACTACAAAAGTGCTACCACTTGAGTCACTACGACGTACAACTTTGATGGGTAGATTAAGTGCTATTTGGCGGCCGTTATCTGCACTAATGCTGGCATTATTCCAATTTGTGATGCTACCGTTCAAAATCCCACAGTAACTAGCTCGTGAAAGCTTAATTCCACCTGCTGGTACAGTAAGACCACTAGCGTTATAAGCTAATGTGATTCCAACACCTACCACATTTAGTAAAGTTTTCAGCCAAGCGCGGAACTTTCTGTACGATCGCTTATTTACCCCCGCAACGCACTCAAATCACGGGTTTGTGGGGGGATCAAGTTTTATCCGAACCGTCTTGGGACGACAGGGGCTTCCCCAACAAATTTGCCCAGAAGGCATGTTAGTAAAAACACTACTACGAGCGCCAATCACAGCATTTGCGCCGATTTGCACTCCCGGCCCAACAAAACAATCTGTTGCTACCCATGCACCATTCTCAATGGTGATACTTGCTGTTTTCAACCCAAAGGCTGGGTCTTGGATATCATGACTACCAGTACACAGGTAGCTTTTTTGCGAAATTACACAGTGTTCACCGATGCTGATCTGATCGAGGCTATATAAAACTACGTTATCTCCAATCCAACTGTGGTTGCCGATGGTAACTTTCCAAGGGTAGGTGAAGCGGGCGGTGGGCCTAATTAATACGCCTTTACCGATACGAGCGCCAAATAATCGTAGCAAAGCACAACGCAGAATATTTAACGGTTGAGGAGTCAGGGGAAAGGCGATCGCTTGTACAAGCCACCATAATAAAATATACCAAGCTGGACGTCCCCGATCAAACCAAGATTGGTCATATTTGCGTAAATCTACGAAAGGGTCATTAGTCATTAGTCATTAGTCATTAGTCATTAGTTATTAGTTATTAGTTAGGAGTCAATAGTCAATAGCTCTCCCTCTGCTCCTTCTTTCGGGGTAGTTGCAGTATTTAAGTGACCACCACAGTTGCGTAATTCGTAGAGTTTAACGCCAATTTGATATTCATATTGACTCAGCAAGCGTGCATAGATATATCCGGCTTTGCCATCCAAAAAACCGCGTTGAATAATATAAAATAAAACAAATCGTAAAATGGGTTTAAATGGCAGATGTACCCACACTTTTTTCAAAAAGCGCTTGCGTTGCACTGCATCACCAAATAGATTCGCGCCGATAGTGCCGCTATCATCTTTACCTGTGAGAATATTAAAATAAACGCTGGCTTCCCAGTTTGAATAGCGGTTGTGTCGTTCTAACCAGTGATAAAGGTCGCGGAAGTCCTCGTGGAGCATATCATTTTTGAGATACCCAACTTTGCCCTGCAAAATCACATGTTCGTGAACTTCGTTATCACCAGTATTGGGAATATCTTCTGTATGTAGGTTTTCGTAACGACCTTTTTTATGTTGAAATAAACGTAGATTCCAATCGGGATATTTTCCACCATAACGAATCCATTTTCCTAAGAAAAATACGCGGCGGTTGAGATAATAACCTGTATATTCCTTGTTTTGAATTGCTTGGTCAATTTCTTCCCACAGTTCGGGAGGGATGCGCTCATCGCAATCTACAATTAGCACCCATTCGTTACGAAAAGGTAGATTATCTAAAGACCAATTTTTCTTTTTAGGCCAGCGTCCATTGAAGTTGAATTGTACGACATTTACACCGTGACTTTTAGCAATTTCAATGCTGTTATCAGTACTTTGAGAATCTACTACAAATATTTCATCTGCTCTGCTGAGGCTAGCAAGGCAAGCAGGCAAGTTGGCTTGTTCGTTTTTTGCCGGAATTAATACAGAAACTGGTATTTTTGATGACATATATTTGGGAGTTAGGAGTTAGGAGAGACGCGATTAATCGCGTCTGTACAAGAGACGCGATTAATCGCGTCTGTACAAGAGACGCGATTAATCGCGTCTGTACAAGAGACGCGATTAATCGCGTCTGTTAGAATGGACTTGAATATGATTGCGGATTGTATTCTCAAGAGAAAAGCATTCTGAATTCTGAATTCTAAATTCTCCATTCTTCTTTATTTCTTATTTGATGGGGATAAAAGACCTTGAATAGCAGCATTTAAGTAACCAATCTGACCGTAAGCATATACAAGTTTGTCAAACCGTTCTGCTGGATCAGAAAAATATTGCAATGCCTTATACAAGCCGCGCACAAACCGTTCGCCACCTCGCTGCAATTGAGCGATTCCAGCTTTACCAGCGAGTTGTTCTCGATAGCATTCACTGATACCTTGCCACCAGCCCCGGTTTAAAAACCAGGAGCGTTGGAGGCGTTCTGGGGCAACATGATGAGCAACCAGCGCTTCGGGAAGATAAGCAACTTGCCAATTACGCTGTAGGGCAAATTCGGTCATTTGCAGTTCTTCATTTGATAATAGATTTTTCCCCACTCGACCGAGATGAGGATCAAAACCGCCAATTTCTTCTAGGAAACTGCGGCGGATGGAGTAATTTAAGCCTCTGGGTGTTAAGCCAGATTGCTCGATGTAGATGATACTGTCACCCAAATCGTATGCACCCAAATTTGCAGCTAGCCCTGGAGATAGCCACCGTGGTTGCTCGATTCCTTGGGGCCAGATGAGAGTGACTTTGCCACCTGCGATCGCTAGTTTAGAATTATTGTAATAGGCAAAATATAAAACTTGTAGCCAGCCCTTGCTCGCAACGGCATCGTCATCTAAATAAGCAAGAATATCACCACTAGCTACTTTTGCACCTGTGTTACGGGCGACAGACAAACCAATGGTGGGTTCAAATACATACTTCAGGCGCGGATTGTGGGCCCTTTGTTCTACAACCTCACGAGTGCGATCGCTAGATCCATTATCAACTACCACAATTTCAAAGTCAGCAGCAAAATCCTGCGCTAAAAGACTATCAATTGCAGCCCCTAAATAGGTATCTCGATTGTGGGTACAGATAATGGCAGAGATTTGGGTGTCTGGCATAGATTTTATTTTGGATTTGAGATTTGGGACTTTCCTGCGGAACGCTACGCGTAGCTTGCTTCCCCGGAGGGGTACGGCTTGGCTCAGTCCTTCCCTGCGGGACGCTACGCGAACGACTTCGCTCAGGAACCATCGAACGATTTTAGATTAAAATCTTAAATCCAACGCACACCTGCTGAGAGTTAATCTAAACTAAAAATTACCGACCCACCAACCGAGTTTCTTTGAAAATAATCTTTAAAACTTTACGTTTGTTGAATATGACTGTGTAAAACTACAAGTGTTTGGGCCAGTTGACTCAAACGGGTTTCCAAAGATTGCTTGCGCCCTAACAGTTGACGTAACTTTTGGTAACGGGCGATCGCCATGCTAACATTGGGAACCTGATCTGCTGGACATGGACGCGACCAGACTTTACCAGTATCGTCTACACCACAGAGACGGTAGCCAGTAATAGATGATTGATAAGATACTTTCCCACCAGTGGCGCAAATTTCTTCTACGTAGTTCATCAGGCGGTCAACTTCTGCATGGCGTAATGTTGCAGTTCCTCCTGATTCTGGTTCCTTAGGATTGGATTCTAACCAGCCATTGACAATTGGCCCTTCTAAGTAAATATCCTGAATTTGCTTCAAAATATTTTGCAGCTCTATTTGCCAACCGGCGACAGTTTCCTGAATTTCTTGCAATAGATTCATCGCCAATGCTGGATTTGCTCCGTGGCGATGGCTACTAAAGGTCGGAGTTTTCAACTTGGGTAGGCTGGGTGTTTTGCTCCCATTCTCTTCTGCTTGAAAGGTCTGAACAGAGTCATGGTGAGGAAAGAAATTTTGTTCAGAAGGATAATCACTCTCAGTATCTTTGCCCAAGTCAACTGTTTGTTCTTCCTGAGAAGATGGAGTTTGTGTACTTTCTGTGGGTTCGTTGGCTCCGACACTGATTCTAAAGGAGAAAGGCCGTTTTGTCGTCGAATCACCAGCTTCGGCGGCAGAGGCAGTGCCGCGATTCCCTAAATCGTGTAGAGTTGCTTCTATGCGTTTTAAGCCTGCGTTCATAAAGACATCCTAAAGTTTGCTGTCCCCAATGGTGTTGAATAATTAAGAATGGGGTTGTTGGGATTTTCGGCTTTTGCCAATTGTGACATCAATCTAATTCGTAATTCATAATGGGCTACGCCCCGCTACGCTAACGTAATTCGTAATTAAAAAGGGGTTTTACCCGATTAATGACGGTAGTCCCGTTTGCGATGGGGTTTCATCACGACTGGAAACAGAATTATAAATTTTGAATGATGCTGGTGCTAATTTTATCCCTTAAAAGTTATTTGAAACTAAAAATTTTGCCGATAAAGTAAAAAACTGCGGTGATAAATTGCAATCGTAGGCATATTGTTAAAATATTAGGAAACAACTTTGGGTAAAATCATCTTAGTAACAGGGCCAGCACGATCTGGTAAAAGTGAATGGGCGGAAACTCTGGCCATGCAGTCAGGAAAAGCAGTTGTTTACGTAGCAACAGCCACCGATAACCCAGATGACCAAGAATGGCATCAACGCATTTTAGAACACCAACAACGTCGCCCCCAAGACTGGGTAACTCTATCTGTACCTGTGGAACTGTCTGCTACCCTCGCCGATGCCAAACCCTATACCTGTCTTTTAGTTGATTCTTTAGGAACTTGGGTTGCTAATCTCTTAGAAGAGGAAGAATCTAGCTGGGAAAGCATCGTTGCAGAGTTATTAGAGACAGTGGATCTGGTTGCTGCTGATATAGTGTTTGTAGCAGAAGAGGTAGGTTGGGGTGTGATACCAGCTTATCCCCTTGGGAGGGCGTTCCGCGATCGCTTGGGTTCTTTAGTGCGCCAGCTAGGTGTACTCAGCAATACTGTTTATTTAGTTACTGGTGGTCATGTTCTCAATCTCAGCATCCTTGGTTACCCATTGCCAAATAGAGGGGATTCTGGAACATTCAGGGGTCAAGATTCTTAACTATTGATTCAAATTAATCCAAAATCTAAAATCTAAAATCTAAAATTGTAATATGGCAACCAAACAAGAAGTTAGAGGATACCTTGCCTACTGGTTTCAGTTGGGTAAGAAAGTGATTACGAGCAACGGTAAGGCAAGCTTTTTGCCCCAAGACGCTCGCGGACTCGCTAACGCTCCGCTATCGGTGCTAAATGGCGATCGCTATAGTGAAGAATTTGAAGAATGCTGGCAAAAAATTCTCTCACCGGAATCGGGTGATTGTTACCTAGAGGGTACACATGAAACCATTGCTGAACTTTTGACACCAGCCTGGGAGATGCTACCTTGCAGCCGTTGCAGTATGCCAGTAGCCGCGCGAAACGTCGGGATGCCGGCGTTGTTATGCCCGTGCAATGATTTACCTAACTGGCCTAATACCGAATTACCAGCACCGCGAGAGCCAATTAAGACTCAAGATCAACTCAAAACAATTCGCGATCGCTTGTAGATAATATTGCATAAACAACTTCTTTATTTCCAAGACTTACGCAAAAAGGCAGTGAAAGCCTTGATTTACCGTAAGGGCAATTCATGTAGACGCAAAGCGGTGAGGGGGTCGCAGTCTTGGCGGTTCCCGTCGTTAGCGCAGCGTTAGCGAGTCTTCGAGCGTCTTGCGAACCCCCGAACCCGGAGGGCTTCCCGCAGGGTATTGCCCCTACATTTCGTACTTGATGCGTAACTCCTAATTTCTTTGCGTCCTTATTTATATGGTTTAACGCGTCTTAGATACTTCCAGTAAAAAAACATCCCATCGTATGGTAGCACAGGTGTGCTACCCCAATACAGTTCAGTTAAGCATTTCTTTCTTCTCTCGGTGTCCTCTGCGCCTAATAAGGTAGCCTGCGGCAAGCCGCTTTGCGTCTACGTTAAAAAATTGAATTTAACAAAGGATTTTAGCCTTAACTGAACCGTATTGTGTGCTACCCTACTTTTTAATTACAGTAGGTTCGTTGTGGCAGAGTAGGATCTAACACAAAGGGATTATCATTACCTTGGGAAGTTTTAGCGATCGCATTACTACGTGCTAGCTCACCAGCATCAATTGGATCGTCTGCTTGCCACTTACAAAGAGTATCTTTTTGTGTCTGAAAGAAGTTTGCATTTGCTAGTTCTGGGTAGACTGTGCGGAAATAGAAAATTATCCGAGCTATATCCCCTTTTTTTGCCTCCCGTGGTTCAAAGAATCCCCGTTTAAATTCACTGTACTTGTCAATATCCTGTGGACTCGGTTTGAAACTCAATTCTTCATCATCGAGATACCAAGATGTAGTTTGATTATCAGGAATATCTCCAAATGGAAAGTTGGCGCGATCGCTGTTAACTTCCATCCGTGAAGCAAAGAGGTTATGCAAATCGCTTTTTGCTGGGCCTTCAGCTCCCATGCTCTGCGGCCAGACGTGTTCTGCATTGATTCTGTGTTGTGCAGCTTCCTCTCTGGGTTTATTTGAATTTTGGTTGATCGGAACACTGTAACCAGCGTAGATGTCTGTTACTATACCGCCTTGGTTATCTATTTGGGTGTAGAGCAGATCGCGGGCGCTACCATATCCGAGGCTAGCACGAGGAGAGTAAAGGCTATCCAGTTTTTTCAGTAAATCGTCTCCTGTAATACCAGCAACAATCGTGCTTGGTGTAACTGCTGGTTCAGAACTGCTAACTGGGGCTGATGAAATAGGAGTAGACTCACCAAGAGATAATAGAGTAAATCGAGCAATCACAGGGTCGTGATCGCTGGCTGACCTAGAAATACCTGCGTTGACATGAACAGCATTTATTTCAGGATTTCCATTGTTAAGCAAGTTTGGGGTAATCAGGATCTGGTCAATTTGTTCTTTACTCCCTCGGAAGACATAAGAAAAGCGGTCTGCCGATGGAATTTTGTTTACCAAATTTTCTAGCTTATTTCCTTCAAGAACTTTTATCGGCTGAGAGTCTGGAGTATCATTCAGATCGCCAAGAACAACGATATTTGCATTTGGGTCAGTAGTTAAGCGATCTACAACAAATTCATTAACAATTGTTGCCTGCTTTATCCGTTTTGGGTTGGAAGCCGCTCCCCCGCTTTTAGAAGCAAAGTGGTTGTTTATCAGGGTGATGGGAATATTGTTGAAAGTAAATTCACCCACTAAAGGTTTACGACTTTCTAAAAAAGCCGGGTCATCCGCAAAGCGTTCAAGTTTCTGTAGCTTAACTCGTTGAGGATTGAACAAAAAGCCTACTCGGATGTTGCCACCTGGTTGGCCTCCATCCAGTCCATTCTGAGGAGGAATTTCTTGATACTCATAGGCTGGGCCTCCCGCAGATTCGATAGAACTGATCAGAGTCTCAGCAGTCAGACTAGCATCAACTACTGAACTCAATTCAGCTCCATCATTGTCTTGTATTTCTTGCAAAGCAATAATGTCTGGTGCTTCAAGATTAGTAACAATCTGGTTTGCCAAAGCTGTAAACTTACCGCTTTTCACATCATCATCGACGTTTCTAGTCGTATTTTTATCAACCTTAGAGACGTTTTCCTTTTTAGGATCAAGGTTTTCGACATTGAAAGTGGCAACTGTTAATTGCGTAGGACTTCCTACCAAAGATGTAACTTCTACACTATGAGCGATTCCTGAAGGAAGGCAGAATGCAAGAAAAACAATCAAACATAGTGTCTGCAAGATTTTTCGGATAGAACTCATGAACATTGTCCTTAATTGCAAATAGAGACTAAATTCAATTGGAGCATTATCCCAAAGATATGAGAAACAAAGAAATTGAAAGGATGTTTTAAAAGTTATTTTCTCGGTAGCAAAACATTCTAGATACCCCTAAATCCCGCGATAAATTTGGGGGTTTGATTCCGGTTTCCACTTTCAAAAGGGGGGATAGGCGGGGTAAATAAGTACCTAAAATTACAGTCAATCACTTTTAAAACAAACTCTGAATTTTTCTCAAGCCATTTGGCTATGAAAAACAATCTATTTGTTTAACTCAAAGTTAAGTATTGAGTGCCAGGTTGTTTTTGGATTAAAAGATGTACTTAGATTTCCAAAAAGAGGTCATAGCAATAATACAGCAGTTATTTGCTATTTATCAACTTGTTATTAAGTTACTTTCCAGTACTAGATTGCGACGGCAGCATAGTAGGTATTGTGCAAAGAGGATGAAAGCTGAAAGTTGCGATCGCTGAATGCTAAACATGGCTAAAATACCCAAATTGCGTGTATTACTTATGTACTATGGTAAGTTTTATAAATACCTCTCTTCTATTAACGCGTACATTGATATTATGCTTAAGAGTCAGTCTACTTCAGGACTTACGCAAACAATAACCGAAACCCTTATTTTCAGGTAGGGGCAATTCATGAATTGTCCCTACAGCATGTACTTTTGCGTCAGTCCTATACTTGATTAACTACCAGAGGTACTTAGTTTATCCTTACATTCCATTTGGTTATAAGCACATGTCTAATAACTTCTCTCGGAATCAAATTTTAAGGGCAACTAGCGCTTTCATTGCTGGAGCAGCAGCCACAAAAATCCTTAGCGATGAACCAGCACAAGCACAACAGAGCCAAAGGATTTTTGTCAGTAATAATCTTGGTTTTGACTTTCCTCAGATTCAGATCAGGCAGACACAGGAGGGTGATTTTGCCCGATTGCGATTCAATGTGGCTAATTTTAACTTTTGGGATATCGCAGTTGGTCCTGGTAATAACAGCGTAATGAATTTCTTTTCAAACCTTACAAATAATAATGTAATGAGTTTGAACCCCAATGGGAATGTTTCAATTAGTGGTGCGTTAATCCAGGGTTCATCTAAGAAGTTGAAGGAAAATATTACCGAGCTTTCAAGTAAAGAGGCACTTGAGACACTAAAAGACCTGAACCCTGTCAAGTTCAAATACAAAGCTGATACAGAAAAAACACACCACATTGGATTCATTGCAGAAGATGTTCCAGAGCTTGTAGCAACCCCTGATAGAAAAGGACTCAGTTCTATGGATATCGTAGGGGTACTAACCAAAGTTGTTCAGGAACAGCAAAAAACAATTTTAGCATTGTCAGAGAAAGTAAGAGCATTGGAAGACAAAAATGTTAAAAGGTAAATAATTGAAACTAAACATACCATTTCAAATGGCGCAAAGGATTGGAATACAATTGTTTTGACTTTTGACTTCCACCTTGCGGTACTAGTCCTATTATCTATGCCTTTTTTAAATACCTACCCTTGAAAGCTAGCCCTTCGACTCTAATCTCCATAAAATTTGGGTTTAGCCCAAATTTTATGGAAGTCCTGAGTTCCCTACAAGACAATAAGGGGAATTCAAGTTAGAGAATTTTTACAATATTTGCTAACGCCATCTAGCAAAGTCTTTGGTATTAGATATAGTTAAAAAATCAATAGTCTTAAACTGCCTATCAATAGCTGGAATACTGCATATTTTAACTCCAATATTTAAGTATGCTTGCAAAATTTTAGGTATTTCGACATTGGATGAATCTGGGCATTTATGCGGCATTTTTAGACAAAATTGTGAATTTGGATAAACCAAAATACTTGGATGCATCAAGCCATTCTGCTGAAAATAATCATAAGTGCAAGTAGCTTTTAAAGGACATTGTGTTAGTAATGATGCACAGCCAAAGAAATATTGATTTCTACTCCAGATGAGATAATTTGCTAGCCCTTTCCATAATAGTAAAAGTGCCTGAATATTGCGGTATTCTTTAACTATACATGCACGTCCAACTTCAACTGATGCCTGAAGCACAGAATTGGGAATCGCATTAAGATTAAATATATCGGCAGCATCAAAGCCTAGTCTTTGAGATGCCATTGTATAAGTTTGCATCCGATAAGTTCCAATGGTTTTACCCGTTTTTTTGGAGATTAGGATTAAATGATGGCAAACCGCATCAAACTTATCTATATCCATTTGGGTAAAGTTAGAAGCAGAAAATCCCAAGCCTAGTTCAAGATTAAAAACTTCAAAGCGCAACCGAAAAATTGATTCTAATTCTTCTTTAGTTGACGCCAGCCGTAGGATATATTTTTCAGTTTGAAGGACGGGAAAATCTTCAAGAGGGGCAGGAGGATTCAGTGGGTAATTGATGTTGCGTCCAGAAACTTCCATCTATCTTCGTACTTAGATTTGAGAAAATATTCTACTAGTATTTAGGCACTATACAAATAGCTCACATTATGCTTTAATGTGTCGAAACGTGATTGAGACAGTTTTTGATAAAAGAACTTCTAGAGAGCTTTTTTACTCTCTTGGATTAGAGGTAGAGTGCTTTTATTATGGAGATTAATTCCTAAAAAATCTGGCAATAAGATACAAAATTTTGCTTTGATATAGGCTATAAATGCAAGTCATACCAATTTTCAAAACCTTGATACATATAGATTTATTGTAGGGGCATGGCAAAGACCATAGGTGTCAACTTAACGTGAAACCCTTGTAAAGACCTGATATTGAGTTCACTCACTTACCCATCACTCGACGCGTCACCCCACCCCAGTTTTGTCTAAAGCCAAAACTTCCCCTCCCCGCAAGCAGGAGGGGATTAAGGGGAGCCAGTGCGGTCTTGGGGTTCACCTGCGTGGAGCCGGATAGCGTGTGGGGTAAAACGCCTGTGGGATAAGCGTTTGAGCTTAAGTTGACACCAATGGGCAAAGACTTGCCCCTACTAGCGTATCAATACGGTTCGGATAAGACTCGATCCCCCCAACCCCCCTTAAAAAGGGGGGCTAAAAATGGCTCTATTTCCCCAATTTATCGGGGGACTAAGGGGGATCTTTAAGGCCTATGCACCTTAACCGAACCGTATTGACTAGCGTATTTGTATCATTATTAAAGTGAAATGGTATCAGCAAAGAAAGTCAAAGCCCCCGGATAAATCCAGGGGCTTGGATAATTTTGGTTGCGATGGCTGCGGTGAGCGTAGCGATCGCCTACGCCATTGCAATCTGCGGTAAATGCACTCTAAAATACTAAATTAATTACGGTGATTATTGCTGTAGTGAACCCTTGTACCTGCCCAAAGCAACTTCTCCCGCAGCGTTTGATAGTAGGAATTGTTCTCGCGCAAAATAATAAATTTAGCCCGACAATCTGCCATCCGCACATCAACGCGGTGTCCCGGCCATATAGAAGTTCCCAAAACCCCATCTGTCCACAATTTTGTACTCAAATCATAATCCCCCAAAGGCCAAATACTCACCACAGAACCAGGGGGTAAAACGAGGGGGCGACTAGAAAGGCTCATTGCACAAATAGGAGTGATCGTAATCGCCTCCATACCATCATGCATAATTGGCCCATTAGCAGAAACAGTGTAACCAGTGGAACCTGTGGGGGTGGAAATAATCAACCCGTCCCCGACGTACTGATCGACTACCTCACCGTCAATTTCCATTTCCAGAATTGAAGTAATCATCCGGTCTGCGGAGGCGGGTTTGACACAAAACTCATTCAGAGCCAGATAATGCTCACTCACTGGTTCTAAATTAGACCCGTGACCCTCATACACAGCAGCTTGTAACATCATCCGTCGTTGGATAGCATAGCGATCCTCAAACAGTCGATCCCAAACTTTTTCAGTATCCTGAAATTCTTCCACTGACTCAGTTAAAAACCCCAGATGACCTCCCACATTCACTCCCAGAATAGGGATGCCCGCTGGGGCTAAATGTCTGGCACCAGTTAAAACAGTACCATCGCCACCGAGTACCAAGGCGAGATCGATTGGTTGAGCCGCCGAAGCCAAAAAGACAGGATAGGGGTTGTCTTTCGGGCCGCTAGGCCCCATCAACACCTGGCACTCGCGACTTTCTAGTTGTTTAGCACAGATTTCTGCCCATTGTTTACTCCGGGCATCCCGCGCTTTATAAGCAATGATTACCTGCTTGAGTTGCACGCACAATTACCACTTCAGGAGATTAAACTGCTCCATATCGACGGTATCGCGGTTGCGATAAATGGCAAGCACGATCGCTAAACCCACCGCCGCCTCGGCTGCGGCCACGGTAATCACAAATACTGTGAAAACCTGACCCTTAATTAATGTTGAGTCGAGGAAGTTGGAAAATGCCATTAAATTCAGATTAACAGCATTGAGCAGTAACTCAATTGACATCAGCACCCGCACAGCGTTGCGGCTGGTAATTAAACCGTAGATGCCGATACAGAATAAAGCTGCTGCTAGTAATAGAAAGTACTGGAGTTGCATGAATCTGAATATCCCTCCTGAAAAAATCTGACTATTTATCTGCGAATGAAGTCGCAAATATTACTCTTTTATTTCGCTGGTTGTTGATACTAGTTCTCTGGGGCGTTCTTGCAAAGTCAAAACAGTTTGCCCCAGTTTGGATGGTGTCAACAGGTCTGGCAAATACTCGCGGCGTGCCAAAATAATTGCTCCTACCATTGCTATCAGCAGCAAAATGGAAGCCAGTTCAAAAGGCAGTAAAAAGTCAGTGAAGAAATGTTCTCCAATTAAAACTATAGAACTTTCACCACCCGCCACAGGAGCAGGTGAGTAAGCCCAAGGAGTAGCCAGCACCATCGTACTTAAAAGACCGAACAATCCTACACTGACTATACCCGTTAGTACTTTCCGCACCCAAGAGTTGGGAAATGCTACAAAATCCTCCCGCTTGTTCACCAACATAATGGCAAACAAAATCAACACGTTAACCGCCCCAACGTAAATCAGTATTTGTGCAGCTGCAACAAAATCAGCATTTAGCAACAGGTAGATTCCCGCTATGCTGATGAACACACCCCCCAGCAAAAAGGCAGAATAGACGATGTTGGAGAACAGCACTACACCAATGGCTGCCCCAATCATCATCACGCCTAGTATGCCAAGCGATACAAACTGTACTCCTTCCGCTAGATTCACTGTTTTTTGTCCTTAGTCATTGGATTTAGTCATTAGTCATTGGTCATTGGTCATTAGGAAAGGACAAATGACTAATGACATTTATTTTTCTGTTTGTTCTACCAGGTTTTCTGGACGCGCACCAGCACGCGGTGCATCTGCGGGCAGTCCATGTGGTTCGAGGACGCCCTTGGGTAGGTAAACTAGTTCGCGCAGTGGTGTAACCATTGGATCATCTGTTACCTTGTAGGGCAGACGACCTAGCGCTACGCTGTCATAGTTCAATTCATGGCGATCGTAAGTGGAAAGCTCATACTCTTCTGTCATAGATAGACAGTTAGTGGGGCAAAATTCCACACAATTACCGCAAAAGATACAAACTCCAAAGTCAATGCTGTAGTGGTTGAGTTTTTTCTTTTTGCTGGCTTTGTCGTATTCCCAATCTACTACAGGCAGGTTAATTGGACAAACGCGAACACAGACTTCGCAGGCGATACACTTATCAAATTCAAAGTGAATTCTACCGCGAAACCGTTCGCCAGGAATCAGTTTCTCGTAAGGGTACTGTACGGTAATCGGACGCCGCCGCATGTGATCGAAGGTGACAGAAAGCCCCTGACCAATGTAACGCGCAGCTTGTACTGTTTCTTTGGCGTAATCACCAACTTGTTTCAGGAACTTTAGCATTTTTTGTCTCTCTTTTAAGGGGATAAAAGTTAGGAGTGAGGAGTGAGGAGTGAGGAGTTAGGAGTGAGGAATGAGGAGTTAATTAAAAACTCATAACTCATAACTCATAACTTATAACTCCTAACTCTTAACTCTTAACTCTCTCATTACCCGCCGAAGGCGAAGGGAAAGGCTAGTTTCAGAGCGGCGGTTAATAGGAGATTAACCAAGCCAACTGGCAACAAAAACTTCCATCCTAAATCTAACAGCTGGTCAATCCGTACCCGTGGCACTGTCCAGCGCAACAGGATGGCGACAAACACTAGTAAATAGGCTTTGAACACGGTCATGGTGATCCCCAAAGCAGCAGTTACTATCTGGAACACGGGATTTAGTTCACTGACTCCCAGCCAACCAGCGATGAGGTTGAGGGGAATGGGAAAGTCCCAACCGCCCAGGTAGAGAATTGCTACTAGTAAGGAAGAAAGAATCAAGTTAACGTAAGAACCCAGGTAGAAAAGACCGAATTTCATACCTGAGTATTCAGTCTGATAGCCTGCGACGATTTCTTCTTCCGCTTCAGGTAAGTCAAAGGGTAATCGTTCGCATTCAGCTAGGGCGGCTATCCAAAAGATTAGGAAACCGATTGGTTGTCGCCAAATGTTCCAGCCCAGAATGCCGTAGCCAGACTGTTGATTGACAATATCAACGGTGTCGAGGCTATTAGACATCATAGCGATCGCTAACACCGCCAGCGCCAAAGGAATTTCATAACTAATAGATTGCGCTGCTGCCCGCAACCCCCCTAAAAGGGAGTATTTATTATTAGATGCGTAGCCAGCCATTAACAAACCAATGGGTTGAATGCTTGACAAGGCAATCCACAAGAATACGCCCATGCCCACATTGCTAATTACGATGTTCTGCCCAAAGGGGACGATCAGGAATGACAGAAACACCGGAATCACAACAATAATTGGCCCAAGGGTAAACAGCCAAGGGTCAGATTTAGCTGGTACTATATCTTCTTTAAATACCAACTTCAAACCATCCGCTACAGGTACCAGCAACCCAAAAGGCCCCTGGTATTCTGGCCCAATTCGCTGCTGTGCGGCGGCGGAAATTTTTCGTTCTAGCCAAGTAGCAACTAATACCCCCACTGTTGCCCCAATCAGCATCAGTATCATTGGCAGTGGCATCCAAATTGCTTTGGCTGTTCCTGGTGGTATACCTAAATCCCGGAGGGATTCAATAAAAGTTCCTTGGAGGTCAATTCCTGAGTTCATGTTTCCACTCTTTAAGACATCGAGTCATGGTGAATTACAACTATTAGTTGAATTAATACCTGTAAATTCACCCATTTTTAATTTTTGCCCAGATGACGCTTGATTGAAGATTTGTTGCTAATTCCCATGCCTAGTATATCCTTGGATGGTTTTAGCCCTCTGAAGCGAGATGAGAACTTCTACTTATGGTTGGCATTGAGATTGCTATTGAGGAGACGGGGGCATGAGGAAGCAGGGGGAGCAGAGGGAGCAGAGGGAGCAGGGGAAGCAGGGGAAGCAGGGGAAGATAAGGGAGAAGAGTTTTCCCCTCTGCCCCCTGCCCCCTGCACCCTGCCCCTCTGCTTCTTTTCAATGCCCCATGCCCCATGCCCCATGCCCCATGCCCCATGCCCCATGCCCATTTACCGTTTGTCAATTGGGGTATAAGTAACTTCGTGCAGACCGTTGTAAACCTGGGTAGGACGGAAAATCCGGTTTTCTGCTAGTTGTTCTTTCCAGTGGGCTAACCAACCGGCAACGCGAGCGATCGCAAATATTGGCGTAAACAAGTCTGTAGGAATCCCCATCTTCCTATACACCAAACCTGAGTAAAAGTCAATATTGGGATAAATCCCTTTGCTACCGAGTTTTTCCTCTACCACGCGTTCCATCTCTAGGGCAATATCATAGAACTTGTCATGCCCAAACTTTTCAAACAGCTGTTCTGCTAGACCTTGTAAGATTGTGGCTCGTGGGTCTTTCACTTTATACACACGATGTCCAAAGCCCATAATCTTAGATTTAGTTTGCAGACAATCCTCTATGTAGGGACGGACATTTTCCACAGAGCCAATTTTTTCCAACATCTGAATTACTTCTTCATTGGCTCCGCCATGCAAGGGCCCTCCCAAAGTTCCCACTGCACTAGCAACCACAGCGTAAGGATCAGTTAAGGTGGAAGCTGTCACCCTGGCACTGAAAGTAGAAGCATTCATTGTATGCTCAACTTGAAGTATCAAGCAGATATCAAAAATCCGCGCCATCAGAGGATCGGGTTCTTTCTCATCGAGCATGTATAGAAAGTTGGCGGAGTAGTCTAAGTCATCACGGGGACGTATCGGGTCATTGCCTTTTCGCATCAGTTGGAACGCTGCTACCATCGTGGGAATGGTTGCTATCAGGCGCACCACTGAATCCCGAATGTAGGCAGGATTATGTAAATCCCGAAGCGAATAAAATAACCCTAAAGCAGCAGCAGAGGCTTGCAGCGCATCCATTGGGTGACCGCTTTCTGGAAAGCATTTCATCATGTCCCGAATGCGGTATTTTATCCGCCGGTGATAACGAACTTCATGCTCAAATGCTTTCAATTCTTCGTTGCTTGGCAGTTCGCCCCAGATTAAGAGATAAGCAGTTTCTAGGAATGTACTTTTTTCTGCTAGTTCCTCAATCCGGATGCCACGATATTCTAGTATTCCCTTTTGCCCATCAACATAGCTGATACTTGATTGGGCGGCGGGAATGCCTTCTAAACCAGGCTTGTATTCGCACACCATCATGGCACCACCATTCGCTTTGTGAAATATCTGATCAAGCTAACTTACCAGAAATTATTGTCGCTATAACAGTAGCCCTTCTAACAACAATTGGAAATGTTGAAAAACTGTTATAGCAGGTACTTGGGTGGTGTCAACCAAAACATCTGACTCCGACCCAGAGGAGAACCTGTTTCTGGTAGTTTTATCCCAATCATACCTGCTTTTTTCAAGACTAAGCTTGCTTTGACTTCTCCCCATAGGAGAATTTCTGCCCAATTGGTCAAATCAGGTTCGTGTCCAACCAGTGCCAATTGGGTATTTTGGGAATAATTTCTTGGCTTTAACCAGTCTTTTAGCCAACTAGAAATTTGACCATCGTGGGCGAGGTGGCTAGATTCCTCTAATTGGGAGCTTAGTTTTTCTGCTATGAGGATATCAGCCGTTTGGCGGGCCCGCACTAAGGGGCTGGTGAGAATCAAATCAAAGTTTAATCCCAATTTAACAAGTTTCTGAGCGACTTTCTCAGTTTTTTGCCGTCCTTCTTTGGTAAGGCTGCGTTCCTCATCTTTGATGCCTAATCCTTTATCTTCGGCGATGCCATGACGAATTAAATATAGTTCCATACTTTGAGTTCTGTTAGCATAGCGGGGCGTAGCCCGTGCTTAGTTAGGATTTACGTCTGCTGTCAATTAACCTATCCTAATCTTAATCATTATTACGTATTCGTTGATATGCGATCTGTCCGGTGCAACGCGGCGTTAGGTGTTCTAACGTGTTACGGATATGGCAACAGGTTTAAACCTTGAATAAATCTGTAATCCCGTTGGTTTTTTGTGATAAACGGGTAATTCCACACTATTGCTGTAGCTGCAATGAGACTATCAGGAATGGCCAAATTATCACTGAGCCGATAAGACCGCAATAAATCAACTGCTGTGTCAGATACAGCCTGGTCAATCTTAATGATGTAAAACTGCTTGAGGAAATTTAAGAGTGTTTGTAGCTCTGCTTTGTTACGACAACTAACCATTAGTTCCATTTGTGTGATTATGCTAATTGCCAAGCCAGAACTCGCTTTCAGATTTTGCAAACACTTTACTGCTTCGAGAACACCGCTACCTGCATCAATTAGAATATCAGTATCAACGATGGTTGAGTTAGTCATGTGACTTTGACCACTCATTTTCTCGAACACCACGCACCCAAGCAGTGCTATCAGCTAAATCTTGGCGATCGCTCCACATCCCAATAAAGTTATCATTCATCAAGTCAAAATCTGGTGACTGGGAGGCAGGTTCAATTTCAATCTGTTTATCCCAAGCTGCTGCATCGAATTCTGCAAACCAGGTACGAAAAGCAGCTAGATCCTCTGGTGAAAGTTGACTAATAGCGAGTTCTAAACTTTTTACAATAGCGATCGCAAAGTTCTCCTCTGATAAACCCCTTTCTACCATTGCCTCTCGCTGCGCTCTTTGATAGGTAGTATTTATCCACTCAGCATCATTTAAAAAATGCCGCAAGCTAGGACTTTCTTGCAGCAATTCATCTATATTCAGTCGCTCACGGGTAATGGTCACTTGCCAACTGTGGCTACGACGTTCTAGTTGATACTTCCACTTCAACAAATGCGACAACACCAACCGCAACGCACTTTGCAACGCCCGTTGTTGGCTTTTACCCAAGTCCACCACTTCCTCAATTAAGTGTTCTAAATCTAGCGTGTCCCACTGGTGCGTAGGCGTAGCCCGTCGTAGACATCGCAAAAGCTCTGCTGTCTGCTCTACCCAAGCATAAAAATCTTGCTCATACAGAGTTTGTAACATTTGCAGTTCTATAATCTTCATAGCGCTTCTCCTTGGCAAATAAATAGGTAGGCGCAAGTTAAGTTTGATTTAGGTCATAAAACCCAAATTCCCGACTTTTATCAAAAATCGGGAAGGGATGCTATTTGACCAAACACTTTGACTGCTGCATTAGTTAGCAGTTCTCCGCATCTCCTTGAGTTCCCTCTACTCGGACTGAATCGGGTTGTCTCTGGGATTAACTAACCTCAGCAGTTTTTGCTTAATTTGAGCGTCGAATACTTCCCATTTCATTTTCGCGTATGCGGAATTTTCGTTGCTGCCAGATAAGAAGCCCATTGGAATTTCAAAGCCGCCTGCGCTTGTCCTTCCACCGCCGAAAAAGCGCCCTGCACTATCTTGTCCAAAGGCTTCTTTGATGAATTCATCGGGGTCAAGGGTCAGTTTGCTAGTTCTCAGGGAGCCAATGACTATTTCCAGTTCATCGTCTTCATCGTGAACAATGCCGTAAACTACGGCTGTATGGACGTTTTCTTCGGTGACGAGAAAATCAGCCGCTTGGGGGATGGCGTCACGGTCTTCGTAGCGTAAGTAACCAACACCAGCGATGGAAAAGTTATTTTGGACGATGCGATTTTTTAGCGATCGCTCGATCACATCCATTACCCGCTTGGAACGATTCGCCTGTAAAATTGCGTTTAGCAGTTGAGCGTCATAAAATCGGCTTAAATACGCAGCTGCCATAAAATCTTCTTCTTGCGCTTGCATTAGCCGATTTGTATCCGATCGCAAGCCGTGCATCAAGGCAGTAGCGCATTTGACGTGTTGATTTATGCTGCTATCTAATGCCAATAATCCCGTTTGCAGGTATTGGGTAAAAATTGTTGCCGTCGCTCTTACATAGGGACGGATATCCTCAAACTCTGATTGCAGATCACCTTGGATACTGTGATGGTCAATGAGGACTACTAGGGGAATTTTAGCCTGTTGCACCGCCGACAGTAGCTGTGAAGTGGTTCCCTGGTTATCAATTAATACAAAACCTTGATAAGATGACAAATCTTTTGTTTTCAAGGTTTGCGGTGTCCAGCGTTGGATTGGTAAATTAGTCAGCCTCACCAAGGCAATATTTTCTTGATGGCTCAATGCGCCAGCATAAATGATTTCACATTTGATATCATATTGCTGGGCAATTAACTGATAAGCCCAGGCACAGGAAAGGGCATCAGGGTCAGGAAAATCTTGCAGAATTACCAGTTGGCGATCGTGTCGGTGTGCCAGAAGGGTTCTTTGCAGTTCTTCTGACTTTTGTTGTGCCAGGGAATTACCACGCTGACTGAGATATATAGCTCCTTCACCTACCGATGGCGGTAATGACGGAGTTTTAAATGAAACTTCCACTGGCGCTTTTTCTATTTCAGGTTCCTCTGGGTTTGGCTCTGTGGTCGATGACAAACTCTCAAACTGAGTAACGGGAGAATTCAAGTACATAGGGAACTTTTTTTAAAGTGTGAGGCTCCTTTAATTCAGAAATACTACAATCAGCAATTCACTGAATTCAGCCACATTATTTTGATCTTCGCAAAAATATCAAGACATTGCACTATACATCTAAGTATATTTTTGTCAGTCACATCAGCGCTCAACAATGGTCAACAATGAACTAAATTCCACTCTTACGCGTATAGGTGCTGGAAACAAGGAAGTCTAGCATATAGGGCTGTATTTGATAACATAAATCTGCTTGAGGAGCTTTTTTTCTCTTCCGTAAATTCAATTAGCGGAATTTTAATCTGACTTAGGGTATACCTTCTATCTTATACTTTCGGGTTAGTCCTTGATATTTGAAATAGTCTTATGCTCAATAATCTCATTATTGTGACTATTGAGCAATTAAAATAATTCGTAATTCGTAATTCGTAATTCGTAAATTTTGTTTTGCAATGGGGATTTTAACCCCACCGCAAAACTTGTCGCTTGTTAGAAGCGAGGGACTTAGACCCCTCAAAAATGTTAACAATTATTTTTATTGAACAATGCGTGTTTTTTATTCCCTTTAAAAATTCTGATAATTTAGAGCGAAACCTAGTACCGCAAGGCGAAAGTCAAAAGTTAACACTGAGCGACTTGCCTTGAGCGCAGTCGAAAGGAGTCGAAGTGTCAAAAGTTTTGTATATCAAGGCTTTTGCAACTTTTAAAATGGTAGCTTGATTTACGCCGCGCTGTACTAGTGCAAGAAGTCATATCAAGTTCGGCAAATCACTTACGATATGTCATTGCGAATGCAACGAAGTGAAATGAAGCAATCGCAAAGGTTTGGGATTGCCACGCTCCGCTCGCAATGACATAAGTATTAAGTCGGACATGATATCAGATCGCTTTTAGCGTCTCCCCTTGGGAGAAGCCAGGGAGGAAAGAGCAAGCCCCATACACAAATGTAGAGGCTTGAGCGTTGGCGCATTGCGCCTGTTTAGGAGACGCGATCGCATTCGTTGCAAGCAATATAGCCACCAATTTTTCAACAATCGATAACTAAAGTTATTGGCACTGTCCCAAAACAAAAAGATGTTTCTTCTTTTTCCTTTGCTCCTCTGCTTTTTTGCTCAAAGACCTATAACATACTTTTGCCACTCTGTATGCAGTCCACTCTTAAGATGTTTGCTGACCTCGAAATAGAGGCTGCTATAAGGTTGGCGAGGAGGATGACGTAAGGGCATGTGAGCTTCATGGGGAGTCCGACTGCCTTTTTTGACATTGCAACGCACACAAGCGGTCACAATGTTCTCCCAGTTATCACCTCCGCCGCGCGATCGCGGTATTACATGGTCTAGGGTCAACTCATCCCCTGTATAACCACAGTATTGACACGCATGACCGTCACGGTGCAATATATTTCGGCGAGTCAGAGGAATTTCTTTATAAGGAACACGCACGTAATGACGCAACCTGATCACGGTCGGTAACGGAAAATCCGAGTATAGGAATTTCCCGTTGTGTTCCACGCGTTCTGCTTTGCCCTTAATTAAAAGAACCACAGCACGACGCCAACTCGTTATATTGAGAGGTTCGTAAGAGGCGTTTAAGACTAAAACCTTCCCCATTTATCTGCGCTCAGGGTATTAGCTTTACATAAATGTTAACACAAATACATCCTGCTAGGGAGATGAGAATAAATTATACTTTCGGGATAATTCGGCAATTAAGTTATGAGTTAGAAGTTGAGAAGTGAGGAGCGTCTCTGGCTTTGCTCGCAAGTTATAAATCTTAACTTTTACTTTACTACTGCAACATCTTGTATCAATTCCAATCTGAAGGTTACACTTCCTATTTAATCTGATCTCGCTTTAGTAAGCGTGTATAGATAACTTGGAAGTTTAGCCGTGGTGGGATAGGAGTCAGTACAAATGTTAAGTCGCAAACAAATCCCTGGTGTAGTTCCTAATCAGCAGTGCGACACCTACGCGTGGTTTTCGCAACGAGCTTGGGTAGAAATTGATTTAGGAGCGTTGTCGTACAATATACAGCAATTGGTGCAGTTTTTATCGCCGCATACTGAGTTGATGGCAGTAGTAAAAGCTGATGCCTATGGACATGGAGCGGTAACAGTCGCCCAAACTGCAATCCAATCGGGAGCGAGTTGGCTGGGAGTCGCTACAGTTCCAGAAGCTATTGAATTGCGTGAAGGCGGGATTCAAGCCCCAATTTTGATTTTAGGGGCAACTCATACACCAGAGCAGATTCATGCGATCGCACATTGGAAACTTCAGCCCACACTCTGTAGCCCTAAACAAGCTTTAGTATTTTCCGATATCCTAGAATCCATGAATCATGATTCTCCAGTGCCCGTACACATCAAATTAGACACGGGAATGTCTAGGTTGGGAACTAATTGGCAGCAAGCTGGTGAATTTGTGCAATTAGTACAGCGCTTACCACATCTATCTATTGCCAGTATTTATTCTCATTTGGCAACAGCAGATGATCCTGATACTACGGCAATGGAAGAACAGCATAGACGATTTGAGGAAGCGATCGCTCAAATCAAAGCAATGGGAATTGAGCCACCTTGCTTGCACTTGGCAAACTCTGCGGCTGCACTGACAGATCCGGGATTACATTATGACATTGTGCGAGTAGGTTTAGCTGTTTACGGACTCTACCCAGCGCTGCATTTACAAAATGCGATCAATCTCAAGCCGGTTTTGCAACTTAAGGCAAGAGTTACCCAAGTTAAAACAATTGCCGCAGGAACAGCTGTTAGCTACGGGCATCAATTTATTGCCCCGCGTGAACTTTGCCTCGCCGTTGTAGGAATTGGCTATGCTGACGGTGTGCCTCGTAATCTTTCCAACAAAATGCAGGTGTTAATTCGCGGTCAGCGAGTTTCGCAAATCGGGGCAATTACAATGGATCAGTTGATGCTGGATGTGAGTGCCATACCCAATATCCAAGAAGGGGAAGTAGTCACCTTGCTAGGGGAACAGGGAAAAGAACAAATTTCAGCAGACGATTGGGCAGAACAACTAAACACTATTTCCTGGGAAATTCTTTGTGGGTTTAAGCATCGTCTGCCTCGTGTTGCGGTCATGTAATTGGGCATGGGGCATGGGGCATTGGGCATTGGGCATTGGGCATTGGGCATTGGGCATTGGGCATTGGGCATTGGTTAAAAATCAATAGTTATTCTCCCCCTGCTTCCCCTGCTCCCCCTGCTCCCCCTGCTCCCTCATCTCCCCACTCCCCACTCCCTATTCCCAAAAATAATTTCTCATGGTATGATAGGAAGCTGATGCGGATGTGGCGGAATTGGCAGACGCGCTAGATTTAGGTTCTAGTTCCGAAAGGAGTGAAGGTTCAAGTCCTTTCATCCGCATTTTTAATAAATTGAATTGCCTTATCTAGGCTGGTAGTTATACTGTGCAGTGACTAATTGTTTTTCGTCGGTGACAGATTATTGTCATTGAGACAAACACCTTAATCACGCGATAAATTAAATTATCATAAACACATTATTTTTTACAAAACATAATGTGTTTATGATAATTTTTAACTAGTTCCGTGGGTTTAAGTCCCCCGGTTCAATAAAAAAGCAAGTTTTGTGTTGGGGTTAAATCCCCATTACAAAACTTAATTACGAATTACGTTAGCGTAGCGGTAGCGATAGCGCAGCGTTAGCGAGGAACGAGCGTCGGAACGAGCGTCATTACGAATTACGAATTATTTAATTATATTTTTGTAGATTCTTTATTTTGCCAATTTTCTACGCTCATTTTACCAACTACGCAGCGCAAAACTCTTTCCTGGTATAACACCTGGGTTTTTAAGGCGGATACGATACAAGCTATTTCTCGCCGTGATGTACAAAGTTTTATAATCATTATCTCCCCACGCCAAGTTAGCTGGAACTTCTGGGACTTCAATAATACCTAGTAGATTGCCCGCAGGTGAGAAAACCCACACTCCTCCAGGCCCCGTACTATAAACATTCCCTTTGATATCTACTTTTATTCCATCTGGAACTCCTTCCTTACCAGGATATTTTTGTTGGGCAAAAATACGTGCATTTTTCAAAAGACCATCGGAATTAACATCAAAGACACGGATATGGCCTGTTTCAGAATCATTGACATATAGTTTGGTTTCATCAGGAGAAAAGGCGATGCCATTGGGACGGACAAAATCTTTAGCTAATAGAGTTAATTTCCCATCTGATGTCAGACGATAAACACCATAAAAACCTAATTCTTTTTGTTGTGGTTTAATACCATAGGGTGGATCTGTGAAGTAGATACTTCCATCTGATTTCACTACTAAATCGTTTGGGCTATTAAGTCGTTTTCCTTGGTAATGGCTAACAAGTGTGACTAATTTGCCATTTTTTTCTGTACGAGATACACGACGGTTACTGTGTTCAGCAGTAATTAAATGCCCTTGAAGGTCAAAGGTGTTGCCATTAGCATTACCAGAAGGATGGCGGAAAATCTGCAATTTTTGATTAGGTTGTCATTGATAAATTGTATTGGCAGGAATATCACTTAAAAGTAGAAAACCATTTGGATGCCAAAGCGGCCCCTCTGTAAATTTGAAATTTCTAGCAATTTTTTCAACTTGAGTATTCTTGTCAAGAATGCTTTGTAAATTATCCTGTTTTGTATAAAACTTATGTATGGTAATATGACGATAAATTTGACCAGGACGCAAGATAGTAGAAGGAAAATTGGGTTGATTAATTGAATTGGGAAAGTATTGCGTTTCTAGGCATAAGCCAGCATATCCCTGATAGTTAACTCCACCTTTCCCCTGAGTTTTCAAATTCTGCAAGTAACCAGTGTAAAGCTGCATTCCTGGTTTAGTTGTATAAACCTCCATGACTCGACCAGAGAATAGTTCATCCACTTTTGCAGCGAGTTTTATTTGTCCGGGTTTCCCGTTGAGTACATAGTTGATGTCATAACTGGGTTTATCGCCCTCAAGTTGTTTAATGCCATCATTAATTAACTTGGGTTGAGTAAAGTCATAGGGGGTATTTTGAACTAATTTAATCTCTCCTGTAGGGATTTTTTGGGCATTATTTGGTGTATATTTATCTGCATTAATTAATAATTGATGTCCTAGTATACTACCAGAAGCATGACCAGCCAAATTCCAGTAAGAGTGGTTTGTCAAATTGACTGGTGTAGGCTTATCTGTAGTGGCAGTCATCTCCATTTTAAATTCGTTATTATTGGTTAACGTATAAGTTACTGTTACTGTTAAATTACCAGGATAGCCTTCCTCTCCATCAACACTTAAATATGTCAATTTCAATGTTGCTCCAGTCAGGCTTGTGATTGGTTCGGCTTGCCAAACTACTTGATCAAAACCCTTTTTACCACCGTGAAGATGATGTAAACCCGCATTAGTAGCTAGAGTATATTCTTTACCATCAAGAGTAAACTTGCCATTGGCAATACGGTTGGCAACTCGCCCAACGATCGCACCAAAATATGAATAGCGATTAACCTGTTTATAAGCCTCTAGAGTATCGAATCCCAATACTACATCGTCTAATTTACCCTGACGATCCGGAACTTTTAATTCTGTAATAATTGCGCCATAGTTTGTTATTTTAGCTACTAGTCCATTAGCATTAGTCAAGGTAAAAAGGTTTACTGATTGACCATTTTCAGCTTTACCCCATTCAGTAACAGTTATACTTGTATTCTGCTGATGCGAATCTTTAATACGTGCATTAATTGTGTTTAATGATACTGATTTAATCTTAGCTCTTTCCCCTTGACAAGGGTACAAAATACTCATCAAGATAATACTGATTCCCATAGTTATGGGACTTGAGGCTAGTGTTATATTCTTAATAAACCTAGATTGCATAAACTAAAACCTATTTCTAACTGAATCATGAAAAAATTATACATTTTAGTTGGTATCTGCATAGCCTTGGTTTTCAACTTAGTGTTTTCTAATATTTCTTCGGCTCAAATTACAGACCCCATTCTTGAAAAGATTGAAAAATCACAGATTTCCGTAGGTATACAAGAAGTTGTGCAAATACCCAAAAGCGTTATAGCGCCAAGTCAAGAGAGAATCGCAAGATTGAATATGTTAGCCAATACAGGTGATGGTAGCGGCAGGTTATTCGTCAATGATATGCGTGGCAAACTCTATGTAATTAATAATAATCAAGCCTCAGTTTACATGGATTTAAAGCGATTACTATCCTTAAGCTTTAATGATAAAAGCACTCAACAAGGTTTCTCTTATTTCGCTTTCCATCCAGAATTTAGGCAAAATGGAATTTTTTATACTGTACACAGTGAAGACAAAGATAACTCCATTCCTGATTTTCCGGTGAGAAAAACAATTATTAATAGGGCAGGTAAAATCATCGAAAGTTCTCACCATGACGTAGTTCTAGAATGGAAAACTACTAATCCTGCTGCTAATATTTTTTCTGGAACTTTTCGAGAAATTCTGCGGATTGAACAGCCATATCCAGACCATAATATCGGGCAATTGGGCTTCAATCCTAATGCTAAACCTAGAGATGTTGATTATGGAATGTTGTACATTGCTACAGCAGACGGAGGAAGTGACGGCTTTCCTGTCAGCAATACAGATCCTCTAGATAATGGACAAGACCTGAGTACACCTCTAGGAAAAATTCTGCGTATAAATCCTTTTGGTAAGAACAGCGCTAACGGTAAGTACGGCATCCCTAAAAATAATCCTTTTGCTCAGGATAACAACCGCAAAACTTTAGGGGAAATTTGGGCTTATGGGTTACGTAATCCCCATCGTTTTAGTTGGGATACAGGTGGCCAAGGCAAGATGTTAATTGTTGATATCGGTCAAGCTTTGATTGAAGAAATCAATCTTGGGAGAAAAGGCGCTAACTACGGATGGGGGAATCGTGAGGGAAGGTGGGTGATAAATGAAAAGAATGAGAATGTTCTATTTCCTTTACCTCAAGATGATGCCAAGTATGGTTACACATATCCGGTTGCTCAATATGACCATGATTTACCTGCTGATTGGCAGGGTTTTTATTCGGTTGCGATCGCAGGTGGTTATGTTTATAGAGGTAGAGCCATTCCTGAATTAGTAGGTCAGTATATTTTTGCTGATTTTGCCAACGATGGACGTTTTTTTCATGTACCTGTAGATGAACTTGTGAATGGTAAACAGGCAAAGATTAAAGAACTTAGACTGTTTGATGGTCAAAAAGAAGGTTCTTTTCTAGAAATCATTGGTAGTAAACGTTCTGATGTCAGGTTTGGGGTAGACGAAGAGGGGGAAATTTATGTAACCTCTAAGAGCGATGGTAAGGTAAGAAAAATTGTTCGTTCTCCATATCCTAAATTTTAGAATAGCTTATATAGCAATCCTAAATCATTTGTGAAAATTAATTATATATCTCTTTTTTCTCTCTTATCTTTGCGTCCTTGGCGTTCTTCTCTAACGAGACGCTGCGCGAAGGCGGTTCGTTTCCTTATCTATATTTTTCACGACTCATTTAGGATTGCTATAGCTGACCAATGTAACCTTCTGTTGCCGAAGTCAAAATCCGCAGAATATCTTTGTTAATAAGATTAGAAGGCAATGGCAACTTTAAAACCTTATTTCCCAGGTTTGTACAGTATCCTGGAACTTCTTCCCTGGCAACTTCCCGAAACGATGACAAGCCCGAAAGCGGTTATAAACTTGTTCATCTCGCTTAATTACTGCTTTTAAACGGTCAGTTCCTACTAAAACAACAGCAATGCCCAACTTTTCATAAATATTACGCATGTCCCCCTCCAGGCAGGGCTGCGGATACTCTTAGTTTTTTCTGCTGATAAGACTTCCGCAGTATCCACCGAGGTATGAACAGTGAAATAAGACATACTATCTTTGGACTTACGCACGATTTACGGAATAACGTAGACGCAAAGCCAATACGGTTCGGTTAAGCCCAAAAAATGAAAATGTGTAGGTTGGGTTGAGGAACGAAACCCAACATATTGTGGGGTTTGTTGGGTAACACGAATGTTCAACCCAACCTACAAATATTCTTAACCGAACCGTATTGGACGCAAAGCGGTGAAGCAGCGCGGTCTTCTCCCAAGGGGAGACGCTTTAGCGCATGGGGGTTTTCCCCATGAGCGACTGCTGTTAGCGCAGCGTTAGCAAGGTACGAGCGTCACCCGGAGGGCTTGCCGCAGGCTACCGCAGAGGCGCAGAGAGGCCAGTGCGCCCTTGCGGTTAAGAGACTTGTTCGCTCTTAGCGTTCCCGCTCTTTAGCAACTGGCGCGACACGGAGAAATGAGAGTTTAAGAGATATTTTGCGTAAGTCCTATATCTCTGTTCATGAAACTAAAACATATAAAAAAATCAATTTATTATTATCAATAAACCAGTATTATTACTGTGGTCAAGTTGAAGTTACTCGATGCAAAGTGGCTTCATTAGTCCTATCTGCTTAAAAAATAGAGTTTACTTAAGTGTAAATACAGAAGTTCAAATATATTACTATCTACAAAATCAGTATTATTCCTGTGGTCAGATTGGGGTTACTCAATGGAAAGTGGCTTCATCTAGTCTTGACATTTTTATGTCTTATTGTCCAAAAAGTCTGTAAATCTCAGTAACAGGAAGTAAATTAATAATATTTTACTTCCTATTACTGAGATTCGATCATTTGAAAATGACGCTGTTTTCGTTGAGTTTCACCACCAAGTTTAGATATAAACTGATGTACTTGAAAATGCAAAAGTTTGATGCTTTTTACTTGATTTAAATTGTGGAATAACTCTGTACGAATTTAGCTTACATGTATCGAATTTAGCTGAAGTAAAAGCAAAATGAGCACAACTCCTATAGGTAGCTACAGGTTGTTCCAGAAACTACATCCGCTATCTCTGTTGGCACAATTAACCAGTCGGCGTGCTACAGGGTGCTTAAACATATTTACTGGAATGGTTTCTTGGTCAATTTATCTAGAGGACGGTAAACTTACTTATGCCTCCTATTCAGATAAACTGTTTGAGCGGCTTGACAGTCACTTGCGACGCTTGAGCCAGCAAATTCCTGCTCTCAACAGCGCCACTCGCGTGCAGATGCGGCTGATGTTTGAGACGAAGAATGAACACCAATCAATACCCAATGCCGATTACCAAGCTATTTGTTGGTTAGTAAATCAGGACTATATCACTTCTGTGCAAGCAGCAAGCCTGATAGACGAATTAGCAAAAGAAGTACTGGAATCATTTCTGTGTTTAAAAGAAGGTAGCTATGAATTCAGCCCGGAAAGTTCTTTGGATGAACTACCAAAGTTCTGTCGGCTGGATTTGCGGTTACTTGTTGAACACTGTCAAAAACAGTTACGAAATCGGCAAAATATCCAGTCATCAATTCCGGCTGGTGGGAGTTCCCAAGTTTTGTCTAAAATACAACCGTCTCAAGTTCAGCCACAACTACAAATAAAACTTGGGCAAAAGTTACCGATACCAATCAATTTTGATATTCCTGAAAACAAGAAAAATACTCAGCTACCTGCTGGTAAAAAACTATATACAATTGCCTGCATTGATGATAGCCAAACAGTTTTGAATTCCATTAAACACTTTTTGGATGAAAACACATTTTCAGTTGTGATGATTAACGACCCTGTTAAGGCTTTAATGCAAATTATTCGGAGTAAACCCGACCTGATATTGCTAGATGTTGAGATGCCAAGTTTAGATGGCTATGAGCTATGTTCCTTATTACGGAAACATTCAGCTTTTAAACATACACCTATTATTATGGTGACTGGTAGAACAGGCTTTATCGACAGGGCAAAGGCAAAACTAGTCAGATCCTCAGGATATTTGACTAAGCCTTTTACACAATCAGAATTGCTAAAAATGGTTTTCAAACATCTTGGTTAATTTAAACAAGGCAAATAAAAATAACAAAATATGTTGAATTGAGTTTTTTAGGAGATTTAATAGTGAGTCTGACTTTACTTGGCACAATTCTAATTGTAGAAGATTCTCCCAGTGAATTGGAATTAATGAGCCATTATCTGAAAGAAAGTGGTTACAACGTAATTAAAGCAAGTGGTGCAAAAGAGGGCTTAGAAAAAGCTGTATTAGAAAAACCAGATGTGATCGTTACTGATGTAGTAATGCCAGAAATGAGCGGATTTGAATTGTGTCGTTATCTGAGAAGAAATCCGATTACTGCAAAAGTGCCAATTGTAATTTGTAGTTCCAAAAATCAAGAAATTGACCGTTTATGGGCGATGAGACAAGGTGCTGATGCCTACATAACTAAACCTTACACCCGCGAACTTCTGCTACGTACTATTAAATCAGTGGGAATTTGAATCAATGACTAGTATAAACATTACACTTCCTTCAAAAGAAACCCAAAATAATTTAGCAGACGGTTATCTGAAGTTTCAGCTAAATCAACAGACTGCTGCTGTTTTATCAATGAAACAGACGCAAGAAGCAATTATTGTACCTATTGAGTCTGTAACCTCAATGCCTAATATGCCCTCCTGTATATTAGGATTAATGAATTGGCGGAGTCGGATAATTTGGGTTGTTGATTTGCCAAGAATGCTCAATTTAGAATCCCTAGATTATCGACTGCGACAGTACAGTGCGATCGTTATCCAAGTGGAATCATTGGTGTTGGGTTTAGTTGTGCAAGAAATAAAAGGTACGACTAAGTTCATCCCTGATGATATTCATTCTCCTATAGGACAAGTGGCATCCAGTTTAGTTCCTTATTTATGTGGGTGCCTTGTGCAACAAGAAGAAATATTACTGGTATTAGATGCCCAGGCAATTGTGCAGTCTTCTATTCTCCGCAGTGATTAGAGTGTACTACTAAAAAGGATTTTTAGTGTTCTTATTCACATAGTTAGGAGAACTACTTTTATGTTTAATAAAACCAACGCGAATCAAGGTAGTGGCGCTCAAAATCGAGCATCACTGATTTCATCCCAAAAAATAACTGGTAGTGTCATAAAGCTACCAACTAAAACTACTAGTGAAACGGCTAATAATTCTTTCCTAAATCAGGCTATTGCCTCTTTTACAAAACTCGGATTGGCTAAGAAAGCGACTATTGTAGCGATCGCAATTGCTACAATACCACTATTGGGCATCGGCGCGATCGCTTTTAGCTTTGCCAACAAATCGATTACTAAGCAAATTACCCAATCTCAACAAGCTGAAGCTATTGGCTTAAGTGATAAAGTTAACCGTTTCATGTTGGGACGCTACGGAGATATTCAGGTAATATCAAGTTTACTTTTTTTGACAAGTCCCCAGGCTAGTGTAAGTATCACCAATCAAGATAAACAAGCAATCCTAGATGGAGTTATCGAAGCCTACAAAGTTTATGACAGCGTTGCTGTTTTTGATCGCCAAGGTAAGTTGATTGTCCAATCCACAGGCGAACCCCTAGACAACCAAAAAGACCGTACCTACTTTCAAGAGGTTTTACAAAAAGATACTCCTGTCATTAGTAAACCTGAAGCAGCAAAAAATACTGGTGTAATGAGTATTTATATAGCTGCACCTGTGAAAGAGATAAGGACGGGCCAAACGATTGGTGTGGTAAGAGCGCGGATGCCCGTAAAATCTTTAGAAGAAGTAATCAAAAACTACGCAGCCAATGGACAACAATACCATTTGCTCGATGCTTCGGGAACAGTTTTCTTGAGTCCACAAAAGGAATTATTAGGGAAAGAGGCAAAGGGAGAGTATTCTAGTTTACCTAAACTGATAGCAGCCAAAAAGGTAGATAGTTTTATAGAAGTTCCCAAAACTGGCAAAAAAGAAGAACTAGTCAGCTACGTACCAGCCAGTAAGTTAGATGGCTTACCAGATTTAAACTGGCAAGTACTTTTATCTTCAGACACAGCAATTGTATTTGAGCCGCAAAGACAATTGTTATGGATTATAGCCATTGGTACAGCAGTGACAGCATTGATTGTAGCTGCGATCGCATCTCGGTTAGCTAAACTTACTACACAGCCAATTTTAAATGCAACTGCGGCATTAGCAAAGCTTGGTCAAGGTAAATTTAATACCCGTCTGGAAATCGAAAGAGAAGACGAATTAGGGGTATTGAGTGCAAATATCAACCAGATGGCCGAACAATTGCAGGTCTTAGTTAAGGAACAAGAACTAGACGTTGAAGGGGCAAAATTACTAACAGATATTACCCTAGAAATTCGGAGAAGTCTCAAAACTGAAGATATTTATCACGCAGCAGTAAAAGAAGTTCAGCTAGCGCTAAAAACAGACAGGGTAATCGTTTATAGCGTGAATCCAAATACTAGGGATGGCGTTGTCGTTGCTGAATCAGTAACTGGTAATTGGCCGGAAATGATCGGAGTTAAAATCGACGATCTTTATTTTCGAGAACGTTATGTAGAAACTGATTACGATGGACGGGTGCTTGCAGTTACTAACATTCATCAAGACCAAAGTCTGAAAAATGCCGACGGTTACATCCAACTTTTGGAAAAATTTGCCGTCAAAGGTAATTTGATCGTACCGATTCTTGCCCAAGGGCAACTTTTATGCTTATTAATTGCTCATCAGTGCCAAACTCCTCGTGTTTGGCAACAGCCGGAAATTGACTTGTTTCAACAGATAGCAACTCAAATTGGCTATGCCTTAGAACAAGCCAAGTTATTAGAGAAGATAGAGCAATCTAGAAATGTTGCAGTAATCGGTTCTGACGACGAACGGTGTCAAAACGAAACACTGCAACAGCAACTTTTAGAACTACTCAACAACGTAGAAGGTGCAGCCAGAGGTGACTTGACAGTGCGTGCAGACGTGACGCCTGGGGAAATAGGCACTGTTGCCGACTTTTTCAACTCCATTGTAGAAAGCCTCCGAGATATTGTTACCCAAGTTAAACAAGCTGCTATCCACGTTAATACTGCCATTGGTTCTGACGAAGGAGCCATTCGCCACCTAGCAGAGGAAGCACTGACCCAAGCTGCCGAAATCAACCGCACCCTCGATGCTGTTGACCAAATGACCCAATCCATGAAAGCTGTAGCCGAAAGCGCCGAAAAAGCTGCTTTCGTTGCCAATCATGCGGCTCACACCGCCACCAAGAGTGGACACGCAATGGATTTGACGGTACAAAACATCCTGTCTTTGCGGGAAACCGTGGGTGAAACTGCTAAGAAAGTGAAACGTTTGGGAGAATCTTCGCAACAAATTTCTCGCGTGGTTTCCTTGATTAACCAAATCGCTATTCAAACTAACTTATTAGCCATTAACGCCGGTATTGAAGCAGCGCGTGCGGGTGAAGAAGGTCAAGGTTTTGCCGTAGTGGCTGAAGAAGTCGGCGAATTAGCAGTCAGGAGTGCCGCAGCAACCCAAGAAATTGAACAAATTGTTGAAAATATCCAACGAGAAACCAGTGAGGTGGTACTAGCGATGGAAATAGGCACTACCCAAGTGGTAGAAGGAACTCGAATTGTGGAGGAGGCTAAACAAAGTCTGAGTGAAATTTTGGATGTATCGCGTGAAATTGACTCCTTAGTGCAGTCGATTTCCACTGCAACTGCATCTCAGGTTGAAACATCGCAAAGTGTTAGCCAATTGATGAAAGATATCGCTGCTGTATCACAACGCACCAGCGATTCTTCTCGTCAAGTTTCCGAATCTCTGCAACAAACCGTGGAGATTTCTCATCAGTTACAAGAGACTGTCGAGGCTTTCAAAGTTAGTTAAGTTTATCATTTGTCATTTGTCATTTGTCCTTTGCTATTTGCTAGTGATCAATACTTCGACTACGCTCAGTACAAGTGACGAATGACTTTTGTTATTTGTCGGTTGTCATTTGTCCTTTGTCATTTTACCAATGACTAATACTTCGGCTACGCTCAGTACAAGTGACTAATGACCAATTACTAATGACTAATGACCAATGACCAAATAATTACTAATTCGTAATTCGTAATTCGTAAATTTTGAATTCATTAAGGAGAAATTAATAATTAATTCATTAAGGATACAGAGCAACTTAATTTATTAATGGAATCAATAAATTCATTCCTTATTCAGAGCAAGCGACTTCAGTCGGTTGCTCTGAATTACGAATTACGAATTATCAATTACGAATTATGTTGACCAAGGACAAAAACCATGTTACAAGACAAAGAACTAGAAATCCAGATGCAGTTTCTGGAAGAAGCAACTGATTACTTGAATACCTTAGAAACGGTATTGCTGGAAATTGATACTACTAACCGCATCGATTTGGATAAAATCAATGCTGCACTCCGGGCCGCTCATTCTATTAAAGGTGGCGCGGGGATGATGGGATTTAGATCGCTAAGTGATTTAGCTCACCGTCTGGAAGATTCCTTTAAAGTTTTAAAAACTAAAAAAAATTCTCTCGAAATTGATACTCAGTTGCAAAGTTTATTGCTATCTGGAGTTGATTGGCTGCGTCAAATTGTAGAATTGCTTGCAGAAGGCAATCTTGTTGAAGATGCGTGGTTAGCAACCTTTTGTTACCCAATTTTTGATGAGTTGCACGATCGCTTGGGCGATCCTACCCCTGAGGATGCCTCAACCATGCTATCCCCAGAAGATGGCCAAGACGTTATCCCTTTGCTATTTGGCACAGAAGTAGAAGAGTGTTTGCAACGCCTAGAATTTATATTGGCAGATAGCGAACAGCCTGGTTTGCATGAAGAAGTTGTGATCATGGCAGCTGAATTGGGCGGTTTGGGTGAAATGCTCCAGTTGGCAGCTTTTACCAAGCTTTGTGAGTCAGTAACGCAGCAATTGGAAACTGTTAGCAGCTCGCGCATTCCAGAAATTGCCCGGTTAGCATTGCAAGCATGGCGGCGATCGCAAGCGTTGGTGCTGACTAATCAACTAGATAACTTGCCTACAGAACTTGACTTAAATAGTAGTTATACGCAATCCCAGCCACTATTACCAGCAGAAGTAATACCACATATAGCCACAGATACACAAGTAGTGTCAACATCTGTTTGGCCACTAGAAAATACTAGAGAAAATTGGACTAATCATGAAGCGATAGCTGCTAATTTTACATTTGTAGATGCAGAATTGGCCGATGATGTTAATGCTGTCAATGTCACTGAGCATAATACAATATTTGCTAGAGAAAATAATCCTCTAGATGCCAGATTTGGCGAAGGTAAAGCAGAGCCAAATGGCGTTGCTAAAGAGCGGGAAACTCATGAAAATAGCGTCAGAGTTCCCAGCAAACAACTAGAGCAAATTAATGATTTATTTGGCGAACTGATTGTCCAGCGAAATGGGTTAAACTCGCAACTAGAAAGATTACGCAAACTCGTTCGTAACCTGAACCAGCGAGTCCAAGTTCTCGACCGAGAAAACCAGGAATTACGTATAGTATATGACAAAATTTCTACTCAAGCTGGGGTGCGGGTGCAAGCTGAAAATAGCCACCAAACACAAGGTACAGAGAGGGAATTTGATACTTTAGAAATGGATCGCTATAACGATTTAAACCTGCGATCGCAGGAAGTTATGGAAACCATTGTTCAGGTACAGGAAGTCACAACTGATGTTCAATTGAGTGTAGATGATACAGACCAAATTGCTCGGAAACTGAACAAAACATCCAAACAGTTACAAACAAAGCTCAATCACATCCGAATGCGGCCGCTGTCCGATTTAATTGAACGTTTTCCCAGAGCCTTGCGCGATTTAAATGTAGAGTATGGGAAAAATGTCCAGTTAAAAATTGAAGGTGGCAACACTTTAATTGAACGCAGCATTTTAGAAGCATTAAACGAACCTTTAATGCATCTCTTAAGGAATGCTTTCGATCATGGTATCGAAGACTCTAGCACCCGCCGCCTTCTGGGTAAACCAGAACAAGGATTGATTGAAATTACAGCTACTCACCGCAGCAATCGCACCCTGATTACTATCCGTGATGATGGTTGGGGCATTTCTCTAGAGAAAATTCGCACCCGCGCCCTAGCTATGGGATTAGATGCTTCTCTACTCGCTAATGCTAGTGATGAAGAACTGTTATCACTAATTTTTGAACCAGGTTTTACCACCTCCGAGCAAGTCACAGCATTATCTGGTCGCGGTGTCGGTATGGATGTGGTTCGCAACAACCTCAAACTGATTCGAGGAGATGTGAAAGTTGATACGGAACCAGGGGTTGGTACTACTTTTACCTTATCAGTACCATTTACACTTTCCGTGGCGCGAGTTCTGCTGGTAGAAATCAACAAAATGCTATTGGCATTTCCCACAGATGTCATTTCAGAAATATCTTTACTCCAAGACGAGCGAGTTTTCCAAATGGCAGGTAGTGAAGTCCTAAATTGGCAAGGAACCATGCTGCCACTGATTCGCCTGACTCGTTATTTAGAGTTTAATTGCCTGCGCTATAGCTCAGAGTTAGAGACTCCGGCAGCAATTAATGCTAACAGCGTCTTAGTAGTCAAAGGTAATAATCAGTCAGTAGCGATCCAAATAGACCGTTGCTGGGGTGAACAGGAAGTTGCTATTCGCCAAGTCGAGGGAAATATACCTTTACCTGAAGGCTTCAGCAACTGCACAATTCTCGGTGATGGTCGAGTAGTGCCACTAGTTAATATTAATGAGTTGCTGTATTGGATTGCTACAAATCGGCGGACTAAGAGAGGTACTCAATTACCATCAGCAAGGTTAAAAACACCATTCCTCATATTTGATGAAGAGAAAATATCAGCCGCGTCTGTTAAACAGAAAGGCACAATTTTAATCGTAGATGATTCGATTAATGTTCGCCGCTTTTTAGCGCTGACCCTTGAAAAAGGAGGTTATCAAGTAGAGCAAGCTAAAGACGGTCAAGATGCCTTAGAAAAACTCCATAGTGGATTGAGAGTTGAGGCAGTAATTTGCGATATTGAAATGCCTCGCCTTGATGGTTATGGCTTTTTAGGTAAGGTAAATTCAGACGTTGATACAAAAAATATTCCAGTTGCCATGCTGACTTCTCGTAGTAGCAATAAACATCGGCAATTGGCGATGCAATTGGGTGCTAGGGCTTACTTTTCTAAACCTTACAACGAGCAAGAATTACTCCAAACGCTGGAGGAAATAATTCGTACTGTAGCAGAAAAGGCAGCTTCTAATTGATAATTCATGGGCAGGGATGAATGATATCATGTCCTGTAAAAGACTTATCATATCATGTTCGCTTGATTACTTATTAAACCCGAAGAACCCCACCCTGCCAAAGCTACGCTTCGTCTCCCCTCCCGAAGAGCGGGGAGGGGATTAAGGGGTGGGGTGCAATGACTGTGGAAATCATAACTAATTATGCGAACATGATATCATTAAGACCATAAATATGATTTACAGAAACGCAAAAATTTTGTAAAAAAGAGAAGTAGAGCCTACCTTTAAGGAAAAAGTGGACGTTGACTGTACGTTAAATAATTCGTAATACTTCGGCTACGCTCTTCGACTGCGCTCAGGACAAGCTCAAGACAGGCTCAGTACAAGTTCGTAAATTTTGTTTTGTAATGGGGATTTAACCCCAACACAAAACTTGCTTTTTTATTGAACCGGGGGACTTAAACCCACGGAATTGAGTTAAACTTATTTACTGCCTTTAACCAGGTTCGCCACTACTGTCACCAACTTATCTGGCTCGATTGGCTTGGATAGATGAACGTGGAATCCAGCTTGCAGAGCCAGTTTGGACTCTTCATCTCTAGCAAAGGTTGTCAGTGCTACTGGAATTTTTTTTCCTCGAGCTGCTTCGCTGATTCGCACTTTGCGAATCAGCGCATAACCATCTTCATCTGGCATTCCGATATCACTCATGTTCATCCCTCTAAATCTGAAAAAAATCGGTTTTAGGGGGATGATAAATGTCATATTTGATATGGGGTGGGCATGATAAATAGATATAGCATACAACCTTTAGAAAATTCTAATGAGAAATGCGATCGCTACTAGATTTCGCCAAATTCTAGCTGGGAGAAAAAGCCCGATTGGCAGATATGACCGTAAAAACAAAACCAGGCGTTCCTTAGCACTGTATACCTGCATAGGATTAGTAGGTGGGATTCTGGCATTATTGTTAATGACATCCCCAGGACTAGCCCAAAAACCACAACTCCAACAAACGTTATTAGTAGCTACACGAGTTATACCGCCCTTTGTGATACTAAACAAAGGTGAGTTATCGGGATTCAGCATCGACCTCTGGCGTAGCATCGCCAACCAAATAGGTGTAGAGTCTAAATTTATTGAATATTCCTCTGTGCCGGAACTGCTTACTGCTATCAAAGACAACAAAGCTAATTTGGGAATTGCAGCTATCTCCATTACAGCCGAACGCCAGCAGAATTTTGATTTCTCATTACCCATTTTAACTGGGGGGCTGCAAATTATGGTACGAAACTCAGAAACCAACAACAGTGCCTTCCCAAATATTTTGCAATTATTTTTCTCTACTAGGCTCTTGCAGGTAATAGGCGTTGCTCTAGTGTTAATTGTCGTAGCAGGCCACATTATTTGGTTATCTGAGCGCCATCATAAAGATGGGATGATTCCCCAATCATACTTTCCCGGCATTTTCAAAGCTTGTTGGTGGGCAGCTGCCACATTAGCAACCCAAGCGGATGAAATGCCCAAAGGAGTACTGGGACGCCTAGTAGGTATTGTCTGGATGTTCATCGGAGTACTTTTTGCCGCCTACTTTACAGCCAGCGCGACTACCTTATTGACAATACAACAGCTTCAGGGTGATATCAAGAGTATAGACGATTTATCCGGCAAGGTAGTGGCCACAACTGCGGGTAGCACAGCCGCCGCATATGTGCGAGAACATAAGATTTCAGTTTTAGAAGTTACCAAAATTGAGCAAGCTTACAATGCTCTGCAAACCAAAAAAGCTGATGCTGTGGTGTTTGATGCGCCTGTACTTCTGTTCTATGCTGCCAACGAAGGCAAAGGGAAAGTACAGATTGTTGGTAGTATCTTGCGTGAAGAAAGCTACGGCATCATTCTGCCTAACAACAGTCCCTACCGCAAACCAATTAATCAGGCGTTGCTGAATCTCAAAGAAAATGGCACTTATCAATCGCTACATGATAAGTGGTTCGATGCTGAAAAATCTTGAAGAAGGGAGTGGGGAGAAATCAATTCAAAATTCAAAATTCAAAATTCAAAATTCAAAATTGTACCCGCAGCGTCTTGTAGAGAAGAAAAAAACTGGGGGAGATAAGAGGACAAGGAGAATAACCTATGCCCATGCCCCATGCCCCATTCCCCATTCCCTACTCCCCACTCCCTTTTTGAGCAAGTTGAGCTTTTGCCTGTTGCCACAAGTTTTCTAACTCATCCAAACTGTAATCAGAAAGGGGACGGTCAACAACTGCCTCCATTTTTTCTAATCGCTGGACAAATCGTTGATTTGTGCCTTGCAAAGCGGTGCTGGGGTCAAGATTATGCCAACGGGCTAGCTGAATAACTGCAAACAGTAAATCGCCTAATTCTGCTTCTTGCCGTTCTGGTGTTTCCTCAGCTAAAGCCTGTTGAAACTCGCCCAACTCCTCATAAAACTTATCCCAGACGCCCTGAATATTTTCCCATTCAAACCCGATCGCCGCAGTTTTTTGGGAAATCTTCATTGCTGCCGTCAGTGGGGGAAGAGTGCGCCCATAACGACCGAGTTTAGCACTAAGTTTTTGCGCCTCTGGAGATGCTTCGCCCTTTTCCGCAGCCTTGATTTGTTCCCAATTTTGCCGCACCTCATCCACACTGGCAACCGACACATCACCAAACACATGGGGATGACGGCGAATCAACTTTTGGGAAATCCCCTGAGTTATTTCTTTGAGAGAAAATTGCCCAGATTCGCTAGCAATTTGGGCTTGCAATACCACCTGTAATAATAAATCGCCTAACTCCTGTGCGATCGCACCCTTATCCCCACTCTTAATCGCGTCCACCACCTCATAAGCTTCCTCAATCACATAAGGCGTCAGCGTTTGGGCAGTTTGAGCCAAATCCCACGGACAACCACCATCAGGCGATCGCAACTTCGCCACCACCTCAATCAACTCCTGCAACGCCGCCAAACTCTCATTTACCTTTTCCATACCTCTGCGTACCTCTGCGCTTCCCTTAGCGTCCCTTTGCGTTAAAAAAAATTATTTCTTCACTCTCGCCCGACGACTACCACCCCTCACTTTCCGCTTCTTAATTTTGCCACTAGGAAGCAACCCCCGAACCCCCTGCTTTTTAAAACGCTTATAAGCCGAACCCCCCCAATCGCTCAGAGAATGACTCATTGCACCGAGTTCTAAACCCAAAAAGAGGGCGATATATTCAGTATTGTATTGCACGAGCGATCGCCCCACAGTTCCACCCAAATCTTGCCAAGTAAAGCTTAGATTCCATAACCTTTCGGCGATCGCCAAAACGAAAATTGCCAAGATAGCAAGCAAACACCCCAGATAAAGTATCCGCCCAATCGTGCCAATAATCGGCCCGTGGGATAAAAAAGAACGATGCCGGAGACTTTTTTGATAAGGTAGCCAAATCCAGCGCAAGAAACCCCAGCGTTGAAATTGCACAGAGTAAATATCTAAATCCGGGCCAAACATCAGCCCGCCAAAGAGAAACCCGCCTGCAACCAACAAAGTTGCATTGCTACTGCGAGTTTGCCAGAAAGTAACGCCCGCCACGAATGGCAGAGCATACATAGTAATGCGATCGTGCGTCCGACCAGAGGGCATCCTAAATCCTGTTAGCGATAGCGGGGCGTTGAGCCAGTGCTGAGTAACTGAATACTGAGTCAGTATAAGAGAAAAAAAGATTTTCTTAAAACTACTAGCGCGATGCGAAATCTTTTGCTATATTAGTTAAGGATTGAACAAAAGGGCGGTTAGCTCAGTTGGTAGAGCGCCTGCCTTACAAGCAGGATGTCATCAGTTCGAGTCTGGTACTGCCCATTAAGTAAATAAAGGCTAGAGACAGCTTAGATGCGGTTTCTAGCCTTTTTTAAATGGATTGACAATCTCTAATTGAGCGGCTACTAATATCGGCGTTGCACATGCCAACAATTGACCCAAGCGAAAACTGCTCAAACAATTAATCATTAGTTACAGCTATTTTCAGGTAAATAGACCACGCGGTAGGGGTTTAGCAATGCGCTTTACCCTTACAACAGATGTGGTTCAAATACATGAAAACTGCTGTAATACTGAAGCAAGAAGGTCAGGACGAGACAGATGTGGGCAATGTCCAGAAGGTAGCTCAACGGCATCAACTCCTAAGCGCTTGCGTGCAGCATAGCGTGACCATGTAGGAGATATTATTCGGTCATTGGTACAAACAATATATTTACGCTCAACATGCGGCAAAGCTTTTAGAGGATTCGTTTCAAACATATATGCCATAGATTGTTGCGAACGACTTTTCGAGATTGCCCACTGTGCTACATCTGGTTGACAATCATGAAAGAAAAAATTCCTTAATACTGCTTCGTCTGAATAATCTTTCCCTACGGAAGCTGGTTCATACATATCAGGCTCATCGTGGAATTGTTCGAGTATACTTGGCTCTTTTGGTTGGTAATTAAATGATTTGAGCGTATCAGAATCAAGACGATGAGAAAATTGGTCGAGTGTACTGATTCCAGGATAGGGGAGTAGCGCAGCCACAAACACTAGTTGACGCACTTTTACCGCTTCTGCAACCAGGGGAATTATAGTACCAGCCATTGAGTGACCGACTAGGACAATATCATCATCAGTTTTTGGCAGCGCTTGAATTACTACATCTGCAAATTGGGACAAAGTAGCAGATGCACTTTCAATTGGCAAATCCACTGCTACAGTTTTGTGACCCTGTGCTTCTAAGTAGTGAATTAGCAAATCCCAACACCAAGTGGCTTGGAAGGCACCGTGAACTAAACAATATAGACTCATATCAATTGAATAGTGTTAATGGTGGACGAGTTTTCTAACTTCTCTTATTTTTCAACAAATTTTAAACCGTGACCAGGTAAGTTATATCATCACCTGCTATACATTCAAACAGCAGTTAAAACAGGCTGAAAAGGTTGCAACAAAATACCCAAAATTTTATCAACTTCTTTAATATAGTACTCAGTCGAATCTATATAAACAGTCGTCTCTTCTAAAAATAAAAACTTCCAGTTAGTTCCACTAGTAACCGAGCCATAAATTCGCCCAACTTCATTACCTTGATTTTGATTGAACAACTGCGCCGCAATCATTGCCGCTACACATTGACCCAGACCACCGATAATATCTTCTTTTTTCGCTTCAAAAATAAACATTACCGGAGCAGAAATAAATAATTGCTCTTGGGAATTGCTGATAATGTAATCGCAAAAGCCTTGCAAGTCTTGAGTTGCATCAACATTAAATTCATTTCCAGAGAACAGTGAGATTTTATTATTTAAGAAGCGTCTAACCTCTGCCAGTATTGGTGCGATTAAAAACTCTGACCTAGCTTTTTCGGTTGAAATTGCAGTTGCTAAAGGAATGTAATCTATTAAAATTGTCCTGAGAGTTTCTGATGGTGTAACAGGTTTTGTATCAGCAAATAAATTACGAGTTTCATCAAGTGTTAAGTCAAAACTCTTTTTCACCTTAGCGAGACTAAAATCGCTGTATGCCATCCTTCCACCTTGTGATTATCTATTTCGTCTATTTCATATATTAGACTTCTTGCAGAAGTGGGGAAAAGGGTAAGGTGTCACCACTGCCAGAAGCCAGTGTCTTGCCATCGGGGCTGAATCCGACGCTACTGACCCTACTGCTATGCCCAGTCAGGGTTTTGATGGCTTTGCCTGTCTGACATCCCAGAGTTTGATGGTGTTGTCACCACTGCCAGAAGCCTCAAATTGATCAAAAATTAGTACTGTGCGGAGGTTGTGCTGTTCGTTTTTGCGGAGTTGGGAGAGGAGAGAGTGGGGAGTGGGGAGAGACGCGATTAATAGCGTCTGTACAGAGTGGGGATTTTGAGGTTCTGAGGTCGAAGTTCCAAGTTCAAAAGTCGAACGTTGAGGTTTTGAGGTCGAAGTTCCGAGTTCAGAGGTCGAAGTTCCGAGTTCAGAGGTCGAAGTTCCGAGTTCAGAGGTCGAAGTTCCGAGTTCAAAGGCTGAAGTTCCGAGTTCAGAGGTCGAAGTTCCGAGTTCAAAGGCTGAAGTTCCGAGTTCAGAGGTCGAAGTTCCGAGTTCAAAGGCTGAACGTTGAGGTTCTAACTCTCCCCACTCCCCACTTTTTCCTAAAAGCCTATTTCAGCGAGGATTTTTGCCTGCCTTTTCATAGGAGGATCTGGAAAACCTCTCTCCAAACCTCTCTCCTGCAAGGAGAGAGGCTTTGAATTCTCCCCCTTCCCTAATAGGAAAGGGAGCTGGGGGGTTAGGTTTTCCACATGGCCTGAAAAGTCAGGGATTTTTGCCTGCCGTTCTAAATTATTACTTTCCTGCCAAAGCTTGTAAGCTTTATGATAATGCTCTAACGCCGAATCTTTTTGATTATTTATCTGTTTGATAAAACCTAACAAAGATTCTAAATTTGCTTGAATTTCTAAATTATAAACATCTGGCTTTTTGAGTAAATATTTTTGCGCTGCTTCTAACTTATTTTCCAGTTTAATATATTCATCTACGCTAAATTTTAAGTTATTACTAAACCATTGATTAGCGGTTTGGATGATAAAATCTACTAATTCCTGTGTTGATATGGCAAAATTTCTCGTAGTTGCCCAACTTTCCAAATCTGGCGCAAGCTGTATTAGTTGTTTGTAGATTTCATCGTCAATCCACAACACTAAGGGAAAAGCAAAATTCTTGCGAAACTCCTCCCGCACCTGATTCGCAGAAGTTAACATCACAGATAAATTCTGCACTGATTCCAAACCCACAACCATCACACAGGCTGGTATTTTTTCGCCGAATTCTTCCTGAATGGCAGTATAAAGAGTCCTGTTGGATTGCTGTACCGCCAAAACACGAATTTCAGCTTGACAAATTTCCCGCAATCTGGAGATTAAGCGATCGCGCTCTCTAGCATAATTACACCGTGCCAAAATCAGCTTAAACTGTCCCACGGAGGATTTGATCGCCAAGCTAATTGTTTCAGAGAGCGACGCCGAATAGCCCGTCGTAGACATCGCTGTTTACATGGTTATCTTCTGGTGGTTGCGAGTTTGTCATAAGCTGACGTAAATCTAGAGTGCAAAATTAAACTTCCTGGCGTTTTAACTCCTGTATCAATACTTGAGCGCGTTTGCTAGCTTCTCTTGCTTGCTGTCTAAAATACTTGGCTTGCTGACGGTCACTTAAACACACTTCAGATGCTTTTCTACTAAATTCAACAGCTTGTTTACTGAGTTCTTGAATACGAGTCTTTAACTCTTGGATTGTTTTCATATTTCCTCCTGTTCTGAAATTACAATCTCTAAATTTTCTATCTCTTCATAAAGTCTATCTGCTCTGCTAGCGAGTAAGCTAGCGTCCTCAAAATCGTTGTTTTCTACAGCTTTATCTGAGGCTGAGTACAATTCTTCTGTGATTTGGTGCAATTGTGCGTAAGCTTTTAACAAAACATTTTTGGTTTCTGGTTTCATAATCTAATTGTTTTTCGGTTCCCTGATTTCTCACTGTAGTTCTCTCGCCTCTGCCAAAACCGGATTAACATTTTATCTGCGGATAAACTGACATCACCAAGCACCGGAACCTTAAGTTTTCCCGCCGTCACCTCGGAGTTTAAGACCTTCCAAGCACCTTGCAGCAACTCATTAAACTTGTTGGGTGACTCCAAAGTAATTTTATCCAGACTTTGACTCACACGACGAGCGATCGCTAGCAGCACATCAGCAATATCGACGCGGGGGTTCCCCCCGTTGTAGCAACTGGCGCGGCACAGAGAAATAAGAGGGCAAAGGTGTAAGTAATATTAAGTGATCTGCCAAAACCGAGACTTTTTTTTGATACTATTTAAGACCGGACTCTTGAAATATTGATTGACGTATGAGCAAAGGTACCCTGTTTGATAAAGTTTGGGACTTACACACCGTTGGTACACTTCCCTCAGGACTGACGCAACTATTTATCGGGCTTCACCTAATTCATGAAGTCACCAGTCCCCAAGCCTTTGCTATGTTACGCGAGAGGGGTCTAAAAGTCCTGTTTCCACAGCGTACCGTCGCCACAGTCGATCATATTGTGCCTACAGAAAACCAGGCGCGTCCCTTTGCCGATAGCTTGGCAGAAGAAATGATTCAGGCGCTCGAAAGTAACTGTCAAGAAAATAACATAACTTTTTACAATATCGGTTCTGGTAGTCAGGGTATAGTTCATGTGATCGCTCCAGAACTTGGGCTGACTCAGCCAGGAATGACGATCGCTTGTGGAGATAGCCACACTTCCAGTCATGGGGCATTTGGTGCGATCGCATTTGGTATTGGTACTAGCCAAGTCCGGGATGTTCTTGCTTCCCAAACCCTTGCTCTCTCCAAACTGAAAGTCCGCAAAATCGCAGTTAACGGCACTCTCAACCCTGGTGTTTACGCCAAAGATGTAATTTTACATATCATCCGCTCACTTGGTGTTAAAGGTGGCGTGGGCTATGCTTACGAATTTGCAGGTACGACATTTGAACAAATGAATATGGAAGAGAGGATGACTGTCTGCAATATGGCGATCGAAGGCGGTGCTAGATGCGGCTACGTCAATCCCGATCAAGTCACCTACGATTACCTCAAAGGCAGAGATTTTGCACCCAAAAATGCAGATTGGGATAAAGCAGTGGCTTGGTGGGATTCCATCAAGAGCGATGCTAATGCCCAGTACGATGATATAGTGCTATTCAACGCTGCGGAAATCTCTCCTACTGTCACCTGGGGGATTACTCCCGGTCAAGGTATCGGTGTTAACCAGTCAGTGCCTCAACCAGAAGAGCTGCTGGAAGAAGACCGATTTATTGCTGAAGAAGCTTACCGCTACATGGATTTATATCCTGGTCAACCCATCAAGGGCACTAAAATAGATGTTTGCTTTATTGGGAGTTGCACCAACGGCAGAATTACTGATTTGCGAGAAGCGGCGAAAATAGCCAAAGGTCGCCACGTTGCAGAAGGAATCAAAGCCTTTGTTGTCCCTGGTTCTGAACGGGTGAAAGAAGAGGCGGAAGCTGAAGGACTGGATAAAATCTTTCAGGAAGCCGGATTTGAGTGGCGGGAACCAGGATGTTCTATGTGTCTAGCTATGAACCCCGATAAGCTACAAGGAAGACAAATCAGCGCTTCTTCCTCCAACCGCAACTTTAAAGGAAGACAGGGTTCCTCTTCCGGTCGGACATTATTAATGAGTCCGGCAATGGTCGCCACTGCTGCGATTAAAGGCGAAGTCTCTGATGTACGCGAGTTGCTGTAACCCCACCCCAAAAGCAAGGAGGGGAATGGAGAAATTTCAATAATTCAAGTAAGAACTTAAGTTTATGGTGAGTGAAGTTAAAACAGTTTCAGGGCGTGGCATACCCTTAGTGGGCAATGATATAGATACCGATCGCATCATTCCCGCGCGATATTTGAAAGCCGTTACCTTTGATGGGTTAGGTGAAGGTGCGTTTATCGATGACCGGACAGCACTTAAAGGTGAACATCCCTTTGACCAACCCCAGTACCAAGGGGCGAATATTTTAATAGTCAATAGAAATTTTGGCTGTGGTTCATCACGGGAACACGCACCCCAAGCGATCGCAAAATGGGGAATCCAAGCTTTAATCGGTGAAAGCTTCGCCGAAATCTTTTTTGGTAACTGTGTGGCAATGGGCATACCTTGTGTGACAGCCGATGCTGTTACTGTTAAACAACTGCAAGAGTTAGTCGCTGCCAATCCCCAAGCCGCCGTGACAGTGAATTTGGAAACCTTGCAAGTGCAAATTGGTGATTACACCGCCCCAGTTGCGATCGGTGAAGGGACAAGAAGCACATTTATTTCTGGAACTTGGGACGCTTGCGGTCAGTTGGTAGCCAATGCTGACCAAGTTCGGGTAACGGCTGCAAAATTACCCTACGTTGGTTGGGGCAATTTAGCTGCAAGTTAGGATTTTCTTATTCTCTGGTTATCAGCCAGGGAATGAGAAAATGCCAAAATGCCAAAGAAATATCTCTGCCGCTTTCAGGCGTTTGAGCGACCCACCAACCGATGTATTGATTCTCTTTGAGGTGATACCAGTCTAAAATTTCCTGCCGATGTGCGGTGCTGCCAATTTCTGCAAACAGATTCCACACTCCATCATGACCATCCCCCAAGCAAGCAAGGGGAGAAAGAGCAGAAGTAATTAGGTTAAGCGCACATGGCTGGTATGTAGAAAAAATAGCTGAAAATAATATTGCCTAAATGGCAACATTTCTCTGCTGAGTTTAGGTATTGTCAGTGTTGAGTTTATCCATTGTGGATTCTACACACTTGTCTATTAATTACGTAAAGTTTGTATAAAGAACTATAACTAACCTGCTTATAGTACTGAATATGAAATTTGTACTGTTATCTGCTCAACTTTATATATACAGGAGGAGCGAATTTGGTATACTTAATTCTTTGTCTATACCAAAATCTACGTTAGAAAGAGAACAGAGGAAACATCTAAAAAAGACACTATAACGATGTAAAACTACGTTATAGCTTCTAATAACACTCATTTAGGCTGCACGTCGCCAATAAAAGCGAAATATGTAACTTTTCTGTAGTTGACTAGTGCTAGATTTAAGTTACTCTTAAAGCGGATCGCTTCTTGTAAGAATCTACCCCGACATAAGTGTATAAAGATATAGTTAAATTTAGCAATTCTGTCCGAGATTTTTAATTTGCAAACTGAATAGTTTGATACGGCGCTCAAAAACCTGATCTACTACCCTAAACAAGGTAGTCAATTAACGACTCAATATCATCTGTCTGGTAATTGTATTGAATAGTTTACAATACCAGTGGATGAGAAAATCTAAAGAAAATATAAAAGAAACTCAAATTACTGTGGTGTCTGGAGGACAAAAGTGTTTCTGAGACTAGCACATCAACATCGACAATTCGTCCAAGACTTGGTAATGAACCTGCAAGCCTTGGCGGTTGTATTAGAGCGGCGCGGGTATCTTGCATCCTGTTACACCTGTGGCGACCAAATGAATAGTGCATCGTTTATGGTTAGCTTGGGTGATAACCACCTGATTCGGTTTTTGGTGTCCGATTACGGGATTACTTGGACGGAAATGCGGGATGACCGCGAATTAATGAAGCTAGAAGGTGCAGAGGCAATTAGCCAGTTAGATGAACTGGCTGATCTTGTCAAGCAATCTATGCAAACCGATACAGGCTCTAAAACTCTTGCCAAGAAGTATTAAGGTTCCAAAGGTCGATGGCAAATTAGAAATTGATTATTGGTAATTGGTAATGGTGGGTTAGTTAGCGATCGCTCTTACCTATTCTCCATTACCATTAAGTGATTGGCTCGTGGCTGGGCCGTCGCATATTTTTTTGTATCTGCCAAAACCTCACGAGCCGGATTCTGAGCCTTTAGCTGGAAGGTTGGTAAAACGCACAAGATAATTAGTAATTACTAATTCATAATTCATAATTAAAAGGCAGGTTTTTTTAACCTGCAACTATCAAGCAAGCAACCCCGTTTTGCTTGGATCTAAATCTACTTAATATAACGCAATTATGAATTATCAATTATGAATTATGAATTTTTAATGAATTTTCTCGCTGACACATCAGGCAAACAGTTAAAGTCCATTGCCAATCAAAATAAAGGATGCCCAGTAGTACGGGTGACTAAAATTACTAACTGCTGCAACGGGGACATTATGACTTCTTACCTTCGAGTCCCCAGTAATTAATGAGACTTGAGCTTGGCGTAAAGCTTCAGTTTTAGTCAACTTATCAGTAGAGAGGATATTATAAAAAACGCTCATAAGTGCCTGTGTACCACCATCATCTACAGACCACAATGAGGCGATCGCAGCTTTTGCGCCGGTTTGTTGCATCTGATAGCCAAAGCCCAAAATTTCCTCACCGTTACCTAACTTGCGTCCCAAGCCGGTTTCACAGGCGCTCAACACTACTAAATCCACATGGGGGAGTGACCAAGTGGCGACATTTCTAAAGTTAACGCGATCGCCATTCCCAAGAGCGCTCTCCAAGTTCTCTACTGATGGCTAATGCTTTTTGTAATGTCTGCAACGCCTCTTTTGATTGACCTTGCCGAGATTCTTTGATAGCTTCTTCGTTGAGCCTTGTAATTTCTGAGAGTTGATTATTCTTGGATAAAGCTTGAGCTTTTTCTCCAGAGTCGTACCTCAACCTTGCATTTTTGCTTACTTGGTTATTGTCTGGGTATGCCATCCCAAAACCTAGTAAACTAAGTAGAGTAAAAGTAACAACACTCACATACCGGAGATTAAGCTGCATAACAAAACACTCCCTATACTCGGAAGGTAAATATTAAATCAATAAGTCCGGCAACGCAATTAATTTTTATGCTATTCAATAATTTGGAAAATTTATAGGTACTGAGAAATTTGAAGATGTCAGAAGAAAAACCCAGCCAACCAAAACTAACACCAACCAGCGCCCTTGACAATCCATCAACTAATGAATTTGGGAATTGGTTTGAATATCCTGTCAGAGTGCAACCCCACCACACTGACTATGCCGGTCTTGTCTGGCACGGTTCCTATCTAGCTTGGATGGAAGAAGCGCGGATTGAATGCTTGCGATCTATAGGGATTGAATTTGCTGATTTAGTCGCTATAGGTTGCGATTTACCAGTAGTAGAACTGTCGGTGCGCTATCACCGTTCAATTCAATTGGGCATATCAGTGCTGGTAAAAACGCGCATGGCTGAGGTGACTGGTGTCCGAATCAATTGGGACTATGCCATTGTCTCAACTGATGGACAACAATTGTACGTCACTGCCAAGGTGACTTTAGTAGCTTTAGATCGCGAAAGAGGGAAGATTATGCGTCAGTTGCCGACGAGTGTTAAGGATGCACTGGCTAAAATTTCAGCATTAAATAAAAATTGACTAACAAAGCTTAAAAAGGCAATTTACTTCAATGTTGTAAATTTTATTTATTCATTTTTTGTAATTCACCTTCGTTCATAAAGGTGAATTTTTAATTTTTTACTTGCCGTTTTGAAACTGTGATATAGTTTGCGTAAACTGCATTATGTGATGCCAAATATCTTGTGGGGTAATGCCAAAACTAATGTTTAATAAAATCAGGATTGCGGCAATAGTTAATGCACTACTCACGGTTGCTTTTAACAACTTCCACAATATTATGAAGATAATCCAAGCTACAATCAACGTAGCAATCATAATGTAGAAATTCCTTAACAATAGCCCTTACCTGACAAGGCGTTTATTCAGAAAGGGGAAGTTTTTATCTGAAGTAAAAATTATTAGTACTAAAGCTATTAGACCTAATTTGGAATAGATACTAAAGGTAAGATTTTTTAACTGTACCAATGCCATATTACCTGAAAAGGAGGCAATGATTCAGATAAGAGGCAACTTATTTGGCAATTTGGCAGAATTCTTAAAAAGATTTTTTATTGATGTTTTTGTATAAATAATTACATTATAAAACAGTTATATTTTTGTAACGATACAGTAACGCTATTTGATTTGTGAGAATCAAAAGGCTCAGAATAGAGTGTATGGTAACCAAAATTTATACCAAAGTTGGAAAGTTATACAGCATAGTATATTTAGGGTTGATTGCCCTAGCTTGTGTAGCTAATGCAATAATTTGGATTCTAATAGCTCGAAATAATACTGCTGGTAGCGAGATATCTTTGACAGCAATATTTTTTCCAGCGATCGCTGCTTTAGTGGCGGTTGCCACAATAGTTGGAATATTTCAAGAAAAGGTGTGGGCAAAATGGATTACAATTGCGATCTATAGTTGGTATATTTTTCATATTATTCAGACAATCATCAGGGTATATTTCTCAGCACAATTTGTAACAAATTTAACATTGTTTCAAGTAATACATTTAATCGCTTTAACTCTTCCGGTTTTAGGAATTGTTTTGTTATTACAAAAGCCAAAGACAAATGTCTTTAGTTAATCAATAGCTCTCTCAGAGAAAGAGGCTAACAACGCATTGCAGAGGATGGACAAAAATGAATTTAGCTGTTAGCCTTCAGCCTAATGCTGAAGGCTAAACAAGAATTAATCAAAAGCCAGAAAATCTGCCTTTTGGGTATCTGGGTAAAGGTTTTTATCGCAGAGAAATTATCCGCGACTGAGTTTCTAACTTTTCAGTCACTGTTAAAACTTCTTGTCTTGCCCATTTATCTGCTGTCAAAATGTCATCTAAAGAGGGATTAGAACGGTTATCATTTTGATGGCGATCGCACACCCATTCGATACACCGGGGAATATCTAAAAACCGAATTTTTTCTGATAAAAATAAAGCCACAGCTTGCTCATTTGCGGCATTTAACACAGCTGGCATCGAACCACCAGCTTTACCCACAGCATAAGCTAACTGCATACAAGGATACTTTTGGTGATCTGGTTCACGGAAGGTTAAGTTTCCAGCTTTGACTAAATCTAGTCGTTCCCAGTTGGTGTAAATGCGATCGGGCCAAGATAGAGCATACAGTAAAGGTAAGCGCATATCTGGCCAACCAAGTTGGGCTAAAACTGAAGTATCTTGCAGTTCAATCAGCGAGTGAATAATGCTCTGGGGATGAATGACAATTTCGATATTGTCATAATCTAAGCCAAAGAGAAAGTGAGCCTCAATTACTTCCAGTCCTTTATTCATCAAAGTAGCAGAGTCTACAGTGATTTTACGCCCCATCGACCAATTAGGATGCTTAAGAGCGTCAGCAACGGTTACATCTGCTAACTTTTCTACATCCCAATCCCGGAAAGCCCCACCTGATGCAGTCAGCAAAATTTTCCGCAAGCCTGCCTTTGGCACACCTTGGAGGCACTGAAAGATTGCGGAATGTTCGGAATCGGCAGGGAGTAGTTTTACACCATGTTTTTCAACTAAGGGTAGAACCACAGGGGCCCCAGCAATCAGGGTTTCTTTGTTCGCTAAGGCAATATCTTTACCAGCTTCAATAGCTGCGATCGTGGGTAGCAAACCAGCACAACCAACGATCCCAGTGACAACGGTTTGAGCATCACCGTAGCGAGCGACTTCTATCACTCCCGCCTCACCAGCCAGTAGAATCGGTTGGGGATCGAGGTCAATGATAGCTTCTTTGAGCGCTGGTAATTTATCTTCTGAGCAGATGGCTGCTATTTCCGGTCGAAACTGCCGAATTTGAGCAGCCAACATCTCTACATTGTTCCCAGCTGCCAATCCCACAATCCGAAACTGATCTGGGTACTGAGTGACAATATCTAAAGTCTGAGTACCAATAGAACCAGTGGAACCAACAAGAGTAATCGCTTTCACAATTGCTTAAGGATTTACAGACAACTCCCACTATAAATTGCCGGGGACTCATTAATAACAGGAATCACTATAATCGATACACTGATGACGGGGAGGGGGAGACGCAAGGAAAGGACGCAAAGAAGGAAAATTTACCTGTGTCCTCCTCACTGCGCTAGCCCCAATCCGTTAATTTTAACTCGATAAATTGCTAGCCATAAAGTACTAAAGTTGCTCAACTTTCATATAACTAGACAAAAATTGTATTTATAAATAGTATCTTTTTAAAGATAAATTAGGAAAAAATTGTCAAAAGTAACCAAATAAGAAATAATTTTAATTAATTGATAATCTGTCCAGTTTGTTAATGATGTTGGTGGAAGATTTAATATGCAAAATATTACTCATAAATTGCTGTGTTGCAGCTATATGTAAAAAAATATATAAAGGAGTTTGTTGAAGCACTCAAGCTTATGGTTAAAGTTCAGATAGTTATAAAAAAAGTTTTATGGAAAAATGATTTCCTTTTTCCAGCAGTAATATGGCTTGCCAGTCGAATATTCATCTGCACTGCTATGTTGCTGGTTGCGCCAAAGCTACCGTTACCAGCAGAAGAATTTTTGCCCCGTTTTGGCTGGGGGGTTGTTGATGCATGGGATAGTATGCATTACCGAGCGATCGCTACTTCTGGATATGAATTTGTGAATGACGGTAAGCAACACAATCTTGCCTTCTTTCCCCTGTTTCCCTTAAGCATTTGGGTTTTGATGAAACTGGGCTTGCCGTTTGAGTTAGCCGGTACGTTAGTCAACAACTTGGCATTTTTCGCAGCCCTTTACTGTTTGTACTTTTGGATCAAAGAGAATTATGGGATCAATGCAGCGCAGTGGACGACTGCTGTAGTTTCTTTGTATCCATCTTCCATGTTTACGGGCGTGATTTACACAGAGGGGCTTTATTTGTTTTTGAGTACATCGGCTTTGCGGGCGTTTGATCAAAAGCAGTATGGCTGGACTGCGCTTTGGGGCGCGATGGCGACAGCAACACGTCCTACAGGTATGGCACTAATTCCAGCATTTGCGATCGCAGCGTGGAAAGAACGCCGACCACCCATTGCCTATATAGCTGGTTTTACTACCGCCATTGGCATACTTCTATTCAGTTTGTATTGTGCGATTTATTTTGGTAACCCTTTAGCTTTTATCGAAGCACAACGCGGATGGCGACCAACTCTGGGGTTTGATTGGCAAGGTTGGTTAAATATGCTGATGCAAATTGCAGTTGGCACAAAAAATTGGCAATATGGTTGGGTTCAAAACCCCTCTGGCGGGATTCAAGATCCCTGGTATCTGTTGTTGTTTGGCGTAATTGTTGCTAGTAGTTATCTTTTATGGCGTTTCCGTCAACGTTTTAGTTCTGTGAAATTATTCTATGGCTTTTATGCTTTAGTCTTATTGTTGTTGATTCTGGCAAGTGAAGAGTGGATCAATAACTTGCTCAACTTATTCATGGTCTTAGGTGGTGGCTATGTGTTGTGGCGCTTACACACGAAATTGACCGCAGTTACAGTTATTTATGGCTTTTGCGGTATTGGTTTGCTCCTAGCTTCTGGAGGTACTATCTCCTTGAGCCGCCTCGCCTATGGTATAGTGCCTCTGAATATAGCCATTGGTGTGCTGCTATCTCGCCATCCTCGTCAGGGATATTTAATATTGGGCGCTTTTGTGACACTACTAGCCAAAATAGCTGTAGGATTTGCCCAAGAGCGTTGGGTTGGTTAGAGGGTTTGATCTATATATTTAAATTTCCTAATGAATGTATCCAATCAAACGAAGATAGCGATCGCTTCATTATTTGTAGGTGTAGGTGCCATTTCTTTTGGCTCTATTTTTATGAAATTGAGCGAAATTGAACTCAGCCCCAGTGCCACTGTATTTAATCGCTTTTGGCTTGCTAGTGTGGTCTTCTTGGTATGGCATGGATACAAGGCAATACGGCAGCAATTCTCCTTAGAAAAACCTGTAGAACAGCAGACCTACACCAGTCAGGATCTATGCCTATTGCTAGGCGCTGGTATTCTTTGGGCTGCCACTTTAGTCTTTTTGGCTTGGTCGCTGACTCAAACTAGCGTTGCGATTTCTAGTGTGTTGCATAACCTTGCCCCTATATTTACTAGCTTAGGAGTGTGGCTGTTATTTCGTCAGGGTATGAAGCGCCAATTCCTAATTGGGATGGTCATTGCGCTTGGGGGAGCGATCGCTATTGAATTTGAGGAACTGCAAATCGCCACAGACGAAGTTCAAGGAGGCTTTGCTGCGATCGTTTCTGCGGTTTTCTTAAGTGGATACCTGCTAATTGTAGAAAAATTACGAACCAAATTTTCTCCCGCCACAATCCAGTTGTGGATCAGTGCGATCGCGGCTTTAGTCATCTTCCCCATACTTTTGTTCACTCAAGATCAGGTTTTCCCCTCTACAGTCAGTGGGTGGCTTTGGGTGATTTCCCTAGCCCTGATCTGCCAAGTTTTAGGTCATGGGCTTTTGACCTATAGCCTTGCCAAGTTTTCCTCTGTGGTTGTCTCCTTAGTGCATCTATTAGAGCCAGTATTTAGTGGCATTTTCGCTCTTGTAATATTTTCGGAAAAATTAACTTTCTCAAATTGGGTAGGTTTTGCTGTAGTTTTAATGGGTTTATACTTAGCCATATCTAGCCAAGCTGCTGTTAATTTGCCGTTTCAGGAATCAGTCAAAACTATAGTTAACACTTTCGTTAAAAGTATGACGATCAAACTGTCATTACTAAAGCAACAATTCTTTGAAACACCAGCTTTATTAGGAGCTATCTCATTATTTGTTGCCCTAATTCCCATATCTTTGGCACCATCTCTGGCAAAATTGTGCGAACAAGAAATTGGTGCAAATGCTGTAGGATTTCATCGCAGTTGGATCGCCGCAGTCGTCTTTGGGCTGTGGAATGGACTTGAGGCTTTGCGCCGCCAACAACCTGATCATCAACCTATAGAAAAGAAGCCTTTTACAAAACAGGACGTGTGGCTGTTATTGGCAATGGGAAGTGCTGCAACGACCTCCCTGTTGTTGTGGGCTTGGTCGCTGAGTCAAACTAGCGTTGCTAACGTGGCTTTACTGTCTAATTTGAATCCCTTATTCGTTGCTGCGGCTGGGTATCTGTTATTAGGTCGGCGCTTCGATAACAGATTTGTTATTGGTATGGTCATAGCCCTTTTAGGAGCGATCGCCTTTGAACTTCATAAGATGCAATTTGCAACTGACCAAATACTTGGTGATGCGCTAGCATTTCTAACCGCAATTTTTATTGCCACCTATTTGCTGCTGATAGAACAACTCCAAACCCGATTTACTACCGCAACCATAATGCTCTGGCGTTGTGGTGTGACTACAATGTTTCTGTTGCCTATTCTCCCATTCATCGAAGAGAGATTGTTTCCCTATTCTTGGATGGGGTGGTTTTTCATCATTTTTCAAGCTCTCTTCTGCCAAGTGTTGGGTCAGGGACTTTTGACTTATAGCCTCAGCAGACTCTCCTCAGGCGTCGTCGCCGTTACCCTTCTCCTCAATCCAGTCTTGGCTTCCATTTTCGCTTGGTTCATTTTTTCAGAACAAGTAGGTTTGTTTGACTGGATGACTTTCGCTGTAGTTTTAGTGGGTATCTATCTAGCCCAATCTAGTCAATCCACTGTTCAAGTAACAAATGAAGGCTTGTAGCACCATGACAAGTAGTAAACAAACATAGTTACTGGTGAATTCTGTTTTGTTAGTTTTTGCTAATAAGTGTAAATCCATTAGCTGCTCCTAGAATTTTACTACCAGTTAAATTGATTTGCTCTAAAGCCTTATTGTCTAACAGCAAATAAGATTTATTAGATAACATTTTTTGTAAAATTGGCACAGTTGCAGCAGTTACCTTGCAATCGCTATAAAAGTCTAAACTAGGACGCCCATAAGCAAAAGAAGTATAAATTTGTGTTCCTGGTGAAACATTTGCCCGGATTAATTCCGCTACTGGTTTAACTGGAAAAGCTTCATTCAATTCCCAAATCCATGATTGCGAACTCATCAACAGTGCTAAAACTAAGTACATCCCAGAAAATAACACTGGAATAAAGTTGCGATCGCGCTGTTTAACTAGCCAGGCTGCGATGCCCATACTTATTGCCAAAACAATACTCATGACTATTAAAATAGGTTCTTTTTTAATAAAAAAGTAAACACAACCTCCTAAACCAGCAATAGAAATAATAGCCAGAAATATTGTCAAAATTCGCACCTTAAAATGACCATACTGCCAAATTTCGCTAAGTTTAGCACCAATTGCCAAAGCTAAAAATGGATATACAGGCATAATATACCACGGCAGTTTAGTTCTCATTAAAGAGATAGTTACTAAGTAAACAATTGTGCCAATAATAATTAAGCTACCCCAGGTAGTATGACGTTTTTTCCAAGCTAAATAAAAGCCACCTGGAAAAAATAATAGCCAAGGAAAACTATACTTAATTAACTCAATTAAATAGTACCAGAGAGGCCCACTATGACCTTCAACAGATTGTGTAAGGCGATCAAAAGTTTGTGCTTGAAAATTAACTTGTAAGAAATTTTCGCCATAATGCTGCCATTGAGCAGCAAACCAAGCGATCGCAGGCGCATTTCCTAAAAACATTCCCACTAATAAATAGGGGCTTTTTAACAAAGCAAACTGCCGATCTGCAATTAGGAATAAACAAGCGATCGCCCCTAGCGGCAAAACTATCATCCCTTTAGTTAAAGCGATCAACCCTAGACAAAATCCCACACCTAGAGCATACTGACGATTCTGACGTGCTTTTAGCAAACAAAACAACAAAAGCAAGAAAAAGGTAATAGTTGTACCATCTAGCATTGCTAGCCTTCCGTGACGCACCACAGGCAACATCGTTAAGTAAACTAAAGCGGCAAACAAAGCTGATAAACTTTCTTTAAAAAGCAAACATCCCACCAAGTAAAGTAAAGGTACTCCCAAAGCAGTTAACACTGCACTCGGTAGACGTGTTGTCCACTCATTCACGCCTCCGATAGAGTAAGTCCAAGCAATTAGTAAGTGCATCAGTGGTGGCTTATTATGATAAGGTTCACCTCCCAAGGTGGGGAAAAGCCAATGCATTGAACCAAGTGGGGCACGCCAAATTTCACGGGCAACCTGTGCCACAGTACCTTCATCCCAATCTCGTAAAGGGGAGTTTCCTAAAAATATCAGCCATAGAACTAGAGATATTACCAGTAAACTAAATAACCATTCTTTTTCTCGAAATAGACGCATATTTGAAATTGGGATAATCATCTCAAAGACTGTAAGGCGGTATTGTACCCCAGATTTCGTAACGAGAGTTTGGTTAGTTTTTTAACTCTTTGAGCAGAAGTCCCACATCTCACTCTTAGGAGTGTGGGATGAATGCGAGTGAGTTGACGACAGTTCTCCGACCAATGCCGTAGGCAAGAGAGGAGAACATGGAGGAAACGAGCAAAC
>NZ_JAIVFQ010000179.1 GCF_020829495.1 Nostoc favosum CHAB5714 | reverse complement strand
TGTGCTTTAGTTCCTTCATTCTCTCATTTAAAGTGGATGTTTGAGTGGTTTATCCGACACACTACCTTTGATTTCGCTACTCTCCAGATGTACGGAGTTTTTTCAAAAATCAAATAGGAGTCCTATAGTATTAACTATGAAAAGCAGGTCATCTATATAAAATATGTCTTAACTCATGCCGAATATGACAAAGACTACTGGAAAAATGACCCTTACTTTTAACTCAGACATTTACAGCCAATTGCTGTCTCAACATCAACCTCGGATTATCAAGACAGAAGAGGAAAACGAGAAGTTTTTAGAAACTGTTGAAGAACTGCTTTCTCGTTCCCATCTGACTCCTGAAGAAGATGCTTTGTTGGAATTATTGGTAAAACTGATTGAGGATTTTGAAGATAAGCATTATCAGCTTAATTCCTCAACACCTTATTCAAGACTTTTGCATTTGATGGAAGCTAGGGGTTTGGAACAAGCTGATTTGGTAGAAATTCTGGGTTCGAGCGAGATTGTTACTAAAATCATGAATAGCGAACTAAAAATCACTAAAAAACAAGCTGAAGCTTTGGGTAAGTTTTTTCACGTTGAGCCAAGCTTGTTTATTTTAGAATAAGCGATCGCTTTTTTTAAGTGAAACCTAGTTCAGAGATAATAGGCGATTATTCATTTAGCCCAATTTAATGGCTCTAGATAAAATAGATCAAAAAACACTTGAGAGAGCAAGAAATTTGGGCAGTTTGGGTATCCAACTTCAGTGGGTTGGTGGTAATGCATCTAAAGCAAGATAGGATGCTTTAGTTTTATGTAATAGACGTTACTTGTAAAAGACTAAGATTTAACCGCCGGATACTGTTGCAACACCTGCTTTAAATATTGCCCAGTATAAGACCTGGGATTTTTTGCAACTTCCTCTGGTGTCCCTACAGCAATCAATTCTCCCCCTTTGTCGCCACCTTCTGGACCCAAATCTATCACCCAATCAGAACAACGAATTACATCTAAGTTGTGTTCAATTACTAAAATTGAATTACCTTTATCTACCAATCTTTGCAACACATCTAATAATTTATGGACATCATAAAAAGATAACCCTGTTGTCGGTTCATCTATTAAATAAAGTGTCTTACCTGTGGCCCGTCGAGATAGTTCTGTTGCCAATTTTACCCGTTGCGCTTCACCACCAGATAAGGTAGTCGCAGGTTGTCCTAGTTGGACGTAACCCAACCCGACATCAAATAAAGTTTGCAAACGCGCGATCGCTTTGGGAATATTCTGGAAAAAGTCTAGACTTTCCTCAACTGTCATTCTCAAAACATCAGAAATAGACTTATCTTTGTACTTCACTTGCAAAGTTTCGCGGTTGTATCTCGCACCTTTACAAATTTCGCATTGCACGTAAACATCCGGGAGAAAGTTCATTTCAATAACATTCACGCCCTGTCCGCTACAAGCTTCGCAACGTCCACCTTTAACGTTGAAGGAAAATTGTCCAGGTTTGTAACCCCTAGCTTTCGCTTCTACTGTTTGGGAAAATACATCTCGAATGGCATCGAAAATTCCTGTGTAAGTTGCAGGGTTAGAACGCGGTGTGCGGCCAATGGGAGATTGATCGATAACGATCGCTTTATCAATTGCATTCAATCCCTGGATTTTATCCAAATGTCTAGGTAAGGGAACTTTCTTAGTTAAATGGTGTTGCAGAGATGGGTACAGTAATTCGTTAATCAGCGTAGATTTGCCAGAACCAGACACACCAGTGATGGAGACGAGTTTACCTAGCGGAATATCTACATCTATATTTTGTAAATTGTTGCGATGGGCATTTTTAATTCCCAAACTGCGCCCATTTCCTTCTCGGCGTTCTGCTGGTGTGGTAATTACTCGTCTTCCTGATAAATATGCACCCGTCAAAGAATCTTCTGCTGCTAATAACGCCTGAAAATCACCTTGGGCGATAATATTTCCGCCGTGAATTCCTGCACCAGGGCCAATATCAACTATGTGGTTAGCTGCGCGAATTGTTTCTTCATCATGTTCAACGACAATTAATGTATTACCCAAATCACGCAATTTCGTTAAGGTTTTAAGCAACCTGCCATTATCTCGTTGATGCAAACCAATACTCGGTTCATCTAAAACGTAGAGAACTCCTGTTAAACCAGAACCAATTTGCGTTGCTAGACGAATTCGTTGGGCTTCGCCACCAGAAAGGGTCATGGCGGGACGGTCAAGGGTGAGATAATCTAAACCTACATCTAACAAAAATTGCAATCTTGCTTTGATTTCTCTGAGGACTAAATCAGCAATTTGTAACTGACGATCGCTCAACTTAAATTGCTCAATTCTCTCTCGACAATCCCGAATTGATACGGTAGTCAAATCTAAAATTCCATATTGTCCCAACTTCACCGCCAACGCTTCCGGTTTTAACCGTTTTCCTCCACAAACCTCACACGGTTGATCAATCAAATACTGCTCTAATTTTTGCTTAATTAATTCCGAACCACCCTCATATTGCCGTTGCAAAATTGGAATAGCACCTTTAAAACTCTGCTTCCTCTGTGCCTCTGCGGTTCGTTCATCTTTCTCTCCAAATAAAATAATTTGCTGCTGTTCTTCTGTCAGCTTGCTCCAATTTGTCTGTAACTCAAATCCATAAATCTGCCCTACGCTATAGAGTAATTCCAAATAATAAGAATTATCTTTTTCTGACCAAGGCGCGATCGCAGCATAAACTGGTGCTTCCCAGTCGGGTACGATCAAGTCTGGCGCAAATCTTCTTAAAGTCCCGATGCCATGACAGTGCGGACAAGCACCATAAGGTGAGTTAAACGAAAACAATCGCGGCGATAATTCCTCCATTACCGCGCCATGTTCTGGACAAGCAAAGTTTTCCGAAAATACTAATTCTTCTTCGTCATTTGTCAATTGTCCTTTGTCATTTGTTGTTTGGTCTTGGTTATCACTAATGACAGATGACGGATGACTAATGACAATATTGGCAATACCACCCGATTGCTTGAGACACGTAGACAGAGAATCAACTAAACGCTCTTGGATACCATCTTTTTTTACCAAGCGGTCAATTACCACTTCGATGGTGTGGGTAAAATTTTTATCCAATTCAATGGAATCTGACAGTTCGCGGATCTCACCATTGATCCGCACGCGGACAAAACCTTGAGATGCCAGACTTGACAAAAGCTTACGATGTGTGCCCTTTTTACCCCGGACAACGGGTGCAAGAATTTGGAAGCGGGTGCGGTCTGGTAATTCCATGATGCGATCGCACATCTCATCGATTGTCTGGGGTGCAATACAGCGATCACATATCGGACAATGGGGTTCACCAGCCCGTCCAAACAACAGCCGCAAATAGTCGTAAATCTCCGTCACCGTACCCACAGTGGAACGGGGGTTATGAGACGTTGACTTTTGGTCAATAGAAATTGCTGGACTTAAGCCTTCAATCGCCTCCACATCTGGCTTATCCAACTGTCCTAGAAATTGCCGTGCATAGGCGCTGAGGGATTCCACGTAGCGACGTTGCCCTTCAGCGAAAATGGTATCAAATGCTAGGGAAGACTTACCAGAACCAGAAACGCCAGTGAATACGATTAGGCGATCGCGTGGCAATTCCAAGTCAATATTTTTCAGATTATGCTGCCTAGCACCCCGAATCCTAATGGTATTCTGGCTGTTGTGGCTGGGGTAGGGAAGATGTCCATTCAAGGATGCTGCTAGCTGTTTGTCTGACATATTGGGCGGCAAAGAAGGAGTTTCCTATGAAACAGTCCTTAATAATACTATCTTTAATCAGTTTATAGTAGAACAATCGTACTGTTTTAAATTGAAGTTGTACTTGAGATATTCTGAATCATGCTAGCCAATGCAGCCACCCATGATGTCACCTGGGAAAAGTTACCTGATGATTTTGTTTTAGACAACGAGCCAGTGGATAACATTAATCAGCCACTCTTGGCTGCTGCTTTAACAGAAAGCTTGGAACTTGCTGGCAGATTACCTGCCGATGCTTTAACCATCACTAACTACGGTATCTGCGCCACCTTGAATAATCGATTTGTGGTCAAAGCACCAGATTGGGGATATGTATCATCTATTCGAGTCTCACGAGAAGAAGTGAAGCGCAGTTATACGCCACGACTCCAAGGTGATATTCCGGTAATTGTGATGGAATTTCTCTCAGATACCGAAGGTGGAGAGTATTCGAGTAAACCGACCTATCCCCCAGGTAAATGGTTTTATTATGAGCGGATTTTACAAGTGCCAAACTATGCCATTTTTGAACCAGATGGCGGAGTCTTAGAAGTTTATCGGCGAGATGATTTAGGATATTATCAACTGCAAACACCGGATGCAAATAATCGTCACTGGATTGCCGAAATGAACTTGTTTTTAGGTGTATGGCAAGGAAGCCGAGAAAACCGCACAGGTTATTGGTTACGTTGGTGGGATGAAAACGGCGAACTATTACTGTGGGGTTTGGAGTTAGCAGCAAAAGAACGGCAACGTGCAGAGAGATTGGCTGCTCAGTTAAAAGCGCTGGGAGTAGAACCGGAAGTTTAACTCGGAACTTCGACCTTTTTGCTCGGCCATTCGTGTTCGGAACTCGGAACTTCGACCTTTTTGCTCGGCCATTGGTGTTCGGAACTCGAAACTTCGACCTTTTTGCTCGACCATTGGTGTTCGGAACTCGAAACTTCGACCTTTTTGCTCGGCCATTGGTGTTCGGAACTCGAAACGCCGAGTTCAGAACTTGAATTTTGTCCCTTCGTTATCAAGCGATGTCTACGACGGGCTACGCCTACGCCTTTAGCTCTACATTTAAGCTTAGAATCACTACAAAAATTAGATGGGGATTTGGACACCACGAGTTCTAAACTGCGATCGCATCTCTAATTTACCAAGCGATGTCTACGACGGGCTGTTCGGTGACGCCCAGTCCCTATATTTATACTCAGCAAGGTGGTTGAAGTACAATTACTTAAAACCGTGCTGCGCCATCTCCTCAGCTTTATTCGTGTCTAAACTTGTATCTCTCAAGAAAAATTCATCGAAAAGCTTAAAGAAATATTCAAATCCTGCTTTTTCATCATGACAGGAGAGCATAATTAACTTTGCCCAAGAGGTAACAGTCGTTACCCCAAACTTTTTTTGCAGCCAAGGTTGAAATTCATCATAAAATTTTTCTTCTTCCTCGGTCATTTCAATTTCTAATTCGCTGCGAGAAAATTCATAACCGACTAAAAACATAAATAAGTCACTTACAGAAGGTCGTCCTAGATACATTCCCGGTCTGACTCTAATTTTGTCTACAACTTCTAATAGTCCACTCATATTTATTTCATCATCTACTTTGATTATTTATAGAGATTCTAACTCTTCAACAATAAATTGTTCACTTGGACAGTGGAAATCACGTAACCAATCTTCCCTTGTCATCCCCTCAGCAGATAGATTATCAAAAACTCGTCCTAATACTTATACTCCATAGTGAGTTCCATTTTCAGTAATTGATTCATTGCGATTCCAGCGATTGCTAGTTATAAAAACTTCATTTCGTCTTTTAGTTTTAAGCTGAATAATCATACCCTCAATGCTATTTTTTGCTAACCATTGCATGACTGCTTTGGCACATTTATCACATTCAAGTAGAGGGAATTTTACTACTATTGCGCTAATTGCATAATAAACTTCCTCTTGTGATAATTGACTCACCTAGCCTCCTAGTGATTTAGTGATTTACCAAGCGATCACCTGTTATGAATATTAAAGGGCTGTAAGCGGGATAGTCTGCTAAAGATTGTTTATCCTTAACCAGACTTTTCAATGTTCCTGCCGTCTGCATTGCTAATAGCAGACCATCTATTTCCCTTGAATCATCAAACAGTCGCAGCGCATTTGTTCCGTCTTGTTCCAATCGCGTAGCCGTTAAAGCAACAATTCTTGCTGCATCTGCCTTTTTTAATTCCGCAAGAGAAGCTGTACGGGCATCGAAAGTATTGGGATGGTGCGTTATGCCCTTGGCTAACGCTACTAAGTAAGTAGACACAATTAAATGTAAGATGTCATTGCGAGCGGAACGAAGTGAAGCGTAGCAATCTCAGTCTTTGCGATTGCTTCACTTCGTACCCTACGGGAACGCCAAAGGCGAACGCAATGACGAACTATCTTATATTTATTTATATCCATCTACTTAAAAAATTACGAATTACGAATTACTAATTAAATCAGTTAGGTGTTTTAACACTTTTACAACAGTATGTAGATCATCCCCACGATTGAGCGACAGTGTGTAAGATAATGCATATCTTGGTGTACCTTGTTTCGTCAACTTAATAAATTGAAATTCTCGACCATTGGTTACAAAACCATAGGTAGGTTTATCATTACCAGGATTAGCCAACATATAAGCTAATGCTTGAGAAATTGCTACCTCCAAAGAATATTCTGCTCGTTTCGCCTCAATAACGAGAACCCAAAATGGAGGATGAAACACCAAGATATCAATACGTCCTCTAATAATTGTGCCTTCGTCTTCAGAAGAAATTCTTACCTCTTCTTCCGACGCAATGTAAAAAGGCGGTTGATAAAAACCTGCTAGACGCAATATTGGAGATAGCACCACCATTTTGACTACAGGTTCTAAAATTTGGTAGCGTGATAAATGCAAATATTCTGCCTTGACTTGGTTGAGAGATTGCTTTTCTAAGTCACTCAACTCAGGTAAATCTTGCTGCCACTCTACAAAAAACTGTTCGTTGTCTGCACGTTGTAGACCACATTTATCGATGAGTTGGGCTAAGGTTATATCTCTTCCTTGAATAAATTGAACCATTGTTCATCCTTTTTGTTAAATGGTAATTGGAGATGAAAGTCCTATTGCACTCCTAATGTAGTTTTTAATTTTTCAACCCCAAGCGATGCCCAAAATATTGACGGTACAATTTACACAGTGGCACCACTTCATTGCCTTGAAACTTAACTAACCCCATACTGCGGAGTTTAAACGCTTCAGTTGTGCCTACATCCACGGGGCGATTTGCCATCATCACTTGTTTAACCGCAGTTAGCAATTCTGCATCCTCTTGCAAATTCAGCCAATGGCGGCGTAAATGGTCGCTGTAAGGCCCTTCTTGAGTTGGAGCGATTTTTTGCAGATTTTCCAGCGTCATCCTACCACGCGCAATTTCGTAAAGCGCTACCCGCACTAAATAAGGATGACCACCGACGAGTGTGATTAATTCTTCAATTTGTGAGTTAGACCAATTGAGTTTGTGACGCTGTACCAAGTCTTGTACTTGTATTTGATTTAAGTCTGGTAATTCAATGGGTAAACGTGCTTAGATATTGGATAGATAATCGTGGCGTTGGCAAAAAAGAACTGTACCAGTACAACACTCAGTTACGTTCAGAATTTAAATTTGTCAGTGATTTAAATAACCACGCTTGCCAAGCATCAGTAGAAAACGTAGAACGTGCTATTAACAGGTTTTTTGATAACTGCAAAAAAAATAAACAGGGATTGAAAGGTTATCCCAAGTTTAAAAAGCATAGCCGTTCAGTTGAG
>NZ_JAIVFQ010000178.1 GCF_020829495.1 Nostoc favosum CHAB5714 | reverse complement strand
GTTCGCGTATATTTATATAAACAATCTCAATGGTCTGGATTACAGACTATTGTCAAAGTTGTTCGCACTCGTCACTTGTGGAATAAGACAACTCAAGAAGTAATGTTTTATTTGAGTTCATTGCCTGCCGATGCCCAAAAAATAGGGTTTGCGATTCGACAGCATTGGTCAATTGAAAATCAACTTCATTGGGTTTTAGATGTCACCTTTAATGAGGATGCTTGTCGCATCCGTAAAGAAAACTCCCCAGAGAATTTTGCTATACTCAAACGATGGAGTATAAATTTTCTCAATAAAGAAACAAATTATAAACGTAGTATTCGTCAAAAAGCAAAGCGAGCCAGCATGGATGAAGAGTATATGCTGAAAATTTTACAAGCTTCGATTCCTCTACACTCTAACTCATCTCAAGTATAAATTTTCTTGCGTTTACCCTGTCCAAACAGGTAAGTTACTTCTGTTCGCATTCTAAAATACCATCATAACTAAATCACAACCTAATAGTATTCTTGTACTATCGAGAGAACGAGTTTCTTATGCATCGCGCCATTCAACAGTTACGGACGAGGCTTGACTTCTAGTCTGGATCTGGTGCTAACTCTTTTAAAGTAAGTACAATAGTAGTATATTGAATCGTAATAACCCTATGAATCCAGTAGTAATTAGACCCTCATCTTGGCTAACGACTGGTATTCGAGTCGAAAAAGTCAACAATCTCAATCTTTTCAAATTTACTGAAGAGCTAGGTTCGCGTTTGCAAGAACTTCTGGATAAGAAAAAAGCTGATTTACTGACACCAGAAGAAGCCGTTGAACTAGAGGCTATTGGAGAATTAGACACAATTTTTAGCTATATAAATGCCACTATTGCATCTGGGTCGTGACAATTCCTAACAGTATCCAAGAATTTGTACGGAACCGCGCTAATTTTCAGTGCGAATACTGCCATTATCCTGAATTTCTCAGCACGTCTCCCCTGACAATCGACCATATCAAGCCGCAATCTTTGGGGGGTTCGGATGATGTGGATAATTTGGCTTCAGCTTGTCGTCGGTGCAATGAACGTCACTATAATTTTACAGTAGGAATCGACCCAGAAACAGAGCAAGAAGTCTCCTTATTTAATCCCCGTCAGCAACAGTGGGCTGAACACTTTATTTGGTCGGCGGATGGTACAAAAATTATCGGCATCACACCTACAGGTCGAGCTACTTGCAACCGAATTGATTTAAATGATGAACGCCGGAGCGATCGCTTTATACAAAAATCTCGGCAACTTTGGGTGCAAGGTGGTTTTCACCCTCCCCGTTCTGACCCGCGCCAAGAAAATCCTAATTCTTCAGGAGATATTGTCTAACAATATCTAGGTTTTGGGCGTTTCTCAAGCAGCAGAAGAGCTAACGCTCAGGCGCAAAGAAAGTGAATTTAACGACAAGCTTCATGCCAATACATTTGTACTGGGGCGAAAACGAGTTCTTAATGCATCGCGCTATTGGGAAACTGCGATCGCGTATCCTTGATCGGGATTGGAACTGCGTCAACTATTCTGAATACTCACCTTCTGCTCAGGAGACAATCCCTCAAGCGTTTGCAGATATCATGACTCCTCCGGTGGGGGGTGGAGGACGGTTAGTTCATTTACCTAACAGCTGTTTACTGGGGGTTTGCCCAAAAACAGCCCTAGTAAAATTGGAACATATTCTGCCTGCTATCCCAGAAACAAACGTCCTGCTGATTACAAGCCTTAACAAACCAGATGCCAGAAACAAATCAGTCCAACTATTGCTTACGTATGCACTCGCTATAGAGTTTCCCCTAATTCCCCAGTGGCAGACGGACGCACTAATACAACAGGCACGCACCCTGGCTCTTGAGGTGGATATAAACCTGACTGCGGATGCTTACTCTTTATTAGTTGAATCGACGGGTAACAATACGCGACTGACGTTTACTGAGCTAGAAAAGCTGAAAACCTATGCTCAAAGTGGAACTATAAATGCAGATATGGTGAGAGAGTTGGTGTCAGCAAATGCAGCCAATAGCCTGCAACTAGCCAATGCTATTCGTTTGAGTAATGTTTCTCAGGCGTTGAAATTAATCCAAAACTTAATCGATTGTAATGAGCCTGCTTTAAGGATTGTTGCCACCCTGACTACTGCCTTTCGCACTTGGTTAATAGTCAAACTAATGGCGGCTGCTGGATGTAAAGACGATAGTGCGATCGCCCAAATTGCAGAACTGAAAAATCCCAAACGCCTCTACTACATACGCCAAGAGGTGAAGAGTGTTAGTGCAAACAGACTGCAAAATGCCTTGAAAGTGCTGTTGGAACTGGAACTAATGCTCAAGTCTGGTGGAGATGAAAAGCTCGCCCTTCAAACTCAAATCATCAAACTTTGTTCGTAGGTGCTAACTATAGCAATCCTAAATGATTCGTAAATATCGTGTTTTGGTTGTTGGCTGTTGACTGGTCAACTGTTAACAGCCAAGGAGCGTATTTCTAAAAACTCAAATGAGATTGCCATATCTCACTAAAATCAACAATTCAAACAATGAATCAACTAAATCTACTTAAAGTCACAGAAGAATCCTCTCTTTCTACCCCACCTCAAAGCACAGAGTCGGAATTTGTGCAACCAGTTAAGGAAATCTTCGAGTTGTCCGCCTTGGTGGGACAAAACCTAGCGGTGTCTTTACTCAAAGGAGTGATCGCTAACGCTCTTCCCTCAGGGAGGCTCGCACACAATCGACTTGCTCCTGCATACTTGTTCGCCGGACCAGAAGGCAATACGGTTCAGTTAAGCAAATTTATCTGTTAAGGCAGGCAGGGGGAGCAGGGGAGGCAGAGGAAGCAGGGGGAGAAAAAAAGCTTAACTGAACTGTATTGAGATAGTTCCAATATTCCGTTTTAATCTAGAGCATTGCCAATTAATCGGCGGTTCTTGACAAGAACACCACAGATAGTTCCAATATTCCGTTTTAATCCCCATGCTTCCGGCTCCTTGGCCGGAGGTATTTTTTTATTTGGAAGTCCCTGGAAGCATAAAGCGAATAACTTACTCAACTTTTAGATGCAGGTCGAAAGCATCATACTCTCTGTGTAGATTCATCATATATCGATATATGATGTTTCAGTCTCGATATATGATTCTGGAATAACATTCATTGAAAAAGCCATGCAAATTCGACTAGCTGTGATCAGCAATGCCGGAGGCAGTGGTAAAACGACAGTTTCAGTCCACATAGCATACGAACTGGCAAAGCGCAAGTACAACGTAGCACTGTTTGACCTCGACCCGCAAGGATCGCTGACACTGTTCTGTGGATTGAACCCGCCAGAGCCGGAACAAACTCTGGCTGCTGTTTTCAAAGACGACTTTGAGAAAACAAAAAAATAATATGGCTACCCGCAAAGCTCCTGACCTCACCAATTATTTTTCAGCTGCAAAGCAATCTCAACAGTTGTCTGAAGCTGAGTCAGAAATTCAGCGCCTTAAAGCCGAGATTGAAGAACTTCGTTCTAAAGGTTTTACGGAATTGGAAGAACAGCTGCAAACATTGCGATCGCAACTCCAATCACAATCAGGTATCCAATCCATTCCCTTAGAGCAAATTCAACCGAACCCAGAACAACCCAGACAGACATTTTTAGCAGAAAGCATTGAGTCCATGTCCCGTTCTCTGACATCGGATGGACAACTAGAGCCAATAATTCTGATTCAGCGAGAGAACTTAGTTATATTCGATGGGGAGCGGCGCTGGCGCAGTGCGAAAACCTTGGGTTGGCAAAACCTCCAAGCTGTAATTATTCCAGAACCTGCTGCTTTGCACCGCAAAGCACTATTGACCTCCCTACATCGGGAAGACCTCAATCCTCTCGATAAGGCTGAGGCGATCGTGCGAGAGTTGGCAAGCAATGCTGGTCTAGAATCTGAAGATATCCCCCGCATTCTCTCGACAGTGGTGCGACGGTTAAACGCACAAAAACGTATGAACTCTGTTGTTGAGTTGATGACGGGAACACCAGAGGAGCAACAACAAGGTCTAGCAGATATGGATTTAGATGAGTCGGAACAGGCGGTGTTAGCGTTGCTGTTGGATTTACAACTTAATCCGGCTTCGATTGATGCCAACATTTTTCCCATGCTCTCCTTAGCAGAAGACCTGAAAGCGGCAATTAGGTCAAGAGGACTTAAAGGTGTTCATGCAATGGCGCTACAGAAACTCTCAGCCAAAAATTTGGGACTCTCAGAGTCCGAAGCACAAGCAATCAGGAGCAATACAACACAGCAGGCGATCTTTCAGAAACTTTCGGTTCAAGCAACACGAAAATTAGTAGCTGAGGTGATAGCTTCACAGAGTCAGGCTTCTCCAACACCGCAAAAACAGAGATTACCAGTAGCTACAGCAACCCGTTCTCTGCATAAAATCTCTGGGGAGGCGTTGAAGAAAGCTGAAGTTTCTCAATTAATGGAGTTCCAAGAAGCCCTGCGTCAAAAACTAGCAGAAATAGAATTGGTATTAAAACAAAAAGCAATTAACGCCACCGAACTTTCTCATCATCAAGAGGTTGAGCAACCTGAGTAACAACGCAAATGACACGATTTCCCTTTGACCAATTCTCTAAAGACTATCTAGAAGAGTTGTTGCAGCCTCTAGGTTCAGTGCAGGTTTCGCGCAAAGTAGCAGGAGAAGTTCGAGAGATAGATGTCTGGTTTGCACCCAACACATCACCCAATCCAGCCGAAGCTACCAAGCTGGGACTACTCGGACAATTTGCTGCAACACCATCGCTTTTTGAACCCTTCCGCAATGCCGCCAGCCCTACAGAAATTTGTAATTGTATTCTAAAATTGTTAGAAATCAGGGGCGAATTCGAGCGGGAAGCAAAGCGCAATCAACAGCAACTTGATGAAAATAATTTACCTCGGTTGTGGATTCTCTCTCCCACTGCATCTGAAGACAGACTTCAAGGATTTGGGGCTGTTAGTGATGAGCAAAACTGGTCGCCTGGAGTATACTTTTTGCCTAAATACTTGCGAACAGCAATCGTAGCAATACATCAGTTACCTAGAACCAAAAAAACTCTCTGGCTGAGAATCCTGGGCAAAGGCAGAGTTCAACAACAGGCAATTGACGAATTAGAAGCACTCCCTGAAAATGAGGCGTTACGCTCAAGAGCATTGGAGTTACTCTACAGCTTAAAAACTACCTTGGAAGTGAGCCAAAATATAGATGAGGAAGATAGGGAGTTAATTATGCGTTTATCACCACTCTATACACAACGGATAGAAGAAGCTACACGCCTTGGAGAACGTAAAGTTGTAGAAAGCTTGCTCAAAAGCCGTTTCGGTTCATTGGATGAGCAACTATCAGCAATTATTGAACCTTTGTTATCGCTAAAAGCTGAGGAATTTACTCCTTTGTTGTTGCAATTGTCTCGTGAGGAGTTATTGGCACGCTTTGGTAGTTAATAGTATGAAGGCGATCACCTCAATAGGTAATAGACATCTCCGAAAAAGAATCTCAAACCCTTATTCTGTCTAGGTGAAAACTAATTTCTGGAGATATCTAATACTGACAAATAATTTTTCTAATGCTAGAAAATAATTATTATCATCCACATAAATTTTAATTCAATTCACTCAACAACAACTCTACTCATAGTCAAAGCACTTTTTTCAAAAAATTTGTTAATCTAACATCACCACTATGCCAATCCTTTGTCCCAAATGTCAAAGTGATAATATTCGTAAACTATCCCTAATTTATCAGGAAAATGTTATTCATACCACAAGCACAATTAGAGGTTCTATAGGCTCAAAGTCTACTGCCGCTTATAAAGATGAAACTACCACTACATCAATCGGCAAGACCGCTTCTCCTCCCCCAAAACCAGAATTAATACCCATCATTATCGTCAAAGCAATTGCTATCGAATGGGTAATTTTTATGATTTTAAGTAGTATTTTACAGGCTAGTTTTTTAGCTGGATTATCATTACTTATTGGATTACCTTTATATCTATTTTGGACGTTACGAAAAAACATTAATTATAGTCGTATCTATCCCAAACTTTATCAAAAGTGGGAAAATTCTTTCATGTGTCAACGCTGTGGAACAATATTTGAGATTATTGAGAATTGAGGTGGTTTTTGCTATCTTTTATTCTGCTTATCAAGCTTACAACCTATCTGGCATTTCCAAAAATCCCTTGGGCTTCGGTGGTGTCGAGCGCACAAAGTTGCTCTCTGATGCAGAGGATACCATAGCGGGTGTGGCAGAAGAGGAAGCGTTGCCTTCTTTAGTTAAACCACTATCTTTTTTTATTAAATTGCCCACTCCAAAAAATACTTGATACAACGCCCACACATCCGCAATCCGTATTCCCATTCCCGTTGTATCCAATCCTGGGGGAATCTCTACATCACCATTCCAAATCACCTTTACATTACTATAATGCGCTTCTAGCTCACGTTTGAAATATTCAGCAGTACCACCGCATAAAATAATCTCGTCATTATCACGGGGGAATTCCTGTGACAACCACCGCACTAATGCTCGAAAATACTCATCCCGACTGAGCTTCAGAGCTTCTGATATCTCCTGCGCTTCTCCTTCCCGCTCGACTGAGCTATTGCGCCGCGACAACTTAGTTAAAGCTTCTGGGTTGCACTCAGATCCTGCTCTTACTATTGCCGCCATCAGACGCGGATCTTCTTTTGCTAGACCACTACACCGTCTGACAAAATCATCCAACATCCACGACATCCCGAAGGTACTCGACACCCCAGGAGCAACTGCACCCCTAGCTGATACCAAAACAGAAGCATTGCGATATCCCAACATCACTACCGCTACGTTGCGATTCTTGATGTCAGCACCCAAGATGCTACGGTGGTAAAGATAAATACCACCACCTTCTGGCTTGGCGTTAAAATCTACTAACTTGACTCGCATTTCTCCAGTAGGTGTGTTAAATCGTCTTAGTGCCTGTTTTAACTTCACCTCAAGACGCTTTCTATCCTGATACTCGGATGGTGGTAGCAACACAGTAAGCGCCACAGTTAATTTACCGATAAGCTTCAGTTTCTGACACAATACCCACAAAACTCCACAAATCTTTGGAACTGCGCTTTCCTCTTTCAGTTGCTTCAGTAGTGAGTTACCACCGTATTTGTGCCTTGCCAGAAACCCAACAGCGTAGTAGTCATCACCAATACCTACCCAGCAGGTGTTCTCTGGATCTACTTCACCAGATTTGGTTTTCTCGTAGTCATGCACGGATGCATCTGACACATCGGCTATCTCTGGCTCCATACACAGTAACATAGGGAAGCCATTCTTAGCAGGTATGCTAGCGATCGCTTTGGTCTGAGAACCACCCAAATCTATCGCCAGCAACAAATCTGGCACCACAACAGTTGCAGGCTTAATCATTGAATCACTCCTTGTTAAAGAGACTTAGTAAGCTGAACCACATATAAATCAATACGGTTCAGTTAAGGCTGAAAGACTGATTAGTGATATGAAATTTAGGAGCTTCAACTGGTTGTCCAGTACCTCTGTGTGTTGGCTTTTTAGAACGAAACTTTGATACAGGTTTTTTCACAACT
>NZ_JAIVFQ010000177.1 GCF_020829495.1 Nostoc favosum CHAB5714 | reverse complement strand
TTTCTTTCTTTCTTTCTTTCTTTCTTTCTTTCTTTCTTTCTTTCTTTCTTTCTTTCTTTCTTTCTTTCTTTCTTTCTTTCTTTCTTTCTTTCTTTCTTTCTTTCTTTCTTTCTTTGTGTCCTTTGCGCCCTTTGCGGTTCGTTTTTCTTTTTTATACTTCAGTCCTAATATGGTTTAGCGCATCTTCATACAGAATTGGTATAACTTTCAAAAATTACGAATTACGAATTACGAAACTGCCACAGCAATATTCGGTTATTTCCAGAATCAGCTATTACCGCCGTATTGCCACAAATTTTTATCCCGTAACACCAATTTAAGCTATCTCGTTTTGGCAGTCCAAAATTACGATTTTCACCTTTACTTTGAAAATTTATTTGTCCTGCTAACCCATCTGCCACTAAACTTTGCAGTGATAAAATTGATTTTGGTTTTCTCCATCCTAACAAACGAGAATTAGCTGTATCTGCAACTACTAACCAATCGTCAGCCACTCCCACACCATAAGGCATACTCAAACTACTAGCACTTGGCAAATAAACTCCTTGATTCATTTCCACAAAATCAAAGCTTTTTTGTCCTAAAACTACTGTACAAGGTGTATTATTTTCTGTGGGTATTCCCTGCCAAATCATTACTCGATGATTACCTGCATCGCTGATAACCAGATTTTCTCCCCAAAAGCTAATATCGTGACACCAACGCATACTCGCTGCGGTTGCAGAACCACCGCCGTTTTCATTGCGAGATATCATATCCGGTTGTCCCAAAACTAAATCAGCAGGTTGACCATTTTCTGTTGGTAATTGATGCCAAATTAATACCCTTCGATTACCAGTGTCAGCAATAAATAGCCGTCCTTGATAATAGAAAACACCATAGGACCAGTGCATTGTACTAGCAGAAGCTTGTTGATTTCCTCGATTTGGTTCATTATCGGTAAAATTAACTTGTCCTAACACCAAATCTGCTGGAACATTGTTATCTTCTGGTAAGTTTTTCCAAATCAAAACCCGATGATTCCAAGCATCTGCTACAGCTAACCCTTCGCCGCAAGCACAAATCCCTGTTGGTACACTTAGGGTTGCCCTTCCCGGTGTACTTTTAGCATTTTGTCCTTCATGATAAAAATCAGGTTGTCCAATTATCCAATCAGCCGGTTGACTATCTCTGGTAGGTAAATTCTGCCAGCCCAATAATCGATGATGTCCTGTATCTGATACCCATAAGGGGCCTGTTTCTGATAACAAACAAGCAGCACGAGGCCCGAACATTGTTGTGGGACTGGGTGCTACAGGTATCACTAATTGTTGTGGTTCAATAATGTTACCTAAAATTACCTCTGCACCTTGAGGTGATAGAGGCAAATATTGATAAATTTCTGTTGCTTCTAGCGGTAATTGTGATATTGGATTAATTTTGATTGGGATATCCATGAACCGCAGATAGACGCTGATAATTATTTAAAATCATTAATGTTGATTAGCATGTAACAACAGTAACGGTTTTGCATTATGCTTTTTTCAAATTCAGTTAAAACCTCTAATCAAGTTCTGTATTAATCAAGCTTAAAAAAATCAAGATAGTACACCCGTAGGGGCACGGCATGCCGTGCCCCTACACCTTGCGATTAATTTTGTACCGCACCTGAGTGGGAACCGCTATAGTAACTTTTGCTACATAGCGAATTTTTGGCATGAGTGCGCGATGTACTGAAATGAGAAAGCAAACTGGGGTTTGAGAAAGTAAAAGCTTATTTTGCTTGCGGAAAACACTAAAATGAGTAAGTCAAATGACCTTTTGCTTGCGGAAAACACCAAAATGAATAAGTCAAATGACCTTTTGAGAAAGTAAAAGCTCATTTTGCTTGCGGAAAACACTAAAATGAGTAAGTTAAAGGTCATTTTGAGTAAGTCAAATGACCTTTTGCTTTCTTAAAAGACTAAAATAACTACCTGAATTACACAAATGAGAATAAATTCAGGGATATTGAGAAAGCATTCAGGCATTTTGCTTGCACAAAACATTAAGATGAATGTGCGAACTACTGAAATGAAAAAGTAAATTAGCGGTGATTGACTAATTGCCTAGTATATTTGCTGAGATGTTATTTTGGCATCATCATTTTTGCAGTTTCACAAAAACCTTATCGTCTTTAATCTTTACTAAATACGACTGAAGCGAAACATCAGGTACAGTCAAACATTTACCTGTCTCTAACTTGTACTGGAATCCGTGGGAAGGACAGGTAATAATACCATTTTCAACCTTACCCTTTTCTAGAGAAGACCCTAGATGAGTGCAAGCATTACGGTAACATGTTACTGTAACACCTTGACGATGTAAAATCAGTGAAGTACCAGCAAGTTGTACTGCCAATACACTAAATTCGGGAATTTGATCAATAGTCGCCATTTTGATCCAAGTAGAAGTTATTTTTGAAGAGAATGGACTGATTAAACCAGAATTCGCGTTGTTAACAATCGGGTTGTAATTGACCGCAACTACTTTGGTAATTTCGGGACAATAGTTTTTGATTGCCTGTTCTACTCCTTGAGATAAAGTCAAAGTAGAAGCTGGACAACTGCTGCAAGTTCCTATTAATCTGACTTCTACTGTATCTGGTGGCTTAATTGCCACTAGTTCTACATCCCCATTATGGCTTTTTAAACCTGGGCGAACTTCTTCAAGGGCTGTCTGAATACGCTGTGCTAATGGTGCTTTTGGCGCTTTAACTAGTTCGTGATAAAGCAGCACTGCATACACTACTTCATCAGCAACAGCATGACGCAAAGCTGACATTGATTCTTGTTTTAGGCTTTTAATCAAATTAGTCAATGCAGCTTTATGCAAAGCCTCAATTGCTCTTTTCAGACCTACTGCTACACACCTTTGGCTTTCATCCCACTCGGATATAATTGCCTCAAAGCGGTTAATTTCCTGAACTAATTCTTCAATTTTTGTCATTAGTCATTGGTCATTAGTCATTAGTCATTAGTCATTAGTCATTAGTCATTAGTCATTAGTCATTAGTCATTAGTCATTGGTCATTTGTCATTGGTTATTCATCAATGACTAATCACTTCATTTTGAAATCTTTGAGGAGAAATGGCATAATGATGCCTGTCACTAAACTAGATAATATTATTGGTAAGTAGAAGGGAATTGGAGCTTGTGCAAGTAACACTAGCAGTAAGAAACCTACGGCAATGCCAATAGTAGTTTGCTTGACAAAATACACTGGGTCGCGTAGTAGCTTTCCTTTAAAAAATAACTTGGCTGAAAACCACCCTATCTCTAACATATTGTCTCCTAATAGTTTGTCAATAAATTTAAGGCAGCAAGCCCTAAGAAGATGGCGGGAATTACACCCGCCGGGGCAAATAATGCACCAAGCATTGCTGAAAACTGATAACCTATATCTTTCCCAGCTAATAGCATTCCGCCAATTGCACCGCCGACCATAGACAATGCTGCTGCTATGATTAGCCACACAATTTCTGTTGCTATGTTCAATTCACCATCGGCTAAACTTGTGATAAAATTTATCACATTTGGGTAGGCTAAAATATCTCTCATGCTGTTTTGTCCTGATTGTTAGGAATTAGGGGAATGGGGAGTGGGGAGTGGGAAGATGAGGGAGAAAGAATAACTAACCTATCCCCTATTCCCTATTCCCTATTCCCTATTTCTGCTTCTACATCTTGTAGCGCTTGGGCTACTACCTCTGCTTGTGCAATTTGTTGGTATTTCGTAAATATTTCTAATGCGTCTTGATAGTAGATACGCGCTTGCAAAAGATTATTGGGATTACCAGCTTCTGGTTTTTCCTGGTCGTCTGGTAAGTTGAATAGAGCGTTGGCTTTGTTTGAAATTGTGTTAGCGTACTCTAGAGGTGTATCTTTGGCGTTACGCACTTTTAACGCTTCGTCATAAGCTGCGATCGCTCTTAAATTATTCTCCACAGGATGGGAACTCACTAAATATTGCAAAGCGTTACCTAAATTGTTTTGCAACATCGCATATTCTCTAGGATGATCAATCAGATTAATATGCTTTAGTGCTACCTCAAATGATTGCACAGCTAACCCTTGGCGCAAGTATTCCCGTTCCGATGCTAGGGGCATAGAAAGGTAAGCGATCGCAATATTATTATACAAAATCGCGTATTCCTGGGGGTAATCTTCCCAAGTAAACACCCGCAACGCCTCATGATAAGCCTGGATGCTGTCGGTTATCCGCGCCAAATTGAATGGTACTAGCGACTGCAACACCAGCCCAAAATTCATCTGCGTCTCTGCTACTTCCTGAGGCGTTGCTAATTGTTGTAAAATCGGTAACGCCTCTTCATAACCGACTTTCGCTTGCAGCAGCAGTTGGTAGTCAGCATCCGGTATTGCCTGTAACGTCCCTGCCATGCCCACTTGGGCCCTGGCTTTCAGTAAGGGATACTCCTCACCACACATCTCATAGGCCCGGTAATATAACCCAACTGCATTTCGCAAGTCTTGGGCAGCTTTGGGCTTTTTTTGAAAACCCTGTGCTATCTCGATCAGCATTTGGATTTTTTCTTCTGCTGAGGCTGACTCTGAAGCAACAGCTGCTAACGCAGCCTTCACCGCCGAATCTGTAATGCTGGGGGTCATAACTCTGCCGTACTCTAGCCTATTGGGAATTGAGTCTGTCAACACCCATGAATGATCAAGACACGCTTTACGCGTCTAATCACGGGCCATACTGATTTACGCAGGCTTCGAGTCCTTTAGGCGGAATTCCCCTTTTTTGTCTGAAACTAGGATTAGGGACTAGGGAAACAGTTGACCCCATGCCCAATCAATTTTTTTACTATAAAACACCCTATTTCTAAAATTCTACTGGGGAATTGCTAATATTAATGTCAGCTTTAAACACCTAATATTTTTAAAATACTTTTTGTATCATCATCTGACACAATGCAAATATTTTTTATTGAATTGTTGACATACATATATTTAGTATCTTTCCAACCTATTTTTGTACACTCCAAAGAGTCGCCACGGGATCGTCAAAGTGTAAAATATGTTCATCAACTGTAAAACAAGCTACCTTGAAAACAGACAGTATCTTCTATCGGATCTTCCAAAGTATCCCCAGCACTTTTTTTGAACTGATTAACCAACCGCCCCAGCTAGCTAGTGCTTACCAATTTTCTTCAGTCGAAGTCAAACAACTAGCGTTTAGAATCGATGGCGTCTTTCTCCCAAATGCAGCAGAACTACCCATCTATTTTGCCGAAGTGCAATTTCAACCAGACAAAAAGTTCTACTCACGTTTATTTACTGAAATCTTTAACTATCTTGACAAAACCGAATTAACCAACAATTGGCGTGGTGTTGTCATCTTCCCCAACCGCAGCGTTGATACTGGAGATACCGAAAGATATACAGAATTACTCAACTCACAACGAGTGACTCGCGTCTATCTTGACGAATTAAGCTCAATTGAGGCATCATCAATCGGCATCAAGACAGTTAAACTCATTATTGAACCCGAATCAACTGCGACAACAAGAGCTATAGAAATAGTCAACAGTGCCCGACAGCAAATTCCAGATGTCGCTACTATTAGGGAAATTATACAATTGATAGAGACGATATTAATCTACAAGTTGCCGCGATTGAGCCAAGAGGAGATCGGAAAAATGTTTGGAGCAAATGAGTTAAAGCAAACTAGATTTTACCAAGATGTTTTTGCAGAAGGCAAACAAGAAGGTAAGTTAGAAACGATACCCCAGTTATTAGTGCTGGGTTTAAGTATTGAGCAGATAGCTCAAGCGTTAGGCTTGGATGAACAAGTTGTTAGGCAAGCTGCACAACCGAAATCCTAAAACAATAGGGTGCGCGAAGGCTTAACAGTGCGTTTAATAGAGACGATATTAATCTACAAGTTGCCGCGATTGAGCCAGGAGGAGATAGGAAAAATGTTTGAATTAAATGACTTGAGGCGTTCATTTTATCGGCACGCTGGTAACAAAATAACCAATTTTTAACAGTTATCAGTTATCAGTTATCAGTTAAGAATTTGATTGTCAATTGGGAGTCAGAGTCCCCCACAACTAAGCAAGTGGTGTTTGAAGTCGCTTTCAAAATTTGAGCACTTAAACCGTGATAACTGATAACTGTTGACTGTTCACTGTTTTAATTGCTAGAACCCTTGATTTTTAAAGCTCTTTCGGGAATGAAACAGCCCTGCCCTTAAAAAGGGGGACTTAATTTCCTCCTTTTTAAGGAGGGTTAGGGAGGATCAAGCCTTAACCCAAGCGTATTGAGTTATTGTATTAAAATCTGACGGCTTAAGATACTCATTACCTCACCCGCATTTGCGGTTGGTAGTAGTGGACTCCAGTCTTTAACATTTGGATAGCCAATCACCTGCAAGTAGTGAACGTTAGGAGTTAAAAACAAAAGGTAATTTTATTTTTACTATTTTTTATTTGTTAAATGTGTTACATAGATAACAGACATAACCCTTGAAATTAATCTCAAAGTAATTTCAGTTATTCTTAATGATTAATTCTTTTTTAATGAAAGTGAATTAAATAAAAAAATATCTTAAAATTGAAAAATAAATATTGATAAACAGGTGAGACTCTACAAGCATTATCACCTACATCATGCATGGTAAACAATAGAAAAATGCATAGCCGATGACTAATGTACTATGGCTACAGGGTGGTGCTTGTTCAGGCAACACCATGTCATTTCTCAATGCCGAAGAACCGACAGTCTGCGATTTAATTGCCGACTTTGGCATCAATTTACTTTGGCATCCTTCCTTGGGATTGGAACTAGGCAACAACTTACAAACACTGCTGCGAGATTGCATTTCTGGCACAATTCCTTTAGATATCTTGGTATTTGAAGGCAGCGTTGTTAATGCCCCCAACGGTACAGGCGAATGGAATCGGTTTGCCGATCGCGCCATGAAAGACTGGTTAGCAGACCTCGCCAAAGTTGCTAAATTTATTGTAGCGGTGGGAGACTGTGCCACATGGGGAGGAATTCCCGCCATGTCACCCAACCCCAGCGAGTCGGAAGGTTTACAATTTCTCAAACGTCAAGAAGGCGGCTTTTTAGGGAAAGATTTTCTCTCACAAGCTGGATTACCTGTAATTAATATTCCTGGATGTCCCGCCCATCCCGACTGGATTACGCAGATATTAGTTGCGATCGCTACTGGACGCATAGCAGACATTGCTTTCGATGAACTAAATCGTCCCCAAACCTTCTTTAACAGCTATACCCAAACAGGTTGTACCCGTAACGTCCACTTTGCCTATAAAGCCTCAACCGCCGAATTTGGACAACGCAAAGGCTGTCTATTTTATGACTTGGGTTGTCGCGGCCCCATGACTCATTCTTCCTGCAACCGTATCTTATGGAACCGCGTCTCCTCCAAAACTCGCGCCGGAATGCCTTGTTTAGGTTGCACAGAACCAGAATTTCCCTTCTTTGACCTTAAACCCGGAACTGTATTTAAAACCCAAACAGTGATGGGAGTTCCCAAAGAATTACCGCCAGGGGTAAACAAAAAAGACTACGCCTTACTCACAATGGTTGCAAAAGATGCAGCACCACCTTGGGCAGAAGAAGACTTTTTTACAGTTTAGTCATTAGTCATTGGGCATTGGGCATTGGTCATTAGTCATTAGTCATTAGTCCTTTGTTTAGACTAATGACTAATTTTCATTTTCCTTCATTTTGAATTTTGAATTCCCCGAAGGGGCTGGCCTCTACCGTACCACCGCAATAGCACTTG
>NZ_JAIVFQ010000176.1 GCF_020829495.1 Nostoc favosum CHAB5714 | reverse complement strand
GAGGTACTTCAAAGTCGTGTTGAGGTACTTCAAAGTCGTGTTGAGGTACTTCAAAGTCGTGTTGAGGTACTTCAAAGTCGTGTTGAGGTACTTCAAAGTCGTGTTGAGGTACTCCGAAGTCGTGTTGAGGTACTCCGAAGTCGTGTTGAGGTACTCCGAAGTCGTGTTGAGGTACTTGAAAGTCGTGTTGGAGTACTTCAAACTTTGCCGCACCGCGATCAAGTACACAGGTGCGGGCTACGCCTACGCTTGACTTTTAAAACAGTCGCTACTATTATTGACCTTCAACACGACATTAACAATTCAAAATTCAAAATTCAAAATTCATCAAAATTAAAGACATTTCAGACGGCGATTTAAACCCCGACTGAAACTGGTGCTACATATAGATGTAGGGGTCTTAAACCCTTGAACTTACAATAAAAAATGGAACATACTTCAAAATTTCATGCAACATTGTGGTTTTGTATTCCAATTTGAAAAGGTTTGTATAGTCTGCGATCGCCCTTGTAAGTTGTCTTTTGACGAAGAAAATATGCTTCATGCTGAAGGGGAACCTGCTCTTCAATTTCCTGATGGCTATAGTGTCTATGCTTGCCACGGAAGACATGCTTCTCAAGAAGAGCGATATTATGAGGAGCAAGATCCTGATTCTGTGTAGATGCACAGCCTAATTAAGTTTTTCATCAGCAACTTAGCTGACGCGGTGTGCAACTTTCCCTCAAACCTAACCCCCAACCCCTTCCCTAAGAGGGAAGGGGAGCAAGACTTAAAGCCTCTCTCCGCTTCGGGGAGAGGAATGGAAGTGGGGTTTTAAGAATAAGTTGCACATCGCGTTAGCTGACTCAATCAAATCTCAACAATCACAAAATATTTATAAGTATTATTTAAACACACCTTAATTTTTTATTGATCATTTGTTAAAGAAAGTTTAACTATAAAAAATGTAGCCTATCTAAGACTGAAATTACAGCAGGAAAATATTCCTTGAAGTCAGAGGTAATATGATTTTTTCGACCACCATCTTGAATCGTGTCGTTGCTACTTCAGTGGTGACAACTTCTATTGCACTTAGTCCATTTTTTGGTGCGATCGCACAAGCTCAAACTCTCAATGGTGCAGGAGCAACTTTTCCGGCTCCGCTTTACGAACGCTATGCTCGTGAAGTAAAGAAGAAGTATCCAGACTTGAGAATTAACTACCAAGCAATAGGTAGCGGCGGCGGTATTCGTCAAGTCATTGCTGGAACCGTTGATTTTGGTGGTAGTGATGCTGCAATGAAAGATGATGAAATCGCTAAAGTCAAGAACGGTGTAATCTTAGTACCCACAGCAGGCGGTGCTGTTTCTGTTGTTTACAATCTTCCGGGCGTTAATAATCTCAAATTATCTCGCGCTACACTACCAGCAATTTTCTCAGGTCAAATTAGCAAATGGGATGACGCAAAAATTAAAGCTGATAATCCAGGTGCTAATTTACCAAATCAAACAATTAAATTTGCTGTTCGCGCTGATAGTAGCGGTACAACTTTCATTTTCACTAATCATTTGAGTGCTATCAGCGGTTATTTTAAAGGCAGAGTTGGAGCTAACACTGCTCCCAAATGGAATCTGCCAAACGTCCTCAGAGGCAAAGGCAACCCAGGCGTAGCTGCCTTAGTATCTCGTACTCCTGGTTCTATTGGTTATGTAGAATATAGCTACGCTGTCCAAAACAACCTGAAATCAGCACTCGTACAAAATAAAAAAGGAGAATTTGTTGCTCCTTCTTTACAATCTGCAAATGCAGCTTTAGCAACTGTGAGTTTCCCAAACAACTACCGCGTTTTCGTAGGAGATCCAGCACAAGGTTATCCCATCGTCGGTCTTACCTGGATGATGGTTTACAAACAGTATGCTAATGCTTCTAAAGCTGATGCTGTCAAAAAATGGATTAATTGGGTATTGAAAGACGGTCAACAATATAACGATGACCTCAACTACACCAGAATTCCATCTAATGTCGCAAATCGGGTGCTTCAGACAGTGAATAGCTCTGTCAAGCCTTAATTTCCAATCATAACTACTTTCCTAGCCTAATAGGGTGATTTGTTAACTCACCCTAGTAGCAAAAAAAATCTATTTTATTGATTTGTAATGGCAAATTCATCGGAACCAGCCGACAGAAATTCATCAGATGATTCAAATCTAGGCGATGAAAATTTCAATTTAACAGCTATCGGCGGCACAAATCTCTGGTTTGACCAAGGTTTTACACGGCTAGTATACTTATTTGCCGTGATTACCGTTGCAGTCTTATTTCTGATGAGTTGGGTAATTTTCTCCGAAGCTCTACCAGCCATTAAGCAGTTTGGGCTGGGGTTTTTGTGGGATCAAGATTGGGATACAGGTAATCAGCTTTTTGGTGCATTACCTTATATTTATGGAACTTTGGTAAGTAGTGCGATCGCTATTATATTCGCTGTCCCAGTGGGAATAGCAGTAGCCTTAGTCACGAGTGAAAATTTCTTACCTTCATCGCTGCGAATCACCCTAGCATTTGTTGTTGAATTAATTGCAGCAATTCCCAGTGTCATTATTGGTTTGTGGGCGATTTTTGTCTTTATTCCAGTTTTAGAACCTCTACAAAGATGGCTAGCCACCGTTTTTAAATGGATACCACTATTTAATACAGAAGACCCTTCTGGGACTAATATGTTAACTGCTGGAATTATTCTAGCCATCATGATTTTGCCCACAATGGCAGCAATTACTCGTGATGTATTAATGGCTATCCCTAAAGAATTACGTAGCGCATCTATGGCTTTGGGTGGTACTCGTTGGGAAACAATTTTTCGGGTTTTGCTACCAGCTGGATTTTCTGGAATAGTGAGTGCCGGAATGCTCGCCTTGGGACGTGCTTTGGGTGAAACAATGGCTGTCACTATGGTGATTGGCAACTCTGCTCAAATCAGTGCTTCTTTACTCAATCCAGCTTATACAATTCCTTCTGTATTAGCTAATGAATTTGCCGAAGCTGAACCGGGTTTGCATATAGGCGCTTTAAGCTATTTGGCGTTGATTTTGTTTGGGTTGACTCTAGCTGTAAATATTGGCGCTGTACTATTGGTGAAGTGGGTTGGCAGGAAAAATAAATAGCATTGTTTTAATACAAATATCTTAGTGTAATAAGACGTTTATCAATCAAAATTTATAAAAAACATGAGTGGTTATATCCAGTCAAAAACTGATGAATCTTTGGCGACAGAATTATGCAGTCCTCTGCCAACAGAGCGAGTAATATTTAGCTATGCAATGAATGCGATCGCCTTTGGTTTGACAGGTGTAGCACTCATTCCTTTATTATCAATTTTGTGGGAAATTTTCGTTCGGGGAATATCTGGACTGAAATCGGAAATGTTTGTCAAAACAGTGATTGACAATGGCTTTGGTAATGCCATCCTGGGAACCATAATCATGGTGGGAATTGGTGCTATTTTAAGCATTCCCACAGGGATAATGACAGGAATTTTCTTGGCAGAATTCGGTCAAACCAACTCAATTGCTGGTTTTGTTCGTTTTATCAGCAGTATTCTAACAGGTGTCCCCTCAATTGTTGTAGGCGTATTCGCTTACGGTGTGATAGTTTTGGTAACTAAAGGATTTAGTGCGATCGCAGGCGGTTTTGCTTTAGCCGTGATTATGCTACCTGTAATTATACTGACAACAGAAGAATCCTTAAAACTAATTCCCACATCTCAACGTCTAGCTTCTGCTGCTTTAGGAGGAACTCGCTTTCAAACTACCCTTCGCATTGTTGTCACAGCTGCAATTCCTGGAATTACTACAGGCATTTTATTAGCTGTAGCTCGTGCTGCTGGTGAAACAGCACCCTTAATTTTTACTGCTTTATTTAGTCTAGATTGGTCAGAAGGATTGTTAAGTCCAACAGCTTCCTTACCAGTATTAATTTTTAACCTCTACAACGACCCCGACCCGCAAAAAAGCCAATTAGTCTGGACTACTTCTATAGTTCTACTCGGCTTAATTTTATGCGTCAGTATTCTCTCTCGCTTAGTTATTAGACAGAGAAGACTAAAGTAAAACAAATAATTTATTGTATTTTTTTACATCTTGGCAAACTATGATATTAAAATGGTAACCCGTAGGGCTATTTCGTTCTAGACATAAACTGCCCAGAACTAAAGTTTCAGGCTAACAGCTAAAGTCCGTTAAAACAGACTATAACCTTTTCTTAGTCGTCTTTAGACGACTTTCGCTATTAGACTCAGAATTCATTCTGAGGCGGGCTAGATGAGAATGAAATAGCCCTGGGTAAACCGCCAGGTTCAAGCCTTGTTCTATGTGTCTTAATTACGAATTACGAATTACGAATTACGAATTAACATGAGTAACTTAATTCCAGCTATCAAAGTTAAAAATATTAGCTTTTACTATGGCACAACAAAAGCGATCGAAAAAGTGTCAATAGATATTTATCAAAATCAAGTAACCGCAATTATTGGCCCTAGTGGTTGTGGTAAATCTACCTTCATCAAAATTCTGAATCGCATTAGCGAATTAGAAGGGCCTGTGAAAGTTGAAGGAGATGTAGAATTTTTTGGTCAAAATATTTATGCTCCTCGTGTTAATATCAATCGGTTACGCCGCCAAATTGGTATGGTGTTCCAAAAACCGAATCCTTTTCCGATAAGCATTTACGAAAATGTTGCCTACGGGATGAGAATAGCAGGCAGATATTCAAAATTAGAATTAGATGAAATTGTCGAATCTGCACTTCAAAGCGCTGCTCTGTGGGATGAAGTCAAAGATAAGCTGGATAAATCAGCTTTAGGGCTTTCTGGTGGTCAACAACAAAGATTATGTATTGCCCGTGCTTTAGCAGTCAAGCCGAAAGTTCTGCTGATGGATGAGCCTTGCTCGGCTCTTGACCCCATCGCTACCATGAAAGTTGAGGAACTGCTCCATAGTTTGCAGTCTGAGTTGACTATTGCGATCGTTACCCATAACATGCAGCAAGCCAGTCGCGTCTCTGATTTTACGGCTTTCTTTAGCACCGATGAAAGTCGGATAGGTCAAATGGTTGAATTTGGCGCTACAGAGCAAATCTTTAACAACCCACTAGACCCCCGCACCCGCGACTATATTTCAGGGCGTTTTGGTTAATGATTTTTGTCGAACCATCTCATACTAGATGATATTCATAAAGCGCGGTTTAAAAATAATTACTAATTTATTTTGATTAGATAAACTAGCTCCTCACTACCCATGAGGGTATATGATATTAATATTTTTATTTCTAAGCTATTTTAACATTTTTGAGGGGTCTAAGTCCCTCGCTTCTAACAAGCGACAAGTTTTGCGGTGGGGTTAAAATCCCCAGACGCTCTCGAAGAGACGCTAAAAGCGAACGCGGACTCGCTAACGCTTCGCTAATGCAAAACAAAATTTACGAATTACGAATTACGAATTACGAATTATTTTAAGTCGAATTCCCCTCAATCCTTTTTAATTGGAAAGGATTGCATATAGCAGTCCTAAATCATTTGTGAAAATTATATATCCCTTTCTTATTTCTTCCTTTTGCGTCCATCTCTACGAGACACTGCGCGTTCGCATAGCGTTTCGTAGAGATGGCGGGTCGTTTCCTTGTTTATATTTTTCACGAATCAAATAGGACTGATATTTGATTTTTGAAATACACGTAGAGTGTGTTAGACAAAAGTACGGCATCGTCCAAAGACTTTGGTGCGTTACGCAACGCTTTCATACCCTACATATACCTAGATTTTTTCAAAAATAAAATCGGACTGCTATATACAGCGTATTTCAGGTAAATGAAGTACACGGGTAGGGGCACAACATGTTGTGCCCCTACGATTATCTGTACCTCACGCCTGTTGCAATCTGCTGTAGGCCAATGTGCCAAAGTTGCGTATAAGAAGTTTATAAAAGATGAATTTTGGAGCATAGTCTTAATATAAATATTTAGTAACAGTTTATCTGCTGTATGACTACTGTATAGCTACGTAATTTCCATGAATATCTCCTTTTAGGAGTAACATAGTGAAACAGCGCTGCTGATTTGTACTACTTTACTTCGTCAACTTTTATTTCACACGTTTTGGGAATATGAGTAAACTAATTCCAGCCATCAGAGTCAAAAACTTCAGCTTCTCTTACGACACTCAAAAGATAGTTGAAGGCGTGTCAATGGATATTTACCAAAACCAAGTCACGGCAATTATTGGTTCTAGTGGTTGTGGCAAGTCTACTTTTCTTAAATCATTAAATCGCATGAGTGAATTAGAAGGAGATGTCAAGGTTGAAGGAAAAGTAGAATTTTTTGGACAGAGTATTTATGAGCGTCGTGTCAACATCAATCGTTTACGTCGCCAAGTTAGTATGGTTTTTCCCAAGCCAAATCTTTTTCCCATGAGCGTTTACGATAATGTTGCCTATGGCGTGAAATTAGTTGGATGGCATCCGAAAGTAGAATTAGATGGAATCGTTGAATCTGCCATCAAAGCTGCCGAACTTTGGGATGAAGTGAAAAATAAGCTGCACAAATCTGCTTTAGAGCTTTCTGGCGGTCAACAACAAAGACTATGTATTGCTCGTGCTTTAGCAGTCAAACCGAACGTTCTGTTAATGGATGAACCTTGTTCAGGTCTTGATCCTGTCGGTAGTATGAAACTTGAGCATTTGATCCATAACTTGCGCTCTGAGTTGACAATTGTGATGGTTACTCACAATATGCAGCAAGTTACTCGTCTATCTGATTTTACGGCTTTCTTTTATAGTAATGAAAATCGCATTACTCAAATGGTTGAATTTGGTACTACAAATAAAATCTTTACTAACCCCGTGGATTCTCGCACCCGTGACTATGTTTTCGCCCGCGTTGGTTGAAGTGTTTCTAAAATTCTAGCTATTCAGAGAACTACCACATAGTGCAAGCGTAAATTAAGGGTTAAATTTCAATACGGTTCAGTTAAGGCTTAAATATTAGTCAAAGTCAATTTTTTTAACGGCAAGCAAGATATTGAACTATACAATCGTAGCTATCAACTTATCCATGTGCCTGGAGGTAAAGACAGTGCTGATGCAAAAATGATCGCACTTGGTGTTTCTGTCTTACGCTCTTATCCAACAGTTAAAGAAATCTTGGTCTGTTCTGGCGATGGAATTTTGATCCACCTCTGTAACGAACTTCAAAATCAAGGATTAATTGTTTACTGGGTACGTAGACAAGGACAAAATTTGCAAATAGAAAACCGGAATACTGGCAAATTAACTCATTATTCCTTACCAATGGCAACAGAAGTTCCATCTTTTGAACAAGTGGTTGATAAAATTCAAGAATTAATTAAAAGTGAACAGAAATCAATCAATGCTCGATTAAACAGTTTAGTGGCTGTTGCAACTTTATTTCAAGAAAGATGCGATATCAATATTAAAGATAATCCAAATCAACCAACAATTGAAAAAACAATCCCTCTTGTAGATAAATCATTTCCAGAATCTATTCAAGAACGAGAAAAAGAATATTCTGCGAAAATACCTAATGAAAAAACATTAGATAAATTCCTATTAGAAATTATTCAAGATATAAAAATAAAGTCTCCCAAAACTAAATTATCTGTGTCCAAGCTAGGTACAGAGTTACGGAAAATAACCGGAGAGTCTCCTAATTCAATTATTAAAAAATTAAAGTTAGGTTCTAGTTTTACTAAATATTTAGAATCATCTCCCACATTTACATTAAAGGCGAGTGGCAAGGAATATGAGGTAATACCGCTATGTGATTGACACTCCCTGGCGTGAACGCGCAGGGATTCTTTAATCTACGAGTCAACTTGCTGCTTCTGGATTGCTCCAGTCAGAGTAGAGGTCGATTCTCCTAAAGCGTTGCTTGCCTCTAGGGCAAAAGTT
>NZ_JAIVFQ010000175.1 GCF_020829495.1 Nostoc favosum CHAB5714 | reverse complement strand
GCTCCCGTTAAGTCGGAAGTGGCTCCCGTTAAGTCGGAAGTGGCTCCCGTTAAGTCGGAAGTGGCTCCCGTTAAGTCGGAAGTGGCTCCCGTTAAGTCGGAAGTGGCTCCCGTTAAGTCGGAAGTGGTTTCCGTTAAGTCTGAAGTGGTTCCCGTTAAGTCTGAAGTGGTTCCCGTTAAAACTGAAGTGGTTCCCGTTAAGTCTGAAGTGGTTCCCGTCACGACTGATATCATGTCCGCTTGATTACTTAGAACCTCTTGCAAAAGTCCCTAACACCCCACCCCCAACCCCTCCCCGCAAGCGGGGAGGGGAGCGTTTGCGTCAGCAAATGCGGGGTGGGGTTCTTTATTTTTGATTTATGCAAAAGGTCTTTACTAAACTACAAGAACCCCAAAGAGCCAAAGCTACGCTCCGTCTCCCCTCTACGGTGTACACACAAGTCGAAGTAAACTACGTATCTAGGGTCTGAGTGCAGGAGTCACTGAAAATTCATTTCTTTAGTTTATCTAAAGTCGCATCTAAGTTATCAAATTACCTTTCTAAGATAGAAGCAGCAACCATAAGTTGCCATACACGACTAAAACCCAATTAACAGCTAGTGGCTGCGGAGAACATAAAAATGGCTAAAGCGCCAGATTCAATAGAATCGTCTATCAATGAAATTACAGACAAATCCCTAGATCGTGATTGTACAACCTTATCGCGTCACGTCTTACAGCAACTTCAAAGTTTTTCGCCAGATGCACAGGATTTAAGTGCGCTGATGAATCGCATCGCCCTGGCCGGCAAACTGGTTGCTCGCCGCATGAGTCGCGCTGGTTTAATGGAAGGTGTTCTCGGATTTACTGGGGAAGTTAATGTCCAAGGAGAATCCGTCAAAAAGATGGATGTCTATGCTAATGATGTATTTATCTCAGTTTTTAAGCAAAGCGGCTTAGTCTGTCGCCTAGCTTCTGAGGAAATGGAAAAACCCTACTATATCCCGGAAAATTGCCCTATTGGTCGCTATACCCTGCTGTATGACCCAATTGATGGCTCATCCAACACTGATAATAATCTCAGCTTAGGTTCCATTTTCGCCATTCGCCAACAAGAAGGAACTGATAGCGATGGTAAGGCAACTGACCTCCTCACCGACGGACGTAAGCAGCTTGCTGCTGGATATATTCTGTATGGGCCCTGCACAATGCTGGTTTATACTATAGGTAAGGGCGTTCATTCCTTTGTCCTTGATCCCAGCTTAGGAGAATTTATTCTCACAGAAGAAAATATCCGAATTCCTAACCACGGCTCTGTTTACAGCGTGAATGAGGGTAACTTCTGGCAGTGGGAAGAATCGATTCGAGAATACATCCGCTACGTTCATCGCACAGAAGGCTACAGCGCTCGTTATAGCGGCGCAATGGTGAGCGACATTCATAGAATTTTGGTTCAAGGCGGCGTGTTTCTCTACCCAGGCACAATTCAAAACCCAGAAGGTAAATTGCGCTTGCTTTATGAAACTGCTCCTCTAGCCTTTTTGATTGAACAAGCAGGCGGTCGCGCCACTACAGGATTGGTAAATATCTTGGATGTGGTGCCAAAAAAATTGCATCAACGCACACCTTTAATTATTGGTAGCAAAGAGGATGTAGCAAAGGTGGAGTCTTTTATTCAAAACGGACACTAGAAGACAATTCGTAATTCGTAATTCGTAATTCGTAATTACTGTTACGTAAGGGTTTTAGACGTTTTATAAGAGTGACTTATTTCTTCTGTGCTGTACTCTCATCTGCCATTAATTAAAAGTTAATCATGGTGATTTAAGATTGGCAATGCAGAATAGCACTTCTTGAAGATGTATTAAAGATTATCTCAGCTGGCCGATGCGATAAGTGATTGGCAACGCCACAATTCAAAAGTAAGCATCAAATTTTGATGGGTTTTGCCAACTTACTTAGAAACATCACTATACAGGAGTGAAACAAATTAGAGCTATGTCTACCAATCATTTACTAGAAATTAACCAATACGGTCAAAGTATCTGGATGGATAATTTGAGCCGTGACATTATTCAATCAGGCGAACTCAAAGAACTAGTTGAAAATCAAGGCATCTCTGGGATTACCTCTAACCCAGCTATCTTTGAAAAAGCGATCGCAGGTAACGTCATTTATGATGCCGATATAGAAGCCGGAGTTCGTGCTAACTTACCCATAGACAAAATTTACGAATCCCTAGTTTTTGCAGATATCCGTTATGCATGTGATATTTTACGCCCTGTTTATGAAGCCTCGAATAGACTAGATGGTTATGTGAGTATTGAAGTACCGCCAACTATCGCCCATGATACTGAAGCAACAATAGCTGAAGCCCGACGCTATTTCCAAGAAATTGGTCGGGAAAATCTGATGATTAAAATTCCCGGTACAGAACCTGGTTTGCCAGCAGTGGAGCAGGTAATAGCCGAAGGGATGAATGTTAATATTACGTTGCTGTTTTCTGTAGAAAGCTACGTAAACACAGCTTGGGCATATATTCGTGGCTTAGAAAAACGGCTGGCTGAGGGCAAAGACATTAGTAGAATTGCTTCAGTCGCTAGCTTCTTCCTCAGCCGGATTGATAGCAACATTGACGCCAAAATAGATGCTAAGTTGAAAAAAGGCGTTGATGATATTTCTGTGGAAGCAAAGCTAAAAGCTGTTAAAGGAAAAGTAGCGATCGCTAACGCTAAGATTGCATACCAGGAATACAAGAAAATTATCGAGAGCGATCGTTGGAAAGCCTTGGCAGAAAAAGGGGCCACAGTACAACGGCTACTTTGGGCTAGTACCAGCACCAAAGACCCCCACTACAACGATGTGATGTATATCGAAGAGTTAATTGGGCGAGATACCGTTAACACCGTACCACCAGCGACGATAAAAGCTTGTGCCGATCATTGTAACGTAGGCGATCGCTTAGAAACAGATGTAGATAATGCTTACACGCTGATCGAAAACCTCAAAGATCCCGACATCAACATCGATCTCAATGCCGTAATGGATGAACTGTTAGTTGACGGTATTGACAAGTTCATTCAGCCCTTCCAGTCCTTGATGAACTCTTTAGAAGACAAGATCAAGGTATTGTCACCAGTGTAGGGGCTGGGGAGTGGGGAGTGGGGAGTGGGGAGTGAGGGAGATGAGGGAGATGAGGGAGATGAGGGAGACAAGGGGAATAGCCAATGCCCCATGCCCCATGCCCCATGCCCCATGCCCCATGCCCCATGCCCCATGCCCAATCCCAAATCCCAAATCCCAAATCCCAAATCCAAAATCCAAAATTCCTATGGTTAGTCTGTTAGAAAATCCCTTGCGCGTTGGTCTGCAACAACAAGGGATGCCCGAACCCCAGATTATAGTTATCTTTGGCGCTTCTGGTGATCTCACCTGGCGCAAACTAGTGCCAGCACTTTACAAATTGCGGCGAGAACGGCGTATACCCCCAGAAACTACCATTGTCGGCGTAGCACGTCGAGAGTGGAGCCATGACTACTTCCGTGAACAAATGCAGAAGGGCATGGAAGAGGCACATCCTGATGTCGATTTAGGGGAACTTTGGCAAGACTTCTCTCAAGGTCTGTTCTACAGTCCTGGGGATATAGACAATCCCGAAAGCTACAAGAAACTGAAAACTTTATTAAGTGAATTAGACGAAAAACGGGGCACGCGAGGTAATCGCATGTTCTACCTCTCAGTTGCCCCTTCATTCTTTCCCGAAGCGATTAAGCAGCTAGGAAGCGGGGGGATGCTAGAAGATCCCTACAAACATCGTCTAGTAATTGAAAAACCCTTTGGTCGGGACTTGGCTTCTGCCCAAAGTCTTAACCAAGTGGTACAGAAATATTGCAAAGAACATCAAGTATACCGCATTGACCACTACTTAGGTAAAGAAACAGTCCAGAATTTGCTGGTGTTTCGCTTTGCCAATGCGATTTTTGAACCCTTGTGGAATCGTCAATTTGTTGACCACGTGCAAATTACCGTGGCAGAAACCGTGGGAGTGGAAGACCGGGCTGGTTACTATGAAAGTGCCGGCGCACTGCGGGATATGTTGCAAAATCACCTCATGCAACTTTACTGCTTAACGGCAATGGAAGCACCCAACGCAATGGATGCCGACAGCATCCGCACAGAAAAAGTGAAGGTACTCCAAGCTACTCGTTTAGCTGATGTTCACAATCTGTCGCGGTCAGCAGTCCGTGGTCAGTATAGTGCTGGCTGGATGAAGGGTCAAGCAGTGCCAGGGTATCGGACAGAACCAGGCGTTGACCCCAACTCCACCACACCCACATACGTAGCGATGAAGTTTTTGGTAGATAACTGGCGCTGGAAAGGTGTTCCTTTCTACTTGCGTACCGGAAAGCGGATGCCGAAAAAAGTGAGTGAGATTGCCATTCACTTCCGCGAAGTTCCATCTCGGATGTTTCAATCGGCCGCCCAACAGACAAACGCCAACATTTTGACGATGCGGATTCAGCCAAATGAAGGTATTTCCCTGCGTTTTGATGTCAAAATGCCGGGGGCAGAATTCCGCACCCGTTCCGTTGACATGGACTTTAGTTATGGTTCCTTTGGCATCCAAGCAACATCCGATGCCTACGATCGCTTATTCCTTGATTGTATGATGGGCGATCAAACATTGTTCACACGGGCGGATGAAGTAGAAGCAGCTTGGCAAGTAGTAACACCAGCCCTTTCCGTTTGGGATGCACCCGCCGATCCTAATAATATTCCCCAGTATGAAGCCGGTACTTGGGAACCAGCAGAAGCAGAACTCTTAATTAACCAGGATGGCCGTCGCTGGCGCAGACTGTAGAAAGTTAGGAGTGATGAGTTAGGAGTGATGAGTTAGGAGTGATGAGTTATGAGTAATGAGTTAGGAGTGATGAGTTTTTGAGTTAAGAATTTCAGTTGTTATAACTCCTAATTCCTAACTCCTAACTTCTAATTCCTAACTTCTAACTCCTAACTCCTAACTCCTAACTCCTAACTCCTAACTCCTAACTCCTAAATTATTCAACAAACAAAGCTGACAACTCAAAACGACTATGGCTCTCCAAGCTTCTACAATTTTCTCACTCCAGGCACCGAAAGATATTTCGCTTAACGAAATAGATGCCGAACTCAATCAAATTTGGCAAAGTTACGGTATTCCTGGCGAAGACGGTGGACTTCCCAGTGCTACTAGGGCAACTACATTTACTCTAGTGGTCTACGAACCAGAAGAAACTCAGTATTTGTTGGCTGCTTTGGGATTTTACAACGGCCCAATTGATGGGATTTTAGGCCCACAGATGGTGGCAGCATTGCGGGAAGTCCAAAAGAAACATAATCTGCCAGAAAGTGGAACAGCAACACCAGAAACTCTGACTGTATTACGAGAAGAATTCGCTAAAGGTCAGCGAGGAGAACATGCTGCTGCTGGGTTAAATAGCGGCAGCCCCAGAATTGCCGATGAAATCGCTCTCCGCAACCCCTGCCGCATCATTGCGCTATTTCCCATTGCTGGCGAAGATGAAGGGGTTAAGGCTCAAGTTTCTGCCTATTGCCCCATCCAAAAGCAATCGTCAAGCACACTTATCTGTTGCGAATACATCACTCTCAGTGGAACTGCTGCTGCCTTAGAACGCATCGGTGGTATGATTCCGGCCTTGTTGATTGGCGGCTTGCCAAAGTTTCTCTGGTGGAAGGCAACACCAGACCCTAACAACGGTCTATTCAAGCGCCTAGCAGCAGTTTGCAATAATGTGATTGTAGATTCTTGCAACTTCAACGAGCCAGAAAGTGAATTACTCCGCCTAGAAGAGTTGGTAGAAACGGGTGTACCTTTAGCTGACTTAAACTGGCGTCGTCTCGCATCATGGCAGGAATTGACAGCTGAGGCTTACGACTCACCTAACCGTCGCGCCGCCCTCAAAGAAATTGACCGCGTTACGATTGATTACGAAAAAGGCAATCCCGCCCAAGCTTTGCTGTTTTTAGGTTGGCTGGCAAGCCGATTACAATGGCAGCCAGTTTCTTATGAAAAGGAAAGCGGTGATTATGACATCACTCGCATCCGTTTTATTGCTCAAGAGCAGCGACAAGTAGAAGCAGAGTTAGCAGGAGTTCCGGTTGCTGATGTGGGCGATATTGTTGGCGACTTGATTGCCCTGCGCCTCAGTTCGACAAATCCCCAGGCAGACTGTGGTACAGTTATCTGCTCAGAAACTGGTGGTTGTATGCGGATGGAAACCCACGGTGGCGCTCAATCTGCCGGTCTGTTTCAACAGGTAACTTCACTTTCGGAACAAAAGGCGGAAGCTTTGCTGAGTCAGCAGGTGCAACGCTGGGGCCGTGAGTCACTTTTTGAAGAAAGCCTGGGAGTGACAGCAAATATTTTCAAATTGGCGAATTAATTTAGACCTAACCCCCCTACCCCCCTTCCCGACGCGGGAAGGGGGGAATTTTTTTAATTATTAAAGTGAATGGCAAGGAAAATTTAATTTATAAAGTAGTGAAGATTGTCTATTAAAATATTTTGTATCTTTGTTAAAAAAGAATTATGGAGTTTGAATTTGACCATAACAAAAGTGCAATTAATAAAATTAAACATGGCATTGATTTTATTGAAGCACAGAAACTTTGGACAGATGCAAATTTTATTGAAATCCCCGCACGCACAACAGATGAGCCTCGGTTTCTAGTTATTGGCAAGATTGCCGGAAAATATTGGTCAGCAGTCATTACTTATCGTAGTGATAAAATAAGAATTATTTCTGTTCGTCGCTCTCGTGCTGAAGAGGTAAATATTTATGAAAGCTGAAGAATTTGATGCTAAGTTCGATAATGGAGAAGATATTACGGAGTTTATAGACTTATCTAACGCACATCGCCCAGGCTATGAGCAAAAAAGAGTTAATATTGACTTTCCCATTTGGATGATTGAAGCCTTAGAACATGAAGCCAAGCGTTTAGGAGTGACATCTGATTCTATTATTAAATTATGGCTGGCTGAACGTCTTGATAAAATTATTACTGATTAGCATAAAAGCAATGATGTTCATAAAATAAATATTTTTGTTTGACTTTGATTTAATTTAATCTTATTAACATAGCCGACTATTTAGTTTAACCAATCAACAATTATTCATGTCTGTAATCATTGCTGGAGAACGTAGTGGGGTGGGCAAGACAACAGTTACGCTCACCCTTTTAGCATCTTTACGTCGTCGCGATCGCCTGGTGCAATCTTTCAAGGTAGGCCCAGACTACATTGATCCGATGTTTCATCAACATGTAACTGGTCTTCCTTGTCGCAATTTAGACCCAGTGTTGACTTCCGAAGCCTACGTTCAGCAATGTTTTGCCCATCATAGCCAACTGAGTGAATATGCCCTAGTCGAAGGGGTGATGGGGTTGTTTGATGGAATTTCGTCATTAGTCATTAGTCATTTGTCATTTGCAAAGGACAAAGGACAAAGGACAAATGACAAAGGACAAATTACTGATTTTGCGAGTACAGCACACATCGCGCGGCTTTTAGATTTACCTGTGGTGTTGGTGATTGATTGCAGTCGTTTATCTGGTTCTGTAGCTGCGATCGCTCACGGCTATCGGTCTTTTGATCCCGGAATTAAAATAGCTGGGGTAGTATTAAATCGGGTGGGAAGCGATCGCCATCTCTCTCTACTCAAAGATTCTCTTGAACCCTTACAATTACCTATTCTCGGTGTGCTGCGGCGTCAAGATAACATCACAATTCCCGATCGCCATTTGGGTTTAGTCCCCACAGCAGAACTCCCCGAACTCAATGCTTTAATTAATCGCCTCGCCGATTTAGGAGATACCTGCTTCGATTGGCAACGGCTATTACCCCTGTTAAAATCAAACCCTCTCCCTCATCCCCCTCATCCCCCTCATCCCCCTCATCCCCCTCATCCCCCTCATCCCCCTCATCCCCCTCATCCCCCTCATCCCCCTCATCCCCCTCATCCCCCTCATCCCC
>NZ_JAIVFQ010000174.1 GCF_020829495.1 Nostoc favosum CHAB5714 | reverse complement strand
TTTAAGTAAAGATTATGAAAGACTACCCCAAACCTCGGAGACATTTATCTATATTGCGATGATTCGTATCATGGTCAGACGATTGGCATGATTTTTGACTGGTTTTGACTTTTAAAACATCCTCTAAAGAACATGGTGTTATCCATATCGCTGCTATCATCGAGAAAAATCTTTACTTCAAAAAGGGAAGTGTAAATCAAATCATTTTTGACTGGGAGCAGGAGGTAAATAGCGGTAATTTATTACCTCTTAACCAAGCACCAACAGGTAAAAGTATTCTGTACCAAGAAATAGCAGCTATTCTTGATGGCTCAGGAAAACTACAAAGTTGTGATATAATTCATGCTCAAGAAGCTAAACTTTGTCCCATACCAGATGATATTCACCCTCTAGTTAAACTTGCCTTAAATAAGTCAGGAATTACACAACTATATTCTCATCAAGTCGAAGCATGGGAGGCTTACAAAAAAGGGGAAGATATCATTCTCCAAACTCCTACCAGCAGTGGTAAAAGTATCTCCTTTTTAATTCCAATCATTCACGAGTGCCTAAAAGGTAAATCAGCTTTAGTATTCTTTAACTTAAAAGCACTTGCATTTGACCAGGTAGAGAAAATCCGCTCGTTTGTTAGTCACCTAGATGAAGAAATTCGCCCTAAAATTCTCAATATCAATGGTGATATTCCTCCCCAGGAGCGCAAACAACTTTACAGCCATCAACCCTCGATTTTATGCGTTACACCTGATGTATGGAACCACGAACTAAACAACTATCAGTTTGACTCAAAGTGGGGATTTAGAGAAACAATCAGAAAAATCTCAATCATAGTCTGTGATGAAGCGCATTTCTATCAAGGCATATTCGGCTCACACTTTGCCCTACTTAATCGGCGAACTCAATTAATGATAGAATCTGCCAGCAATAATATTTCTAAATTGCAGTACATATTCGCTTCTGCAACAATTAGTAACAGCAGCGAAATTGCCCAGAAGATATCCAATCGAGTAGAACAAAGCAACCTTGCTATTATCGACCAAAGTGGAGCAAAACGCTCGGAGATTACTTTCCTTAGCCTCAAAGCACGAAACAATACTCTTTACCAAACTGCCCAAGTTGCAGCGATGCTCGTAAGTAAAGGAATAGTCGGGATTTGTTTCTGCGATAGTAGAGAACTGGTAAAGGTTTTAACTAATGCCATTCGTAAAGCTTTAGTGGAGATGCAACTGCCTCACTTGGGAGAAAGCATCTCAGCATTTTATGGCAGTATGAAGGCAAATCAGCGTAACAAAATTATTGCAGATATACAGGGCGGGAAGGTCAAGTTCATTATATCCACGAGTGCTTTAGAAGCGGGTCTGGATATCGGGTCTATCGATGCAACTATCGTACATAGTTACCCAGGCTCAATTCTTGCCTTTCGCCAAAGGGCGGGGCGTGCAGGCAGGCAAGAAGCAGGGCTATTGGTGTTTATCCCGTCGAAAAGGTCGATTATGGATTCTTACTACGCCAATCACCCGGAACGTCTCTTATCTGATCCTCCAGAAATTATCAACTTTAACCACAATTATGAAACAATTTTGGAGCAGCACATTCTCGCCTGTTGCAAAGAAAGTAAGCCGACACAAGCTCAAATTACCCAACATTTTAGCACTTCTGGCGATGCGATTGCACGACAGCTAATCGGTAATAATCAACTGATTTTCAGTTATAACCAAAGACTGACAACTAATCGAAACCTTGGTTATGTCCACTCAAAAATTAAATTCAGAGGTAACACTGACCAAAACATCAGTTATATCAATCAAGATAGCGCAGAAGAGTTTGAGGAAAGTTCAGCATCATCTGCACTACGAGAAGTTTACCCTGGTGCTATATATCTTGCTCAAGACTTTGACGGCAACCCCGTACAGTATAAATCACAAGAGCTAAATTTAACCGAAGGGAAAGCAATTCTCAAATCAATTGAGGCAACCAACCTATTTAGTCGTCCCGAAGGAAGCCTAAATTTCGAGGAAATCAAAATTGTAGGGGAAGCCAAAATTATCAATCTTTCCCAAGGGGCAGCTAGATTTACACCTGTTTCAGCCAAAATCAAAGAAGAAATTTACGGGTACAACTTGTACAGGCTGGAACAAAAATGGACTTGCACTAATAACAGATGTCGCAACTTCAATTTAAATTTACCCGGACACATACAAACTTGTCCTGCTTGCAATACCCAACTTATTGAACGAGAATTTGTCGAACTCTTGGAGGAAAATAAATACAAGGAAGCATTTGCTCTTAACTACAATACATTCTGCGTTAGGGTTGAAATTAACGCTGATGCAAGAAAATATTTTTCAGCCATCGTCAAAAATCTCCGAAAAGAGATACTCAACAAACAGAAATATATTTCCAATGAAGAGAAACAGCTATTTGAAAGCAATGAAACTCAGATTTGCGTTCATACTCTCGCGCACCAACTCATGCTCAGTTTACCACTTGTCGAACATGGAGCAAACAGTCGAGATATCGATTTCATGTTAATCGAAGTACCATCAAATCATAACATAGTAGGCTATTTCTTCGATACATGCGAACACGGTACAGGTATGTGCGATACTCTCATCAAGTATTTAGAAACTGCTTTTATGAAGGCAAAGTTTCTAGTAGATAATTGCCCTTGCAAATACGGCTGCTCATCTTGTACAACAATTCAACGCTGCCCTGATGATAACAAAGCACTGTTTAAATCAGTTGGGCTATCTCTACTGGAGGAAATAATCAATCCTACACAAACAAGAACCATTAATCAATAATTAAGATAGTCCTACCCAAGATGGGTAGGATTACTTTTTCAGTAATTAAACCACATACATCGCTTACGCACAAGATTTATGAAAATTTGTAAGAATAAGCAATGTACATCGAACTATTAGCCGATTCTAATCAAAATCCTAAACGGTTTCAAATTCTCCATGCACCAACATATCTCCTCCTAGAAACAGATTTTAAGTTAGGAGATTTTGTTGAGTCTAATAGTATCGATTTTATTATCAATCATGCTGTCAATCTAGGATATGAAGTAAAAATATCCCATCCAAAAGAGCAAGAGAATGAAAAATATACTCTCCCTCAAATCAGTGACAAGCTTGCTGATTTGATGATTAATTATCCATCAGACTTAAAATTACGAACTAATGGGATGGTTTTTGAACAAAGAGCATATTTAATGTCTAAAGTTTACGATGAAGTGTGCCAAAATCTCGAATCAAAAGCTCTCTTAAAAGAAGCCGAGTATTGGCTAATAAGTTACGCACGAGAGGTAATTGCCAAACAATGCAATTACTTACCAGATATCCTGATTAAATTAGATAACCCGGTTGTTAGAGCAATGGCAATAGATACACTCATGCTCTGGCAGCCAGACTGGAAAAAGGCTATCTCCCAATATGCAGGAAGCAGATTTGAAGCTGGTAATAATGAGTTTGAAGTTATCAGCTACTATTACAATCAAGAAAAAAAGGGTAGGGACGGGATAATGGTACTGTGCAAGGTAACAAAAACCATGAATAATTATCTTGAATTTCCTACGTTTCCCTTCAATACAAACTGTACTCTTGGGACTTATCAAGTCGAAAATGCTCTGAACCAAAGGTTGGCTTAAAACAGAAATCATAAGCTAAAATATCACTCATGAGCGACCAAAAAATCAATTATTTAATAACAGGCATTTGCACGTTTCATTGGAATGCTGACTTTCATAAATTCTGTGAAGTCTGCAACTTTGATCCCAATCATGCTTACTCAAAGGAGAAATGGCAGCAGTGGCAACAATTTGTATCTGGCATAAAGGCGTTTGACCAAAATACCCTTGCCAAGCTAGTTGAAGCCGGCTATCAGTTAGCACCGTAATCATAATATCAAACCACCACAGTCACTAACGCAGCTGTGCATGAATTATCCAAATAACTAGTTATATGAATTCATGCACGCCCAAATCCGTCATTTGGTATCTTCGCTTGACAACTTACCCGAAGAATGGCGAATCGTCCCCACCTTTGGTAAACGTCCTCTAGGGAAAGAATGGGAAAAAAATACTTACTCTCCCAGAGAACTACAAGCCGAACTTGTCCGCCGCCGCCTAAAAGTTTGGACAAATAACAGATTGATCACCCCCACTGGTGTAGCCTTGGTATGCGGTTCTAATCATCCCCAAGGATATTTAGTAGCTATTGACTGCGACGGGGAAACCTCTTGGCGACAAATTATCCAAATTAACGAACACTTAAAACTAGAAGAACTCAACCAGATAATACCCGTCGAAGCAACCGATGTTCCTACGGAGTCGTTACACGATCGCGCTCAAAAATACCTTCCTCCCACAATTGCATTTACCTCTGGGAGGAAATATCGGAGCCAGCGCTTATACCTCATCCCAAATTCAAAAGCTTGGGAGGTAAAATCTCGCAAAATCAAAACTGGGAAGGACGAACACCTGGAGTTTCGAGGCAAAAACCTAGCCTCAATCCTTCCCCCTTCTTTTCACCCAGAGGGCAGAAATTACAGATGGCTTCCAGGATGTAGTCCATCTGAGCGCCAAATAGAAATAGCCCCCGACTGGGTAATTGCTCAGATGCTTGCCAAACAGGAGAAAGCAAGAAAGTTTAACCTACCCCAAGAAAAATATAACCGCAGATATGGGGTAGACAGATACGCTCATTTAATTCCCTCAATCGAGACAAATATCCAGACTGCACTTGTACTACTTGAAGTCATACACCCTCGATTTGCAGATGATTACCACTCGTGGATTCAAGTCGGGATGGCACTTCATAGTGTTAGTCCCATTTTATTTAAAGCATGGGACACCTGGAGCCAAGTTTCTCCTAAGTACAAATCAGGCGAATGCGCCTACAAATGGCAGTCTTTTAACAAGACAGGTATTACTATCCGCACCTTATTTAGATTAGCCAATCTCTCTTAATTATGAGCAGTCAAATATTACCTGACGAGAATGTAACTAACCTTGAAGACAGTTATAGCAGTAGAGATTTTAATCCTGATATTCAGGAGAATAGCGATTTAGAAGAAACATTAGATGAATTAGTAAACACTGAAGTTATAAACCAAGATTCATCTACCGAGATAGATTTATGCAATTCTGACACAAAAACCACCTTAATAACCATTCAACTAATACCAAATTCTGAAAGAGTAATTGTCTCAATTGGAATCAAAGGCGCACCTCCAATTATCAAAATAATTAACCTTACTGAGATAACATCTCATCCTGTCATAAATAACTTGCTACAGGATTTAGAAAAATCTCTCCCAGAGATGTTAGATATCTGCAAGCAAAGGATGGAAAAGCAGACTATACATCAGAATAGACAGGAACAATCAAGACAAGTACAAAAGCGCAACCTGTCTGAAGATAAAGAGAAAACACCCGCGCCTAACAACCAACTGTCACTATTTTAATTACCATGAAGTACATTGCTATTATCGAAGGACAAGAAATTCCTCTTGATGAGGCGATCGCCCAAGATGACAACACTCTCAAAACAGCCATTAGCGTCTACTTTCCAGAATATGCTAATGCCGAAATTGAACGACAAACAACTGATGATACAGTTTCAATTCGTTTGGTAAAAAAAGCAGGTACTAAGGGAAGTCAATTCTCTGAATTGAAAAATAGTTATGAAGAAATAAATCCTGCACTAAAGTTAGGGTGGCAGATAAAGCTTCTGGAGATAAAAAATCAAATTAGTCTCGAAAATTTAATTACCCTACAACCTGAGATAGAAAAAGCTATCAAGCTCGGTCAAAATTGGGAAACCTACATCGAAAAAGTAACTCGAAGCCTTAAGCATCAACCTGCTGCCACGAGTAAATATCCCGTACTGTAATAACAAATTTATAGCCGCTAAAAGTTATAGCGGCTGATTAATTATGCTTGCGAACATACAATCATTCAAAATACCCATTACTTGTTTAACAGCAATTATCTACCTAGAAAATCTCTCCAAACGAGTAAATCTTTTAAGTCTATATCAAAAATTATTCCCAGAAGAATGGCTAGAATCAACCATTTCTATTGATAAACAATCACATCCAGCAAGTGGTTACTTTGATAGAGAAATTGAATTTATTAACCTGGTAAATGAAAATCTCTTCCCAATAGAATATATCGATGAAATTGAGTTTAGTTGCGAACATGATAGTATTCTTGTTTCGCCACAAAGAGTTGAATGGTGGTATGAATATTTCGAGGAACTAGAATACTCAGAAAAGTTCCTACTGTCGTTGATGGGGCAAGGGTACAATATAAGCCAATGGGAACTAAATTTTGGTTTTACTCCTGATTACATTGCTCTAGCAGAAGAAATTTACTTCGAGACACTTGTCAAGCTATGCCGTCGTTATAAAAGTCATCTTCAATATTTAGATATAGCCATACGAATTATAGATTACTCGACTGAAAATATCTGGCTATATGTTACGTGTGAAACAAGCGATTGGCTGGAATGGACTTATGAAAATATCATATTTCTCGGTCAAAAGTGGAAGGAAGCCGTCTCGATGATGGAAAAATCAAATAAGCTTAACCATTTGCTAGAAACATCTCTTTATGCTCGGAAAGCAGCAGTCAGAATTTGGAATCAATCATCAAAAGCATGAATTTAGATCCAAACATATTACCAATAATTAACTTAGAAAGTATATCGCAAATCCTGCTTGGGAATATTCCCCAAGATGAGTTACTAGCGCAGTTAGTTATCCTCAAAGGACAGTTTATTTTAGTCGAACACGAAGGCAAAAAATCTAAGTACAAATTTATTTCCCCTGAAGCAGTAGAGAAAGCCTTCACAAGTAAAACTGCTACATCTGGATGGCTTTCTAGCAACACGATTTGGTGGGGTAAAAATCCAGAGGGAGAGGCAATTATTCAGTTTTACTCTCCCCAAAAATATCAAATTCAAATTATGGGACAGGAAACGAAAGTAATTACTGTCCCCATGCCTGCATTCCTCTTTGCTGGATACGGTAGTAGATATTACCTATGGGCAGTTAAAGGGAGGGTATTTAAACCAGACGCGCAACTGTACAAGCCACCTCTACCTAACGTTTGGGACGACTCTAGTATTTGTTTTGGGGGAAATTCTCCCGGTATGTGCAGTGCTGCAACTATAAGCCAAACCTGGGAGTTGTTCTGGAAATCACCCTTTAATAAGGACTTGTCCCAAGGCAAATCAAAAACTCATCCCGACAATATCTGCAACCAGCTAATCAAATTGCACGAGTCTAAACCCAAATCCTACCCTTCAAGTGACCTTGTTTCCGTTCATAGCTGGAAAGTCACAACCCCAGAAGACATTATCAATCATTTGTTCAGTTAACTATGAATCCCTTTATAGGTTATCACCTCGCTACAAGTAATAACTTTCCTCCGTACAGTCAAAAACTTCAGGAATACTGGCTGGCAGCAAATGGGCTTTTCTTGCGATCGCACCGCCGCGAATTAGAGGTTTGCTTGCAAGTGACTCAAACTCAAGTTGCTGGACTCCAACCCCTTGAACCCTACTTTCGCCTGAAAGTCCCAAAAGTCCCAAGCCTTGTAATCGCTGATATTATCAATGCTGCCAGTATCAATCCCCAACAGGAAATCCTATTCTACTTGGGAGTGACAAACAACCAATGGTGGTGTCACACGCCACTGCAAACTGCGTCTTCTACTCACGTCCTATCTTTAGAAAGCGCACTTGATAAAAGCTATACAGATGGGGTAGTGGAAATACACAGTCATGGAACTCTAGCTGCTTACCCTTCAAGTGCGGACAATATAGAAGAAAAAGGCAAATTTCGAGTGTTCGCGATCATCGGCACACTGAATATCATTCCCACAATATACACCCGCATCGGGATATACAATCACTTTTTCGACATCAACCCCAATCAAATATTTGAACTTCCGCCACAGGTAAAATGCTCGAATTAACTGCTTACCAACAAGCTTTACCAGTCTTACCTCGTAATCATACCCGTATCAACTTCATCTTAGTGGGAGCAGGAGGAACAGGGGGGTTTCTTGCAGAAGACTTATGTCGAATTATCCTGCAACTCCAGCGCACGGGGAAAGAGATTAATTTTACGATCGTCGATGGCGATACTGTCGAACTTAAGAATATCACCCG
>NZ_JAIVFQ010000173.1 GCF_020829495.1 Nostoc favosum CHAB5714 | reverse complement strand
AAGTAGTGGGGGGATAGTTAAAATTAGCTTTGTTAATAATCAATACTTGGCACATGTAACGATTGATTATTAACAAAGTTTTATATTTGATTTGTTCAACAGTTTCGCACCGGGAACTAGTCTAAACGCCATATGAATGCTATCAAAAGTGTTGAATGTTAAGAAAAATCCGATAAAAACAGCCCAAAATATGTTAAATTTTGGGCGGAAGATTAAAGTATATCTATTTGATAGTGATTATAAATTCATTTCCCAAGATTGTCAAAGATATCTTGAGAGGACTGCCAAAAAACGATTATCCAGTATTGAACAGTCGTCTGTTCTTTGAGTGCTGGCTATCTTATGCTATGGATAACAAGGCATTCATCTTCAAAGTTTAGGTAAGATTGAACGAGGCATGACTACTAAGCTCAATAGTAAAAGCCAGCGTGGATTAGCCATCGCATTGCAGGTTCCATCTGAGTACCTTGATGCGGTTATCCGGGGTGTACCCATGTCTGCAACCGATATCCTTAAATTTTGCCCCCACTGCTGGCAGCCTGGAACAACTCTTGAAGAAATTTGGTTATTGCCGCGATCGCAGTTCTGTTTTCTGTGCGGTACGGCATTACGTAATAGTTGTGCTAAGTGTAATGAACCAATTACGTCATTGAAGTTTCGCTTTTGTCCTTATTGTGGCTTTCCATATAAGGCATCTAAGGATTCTGAATCTCAAAGCCGTTCCCGTTAATTTCAGTATTATTTATTACTTATAACTAGATTTACTTAAATTAAGTTTTATTGTTTTCTAAACTAAACCGTTTAGTTTGCACTTGGTGACAGCTTCGCCAGCTCTACGCCAACTAGTCCCATAGAACGCTGATGTTCGACTAACCAAGGAATCAGCTCTAATAATGGGTTATGCGATCGTGCGCGATTGAAAAAATATAAACTGCGAAAGACCATTTCCACTGAAATTCGATCTATTGGCTGCTGCAAAGCCACAGCGACATCAGCACACAAATCATTGAGGACAGCATAGAAAATCCAAGTAGCATATATTTGCATCTGTACACCGTTAACGCCACCCACCCAAAAATAGGACAAGCCCAACAATCTTTTTGTGAGTAAAAATGCATCTTCGATTTTCCAACGACGGCGATATAAATCACAAACTTGCTGCGCTGAAAGTTGTTCTGGGTCAAGAACATTAGTCAAGTAATAATACCAAGTTGTACCCCATAATACGGAGACTAAACGCATTGGGTGGCGACATGGCTCAGTGTGATTAAGTCCCATGTGAATAATTTCGTCTTTGTAATGAGAATTACTGGAAAGCAAACGCACTACTCGATAACGTACCTTGGCTTTTTGTCTAGTTAAGACATATTTTCCTTGCTCAGTCAGAGTGTCAAACCACTCAAACCCATAAAAGCCCATATCTATGAGCAGTAAACCCCCTGTGGGCGGGTTTCCCGACTTGAGGAAAGTGTCCGTCGCAAAGTAGAAAAGATAAAGAAGAGAAATTTAAAACTGATTCACCTATCAAAACTTTTGGGACAGACTACTAGGATTTGAGATTGCTTCTATTGGAGATGCTGCACTTGCAATGACATAATTTTGTTACAGTGCGTAAGTTCTTATATATTGCTTAGACTTACGCACCGAAATCATTTTTTGAGACTGAGTGTAGGGTTTTGAGTCTTTAAGCGTCAAAAGCTTTGGTGCAGATATCAGAAGTTCTCCTTTAGTCGCCGCTCTTGCTAGCTTACTTAAGACTAAGGGTACGGTGGATGCTTAGAGTTCTCCGTGTCTTCTGGCTGTTGACTCCTTTTATAGCAACTTGAAGCCGAAGTTGTTGAGAGTTTCACGTAAGTACTTACACCCTTTTAAATAGTCTAAAGTGGCAATCCGCTCGGCTGAGTGTTGCGACCAATCATCAGCGACATTCATCTTTTGTTCAGTGTAGAATTCTTTCATGATATCGTTGTAGTGAGCGATCGCCTCATCTTGCTCTGCTAATTTATAGGTTTCCCGATGAAATACAGCTGGCTGGGGTAGGCGCGGCTTAACAACAGGTTGTGCTTCAGGATTGGGATAACCCACACACAACCCAAACACAGGGAACACAAAAGGTGGCAAATTCAATAACGTAGCTACCTCTTGAGTACTTTTGCGGATTGCGCCGATATATACCGTTCCTAAACCAACAGATTCAGCAGCTACAATCGCATTTTGGGCTGCGACTGAAGCATCAACTATTGCTTTAACCAATAGTTCTACGTAATCCAGAGCTACAGGAGCTAGTCCGCGACTTAGGGCAATATGAGCCAGACGACCTAAATCTGCTAACCAAACGAAGAATACAGGAGCCTGGTTAATCCATACTTGGTTATTAGCCAGCTTGCATAATTCTGCTTTGCGCTCTTGATCTTCAACTGCTACCACACTCCAGGTTTGCATATTCGCTGAACTAGGAGCAGATTGAGCAGCAGCAACTAGCCATTCTAGAGTTCCTGGTGGTAAAGGATCGGATAGATAAGACCGAACTGAACGGTGGGCTAGTAGTGTTTCTAGAGAATCGTTCCAGTCAATTTCGTAATTGAAGGGAATCTCACCGTAGCGCGATCGCAGTAGTTCTGTAGGATTAGTCATAGTCAGCTTTTGAACCTGAACACTTTTTGACGATTTCAGAGGGATTAACAACGACAAGGAAGAACCAGAAAATCAGGAGGCTGATTTTCTGACAAAAATAGAGAGAAAATACTTGATTGCTATGCAGCTAGCTGGGTTTCTCCGAAATCTGAAAGGCGATCGTTCCGAAAAAAAGCAACTCGTAAAGCTAGCCGATACTCAGATGCAGGGCAAGTAAGCGGAGTAACCGTATGCCAAGAATTATCAGAACGTGCGATCGCAACCGAGGAATCACTAAGGGGTAGAATATCTTGGAAGGCAGATTCCGGCTGGGAGTCTTTGAGAATTCGCAAACAGCCTCCCCAGTCTACAGACCATTGTTGATTGAAAAATAGCAGATGAGTCAAAACTTTGCTCGGCTCGTCTGTATGAGGGTGATGCAACTGTCCTGAGCTATAGCGACGAAATCCAATATCCATTACACAGTCCTTCAGTTCCAACCCAGACATTTCAGCTAAAGCTTTGCGGTAAGAATCTGTCCACAGTCCTTCTATCAACTGTCGCCAGACTTTACTGAGATGTCTCAAGTCATAAGTCAGTCTGCCTTGTGCCATCCGCTCTCGCCAGCGATTATCGCTAGATTTGAGCATCAAGGAAATATCCTCGCTCTTTGCAAGCATCTTTCCCCAAGAATATCCATATCCCTCTCCCTCCGACAGGCGAAACTCTTCGTGGGGAAAACTCGCAGTTAGTTCTAAGCTTGCTTCTGGTGAAAGCAGGTTTTTGATCAAAGCCCAATTGTATGGGACTTTTTGCATTGCTGTGGCACGAATGGAATCAAAATTAAGCATGGTAGAAAAAACCTTTAGTAGAATTAACCAATCATGATTACCCTGGACATCAAGTGGTATTGGAGCATCAACAACCGATTTACCTCTGCATCAAGAAGCTTTGCTCAAGCCGCAGAAGTTTCATCGCCGCAACACTTAGGAGTCGTTCCAATCAATTTCGTAATTGAAAGGAATTTCACGCGATCGCAATAATTTTGTAGGATTTGTCATAGTCAACTTTTGAACTTGCACAATGCAACTTAATGTTTTGGTAGATGTGTGCATTCACCCTTGGGGAACCAAACTCAGCAGTTCTTCAACCGTGAGACTGCGCTTAACTTTTACTGACTGATGCTTTACAGCATCCAGCACTGATTGAATTTCTGGCTGACTTAGCGTGATTCCATGTTCTTGCAGCACACTGAATATCAGATGCCGACCGGAATGTTTGCCTACTACCAAGCGACGTTCCCAGCCAACATCTTCCGGCGCAAACGGTTCGTAAGTACCCGGATTTTGCAACACACCGTGAGCATGAATGCCCGACTCGTGTGCGAAGGTATTTTCACCCACGATCGCTTTCCAGGGAGGAACCGGCCAATTAGCAGCTTTAGCAACTAACCGTGATAGTTCCAGCAATCGTTTTGTATTAACAGTAAACCAAAAAGTTTTTCCTCAAAGAGCGATCGCTAATTAAGCTTACGTACTTTAGAGTGCTATATACTACTTACTACATAATTAATGCTTATACTGCTCTGAAAAATTTAAAAAAATGAAATGATGAGAATAGTGTGTAGTATATTGACTGAAAAAATTGATCGTTTCATCATCAGAACTAGCAATAACCGCCTCAGAAACCCTTGATGAGGTTATTGAGTGTTTAGTAGAAAATTTTTCCATTGAAACTCAGGGGGTATGTGACCAGCAAACTTTGTTTGAGATTCTGATTCATGCTGCCAGCAACGGAGATAGTATTGAGAATACAGCCAAATTATTAAAGAACGTTCCTACAGCTAATGATATTAGATATCATCTCAATAAAATCAACAATTTTGAAGAATTAGAAACCCAAATTAATCAAGCATTGAAAAGCCGAATTCCTTTAGGATTAAAAAAAGGTTGTTTGAAAATAGCGATTGATTTAAATTTAATTTGTTACTATGGTCAGCCAACACTAGAGGAATTACCTTATATATATCGAAGCCAAGCTAAATCTGGCACTTGTTCATTTTATGCCTATGCAACCTTATATGTTATTAGCAAAAATAAGCGCGTAACTCTTGCAGTAAGAGGTGTTCGCCGACTAGATACAAGTGTAGCAATAATTACTTATTTATTAGCAGAACTTGACTCTCTTAAAATAAATGTCAAGAAACTCTACTTAGATAGAGGATTTTTTAATACTCCGGTAATTCGGTGGTTACAAGCATTAGATATTCCCTTTCTTATGCCTGCCATCAAGACGGGGAAACAAGGAGGAATTAAACAATTTTTAAAGGGCAGAAAAAGTTATAAAACTACTTATACAATTACAAGGGCTAAAGATGATTCAGTCACATTTGATTTAGGGATTATTTGTAAATATAGAAAGGGAAAGCGTAAGAAGTGTGGAGTTCAATATTTTGCTTATGTTACCTATAAAATCAACACAAATTTAGAGTACATCTATCAAGATTATCGAAAAAGATTTGGAATTGAAACTAGCTATCGTCTGAAAAATATTTGTCGAATCAGAACGAATAACAAAAATCCGATATTAAGATTACTATTCGTTGGTATATCCTTTCTATTAGTTAATATTTGGGTAAATCTACTTTGGCTTAGAATCAGTCGTAAAAGGAAAGGTAATCGATTAATTTATCGCACACTTTTTGCACTGAAACAGATGTTGTCCTTTTTATCTCAAGCCCTACAGCGTAAATATCAAGTAGTTGAAAGCATTTATATTCCATCTGGTTAGCATTAACTTTTTTACCAATCAGCTAATCATAAGTAATCATAATCTATACTATGTCTGCTGGTTAGAGTTTTATGTATTTAAAAGTATCATAAGCTACAAACTTTTTAGCGATCGCTCTTTGAGGAAAAACTTTTTGGTTTACTGATTAATACCCGTTGGGATGCCGTAGAGGTGTTTCAGTGCCATCACAATTTCTTCCAGTGCCGCATTACCTGCGCGTTCGCCAATCCCATTTACTGTAGTGTTGACCGATCGCGCCCCTGCTTCAATACCAGCTAGCGAGTTCGCCATTGCCAGTCCAAAATCATTATGTGTGTGCATTTCTATGGGAATGAATAGATGATGCACAAGGGAGCGAACTTTGCTGTAGGTGTTCAGAGGGTCGAGAATTCCTACAGTGTCACAAAAGCGAAACCGGAAAGCTCCCAACTCTTGAGCATAATACGCCACATCCAATAGAAAAGATGGATCGGCCCTGGAAGAATCTTCTCCGCCAACAGATACCGCTAAACCGCGATCGCACGCAAAATTAATCGCATCTCGTAGAAGATCCAGCATTACCTGCTGCTTACCCCTAAACTTGGCGGCAATCTGAATTTCCGATACAGGAACGGAAATATGCACCCGTTCCAAACCACAATCTATAGATGCCTGGATATCGGACAATTTAGCACGGTTCCAGCCAAGTAATTGTGCATTTAATCCCAGATTAGCGATCGCTCGGATCGACTCTGCTTCTTCTTGCCCCATTGCCGGAACACCAATTTCCAATTCTGGAACACCAATAGCATCAAGAAAAGTGGCGATCGCAATTTTTTCTTCAACATTAAAGGCTACACCCGCCGCTTGTTCACCATCTCGCAAGGTTGTATCGTTAATCTGAACGGGATGTTTATTCATAGTGAAGTGATGATTCATGACCAGCTAACTTGTTGGGTGATTTTGATTTGCTTGAGTAATTAGTAATTGAAAGACAGAGCATTTGCCTAAAAAACCTTCGATTGATATTTACCCAAAAGATTTGCCTGCACTACCTCCTGCTATTTTTTAGTTCCGTCGAACTCACGTTACTTTAATACTTTAATACTTTAATGTTTATGAACAATCCTGATAAAAAACCGGAGTTTCTATAGCAATCCAATTTGATTTGTGAGAATTTGCGGTGTCCAGATCCCCGACTTTTTTGAGAAGTCGGGGATATTGTTTCTCACGAATGATTTAGGATTGCTGTATCTCCGGCTTTATCGCTTTATAGTTAATCAACACCTGAAATTAATTACTTTCCTGCTGATCTAACCAAGTAACTAAATCAGATACTTCTAAAATGTTGAACAATGCAGCACCTAAAGCTTCGAGTTTCTCAACAGATAAAACTTGAACTCTCTCAATTATGAATGAATTAAGCTCCCCAAAACGTTGATTGAGTAACCGCAAACAAAATGAAACCGCTTCTTGTTGTTTCCCCTTCTGCAAAATATCCTGATAAATCACTGACTCCTGCATAATTTCCTCTCCTAAAAATTGCTGAATTAAATCTTTTTCAAACTTCAAACCTGCTAATATCTCTGTGTAAGCTGCGATATTCTGCCTTGTCTCCCTATCCGAAATTCTAGCAACACTTTGGGCAACCTGCGATAATAACCTTTGGGGTGAATCTGTCTGTGTTAAAGGTGCTAACGGTAATAATGCAGGATTATCTAGAAAGAACGCCGAATCTTGTTCCCACATTCTCACAACACGATAGCGGTGATGTGTCATTTCATTTACATATTCTTCAGTAAAAGCGATTTCGTTACTTGTTTCTTGCAAGAAAATCACTACCTGCGTGATTGGAACATCATACTGTCGCACTAATCTGACAAAGTAATCCAACATTCTTAAGGGAATGGGGGTTTCAGATTTTGGTGTTGTTTGAAACTCCAAATGTAAAATCCGATTTTCTGTTTGTAAAAATGTAACAGAATCTGCTCGAATTGGTTCGATGCTTAATTCAGTCTTTAATATTTTGATTTGTCGCGGTTCATGAGGTAGCAACCAACGCGCAAAATCCGTTGGATATTTTTCTGCTAATATTTTACAAACGTTGTCAAAGGACACTATTTACATCCAAATTTATACTGATATAGTAATTATAAACTTTGAGGGGAATGGGGAATGGGGAATGGGGAATGGGCAATAGGGAATGATTAAGTACTGCGAGATTTTAGGTAGGCGTTGAGTTTTGGTGGCAGATCGTTGATAATTGGTTTGAGTTTCGCTATTTGTTCATCTGTCAAAAGCTGGCGAGAATAAGCTAGTCTTAGCCAATTTATTGTTTCATATAAAGAGCCTCTAGCTATTCGGATAAAACGTTTATTATCTTGGTAATTATAACGTCCTCTTCCTTCTGCAATATTTGCACAAACACTATCTGCTGAACGAATTATTTGCTTACCCATTGTCTCTTTAGCAAAATTATCCCATTGCTTAACAATGTGCCAAATTTCATTCGCTAACTTTTCCGATAACCTGTAAACCTCCAAATCTTCAAAATCCGGTCTTCCCATTCCCAAACACCTTCACCAAACTCTCCATTTATTATTCCCAACTCCCCATTCCCTATCCCCTATTCCCCATTCCCCATTTAATATTGAGTATAATTTTTAATAGTGTTTAAACACACTTATAATTTCTACGTATAGATACTTATCCATAATGACCTTCGAGATCATCCATAAACCTACCTTCACTAACCAACTCTTGGGTAACCGTTCAGGGGGTACGCCTGCGGCGCACCACCTAACATAAACGTTGTAGCTATTTGACTATAAGAAGTGTAAGCACAAAGATGCAAACCTAAAAAAAAGAAATTTGATTGAATTTTTGATTG
>NZ_JAIVFQ010000172.1 GCF_020829495.1 Nostoc favosum CHAB5714 | reverse complement strand
CTTGAACAAACCTACAAACGTAGTCTTCGTCAAAAAATGAAACGCACTGCTATGGATAATAATTATATGATTCAGGTTCTTAGTTGTTGTTTCATTGACGATATATTAGATTCTTCCGATTCCTTGCGTCAAGCCTGATTGAGATGCTCTTACCCTGACGTCACAAGTTCTTTGAGGAAAGTGAGCGTTACAAGTTTATCGCACAATCAATCTTGGACTTTACCTGGATAGATCAGATTCAGCGATCGCCAAATCAACCCCTGATGGTAATTCTTGAAGGTGTCACAATGTACCTCAATGAAGCAGATAACCGCGAGATTCTCAAGCAGATTCACACTCGGTTAGCTCCAGCAGAAGTTGTGTTTGATGTGTTGAATCACAAATCTGCTAATAGTGCAAAGCGTCATGACACTGTATCAAAAACTAGTGCCGAGTTTCAATGGGGCATTGATAATTCCACAGATTTGGAAACATGGGAAATCGGCATCATTCTCAAAGATGAAGTGTTTTATCTGACTCAGTTTGCCAATCACCGCGTAGGCGTAGCCCGTCGAAGACATCGCCTTCCATTCTGGGTGCGTCCTATTGCCTCTATTCTGACACCAATTTTCAAAAATACTGCTCGTATTGTTCGGTTACAAGTAAATGCTGCATAACTACATAGATTCAATGTTGTACAATATCCTTATTGCAAATAATTCTTAAAAAATGTAGAATTCGGATTGATTTTCCGTTGCCCAGCAAAAATTGAAGCCGTGCTACTAGACACAGCTAGAACGATCGTTCAGACAGAATATGATGCACTCTGGCAAGAAGCCGAAGAGTGCGGTGAAGTCCCTTGGCAGGAGAACGATTTTGAGCGACAACAGACAATCCCAAAGCAGTTAGGACAGGGGGAGTTACGGATTATTGATCTGTATCCGGGATTAAGCATTCAGATTGCCACCTATCACTTTTGGCGACCCGTGCGGCTGGACTACCATTGTATCGGAGGTGAGGTGCTGTTATCCAACTTTTATTTAGCAGGCGATCGCCACATCATCAACCCCGGCATTCAGTTTGAAGAAGATCGAGCCGAAACTACTGGTGAAACCTGCCTTTGCTACATCAAAGAGGCGCGCTCCATTGAGTATTTCCCAGCCGAACAAACCCTCAAGAGTGTAGGAATTCACGTAGATTTAGAACGGTTGCGGTCTTTTGGCATGACTTGGGATAATGCCCCATTTCCACTGCGAACCTTGATTGAGGGGAAATCTGCACAAAGCTTTCATCAAACTCTCAATCAAAGCACACCCGCCATGCAACAGGCACTCCAGCAGATACTCAACTGTCCCTATCAAGGTGTGTTCAAGCGGATGTATCTGGAAAGTAAGGTACTAGAACTACTGGTGTTACAGTTTGAGCAATTACAAGGAAAGCAGAAAACATCCTCTGCAAACCTAAACTTTCGCTCCGCAGATATTGAAAGACTGCATCTGGCCAAAGCTATTCTGCAACAAGAACTAGAACATCCTCCCACATTGATTGACCTAGCAAGACTTGTAGGATTGAATGATTTCAAGCTCAAACAAGGTTTTCGACACCTGTTTGGGACTACGGTGTTTGGCTATTTGCAGAGTTGTCGGATGGAACGAGCCAGGCAGTTATTGAGCGATCGCTCCTTTAGTATTGCAGAAGTAGCCCAGCGTGTGGGGTATGCTAGTCCTAGTCAGTTTTGCCATGCCTTTAAGCGACACTTTGGCATGACACCGAGCAATTATCGTCGTTAAAATTAGCGGCTGAATCTTGCTAATAATTCTTCACGAGATAATTGCAAACACAAAGGGGTAAACTCCTCTGGAGATAGCTGTAATAAACTATCAACAACTCTCGCCAGTTCTGCATCAACAGAACCAAATCTGTATTGCAACAAATTTTCCACAACTTGTCGTTGTCCCTGTTGCAATCCCTGTTGTAATCCCTGCTGTAATCCCTGTTGTACGCCCTGCTGTACGCCTTCTTGGACAGCTTGCGCTATCGCTTCTTCATAAGCTGCTGTTAAATTCACCATTAGCTGTTGCGTCTCCATAAATTCTTACTAGCGCAGCAAAAGTCAAGTAATAATATAAAACGAAAGCATCCAGGTATGGCGACCATGAAGCTGAATACTGAACTTCCCGATGACATTGCCCAAGCGATCGCTGACTACATCCAAGATCAACCAAATCCAACCGACATCTCTAGCGTTCTGCAAACTGCCTTGCAAACCTTTCTCATCGAACGAGGATATCTTGGATCTCACAAACGCTTGCACATTACCCCAGCCTCTGTGGGTAGCGGCTACAGCGATACCTCAATTAATCACGATCGCGTTCTCGCTAACTTCGAGCCAGACCCCTCAGCATGAGAAGTGTGATTGCTGATACTGGACCTCTCTATGCTGCCTATGATCCAAGCGACAGTTATCACTCACAAGCTCTAGCAGAAGTTGAACGTCTGACGCAACAAAATCTCACGGTATTGATCCCATATCCGATTCTCCTGGAAACCCACAGTCTGATTCTCAAACGACTGGGAATTCAGATGGGGTTTCGCTATATTCAGGAAATTTCCGTTGGAACAGAACAACTGCAACCCACTCTTGAAGACTATCAGGTGGCTACTCAAATTATTCAACGCTACCCAGACCAAGCAATTACACTGTTCGATGCTACTACAGCCGCAATTTCTCAGCGTTTGAGAGTCGCCATTTGGACGTATGACTTTCATTTTGATGTTATGAACAGCATGGTTTGGCGGTAGTGTCATGATGGTATTGATCTCCTGAAATAGGGGTGAGAGAAAGGCGATCGCTAGTTCTTGGAGGAATGGGCGATCGCCGATCTTATTAAGATGCGCTAACGAAGCGTAACGCATCACCCCACAAAACTACACTATACTGCTGTGCGATTCTCCTGCAAAGAGGCTGCTCCAACGCCCAAAGATGATTTTTATTTTTGAATTCGGAGCGAAGCGACATGACAATTCCTACTTGGCGGTACTTACTAGAGTTAGTTCGCTACAAACCAGTGTTTTACCTCACCAATGGGTTGTTAGCAAGTGGTCTATATTATTTCTTTCTCTTAGTACCTGGACTAATTATCCGCCAGATTTTCGATATCATCACAGTCAAAACATCTGCCGGATTAAACGTCTGGACATTGCTGGCTTTGTTAGTGGGTAGTGCGATCGCCCAGCAAACATTCCTGTTAATTGGTGTCACAGCTGATGGTGTGTTTCGGATGTATGTGGCGACTCTCCTCCGCAAGCATTTACTCACTCATATCTGGGAAAGACCAGCAGCACAAGCATTACCAAGTTCATCTGGAGAAGCGATCGCTAATCATACTTATGTAAATTAAAATGCTATAAGCTACTTAATATATAACTATTGCTTATATTCATCTAAAAGAATTCAAAAAATGAAATGATCAGAGTATTATGTATTACAATTAGAGTACATCTATCAAGATTATCGAAAAAGATTTGGAATTGAAACTAGCTATCGCCTGAAAAATATTTGTCGAATTAAAACTAATAATAAAAATCCAGTCTTGAGATTATTATTCATTGGTATATCCTTCCTTTTAGTTAATATTTGGGTTAATATTCTTTGGCTTAGAATCAGTCGTAAAAGGCTCATGTTGTCGATTAATTTATCGCACACTTTTCACACTCAAGCAGATGTTAGCCTTTTTATCTCAAGCTATTGAACGTAAATATCAATTAGTTGAAAGCATTTATATTCCATCTGGTTAGCATTAACTTTCTTATCAATCAGTTAGTCATAAGTAATTATAATCTATACTATGTCTACTGGTTAGAGTTTTCTGTGTTTACAAGTATCATAAGCTACAAATATTTTAGCGATCGCTCTTTGGGGAAAAACTTTTTGGTTTACTGTTTACGATGACTTTATTCTGGAAGCGGGGGTAAAAAACCCAGCCAAGATGACTGAGGCTACTGCTGATGCTTTGATTAGATACCTTAATGGCTGCGAAGCATCTAACGAGTTTGTTGCTAATGTAGTAAATTGCCTCGCGCAAGTTGCCCCTGCTCATATCATGACTAAGATTCTCAAGAGTGATAATGACGGTGATGGTGTGCCTTTATACGAGGAATTAAAACTTGGAACAAAGGCTACCGAATTTGATACCTCTTTTGAAATAGCGGCTGCAAGACAAAAACAATATCAATTTTCTCCAACTCAGAATTGCGATATGGAGTTGTAAGTATAACCTACTACTAGACAATCATCTGTAGTGGGTATGAGATTGTTGTTCTCTAAAACAACTGAAAATAGAGATTAACCAGTTGCTACACAGGGGTAGACACTTACTCTTAGCTCGAAGTAAGTGTCTCAGCGGCTTTCCTCAAACATCGCCATCTTTCTCATACTCAAAATTAACCTTCGACATACTGAGTGTAATAAATGCGCTACTGTTAATCATAAGCGCATTCCCGATCATGTACAGCGATCGCAATACTCCCAGCCCAAATAATCAGGCGATTCCCCTGTAAGTTTAAATGAGGGAAAATTACCCCAGTGTCCTGATCTTCATCCCAAAACCACCAACCTTGGGATAGTTCAGAAAGAACGCGCATTAGTGCTAACTGTTGCTGTGTGATTTCCCCACCGCCGTAGCTGACGTTGCTAGTGCCATCCCATGATTTAAGAATTGATTCTAAATTGTATCCATTGCCCATAATCCAACTGGCGTAGAAGCAGTCTTTGGATATTTCTTCCATGATGGCTAGCAGTTCAAGGGCGGCATCAGGATTGGGTGATTTTAGGGCTTCAAGTGCAAGGCGGAGGTTTTCTTCCCTGTCTGCAAGAAACTCCGGTTCTTCAGTATTGAGTATGCTAAACTAATAGCTAAAATGCCAGTTAAGCAAACTTCTAATTTTGAAATTATCAAAATTACTAAAGCCAAAAGCAGACCTTTTAATCAACTTCAATTTATTATTAATACCTTCTACCATCCCATTGGTAGTCCTGTGGTCGAAATAGGCAATTATCTCATCAAACCACCGCAGTATCGTGTTGTGACTTTCGGGATAATATTGCCTAGCTGAAACCAACCAATTTCCCAGTTCAAATAAAGCTGCTAGCCAATCAATGGATGATTGAAAAATCATTCTTAACTCTTCTTTTAGCTGATGCATCTTTCCGAGAGTGGGAGAGACTTGTTGAACTTGCTCTAACTTATCTTTTTGTTCTTCAGTCAAGTTATCTTCATTCTTGAGTAATGCATATTTACTCTTCTTTAAGCCCGATAATATCTGCTCTTTATCTGATTCAGAATTGTTTTTTTCTGCCTCTCTTTTTGGCTTTTTTCTCTGGTTGTCTAGTTCAGTATTTACTTGTTTCATTACATGAAATCTATCAGCAACTACCTGTGCATTTGGCATTAATTATTCCACAAGGTTTTTGTAAGGAATCCACAAATCTATGCTGACTTATTCAATCTGTAACAAAACTTATGTACCCCATCCAGTAAGGACTTCGGCTATTTTTTATTTTCGGCGATCGCTAATCATTTCGATAAGTTTACCTTGGTCTAAATCTCCGAGAATGACTCGCAAATCTAAATCTTCCTGTGTGGGCTTTTTCTGGGTACTTTTCCTAGCAAGCTCCTTAATGACTTTATCCCACTTAGTATCGTTTTCTTGTTCGAGTCCGATAATATATTTCGGGATTTTTATATTTTTTAATATTGGTACTGAACCCTCATTTTTATTACTATAAGCTGGGTTAATAAATAGACATTTCCCCGGTGGTAATTTGAGGAATTGGGCAGGCTCGAACAGCTTCCGAGTCCGTTCTTGTTCGCTGATAGATGTGCTAGCCCTACCCCCCTTTCAAGGGTAGGTATTTAAGAATCAGGCAGTAGAGAGGGTGATTTGAGAGACATGGAGTTGTGGAGTGAAGGTTGGCCAAGGCTCAGGGAAAAAGCCAGGGCGGCCGCATCATGTCAATAAGACTAGCATATTCTCAATAAGCTCAAAAATAATCTCATTAATCCCTACTTATTGACAAAGATTTTAGCGATCGCTTTGAGCCTTGGAAAATAAATCAACCCAGAAATACTGATTTTTCGTTGGGTCTTAATCTTGGTCAGGATCAAGAGTACTTTAGATGCGTTTGCCCTGGCTCAGGTGGTCGTCAGGTTTATTGGTACGAGGGGAAAAACAGCAGCGCAATTGTTGCCGAGTTTCACGCTCGACTCATGTCGGGTCAAAAACTGATGATGGTCAGTGACAGTAAGCGGTTTATCAAAAAGTTGGAACGCGCTTTGAATGACGGGACATCGATGGATGATAGCGACGAAACACCCGAACCCAGCGAAGACCGCCAGCTAAGAGTGTGGGCTATTCACTCAGAGAATAGCGGCTCTGAGGAGAATGTCATTTTTATCAGGGAGATTAACATTGCTATTGAAACTGTTGATGCTTTTTTAATTACTCCCAGTCTCGGTACAGGGGTTGACATTTGCACTCCTCATTTTGATGCAGTATTCGGTGTGTTTCACGCTGTAAGCCAATCAGCTACAGAATGCGCCCAGCAATTATGGCGAAATCGTCCCAATGTCCCCATGCACATTTGGGTTGCACCGCGTCCTCCATTTGGTTACGCCGAAACCAATGCCCGTCGCATCAAAGAAAAGATTCTCCAAACAAATGAGATGACCGCTTTTCTGATTCGCATTAACCGGGAAACGGGGAAAAGAGGAGCAGAGAAGGACTGGGCCTTGGATGCTAGCTGTCAGATTGAGGGGCAAAGAAACTGGTCTATCAATAATCTACGTTTTGATCTGCGATCGCTCTTTTCTGAATACCTGGAAACCTGATTGCTGTCTGAAAAACTGTACTTTCTGATACAGTTTTTTGAAAAATCGTTGACAAATATTACATAAGTAAAACTAATATTTTGGATACAAAGGTAAGGGTAGCTCTCGCACCAGAACAATGTTCTGGTGCTGGTCTTGGAATTTTTGTAAAGTATTGGAGTGAAAAAGCAAAATTTTTGACGATTAAGATTATTTAGTTTGACTATGACTGCAAAGGAGCCAGTTCTAACTGATAGTAAAACCTTGAACGAAGTAGTGAACTGTTTAACCGAAAACATTCCAATAAAGTCTCAAGGTAAGTGTGAACAAAAAAATATCTTTGAAATTTTAATTCGGGCAGCCACTCAAAGAGATAGTCTTGAAAACACTACCAAAGTCTTAAAAAATGTTCCGACAAGTAATGATATCCGTTACCATTTAGAGAAATATTCAGACTTGAATTCCTTGGAATTAGATTTAAATGAAGCGCTGTAAAATAAATTTCCATGATGTCATGCATTTGAAGTGGCTAATGACTTCTTCTTCTAGTGGTTGAGGTGTCCAATCTTGGAGTGAGGCTATCGATAAATTGTACCGGGTTAAGTAGGTCAACCTAATTAAACGTAAAACGCTCAACTTGATACTGTCCGTGGTTAGCTCGGTTATTTATACCATCAATAATAGCGATGCCTGCGGCGGGCTACGCCTACGCTAATTCATATTCATCCTCAAAAACTTGACCAGCAAGCTCGTCACGCTTGAGATGCAACCATTCATCTTCAATCCGATTCATTTGGGGACTATAGGGAGGAAGAAAAAAGACGTACAAACCTTGTTGCTGCCAACGTTGGTGCTGCTGGCGAGCCAAAGAGCTTTTATGGACAGAGGCATTATCATGAATGATCACGGTGATTTGTCCAGTTTCAAGTAAGCGAGTAGCAGCAGTTTGAGCAAGACACTCCATCAGCTGGACATAGGTTGGTGTTTTGAGCGTTCCCACCATCAAAGTATAATCAAAACGAACTTTTGGCTCCCAAATACCGAAGATATTGATACGCCTACCACGTCGTCTATTTTGTCGAATACGTTTTTGCTTACCCCTGCGTCCATAAGCGTAATCAGTGGGACTAGTGCAGTAGCAACCAGATTCATCTAAGTACTTTAAACAAACTAACCCTAATTGTGACCAGAGCTTGAGTAATTCCCAATCAAGCCTTTTAGCTTGTAAATATTCTTTCTTGAGATTTAGAGCCGGACAGTAGCGGATACGTTTCCAACGCCACCCCTTTTTTTGAGTAGTCGCCGTAAATGCTTCGGCATCGATGGCACAAAAATTGATGCCCAACTATTGAATAAATCTGTTAACGGCTGAAAATCTATAGTTTTTAGTACTCGTCGGAATGTTGAGTAGGATGGCAACTTGATTGTTTGTTCTAGGTTTA
>NZ_JAIVFQ010000171.1 GCF_020829495.1 Nostoc favosum CHAB5714 | reverse complement strand
TTTTTCCCAATCCGAGTTGGGGATTTCAATCCCGTAAAAGAGGCACAAAATATCCATGCCTTTCAATCTACCACCAATTTGTACTTATATTTCTGCGGTAACATTGGGAATCCTGTGAACGGTTACATATTACCTGAGAACGCATCTCTTAACCTTTTTATGTCTGCGGATAGATTCAGAGATCGCAAACATATTACTACCCAGAAAGTTGGTGTTGTCGAACAGTGGAATGAATTGGGGCAAGCTGGGGAAGAGATGAACATTAATTATGCCCATCATCCTGCAAATATGCAACGGCAGCAAATTAATCCCAATGAAGGTATATTGACTAACCCAGTTGAAAACGTAATATTACCTCAGAACGTATCCCCTAACCTATCTATGTCTGCGGATAGAGGCAGAGATAGGGTAGAGTCTTCTTACTTTAGGCAATTAGAAGAATCTGATTTAAGACCTCTATCTGAGCCTATCAATGACCTCACTGTGAAAAATTTGTCAGTTATTGCACGTAGTAGCAAAAAACTCCAAAAGCGATCGCCAGCAGAATATGAAACACCACCTGCTATTCAAGTCACAATTGGTCGGTTAGAAATTCGTAGTGCAGCCCCAGCACCACCTCCGCCTCGACCAAAGCCCCGTCCAGCAGCATCTGTGATGAGTTTGAATGAGTACTTGCAACGACGTGCTAGAAGGGGGTAAGCGATGAGCAACGCTTTAGCTATTGCGGCTGTCACAATTACATTGCGTCACTTGCTCCAGGAAAGGTTTGACGTTGAGAGTTCGGGGGGAATCACTGTGACGACACGACCATTGGATAAGGTGCGAGATAGTACTGTTAGTAGTGGTGACCAAGTTAATCTATTTCTCTACGACACTCAAATCAACCCAGCTTGGCGGAATATGGATATTCCTTCTCAAGTAAAGCCTGGTGAAACAGGAGGGCAGCTTTTGCCGTTGAACCTCTACTACTTGCTGACTGCTTACGCTCAAAATGATGACTTTCCAGAACCTACGAGTCATCGTCTGTTAGGTGTGGCGATGAGTGTTTTTAATGACCATCCGAAGATTACTTCTGCGGATATTAGGGCAGCCTTGCCTACTACCGATTCTTCAGAGTATGACCTTGACTTACAAGAAGAACAGTTGCGAATTGTTTATCAACCGCTATCTGTGGAAGAGGCGTTTAACCTCTGGTCAACTTTTCAAGTACCTTATCGAGTTTCAGCTGCTTATGAAGTGTCAGTAGTGCTGATTGAGAGTAGCTTGTCTGCAAAAACTCCGCTACCAATTATTAGACTTCAATCTGACGATCGCGGCCCAATTCTGCAATCAAACCTATTGTCTCCCTTGCCCACACTAGTTTCTCTGCAATTGCCTAACCAACAAGCTAGTGCGAGATTGGGTGATATTCTCATTCTTAATGGTTTCCACTTAGATAGTGAAAATATAGTTATATCTTTTATTCGTTTAGAAATTTCTCTAGAAGTGCCACCTTTAGCAGAGAGAACGGCAACATATATAAAAGTTCAATTACCTGATGAGCCTGAAAACTGGGCAGCAGGTTTATATTCTGTGGTAGTCAAAGTAACGCCGACTGGCGAACCAAGTCGCACTACCAATGAATTATCTTTTGCCTTAGCACCAAAAATTCTGGATATCATACCACGACAGGCAACAGCAGACGCTAATGGCGAAGTAACGCTTACTCTGATTTTAAGCCCCCAAGTGCGACCAAGACAGCGAGTGGCTTTATTGTTAGGCGATCGCGAAGTGCTGGCTCAACCACATCCAACTCAAACAGATAGGCTGGAGTTTCGGATTGCAGGTGTTACACCGGGTGAGTATTTTGTGCGGGTGCGGATTGATGGAGTAGATAGTTTACTGGTAGATCGCACAGTGACACCGCCTGTTTTCGACCAGAATCAAAAGGTGGTGATTTTATGAACAACCTCGATTGTTGGATAGCAAAGAATGAAGAATACCTAGCAAATGCAATGGCTTGGTTACGCTGGCGTTTATGTGAGCTTGCACAGTTACCTGATATTGAGAAGCCTAAAGTAATAGAAATGGCAATGGCGGAAGGGATGAATCCACCCCCAGCGCTGCTTCTCTTAAGCCAAAAATTAGATTTATCTGACTTTGAACAACAGGTTTTACTGTTATGCGTTGCAATGGAATTAGATCAGGGTATGGCTCGTCTTTGTGCCAGAGCTTTCGATAATTCTCATCAGCCTTATCCTACCTTTGCCTTGGCTTTATCACTATTCGAACAACCTACTTGGGATGCCCTTTATTGGGAACGCCCTTTACGTTACTGGCGATTAATTGAAATTCATCAGTCAGGAGTTCAACCTCTGACTACGAGTGGTTTACGGGTAGATGAACGTATATTAAATTATGTCAAAGGATTAAATTCTTTAGACGATCGCTTGGTATCATTACTGATGACGATGGAAACAGCAGAATGGAATGTAAAATTACCCCCATCTCAAAATGCTCTTGTCGAAACAATTATTCTCCAACTGCACCAAACCCATAAAGAACAACGCTTACCAATTATTCAGCTAGTGGGGGCAGATGCCCTCAGCAAGCAACTAATAGCCCAATATGTAGCAGCCCAACTAGATAAATATATCTATCGTTTGTCAGTGGAATTATTGCCCACCCATACGGGAGAGTTAGAGACGATTGCTCGTTTATGGCATTGGGAAAGCTTGCTATTGCCGCTTGCTCTATATCTAGATGCCCAAGAAATTGACGCTAAACCGACTACAGAAGGACAAGCACTTCCCTTGCAGCGATTTATTACCCGCAGTGGTGGTCTACTTTTCCTTAGCACTCGTGAGGTTAGGCAATTGGGTCTGCCCACAATTGTCGTAGATGTTGAAAAGCCAACAGCCAGGGAACAAAAAACAACTTGGACTGAGGTATTAGGAGGAGTGGCAGATAGTAGTCCGCAGGTTCTGGCGACTCAGTTTAACCTCAATTTAGTTAAGATTGAACAGATTGCCCAGCAAGTGTTAGCCGAAACACCCAACTGTGAAATCCAAAATCGTTTGTGGTCGGCTTGTCTTGCTAGTACTCGTCCGCAGTTAGATACTCTAGCTCAACGCCTTGACCCGAAAGCAACTTGGGATAATATCGTCTTACCAGCAGAAGAGACAAACTTGCTGCATCAAATTGCTGACCAAATCCGGCAGCGCAGCCTAGTTTATCAAGAATGGGGTTTTCACAACCGCATGAATCGGGGAATGGGCATCAGCGCCTTGTTTGCCGGAGAAAGCGGCACAGGGAAAACAATGGCGGCGGAGGTGATAGCCAATGATTTGCAGCTAAATCTTTACCGGATTGACCTTTCATCTGTGGTCAACAAATATATTGGAGAAACGGAGAAAAATCTGCGTCGTTTGTTTGATGCGGCGGAAGATGGCGGGGCGATTCTGTTTTTTGATGAAGCAGATGCATTGTTTGGCAAACGTTCTGAGGTGAAGGATAGCCATGACCGCTACGCCAATATTGAGGTAAATTACCTATTGCAGCGATTGGAGGCTTATCGCGGTTTGGCAATTCTAGCAACCAATCTCAAGAGTTCGCTGGATCATGCCTTTATGCGTCGCTTGCGGTTTATTGTGAATTTTCCCTTTCCAGGTGTGGCTGAACGTCAGGTGATGTGGCAAAAGGTGTTTCCACCAGAGACACCAACACAGGATTTAGATTTTAACCGCTTGGCACGTTTGAATATGACGGGCGGCAGTATCCACAATATTGCTTTAAATGCAGCGTTTCTGGCTGCTGGGGCTGGCACGCCTGTAACGATGCAATTGGTGTTAGCGGCAGCACGGGCTGAGTTTCGCAAGTTGGATCGACCAGTGAATGAGGCGGATTTTCGGGTTTCAGTATCTACGGGGGTTAGGGTATGAATATCAATATTGATATAGAGAAGCTGATTTTAGAGGGAGTGCCGATTTCTCACAGTCAGGCGCGGTTGTTGCAAGCAGAGGTGGAGCATGAATTGGCGAAGTTACTGGCTAATGAAGGTTTACCAGACAACTTGCTCTCAGGTGGGGTAGTGCCCGGTGGTGCGATTCAACTAAAGCCTGGAATTAACACCAGCCAAATGGGGCAACAAATTGCACAAGAAATATATCGAGGAATGAAACCATGACTTGTAAATGTACTGCCCAAACTAATCAGCAGCAAAAAAGTGAGAAACCCCAGGCGAGTGGAATTTTAGAGCGTGCAGCCGTTCGTTCTGTTTCGGAGGCAGAGGTGCAATCAACAGATTATCAGGAAACACAGCCATTAAGTAATTTGGTTTTTTCCAAAGACTTTAGCAGAGTGCCTATTAGCACGACAACGAAAGCACAGGTTAGAACAAAGCGGATAGATTGTCCAGAAGTGCTGAGGGTAAATGAGCCTCTTGCTGGACAGTTAGGTGAAGGTAAGAAAGGACAAGGAGAAGTCAAACAAACGATGCAGTTGAGACCGAAATCTTTCGTGTTTCACCCACTAAACCCCATAAAAAACCCTTTAGTTCCTTCTGACTTTACTGTACAGAGAGTAAAAATTTCAGAAGGATATGATACACAGAAAGAGGAAGACATAGAGAGGATACGAACCTATCTAAAGACGATGACTTATCAAGACTTGATGCAGATACGAAGTATGTTGGATCCAACAAATAGACTAGATGCCTCACATATATACTTCATTGATTATGAGTTGCATAAAGGACATATGTTAACAGAGATCAAGGAAAAAAACAGAGAACACGGAGGTATATTCACATCAGCGGCAGTTTTTATCAATGGAAAATTAATAGGTAAAACAGAACCGAGCTTCCAGAGGGATAGTAGCACTCAATATTACATGTATTCTGACGATAATAACCTGACGAATTCCGAAAAAGAGGAGGAAGAAGATTCCAAGAATGACAGTGAGGTGGCGACTCTAGAAGAAGCTTATAACATAATAGTTCATAACCATATGCAGCAGGAGGAAAGCAATCAAACAAATCAAACTAAAATACACATTGTTGTTGCGGGGACTAGTGGGCCATGTGACGGATGTAAAAAACGATTGGAGAGGTTTGTTAACGATGTTCTCCAATTAGTGCCAGAGGGAGGAGAGGTGAGTATAGAAAGTGCGTATCTCAACGCAAACATAACCCAAAGGAGAAAAAATAAAAGAACACAATACGGTTATACAGACGAAAACGAGGAGAAATCATTGTACGACAGCAGTCGTTACTACAATAGGAAAAGCGTGGTACAAAGGAGAGTAGAGGAGGAGACGGAAAACCAAGGAAAAAAGAGAAAGCAGAGCGTAGAAGCAAAGGAAAGTAAAAAAGGACTGCCAAAAAACTTAAAAGCTGGTATAGAAAAGCTCTCCGGCATGAAGATGGATGATGTGCTCGTCCACTATAATTCAGCAAAGCCAGCATTGATGCAAGCGTTAGCGTACACGCAGGGGAAGGAGATCAATGTGGCACCAGGGCAGGAAAAACATCTGGGGCACGAAGCATGGCATGTTGTGCAGCAAAGGCAGGGAAGGGTAAAGCCAACGAAGCTAGCCAAGGGAGTGGGAATAAATGATGAACCTAGTTTGGAGAAAGAAGCGGAAGAGATGGGGGCGAAAGCAGTTAGATTAGTGGGCAAATGGTGGTAAGTAGCTAGAGTTCGCCAAGTGAACTTGGCGGGGTAAAGGGTAAGGAGAAAAGGATTAAAAACCTTTCCCCTTTACCCAGCCCTCACCCAGCATTTTTGGGTTGGCAGATCACTAGGGAGGGAGAAGGAATTAAGCTCAAATTGTAACTTAATGTTGGATAACGCTTACACTTAACCTAATCTACATAAGAGTGCGATCGCCCGATCTTGTAGCAAAGTCTTAAAAATGGATCGCTCATATATGAAGGTTGATGAGGGTGCGATCACGCCATTATTTGCTAGTTCAACCTAACCTCAAAGCGATCGCTCATGCAGGAAGGTTGATGAGCGTGCGATCGCGTCATTATTTACTGATTCAACCTGACTTAACGGGACTTAAACAAAAGACAAGAGTAAAAAAGGGTATAATGCTATCTCAGCGTAGCTTTCACGTTGAAAAAGCTCATGAAAGAAACTACCCCCGCAGCCATGCCGCCATGCTTTGAAAGATGGTGTCAAAAATTTGATGATGTGTTTAGTCATAAGGCTCAAAAAAGAGAGTTTAGACACTATATAGGGGGATTATTGGGTGAAAGTGAGAGAAAAAATTTATATCAGATGGCAGAGAATGCCATAGGGGTGACTTACCACCGATTACACCACTTCTTAACTGAAGCACCCTGGTCTAGTTGCCAAGTGAACGAGCGTCGGTTAGAGATCATGAACAAGTGTAGTCAGACGAGAATCAGTAGAGGGTTTAGTCTCATAATTGATGATTCAGGCCAAGTGAAAAAGTGGTAATTTTACCGATGGAGTGGGATTCTGTATATCGGAGAAATTGGCAAAATAGATTTAGGAATAGTAGTGGTAACAACGCATTTGTATGATGGGAGAAAAAGCTTACCATTAGATATAGAGTTATATCAGCACGCTGATTCATTAGCCGCAGGTAAACAAGACCGCCTATTTGAGAAGAAGCCAGAATTAGCAATTAGATTAATAGACCTGACATTAAGCCGTGGTTATCAACCAGGAATAGTCATTGTAGATGCTGGATATGGTAACAATACAAGTTTTTTATTAAAGTTAGAAAATCGTCAACTCAAGTATTTAGGAGGATTGGCTAAAAATCGCAAAGTGATTCTCAATGATAACAATAATATTCCACAAAAAATGAGGCTAGATGAATTAGCACAAGCGTTACCACAAGAGGCTTTCACGAAAATTAAATTCCACTTAGATAAACCCAAAACATTATGGGTAGTAACTAAAGAAGTAGAGATATCAGGTCTAAGTGGAAAGCGAAATATTGCTATCGTTATGAATGCTGCGACTTTCTCAGAAGCCACTGATATTGACTATTTCATCACCAATGTTTCCTCGTCGATTGTTACACCAAAATGGATAGTTGATACTTATAGTCACAGAAATTGGGTTGAAGTATTTTATCGAGAAGCTAAAGGTTGGTTAGGCTTAAAAGAATATCAAGTCCGAGATAAAACAAGTCTACTACGCCATTTTATTTTAGTTTTCTGTGCCTATACTTTCATTCTTTGGCATCAGTTGACTGGTGGGTTACGACGAAGGTGGGCTAACAAACTTTTACTGAAGCTTTAGAGGCTTTTAGAACAGCAATGTCTTATCGATTTTTCGATTGGTTAACCCTTAACCGTGACCTGTTTGCTGCTTATAAAGCCAGTTTAGGCTTTATTTGGGCTTAATTTTTGTTTAAGTCCCGTTAAAAGCGATCGCCTACGCATAAATATTGATAAATGTGCGATCGCCCGATCTAGTAGCGACATTCTTAAAAGTTTAAAAGTCAACAGATGTGAGGGAAAGTCCAGAATAATGCTCATTAAAAAACTTGGCCAGAGACTCAGCTTCAGATTGACTAATTTTCCGTTCACCATTAACCACTTCCCTAACAATCTCAACAGAGCCAAAAACCCGGACTAAAGAAGTTGGCTTCACATCAAATTCATGCATCAGGGATTCCAAAGTAGCCACAGGTTTTGATTCACCTATAAAATAATGACATGACTCGTAATTCTCAATCAGAAGAACCAACAATTCAAAAAGCGCAGTTTCAGCCTCTGTCAATTCACCAGACATCATCCCCTCTACTACTTTTAAGACTCTGTTATACTCCTGTTCTGTTTTAATTGGCTTAGGCTGATATTGGATCAGTAACTCAGTGTAGGTTTGTTGACTAGAAGTAGGGGTCATCTTTCCACCTTTCTTTATCGTATTCAGGATGGGTAAGAACGTATTTAATAAAAACTGTCTGGCTGGAATATCTAATGTCTACAATCAAACGATAGTTATTACCTTTGATGTTAAACACTGTAAAGTTACCAACCGCTTCTGCCTTCGGATATCTTTTCTGAACATCCACTAAATTAGACCAGTTTGCTTTAGACGTAAACTTGTACCAGTCATTAAGAGCATCTTCAGAATCAGCATGTTGAACCCAGAATTCCCGCAATTTAACTTTGCTGATTACGTGCATCTCTAAAGTTAGAAATTTGTGATAATCATAGCATTGATTGAGGGTAAGAGCGTGCGATCGCTCCCATAGCAAACTCGAACTAATCTAATTAATCTTTTATCTCTCACCAAAAAGCTTATGTTAGACTCTATTCTCACTTCTGGCGATCGCGCCATGTTCAACCCCACCTTTGGCAAAGCAACAGTTATAGTCCCTGCTGCTGGTGTGGTCTTAACTGGTACTGGCATACCAACAGTTAAGAACAAGAAAATTTGCATTGTTGGTGACGAGAAAAAAGTTATTGTCCCTCGTTGTTCTTACACGAGTCCGCCAAATATCACCCCCGGTATAGGAACACTTTTTATTGAATCTTTAGCTGCCAATCAAAAAGCCAGAAAAGTTAAATCTAAACGAACAGCAGTATTGCTCAAAGGTACTACCTTCATAGCGAAATTCCAAGTTACGACGCCAGCTCAGACACGTAACCGTTCACAGGATTCCCAATGTTACCGCAGAAATATAAGTACAAATTGGTGGTAGATTGAAAGGCATGGATATTTTGTGCCTCTTTTACGGGATTGAAATCCCCAACTCGGATTGGGAAAAA
>NZ_JAIVFQ010000170.1 GCF_020829495.1 Nostoc favosum CHAB5714 | reverse complement strand
AAGTTTTATCCTGATCACGAGTCAGAAATATCCTTAAACGAGCGCCCATGTCTTAGTCACCTCGGTAGATGCATTCTCCGTATTTACTTATCTTTACATACTTTGGTTTTTTCACGCCAACTTACTTAATTGCTCTAAAGCTATTATTATTTCCCCGACGTCCACCTCATTAATTTCTATGTCGTCTTCATCCCACTGTGCCAAAGCAAGAGGGTCGTAATTTGCATCATTATTGACTAAATACATAAACTGTTTTCCTGTTTCAAACTCAAGATTTAAAAATGACAATTACTCTTGACTAACGCATGAACTGTGTAATTTTACTATTGGGTGGTAAATTACTTACGACAAACGAAGCAAGCCATCCCGTCACTATCGTCTGCTCCAAAATCTTTGAAATTATAGTGGCTAATGTCTGTAAAGCCCACTTTCTCTAGAGCCGATTGCACCTCTGTTAAAAAGAAATCTCTTCTTAACCAAGTAGCATCTGAACGCTTCCAAATATTTTCTATTAATTCAAATCCGGTAACTTGAATTTCCCAAGTTCTTTCTTCTGGTTTATAGTGGAATATTTCAATCAAAGCAGATTCGTCATTAATGCTAACATGGTTGAAAGTTGGTGGAGCAATTTCATGGAACCAATCTGTTATTGGTATTGTGAATACAAATAGTCCATTATCTCGCAGTGCTGTATATACGTTGCGGAAGACAGATGTTAATTCTTCAGCATTTAGAATAAAGAGTAAGACAATATGCGACAAAACTGCATCAAAGGTAGGTGAGAGTTCAAATTTACGTATATCACTAAGGATAAATTCACTCTCAGGCGAGTTGATTCGGGCATAACGCAAAAGTTCTTGAGAAGCATCTAGTCCAGTCGCTTGATACCCTCTAAGATGAAGCTGTTGTACCAATTTTCCTGAACCACAACCAAGGTCAAGAATACGCGCTCCCTTAGGGAGATGTTGTAAAACTAAATGTTCTAAAAGAGGTATTATCTCTTGCTCTATTTCTTCATCTGTACTCTTCAATTCGTTTTGCATCCGAGCAAAAGGTTCATAATTCGGGATAGGACTGAGTAGAGACATAAACTGTTTTTCCTGCTTGAAAGTAAAGGTTTACAATTGAACAATTTAAGAATTTTCTGCAAAATTAGCTAAAAAAGCTTCTGCCTCTTCTTCAGATAATTCTTCAATTTTTTCTAACAGAAGTTGCTCAATTATTTCTGCTTGTTTGGCTGGTATCATTGCTTGTAATAAAAGGTCACGAAGTGGTAAGTCCACAGGAAATTTTGCTCGCAATCGAGAAACTAGTTGAGTTGCAATCAGAGAATCTCCTCCCAAATCATAGAAGTTGTCGCCAATACCAACTTCTGCAATTCCTAGTACCTCTTGCCATATTTCCGTAATTTGTTTTTCCAACTGATTTGTCGGAGCAACATAGGAATTACTAAGATGAGGTCTGGAGTAGCGCGATGACGAATCTAATTGATAAGTAGATTTTGAATTTGCCAGAGAGTCTAGGCTAATTGTCTGATTTTTCCTAGCATTTATATCTACTGTAGAAAGAATAATGTGAGCTACTTCGCTTAAAGAAAAAACTCGTTTAAATACTTCTACTGCTTCTACTGGGGTGATAGCTAATTCTGCTCCAGAGACTCGAATTGTCGCTGTTTCTTCCTGGCTTGTATTCGGTTGGAATTTATCCCAATTTATAACATACCACGGCAAAGAAGTCTTTTGATTATGCCGATTACTAAAAGTATCGATGAATTGGTTAGCTGCTGAATATAAGCCTAACCCAAATCCTCCTAAAATGGAAGACAAAGAAGAAAATATGATACAAAAATCTATATCAAAATCTTGTAAAACTTTTTCTACAACTAGAATTGTACTACTTTGTGAATCTAACAAATTTTCAAATTCTACTTCAGAAATTTCGGGAATAGAAGCAAATAGGTTATGGCGCTGGATACCAGTTGAATAAATTACGCCATTAATTTGTTCAACATTTGTAGATGCAAGAGCTTGATGCATCTGCTCGTAATTAGTGGTATCGGCACGTAATAACAAAACTTCCGCACCTAATTTCTCTAATGCTAAAACTTGCTGTATTTTGAGACTCACTTCATCATCTAGAGAATCAGTTTCAAGCCATTGTGAGAAATCATCTTGCTTTGGAAATTTAACATCTTCAATAAATATGAGTTTTGCTTGGAAAGTTTTTGTTAAATATTCCGCAAGCACAACCTCAATAGTTTCTAACCCACCGGGGAAAAAGTAAACACCTTGTTTTCTTAAAGGTATTTTTTCCTCGACTATTGACTCTACGCGAACTGGCTCAAATATTTGTACCCAACGGTGGCGATCGCGATAAGCAACTACTGTATCCTTAGATACAGAGGTTAACTCATTCAGAAGTTTACTCTCATAATTTTCTTGTCTTGCTTCTAAGTTTATGCTGTTAGTTAAAGCAATATCAATGCACCGACAGTTAATATTAGGATACTCTTGAGGAATTACATTACATAAACTTAATATTGCAGCTTTTTCTGGATTTAATTCTTCATTCCCATTAACCTCTTGAATGTTGTTTGATATCACCCTAAGTTGTAGGCAATTGCTAATTTTTAACTTCCTAAGGTTCTGGATTAAAAATAGTAGGCCTTTCAATTCTAAATATTTTACTGATGGACGGTTATCAAGATGAGTTAAACTCCATAGATAAACAATTTTATCGGGGCTTTTATCTAAAGATATTAGTTCTTGTAATAACTTATCATAACCTTCCTTTCTACATGGAGCAATTGTATAGATCCCCTCGCTTACTTTACTGAAATCATCTCCTTGCTTAACAATAATTATGCTTTTAACCTGATTTATTAACTTATTAATTAGTTGCTCCCCTACTCCTAAATCATCCACAAAAAATAGCCATTTTTCTTCATGCGTAGATTTTATTTTTTCAGATGATGTATAAGTCAGTAAAGAACGCTTCCATGAAGGAATATAGAACCAATCGGCAATATCTTGCTTTCGATCTAATGTCGTCGGTTTGATGTTTAGGGAATGCGATCGCGATTTCGCATCAATCCAGTAACGTTGCCGTTCAAAAGGATAAGTAGGTAAAGGCAAACGATGACGTTGCTCATGAGCATAAAAGCCCAACCAATCTATTTCTATACCTCCAAGCCACAACCGACCTAATGTTTGCAATAAAAAGCAAACATCCGATTGTTGCTCCTTAACATGCCGTAACGAGGTCAATACCTGTTGTTTGGCATCTTTCTCTAAATGCTGCGTCGTTAACGTGGCTAAAGTTCGCCCCGGTCCCACCTCCAGAAAAACACCTTCAAACTGCTGTATTAATTGCGATATCCCATCTGAAAATCTCACTGTTTGTCGTAGATGCTGACACCAATAATCCGGACTTGTTGCTTGTTCTTGAGTAATCCAACTACCAGTAACATTGGAAATAAAACCTATGTGTGGTGGATTCAGTTTGACTGTTTTTACAGCCTCAATAAATGCTGACAAGATGGGTTCCATCATTTGGGAATGAAACGCATGAGATGTGTGCAACAAGCGACATTCAACTTCTTTAGAAGATAATTGCTTTTCTAGGGCTGCGATCGCCTCATTTGTTCCAGAAACTACACAGTCAGATGGACTGTTAATAACTGCAATTTCTAAATATTTTTTATACAACGTCTGTGCATCCAGGAGCAACTGGACATCTTTTTCTGGCAGCCTAATTGCCAACATACTCCCAGAGGGTAACTGTTGCATCAGCTGTCCTCTTTTTGCCACAATTTTTAAAGCATCCTCAACAGAAAATACACCTGCAATGGTGGCGGCGACATATTCCCCAATGCTATGACCTATCATCGCCTCTGGACGCACTCCCCATTCCATTAATAACTGAGCCAGGGCGTATTCAATAACAAATAACGCTGGTTGGGTAAGGGCTGTTTGTTGTAATTGCAAAGAAGCAGTTTCAGTATCCTCTTCCTTGGGGTAAAGTAGCGAACGGATATCAAGACCGAGGTATGGTTGCAGAATTTGGGCGCAAGTATCTACGTGTTTTTTAAACGTTGCTTCGACTTCATACAGTTCCCTCCCCATGTTTGCATATTGTGACCCTTGTCCTGAAAACATGAAAATGACTGGATAATGGCCTGGCTGACGGTGGTAACTAAAAATACGTTGTGGGTCTTGGCTGTTAAGCGATTTCACCGCATCATCTATGTTGTGGCAAATCACGATGCGGCGATAGTCAAAAGCTCGACGACCAACTTGTAGGGTATGAGCGACATCTGCTAGGGAAATATCAGGGTTTTGCTCTAAATAAGCACACAGTTGCGCTGTTGCAGCGTCTAAAGCTGTGCTGGTTTTGGCTGAGAGCAGTAACAATTGCCAAGGACGGGAGCAACTGGAAGCCTCAATCACTGGAGCTTCTTCCAAAATAACATGGGCATTAGTCCCGCCAATGCCAAAAGAACTTACACCTGCTCTCTTGGGTGAACCGTTAGTTTTCCACTCTGATAATTTGGTGTTGACGTAGAAGGGGCTATTGGCAAAATCTATCTCCGGGTTAGGTTTTTCAAAGTGTAAGCTGGGAGGTATTTGTTTATGTTTTAATGCTTGTACTGTTTTAATTAAGCCTGTTATGCCTGCTGCTGTATCCAGATGTCCAACATTGGTTTTGACTGAACCGATCGCGCAGAAGCCTTTTTTATTTGTGCTAGCACGAAAAGCTTGTGTGAGAGCCTTGATTTCAATTGGGTCTCCCAAGGGAGTTGCAGTACCATGAGCTTCAATATAGGAAATAGTATCGGGTTCGACACCAGCTAAAGCAAGTGCTTCTGAAATTACTTCTCTTTGACCATTAACACTAGGCGCTGTATAACCAACCTTTAAAGAACCGTCGTTATTGATAGCCGAACCTTTAATGACAGCATGAATAAAGTCCCCATCAGCAAGAGCATCAGCCAATCTTTTTAAAACGACAATTCCCAAACCATCACCAAACACTGTTCCTTTAGCCTTAGCATCAAAGGTTCGGCAGTGTCCGTCAGGGGAAGAAATACCTCCCTCTTGATAGTAGTAACCACGTTTTTGTGACAGTGTGACGATGGAAACACCACCAGCTAAAGCTATATCACTTTCTCCATTTAGCAAACTTTGACAGGCTAAGTGTACTGCTACTAGCGATGTAGAACAATTGTTTTGAACATTTACACTTGGCCCGGTGAGATTTAACTTGTAAGAAGTTTGGGTGGTTAAGTTGTCTTTTTCATTACCAATAGAAATATTTAAAGCGTCTACCGATTGTAATAAGTCTTGGTTTGAATATAAGTTTGTCAAAAAATAATTACTGGTAGTGACACCAGCGTAAAGCCCTATTTTACCGTTAAAAGATTCAGAATTATAACCTGCATTCTCTAAAGCTTCCCAAGCAGATTCTAAAAAAAGACGATGCTGTGGATCTGTTATTTCAGCTTCTCTGGGAGTAAATCCAAAAAATGCAGCATCAAATAAATCAATACCTTTCAGTATGCTCCCTGCTTTTACATAATTTGGGTCATTTAGCAAAGCTGGCTCTATACCCGCAGATAGCAACTCTTGATCTGTAAAATGAGAAATTAACTCTACTCCATTTCGCAACTTTTTCCAGAAATTATCAATGTTATTTGCCCCTGAAAAGCGACCAACTAAGCCAATAATGGCTATTTCATCATGATCATCAAAGTTATCAAAATCTTGAGAATTATTCATCGAAAAAATACCAAATATCCTTATCTTTATTCTCTGTGTCTCTGCGTGAGATAATAAATGTGACCAAACCGAACCTATGATGCTATTGACTCTGATTAACTTCTAAAGAATCTGAACTCGATAACTCTAAAGCAATTTCAATTTGGTCATTTAGAACTGCATCAATATCATCTTGAGTAGTAAGTGGATTAGCAATCACCGCACGCAGTGCAGTAACTGAAATTTCTTTATCTAAATAAGTAATTGTTTTTGTTGTCCGTGAGATAAAACTACGACCAGCTTGACGTTGAGCTTTTTGAAGGCATTCGTTAAATATATTAATTTGTTGATTATCACTTTCTGTTAATTGCTTTTTAACTGCAAGTTCTCTGAAGGATTGCGGAATGTAACGATAAAGAAGCAGATTGATATCCGGTTCGGATAGTAACTCAAATTCAGGCATAGCATTGATACGAGCAGCCATGTATTGTGTCTTCTCGATTCCTGCATCAATCAAAAATTCATAACCTTTAAGCCCTATAATATGTAGCCCAGCATGTAAAAATAATGCCATGCCAGGTCGAGAACCTTCTAGAGCGCGTTTACCTAAATCGAATGAATCCTTACGCATGGTGTAGCTAGCATTTTTTTCAATCGCTGAAGCTAACTGTGGTTCGCGCATAAATACCATGCCAATACCCATAGGTAAATACAGCTGTTTATGTCCATCAATTGTGACTGAATCAGCACGCTCAATACCAGCAAGCTTTTGTCGATGTTGTTCGGAAAATATCAGTGGCCCGCCCCAAGCTGCATCTACATGAAAATGAACATTTGCAGCTTCGGCAATATCTGCAATATCTAAAAGTGAATCTATGTTACCAGAATCAGTAGTACCAGCAACGCCCACGATCGCAATAATATGCAAGTTTTTGGACTGACAATCTGCAACAGCTTGACGTAAAGCTGATAAGTCCACTTGATTATTACCATTAGTAGGAATTTTTATCAAACCATGCGTACCTATGCCCAATAAATCTGCGGCCTTGTCAAAAGAATAATGCATCAATTCAGAGCCAATTACCACCGCTCCTTGATAACCGTAGTAATCTAGAGCTGCTGCTAAACCTGCCTTTTCTACACCTGCAAAACTATTTTTTGCATACAAAGATTTATTACGAGCGCACCATAGTGCAATGATGTTTGCTGCTGTACCCCCGGAAACCAATATGCCTAAAGTGCTTTGGTTATTTTGTACATGCTGGGTATAAAATTCATCAGCAAAGTTGTAAACCAATCTATGCATCATTGCCAAAGCCTGACGTTCGTATGGGCTAAAGGCTTTGGCTGTTTCTATTTTAACAACATTTTGATTCATTGCTGTCATCAGTTTTGCGAGCGATCGCACAAAACAGGGAAGAGCAGAGGTCATGTGACCTATAAATCGTGGTGAAGATGTATTTATCGAATGATTAACAACATTATTTGCTAAATATTCAAGATAGCTATCAAAATTAGCGGGATAAATAGGAACTTCACTATCAGTAAAAGTTTCTACTAGTGCATTAAAATTTATGTCCGAATTAGTGTTAATTGAACTTAAGAAATCACCAACCAAATTGTCAGTCTGCACATTCATCTTGGCTTCTGTAGATGCTGAACTGCTGGATGGTTGAAATAATTGCATGACTTTATCAGCAACTAGATAATGGTGTGTTAACTCAGTCTCAATCAAGCGATTTTGCTTACTTTTTTCTTGTCTTTGCTGACTTAATGCCATTTGATAATACTCCAGAAATGATTGATGATTTTTACAGAAATGCGATTAATTGCATTGGTACTACTTGAGACTTGCTTTTCGATAATTTTGTCTTACTTGTTTGCGACGCTTAATTGAAGCATATCTAGGTTGAGTACGGAAATTTTCCTTTTGAACAGAATCTTGCTCATTGCTACTTAAAAGCTCTGCAAGTGAGCTGATAGTTGGCTTTTCATAAATGCTGACTACAGGGATATGAATATTTAATTCTTTTTGTAATTGAGAGATAATCTGGATACTGATTAGAGAACTACCTCCCAAATCAAAAAAATTATCATAAATACCTATCTTCTCAATGCCCAAAGCTTTTTCCCAGGTTTTGGCAACAATTTCCTCTATTTGGTTGCGGGCTGGAACATAGTCAGTTTGTAAGTTACCTCTTGAGTATAGAGATAAAGAATTTTCATTATTTGAAAAATCCTTATTTCGTAAAGATTCAAGTTTTATCCATTGCTGAATTCTTGCTTGTAAATCTCTGATGGAAACAAGAACTTGACTCACTTCATTTAGCATTAACAGACGTTCAAATACTTCTACACCAGCCTTAAATGTGATGGAATATTTAGAGAAGTTTGCTTCAAAATCTGTATCTTGTTGTTCCCTGATTTCCCAATCATCCCAGTTTACACTACTCCAAGAGCAAGATTTATTTTGGTTATGTTTATGAGCATAAGCATCCATAAAAATGTTAGCGGCAGAATAGGAAATAAATCCTAAACCTCCTAAAATAGATGCTAAAGATGAAGTAAATTGACAAAAATCAAGGTCTTGTTGCTGTAAAATTTTTTCTAAAACAAATATTCCAAATACTTTGGAGTCAAATTGCAATTGAGCCAACCGATGAGAAGTTTCTTCAATAGCGCAATGTGCTTCTTCGCTATTACCTGCTGCATAAATAACGCCGTTAATCGTACCAAAGCGCTCATTTACTATGGCGATCGCTTTTTGCATTTGTTCTTCATTTGCCACATCGGCGGCGATCGCTAAAACCTCAGCACCCAAAGCCTCAATTTCTTGTACTTTGCGAATCTTGCGGCTAATGCTATCCTCTTCATCGTGAGTTTCCAACCATTCTTGCCACTGGTCTTTTGCGGGGAGTCCTTTTCGTCCAAGCAGAACCAATTTCGCCTGGACAGTCTTTGCGAGATATTCCGCTAATACTAAACCAACACCTCCGAGTCCACCAGTGATTAGATAAACTCCTTGTTTCCTTAATTTAGTTTTACCAGTAATGTTTTCCTCTAAACGGATAGGCTCGTATATTTGAACCCAGCGATGATTTCCCCGAGAAGCAATTACATTGTCAGTTGGCTGTGCTGTAAATTCGGCAAGTAGGTAATCAATATGCTTTTGTGATGGCTGATGTCGTGAATCTGCCAGCACAATATCAAAGCAACAGCAGCTAAAAAAAACGTGAGTTCGACGGATAGGAAAGCCCAAAAAGGTTGCTATATATGAATTTACTCAAGTGGGCAGGCGGAAGCGATCGCTAAGATTAATTGAGAATCGGTAAAAAACTCACAAAAAAACGCCGAG
>NZ_JAIVFQ010000016.1 GCF_020829495.1 Nostoc favosum CHAB5714 | reverse complement strand
AAACGACCACCCGAATTCAATAAACGACCACCCGAATTCAATAAACGACCACCCGAATTCAATAAACGACCACCCGAATTCAATAAACGACCACCCGAATTCAATAAACGACCACCCGAATTCAATAGACCTCTTGCATAAATCAAACAATTTGAACCCCACCCCGCCAAAGCTATGCTTTGTCTCCCCTCCCCGCTTGCGGGGAGGGGTTGGGGGTGGGGTGTTAGAGACTTTTGCAAGAGGTCTAATATATTTATTGCATAAATTCTCAAAACCTCACTTGAAACCTGATTTACTAAGGTTTTAGCTTTAGTATTACCCCACCCTAACCATCACTGCGATTAAGTAGGTAATCTTTGGGATTTAAGAAGAAATTCGACTTGTGTGTACACGGTAGCCTTAAAAAGGGGGGCAAAAGCCCTTCAAAGTCCCCCTTTTTAAGGGGGATTTAGGGGGATCTCTTCTGCGTAAGTCCTAATGATATGAGTACTTTGTCCTTCACTCAGCACTCAGCAGATGAAGAGTTCAAACTGTATTTGAGCAAGGTGGTCTTCTAAGTCCAATAAAGAATTTCAGCATTTGGAAAGCGCCTACTAATCTCACTCTCAAAAAAGCTACGCAACGCCTTCATTGTGTCCTTATCGTAAACGTACTTCGTCCCACCAAACTTATTACGCTTGACACTGCGTTTTGCCTCATCCATCTCTAATTTTGATTGCGGATACCAAGTTTGTAACACTTCTTTTGATCCAGGTGTGAACCGATGCGAGATTAACTCAAAGGTAAGGTTACAGTCAAAATCCAGTGTCTCGTTTATCTGGTCAAACAAACGACTATAGTGTATCTGCCAATCGTCTATCGGCATAATTGGCGCGATAACCAAGCCTACTGGATAACCGCCACCGCCACGCTCTTGTGGTAGCGCCAACCGTCGCAATGCATTAAGTCTAGATACTACGGATGCCGTGCCACCTTCAAACTTACCAGAAATCGGTGCTGCATTAACGCTCATCCGACAGCGAGTATGCCCATTGTGTGGTAAATCGAGTAATCCATCCACAGCATCGAACTTCGATACCCAACGTAGATGTGCATTGCTACGAGTGCCAAAGTAACGGATACATTCAGCAAGACTTCCAGTTAAATGCTCAATACCCAATGGATCTGTGTAACAGCTAACTTCAAAACTTGTGGTTTTCCCCTGTTGCTCGTAGTTAGCTAAGTTCTCTAATATCTGCGGTAAGTTAGCAAAAACGCGGATGACAGGTGGCCCAGACAAGCTACCAGCTAGGTAGCAGTATTGACAGTGAGCCGGACAACCTTCGGCAATGTGAAACTGCCAATCCGCAGAAGGTGGGATGGGACTCAGTTTAAAAGAACTGGGTGGTGCAGTAACCACCGCTAAGGTACGCTTGGCAATGTTGTAAGTATCCCGCTCAGATTCACCGCGCAGACCCTTCAGGCGGTTCTGTGATAGTTCTTCTATTGATAAATTGAGTGACTGCACACGTTTAAGAATCTGCTGCCCCCAATCCTCATCTAGGGCAGCAGGTGTAAACAGTACCCGTTCAGGTATCCACAACCTTGGCGATCTTGTTTGTGTATCTGATACTGAAACTTGGTCTGTAATGGTATTCAGCAATATCTTTCTCCGTTATTTAGTTTGCTGATTTCTGCAATTAATTTTCAAGGACTTGCTTAATTCGTCGCTCTAACAAATCAAGATCCAAACTGCCTTCATCACGGTTAATTCGACGCACAGTTGAATTAACATTAGCTAAATTAACCAATAAATCTTGAAGAATTTCCTGCTGCTGACGGGCTTGAGTAACCTCGTGTGGTTCCTGTACTAAATCACGCACGATGGTATCTTCAGCGCGAGAGGCGATAATTGGATCACTTTGCCCTTGAACGTGAACAAAGGTTCGTCGCCCTGGGCCTCGCTCCTCTTCTATCGGTATAACTGCTGTTACTTGGTCAGAACGCACATATTTGCCAAATCCCAAATGGACTAGTTCTGATGAGAGTATTTTCATATAATTGAAGCGTTATTTTTATGTCTTACTTATATTGTAAAATCTAGAAAAGTGACTTGAAGCCATAGAGCATACGGGTTATACCCAATTCAAGGTAGTAGTTTCCTTTCCCAATTGCTGCTTGATATCTCTATGTCAATCACACTATTTTTGCCAGCTTTCGGGCTTGTTCTGGGGTTTCACTAAGCTCAATAAACTCAAGTTTTAGGTTGCGTCATCGCACCCATGTTTGTAAATGCGGTTGTGTTTTGCAGAGGGATCATAATGCAAGCATTAACATTCTGAATATTGGTAAGCTTTCCTACGGTCGGGCAGACCGGAAGTAACGCTACAGGACTAGCGACCTCTACTCTACTTGGGGAAACCCTGGTTGAGCAAGTAACTAGGGTGAATGTAGAATCCCCATCTTCAAGGTACTCATTCGATGGGGAGTGTCAATAGTAGCCTCTTTATTCACTGGCAGGATATTTAATCTTGCTCTGATTCAATGTCCTCATCTGCGATCGCAAAATCACTGATGTAGTCGCGTACAACACGCTCAAAAAATAGGGGAGCAGGCATTCCTACGGTCATATTTAGGAGCTTTTAACTGAGTAAACCAGCGACGTTTGGAAACCTCAACTTTCACCAAAGGTTGAGGCAAAGAAGGATATGTTACAATACGGTTCAGTTAAGGCTTAAATATTAGTCAAAGTCAATTTTTTTAACGTAGACGCTGCATCGGCTTGCCGGAGGCTACCGCAAAGGACGCAAAGAACGCAAAGGAAGAGAAGAAAGAAATGCTTAACTGAACTGTATTGGGATATGTTACTATTTCCAAGCTTACTACAAAGCTGAATTTTCCTTTTGTGTCAGGTAAGGCGATCGGATCGGTAAATGATGTAATTTAAAATGTCAATACATCAGTAAGATGCAAAAAGAAGTTTTTGTGTCTTGGCGCGGTACTAAGGAACTTGGTCAAAATAGGACAAAATCAAATAATTGATGGGCCATTTCTAATTTAGAACAAGGTGCGATCGCTACTTGCCGTCCTTGATTATCTAAAAATATCGCTTGATTATTATCACTCCCAAAACCACTATCAGGTTGATCGATGGGATTGGCAATAATAGCATCAAGTTTTTTACTCTGTAACTTTTCTAATGCTGGCTTGACAATATCCCCAGTTTGTGCTGCAAAACCAATTAATATTTGATGCGGCTGTTTAAGTTTTGCTAATTGGGCGACTATATCGGGTACTGGTTCCAGGGGTAAGGCTTGGGGGAGCGATCGCTTGGGTAATTTCTCTGTACTATAATCTCGTGGCTTCACATCTGCAACGGCTGCTGACATGACAATTACATCAGCGTTGGGTAAATATTCCAGCATGGACTGCTGCATTTGCTCTGCACTAACAACAGGAATTGTTTGCACTCCTAATGGTACATCCCAATTAGCAAGGCCATGTACTAGGGTGACACTTGCGCCTCGGTGAAGTGCCGCTTGTGCTAAAGCTAATCCCATTTTACCTGTGGAAGGATTACCAATAAATCTAACTGGGTCAAGATACTCTCGCGTTCCCCCAGCACTAATTAACACTCGTTTACCAGCTAAATCTCGTTTACCTTGAGTGTGTAACAACGATTGGATGTGAGCCAAAATTTCTGGAGGTTCTGCTAATCTACCAGCACCGATGCGATCGCACGCTAATAATCCTGATGCTGTATTCATCCCATGATATCGGCTATCGATCAATAGCTGTTGCCAATTTCGCTGCACTGATAACTGTTTCCACATATCCGTATTCATTGCGGGTGCTAACAGCACCGGACAAGTAGAAGCCAGTACGGTATTTGTGAGTAAATTATCCGCCATCCCATAGGCTAATTTGGCTAATGTATTAGCTGTTAAGGGTGCAATTACCATGACATCTGCCCATTCACCCAACTCAATATGCAACGGGCGAGAGTGAGTTGGTTGCCAAAAATCATCATCTGTGTAGGCCCGATGACGAGATAGGGTGGCTATTGTCAGAGGCGTGATAAATTCTTGCGCCGAACGGGTGAGGATAACTCGAACCTCTACCCCAGTTTTAAACAGCGTCGAAACTAATGCACAGATTTTGTAGGCGGCGATACCGCCACCTACAGCAATTAGAACCTTGTTCAACTTTGGATTAGGCATGGTAAAAAGTTAGGAGTAAGTAGTTACAAAAATTAGTACTAAATAGTTAAAACTCCTAACTCCTAACTCCTAACTCTCAACTACGCTTCATCGTAGGGTTCCAAGTCTAAGAGGTAGATATAGGGTTCAACTAACTCTGGGCGCTGAAATGCGATCGCTCGCAATAAATGCCAATCATTTAAACCCTCAAAAGCATTACTATAATTATCTAGCTCCAGACGTGTAGCCAGTTCTTCTACTTCTGCCACAGTCATGGCAGCAATTTCTTTCCTGGAAATGCTTAGAGTTGTCATAATGCTCGCCCCTCCCTTATGCAGCACTCGCCTTCAGCATGGGTTAAGTTGCGCTCTTTCGCAGCCACCCAATATATATTACTCATTAGAAGTCATTAATTTCGTGAAAATTGTCAGAATTTGTACCATAATTTATAAAAAATTCGTAATCCTGACTAAGCAATTATATTTACAACGAAATTTTGTAGCACCTCTAACGTTTGTAGATTTATTTCATGCCCCATGTCAAATTCGTGGTATTCTACCGCCACTTTTAGAGACTTTAGAGTTTCTCGTGCCTTCAAAGCAGCTTGTAGTGGGACAACTTCATCATATCTCCCGTGGCTGATTAAAATCGGCGGAATCCCTTTTTGATCTGCCGTTACTGCATCAGGATGTAAATACCCACTCATGATAGCTAAACCTGCTAGGGGCAATTTTGAGCCGACATCTAAAGTCATTGCCCCGCCTTGAGAAAATCCACTTAAAATAGTGCGTGACAAAGGTACGCCAGTGGTACTTTCTAAAGATTGCAAAAAATCTATTAGCAGTTGCCGACTTTCTGCCAATCCTTGATACATATTCTCCACTCGCAGGTCATACCATGCCCTGCCTACTGGAGAATAGGGATAAGGATAAGGTGCGTTGGGTAATACAAATTGATAATCGGGTAAGTTGAGCAAGGGTAACAAAGATGCTACATCTTCAGCATTAGCACCCCAACCATGCAAAGTGACAATTAAGCCTGCGGGGGGTTGAGAATCTCTCTTAACGGTGATAGCTTGTAAAGACAGAGGTTTACTCCTAAAATTCTACACTTTTCATAGATCCTATCTCTTCAAGTGGACTTAGTATTTAGCGGCATTTGCTGCTTGCCTAAAGAATGCCTACGTCGTCAAGTAATTTATGGAAAACACAAATCGGCAGTTTTGAGTTAACCGCGATTTACATCGACGATAGTGGTGAAATCATGATCCGCCAAGAAGACTTTATTTTAAAGCCAGCCAATGATGCTTCTGTAGTTTTTCGCACCCAAAGCTTTTTAGGACGGGAGTACCAATCTGACTTTTCACGGCATGTGGAAAAGGCCATTTTGAGGGTTTTCCAAACCCTGATTTTTCCGTTAGCTATTTTCATTAACTTAAAGCTATTGACAATTAGGCTGTAGAAAAAGTCACGTTTTTTCGAGGCTTGAAGACTTCCCGTGAAAAGTCAGAGTACCAATATTGTTTACAAACTCCCTCTGGTAAAGAACTCCACGCGCGATCGCTGGCTATAATAGCATTGAAAAATCGGATGCGAGTTGCTATTTTAGACACCTCGCAATCCGACCATTTCCTATTTTCTCTGCTTAGAGTGATAGAGCGCTAATCACAATTAAACAACCACAAAATTGTTTTTGGTTAGTGACAACCCACTCGAAAGTTGTCCAAATTGTACCTGAGTAAAGGCGATCGCACTGCCATCTTGGTCAAAGAACAATGCACCTGTAACATCGTTGTAAATAAATCGCTGAGTGCTAGTGGTTGCAGATGCTCCGATGCTAAACTGATTTGTCTTAAGTGAACCTGGTGATAACCCGCCACCAAAACCAGCAGCCGATACCCGAATGAGTTCATTAGTCGCGTTGAAGTCATAAATTCCATCAATGCCTTCATTGAAACTATTGAAAGCAAAGGTATCAGTACCAGATCCTCCAATTAGGCTATCATTACCTTTGCCACCTATGAGAGTATCATTGCCACTACCACCGTTGAGAGTATCATTCCCATTGCTCCCCAGAATCAAGTCATCGTACTGTGTACCTGTGATCTCTAATCGTTCGATATTCTTGTAGCTAACCTGATTCGTGCCAGCCGTAATTGCTCCTTCGTTAGTGATAGCATTGAATGTCGAAGTGATTCCCTCGCCCTCGGTATCACCGCTATCATTGACAATCAACAAATCGTCACCTTTGCCCCCATCTATTGTGTCATTGCCACGAATAACCTCAACGCTGGAATATTCACGATACCCGACATAGAAAGTAAAGTTTCCTATTATCCTATCGTTGCCATTGCTCCCCACAATATTGTCATCGGACTCTGTACCTGCGATCTCTAATCGTTCGATATTCTTGTAACTAACCCGATTCCTGCCTGCCGTAATTAAGCCAGTATTAGTGGTAACATCGAAAGTTGAAGTGATTCCCTCGCTACTATTGGCGGTATATGACAACAAATCGTCACCTCTGCCCCCATCTATCGTATCATTGCCATTACCGAACGTGGAGAGCGTATCATTGCCATTGCTCCCCACAATCAAGTCATCGTAGGATGTACCTGTGATATCTAATCGCTCGATATTTTTGTAGCTAACCCGACTCGCGCCCGCCGTAATTGTTCCAGTATTAGTAGTAGCATTGAATGTCGAAGTGATTCCCTCGCTACCATAGTTCAAAAACTTCAACAAATCGTCACCTGTTCCCCCATCTACCGTATCATTACCACTCCTGCCCGGATCGAGCGTATCGTTCCCATTGTTCCCCACAATCAAGTCATCGTCGAATCCACCTGTGATATTTAATCGTTCGATATTTTTGTAGCTAACTAGTCTCGTGGCTTCCGTAATTAAGCCAGTATTAGTGGTAGCATCGAAAGTTGAAGTGATTCCCTCGCTAGTATTGGCGGTATAGGACAACAAATCGTCACCTTTGCCCCCATCTATCGTATCATTGCCACTATAGCCCGGGTCGAGCATATCGTTGCCGTTGCTCCCCACAATCAAGTCATTGTACTCTGTACCTTTGATTTCTAATCGTTCGATATCTTTGTAGCTAACTCGGTTCGTGCCTAGCGTAATTGAGCCAATGTTAGTAATAGTATTAAAAGTCGAAGTGATTCCCCCGGTAATATCGTAGGAACTATCACTGGTGTCATAGGACAGCAAATCGTCACCTTTACCTCCATCTATCGTATCATTGCCACTGAAGTTCTTGAAAAACGTATCGTTGCCGTCACCACCATTGAGTAGGTTATTGGCTTTTGAAAAGTTAACAATCAAGTAATCGTCACCAGCGCCACCGTTGAGAGTGTTGTTACCAGAGGAGTAATTGTTGTTCCCGTTGCGGCTTTCGTAGCCTGAGGCAGAGAGACTATCGTTGCCATCACCCCCAGAGAGCAGCTGATCGCCTCCTACAAAAAAATCAAGATTTGAAGAACCAACATCCAAGCGATCGTCACCACTACCACCAAGAAGGGTATCATTGTCCGTACCACCAAGAAGGTTGTCATTGCCCGCATCACCCGACAACAGGTCATCCCCTTCACCACCGTTGAAGGAGTCATTCCCTTCACCACCGTTGAGGGAGTCATCCCCTTCACCACCGTTGAGGTAGTCATTTCCTTCACCACCAATGAGAGTATCATTGCCCGTACCACCGCGCAGCAGGTCGTTACCACTCAAGCCATCGATTTTATCATTACCCGCCTGACCATTCACCACATCATTTGAGTTGTCTAAACCTGTAATGTTGTTGTCAAGGTCATTGAGGAATGTCACTGTGTTCTTATTGAACAGGTTAGTTTGAGTGGAGTTGGCATTAAACACATCAAAACTGTCGGCGATGCTGGTTTGTCCATCAAACAGGATATTGCCAATAGCAGGTCGTGAAGAAATTGCTGGCAGATTATTCAGGTTTTCTAATTTGAAGTTTTGAAGGATGACTTTTGAATAAGCCTCCCCTTCAAAGGTGATTTCCAGATTGCTGCCGTTCTGAGTAAGCAGCAGATTTTGGGGAGTAAAATAATAGCCTTGGAATTGGATGGTATCCACTTCGGCAATGACTGCTGCTGAGGGAGTTACGCCTTTACCTACGCCACCGAAATCAGTAATAGTATCAGTATTGCTACTAGAGTAATAGTTTAAGTTGTAGACAAATTTATCCTTGCCACCGCCACCAGTCAGACTATCGTTGTCCTGATCAAATGAGTCGTTACCATTACCATTAATCGTATCTGCGCTGTTAGTGCCCAGTAGGGTATCATTCCCGTTGATTCCAATGATATTTGCCATAATTTTTTCCTACCTGAATCGATTTTTCGAGTAAATTAGGTTCTCAAGTTGCAGTTAGCGCTGTTTGAACGCCCAAAAATTCGCCAAATGTTGACGTTTCGACGTTCTTTCATGTCACCCTTGAGTCAGCTTAATCCAAGCACAAGCGAAATGTAACATCGCTAAGTAGTTACAGCAGATTGCAACAGGCGTGAGGTACAGATATTGTAGGGGCACAACATGTTGTGCCCCTACCCGTGTACTTCATTTACCTGAAATACGCTGTATCTACCTTCTTCTCCTTGCTAGCCCAAATTTTTCAATTACGGAGAACCTGTCTACCTCCTTTTGTTGCCACGCCACTACCGGATCTCAGAATGATGCCGAAAAGTCTTGAAGTGAACCAAGGCTTATGTAAAACTTGAGATCCTTCGCTTCTGGCCTACTTTTAAGGAATTGATCAATGGCGCGTCTAGCCCTGCTGAGTGTATCTAACAAAACTGGTTTAATTGACCTAGCCCGTAGCTTGGTTGAAGAATTCGACTTTGATTTAATCAGCAGTGGGGGAACAGCCCAAGCACTCAAAGATGCGGGACTCCCTGTTACCAAAGTTGCAGATTATACAGGTTCTCCAGAAATTTTAGGTGGTCGAGTCAAAACCCTACATCCCCGAATTCATGGCGGAATTTTGGCGCGGCGAGATGTTCCCGAAGATATTACAGATTTAGAAAATAACCAAATTCGCCCGATTGATTTAGTGGTGGTGAATCTATATCCTTTTGAGGAAACGATCGCTAAACCAGGGGTAACATTATCCCAAGCTGTTGAACAAATTGATATCGGTGGCCCTGCTATGCTAAGGGCATCATCGAAAAACTTCGCCCATCTGGCTGTATTATGCGATCCAGCCCAGTATGACGAGTATTTACAGGAATTGCGGCAAAATAACGGCGAAGCTTCCCTAGAGTTTCGGCAAAAGGCGGCTTTAAAAGGATTTTTACATACTGCTAGTTATGATCAAGCGATAGCGCAAGCGCTGACTTGTCAGTTCGCATCTTACGTGGCAGGAACACAACAGTACACCCTTAGCGGTACACAATTGCAATCTCTGCGTTACGGCGAAAATCCCCATCAAGCCGCCACCTGGTATCAAACTGGTACTACTCCAACAGGATGGACATCTGCGACAAAACTGCAAGGCAAAGAACTTAGTTACAATAACTTAGTTGATTTAGAAGCCGCACGCCGAATTATTGCTGAATTCACTGATACTCCAGCTGCAACAATTATCAAACATACAAATCCCTGTGGTACGGCATTGGGAAGCACTATTTCAGAAGCTTACCAAAAAGCTTTCAACGCTGATTCTACTTCTGCCTTTGGTGGTATTGTCGCGCTCAACCGCCCAATTGATGCAGCTACAGCTAGCGAGTTAACTAAAACATTTTTAGAATGTGTGGTTGCACCAAGTTGTGATGCAGAAGCTCAAGAAATCCTTGCCAAAAAATCTAACGTGCGGGTTTTGACTCTAGCTGATTTGAGCAGTGGCCCTAAGGATACAGTGAAAGCGATCGCAGGTGGTTTCCTTGTCCAAGCTAGTGATGACGTGATTGCTGATACCAGTCAATGGCAAATAGTCACCGAACGTCAACCCACACCCGACGAATTAGCCGAATTGCTGTTTGCGTGGAAAGTTTGCAAACATGTTAAATCTAATGCCATTGTTGTGACAAGCGATCGCACTACACTAGGAGTAGGTGCTGGTCAAATGAACCGCGTCGGCTCAGTTAAAATTGCCCTAGAACAAGCTCAAGAAAAAGCCAAAGGTGCAACTCTCGCCAGCGATGGATTCTTCCCCTTCGATGATTCTGTGAAAACAGCCGCAGCAGCAGGAATTACAGCTATTGTCCAACCAGGGGGAAGTTTGCGCGATAAAGATTCTATCATTGCTGCTAACGAACTGGGTTTGGTGATGGTCTTAACTGGGGTACGTCACTTTTTACACTAAATTATTGCTCATTAGGTGTGCAGTTTATAAAGTGTCACACAATATGCTTGCTTTTTGATTGAATTAATGATATGTTTTAGTCGTGTGTGAGGAGCAAGTTAAAAGTAAAAAGCGCCTGGGGTGGAAACACGGCAACACTCCCAAGCGCTTTTTAATTTGTCAAAAATTTCACTCAATATACTTGCCATTTGATAGAAGTAGTGATAATCTTTATTTGTGTGTGAGGAGCAAGTTGAGAATAAAAAATGCCTGGGGTGGAAACACGGCAACACTCCCAGGCATTTTTTAATTTATATATAGAAATATAAAAATTGGATTGTAGGTGCAGTTTTGAAAGTGTCACTCAATATACTCCCCTTTTGATAGAAGCAGTGATATTATCTAATTGTGTGAGGAGCAAGTTAAAAATAAAAAGCGTTTGGGGTGGAAACACGGCAACACTCCCAGGCGCTTTTTAATTGGTATGCAAAAAAAGTCCTTGCAGATTCGCCAGAATTATTGAGATAATCACCTAAAGTCCAAAATCCAGTCAACCCCACCCCCAATCAGAAATCATAGGTGCAAATTAATCGGCTGATATCATGTCCGCATAAATAGTTACGCTAACCACAGTCATTACACCCCACCCCCAACCCCTAAGAGCTCTTCGGGAGGGGAGACAAAGCATAGCTTTGGCGGGGTGGGGTTCTTCGGGTTTAATAAGTAATCAAGCGGACATGATATGACTCAACAAATTCAGTTCATCATCGAGATTGATAAATTGAAACAAGTGATGCGCCAAACCCTACTCACTGATGGGTCACGCCGAGAAAATAGTGCAGAACATTCTTGGCATTTAGCGGTGATGGCAAGTGTATTAGCAGAATATGCCCCGGAGGGTGTTGATATATTCCATGCCATCAAAATGCTACTAATTCACGATTTGGTAGAAATTAATGCAGGTGATACCTTCTGCTACGATGTGCAGGGTAATGACAGCAAGGCAGAACGAGAAGCACAAGCAGCGTTACGCTTATTTGGACTTTTGCCAGCAGATCAAGCTAGGGAGTTGCGTTTACTCTGGGATGAGTTTGAAGCAGGGGAAACACCCACCGCCAAGTTTGCCGCAGCTCTAGACCGTATACAGCCTTTACTGCACAATCAACAAACTCAAGGTGGGACTTGGCGCATTCATGGCATTAGGCGCGATCAGGTGATGAAACGGGTAGCGGTAGTAGAAACAGGTGCGCCGGAACTGTGGCCGTTTGTCATGCAATTGATTGATGATTGTGTGACAGCAGGGTATCTTAAAGATAATACTGCACTAATTACTCAGGATTTTCGCGTTGAAAATTATTAGCTATTTCCCAAGTATATAGGTTCTAAAATCGTTTCTTTAACTGTCTTATCTACTCTTTCTAAACAATAAGCTTTGGGTTGCAAACGTGAACTCACAACTTTTTCCAATTGCTCTCCAACAAAATGGAGAGCAACCCCATCGTCTACAGCATATCCAGAGCTAATAAGTCCTTCTGATAAAAGTTGATGGTAAGCAGGTTTTCTTCTTGGCTCACCGTCGTAATGAGGACAGTTACTACCTTTTAGAAAGCCAAGGCACTGTAATACAGTCATGTTCCCAGGAATAGAGTCTGTCACTCCCTCTTCAAACCAACAAATAGAGCCTGCACTCAAGCCAGAAAGAATAACGCCACTTTCCCAAGCTTCTCTCAAAATATGGTCAAGTCCCCACTCTTTCCAAAGAGCAATTAGGTTTTTAGTGTTTCCACCTCCTACATAAATAATGTCCTGCTCAAGAACAAAAGACCTAAAGTCCGATGTAAATGGGTTAAACAAGGACAAATGAGATGGCTGACATAGAAGCTGCACAAAAGCTGAGTAGAATTTAACAATATATTTGTCAGAATCACCACTTGCTGTAGGGATAAAACAAATCTTCGGTCTTTTCTTTTTGCATAATCCCAAGATATATCGATCCAGCAGAGGGTTTTCAGGTTCCATTGAAAAGCCTCCACCGCCCATTGCAATGATTTGTTTAGGAACTGAATTTGTACTCATTTTTAAATCCTGTTCTAAGTAGGTAGGCATGATTAAATATAAGATGTCATTGCGAGCGAAGCGAAGCAATCGCAAAGTCTCTGGGATTGCTTCGCTTCGCTGGCAATGACAGAACATATTATATTTATTTACGCCCATTTACTTATTTCTATCCCATTAAATGACCTGAGAACCAGCCTCCGAAATCGGTTTCGCCAAAATTTCCTCCCACTCAGACGGCGAGAGGGGTTTCACCTCTATCTGCATATCAAAACAATCACTAGCTGCGGCAACTAAAGCTGCAATAATCTTTTCAATACTCAGATTTTGAGGCAGTTGTACAGTCATAAAAGATTCTGCACCAAATACTTGAGTAAACAGTTCAGCATCCGGTTGCAAACGGATAGAACCATGTTGCAGAATTACCCCACCGCGTCGCAGTTGAGCGCTACCAATGAGTTTGGTACTATCTGGCAAAACTAAATCTGCACTGGTTGCTGTGCCAAAACAGTTAGGGTTGTGGATGTAACTTCGCCCAGCCGTACCGTAATGTAATTCTACGCCGAGCGATCGCCACCCTTGAATCAAAAACTCACAAATTTTCTCATACACTTGGAGGCGATTACCCGTAAGTCCAGATGTGACTACAGCGTAAGTTAAATCACCTTGGTGTAACACAGCCCGTCCACCAGTAGGACGCCGCACTAAATCCAGTTTTTGCCCTTGCCAAGTTAAATGTTGCCAATGTTCAGGGAATTGGCGTTGATGATAGCCGAGAGAAATGGCAGGTGGCGACCAGGTATAAAAGCGCAGAGTTGGCGGGTGCTTTCTTGAATAGTGCTGTTCTAGCAACCATCGGTCAATCGCCATCTGCACATTGCCGTCTGCCTCTAGCAAAGGAATTAGTCGCCAAACCTGGTTGCTATGCATCCGATGCAGCAGTTGCCCAATCTAAAATCCAAGTTGCGCTGAAAGCGCACCAAAGGTGCGACCTAAAATCGTTCGACTGAGCGTAGCCGTTCGCGTAGCGTTCCGCAGGAAAGTCCAAAATCGAAAATTCTTTAAGTTGCACCAAATTCAGTTTGTAAAGCTTCATCGTTATTATCAGCGATCGTTGCCACAATGGTAATGAGTCGAGATACTTCGCCAGGAGATAATTCCGCTAAGGTACGTGTTGAAATCACAACCACTCGGTTTTCAATAATACCGAAACGCGCTTCAAAGGTACTAGAACAGTTTAACTCCAAAAGATACCGCATCAACTTAGGTTCATCTTTGGCGGGTAAATTTAGCACCGTAGACCAAACCGTGATGGTGTCTTCATCGGTTGTCCCGTTGAGTTGGACAAATACTTCCACACTTCCATACTTAAACTTCCAGAGATAACCACCCTCTGGAGTGTGGCTAACCATCGCACTGTCATCTTGTTCCAAAGAATCGATGACATTTTCAATTACCTCCACATGGTTAATGCTTGCCGTCTCGGCGATTAGCTCATTAATGGATTCGTTACTAGGTATGGTTTCTTGGTAGCTTGTCATAGAGATTTTTTCCTCAACATACTTGCTGTCTTATCTACACATACTTTATAACTTGTGGAGGCAGTTAGTTTGAGCTTCCTTTTGGCCTACTTTCCAAATGCCTAAAGTGTGGGGCTGCGATTGCGATCGCCAGTTTATCCAAATACTTGTATAGCCTGACAAAGAATTTTTTCACCTTGGAACTGGTACTTGATTAATTACCGACGCAATTACCGCATCCATTTGTAAACCATCCAGCATCGCTTCTGGTTTCAAAATGAGGCGATGACATAGCAGTGGCGATGCAACTGCTTTAACATCATCTGGTGTGACAAAATCTCTTCCAGCCAACCACGCTAGGGCTTGAGATGTCTGCAACCAAGCACCGGCGGCGCGAGGGGATGCACCCAAAGTTAAATCAGGATATTGACGCGATGTTCTCACCAACGCCAATAAATAATCAACGATCGCTTCTGATACTTTAACCTCTTTGACTGCAAGTCGTGCTTGCAAAATGTCGGCTACTGTTGCGATTGGTTTCAAACGGCTAATATCCAAACGCCGTGCTGCAAAACCCGCCTGACGATTCAGCAACATTTGCTTTTCGGCAGCTTGATCTGGGTAATCTACCACCAGTTTAAATAAAAATCTGTCCAACTGCGCCTCTGGTAAGGGATAAGTCCCCTCAAATTCTAGGGGATTTTGGGTTGCAATCACCCAAAATAAATCTGGTAAGGGCAAACTTTCACCATCCAATGTTACCTGCATCTCTTCCATCGCTTCCAGTAGCGCCGCTTGTGTCTTGGGAGGAGTTCGGTTGATTTCGTCTGCTAGCAGCACTTCGCTAAATATTGGCCCTTTTTTTAAAGTGAAATTGCGGCTATTCAAGTCAAAAATATTTGTACCAGTAATATCTGAAGGTAAAACATCTGGTGTTAGTTGAATCCGGCGAAAATCCCCTTGGATTAACTGCGCCAACACTTTTACTAGGAGGGTTTTACCAGTTCCCGGTACTCCTTCTAAAATTACGTGTCCACCCGCTAGCAGTGCTACTAAAAGTTGTTGTATTAGGCTCGATTGTCCGACAATTACTTGATTAAGACCTTGACCAAGGCGAATTAAGATAGGATGAGTTTTGCTCATATTTTTTTATTGATAATTAACTAACGCAGAAATATAGCGCTTCTGGGTTGAGTCCAATACAGACCTAACCCCCAACCCCTTCCCTGCAAGGGAAGGGGAGTAAGATTCAAAGCCTTTCTCCTTTTAGGAGAGAGGTTAGAGTGTATTGTATACAAACGAGAACCGCTATATTATGCATAATTCTAAAAGCATTTCTAAGAAATAAATTATCCAAATTAACAAACCACTCCAGACGCAGAGAACACAGGGAGGAGAAATAGAGAGTATTTTTGTGTCAGTTTTGGGATATTTTTTATTTGGAAGTCCCAAAAAATTAATTACGAATTACGAATTAATCTAATGTTTCGCCATTTCCCCAACCAGCTTAACAGTTCTCGTTCACTGATGGATTGTTTGCGAGATTGTAGCTTTAAAACTGCATCTAGTTCTGCTGCACTTGCGCCTGTTTTTTGTATCCAGAAGTTGATCAAGGCTTCACGTTCTAAAGGTACTTGCCCTAATCCCAAGGCTTTTTGGAGTTGTAGTTGTTCTTGTTTACCCACTATCTCTACAACAAAGTCGGTGGTATCAGCTTTCTGCAACACTCCGGCTAAAGCTTGGATGTATGCCTCGCTGTTATCTACAACTGGTGTATCTAAAGCTACTGGCTTGCCAAAGCGGCGATTCTGCGCCCAGATTAACACTAATAGCAGGATACCTACTTGCAGCAATATTGGAAATACAGGAGTTTTAGCAAAAAAACTAGATAAATCTCCTTCGCTTTCTTTCTTCCTGACATCGGCATCTTTATAGCCGTGGATGTATTCATCGACAAATACTGTGTTACTTTTTTCAGTAACCAAATTGGCTAAATACTTGAAATTACTTAAATAATCTTGGTAGGCGTTGGCGGCTAAATAAGGAGTGGTAGAAAAAATTACCTTTCCCTTTTTGTAATTTTCTTCCCAGACAACAGCACCAAAGCGATCGCCTAAATCAACTTGCTTGGAGTTAGCTTTTTTATATCGTCTACGTGTATCAATTTTAATATCACCTTGGGGAGATTTTTGCATAGTGCTAAACTGGGCTTCTGTAACCCGCGCCCCCGCACCCAAAATTACTAAAGTATTTCCTTTTTCTACCCATTCACGCTTTTGACTATCCAGTGTCGTCTCCCTTAGATCGCTGCTTACCTGTAGGAAGGTAACAGGGTTGTTATCTGGCTGAATATCACTAAAAGGCTTTTGCCAGCGCTTGATAGAAATTCCCTGCTGTTGCATAAAAGCATACCAAGCACCATAGCCATCGGAGGCGCGGTTATAGGTAGAGCCAGTGTTAATTTTAGTATTATTGGGAGCCGCAAACAAACTAAGTAAAACGATCGCAGCGAGTGCGATCGCGGACATCCAAGCAAGGCGATTTGAACGTTTCATTTTTGACTTTCACTATAACTACTTCGTTTCAGTAAGCTGATATGCGTCTAAATTATATAAACATTCTTTATAATCGTTGACGGTTGACGGTTGACGGTTACCGGTCATCAGTCAACGGTCAACAGTCATCAGTCATCAGGTAAATGTACAAGTTAAATACGTAACGGTATATATAAGTTTTAATATTTACTTACTTTTCAGGTAAAGTCAAAAATATAATTAATTTTATCTCAGTTTCCCAGCATTACGCGCTTTCTATATGTGACTGCGATCTATGACATTTTACAGTATTCCCAAGAAAGCTTTCAGAGCAGTTTTATACCTCTTCTTCAACCGCTTGGAGACTAAACCACCTTGCTGAATCTGTGTAATAACAGCCATCGAACAAGTCCCTTTCGGAATAGGGCTACCAATGGTAATCAATCCAGCTAGTTGAGTAGCATCCATCTCACGAGCAAACTGATAAGCTATTACCGACTCATGGACTATAAAGCTTGGTATACCTGAACCTGGTAGGAGAACACAGGAAGTTTCAGAATTAGGTCTGCGGGTAGTGACATTGACGAACAGATAGTTGCTTTCAGAAGTTTGTGCAATTGCGATGTAGAGGTGTTCACTGTTGGGAGGCGTATCCAGCAAAAATGCATCTCCCAAATTAATGGTGATGCTAACCATTCAAAACCCCATCTAGATATGCTTCTCGAATGGCTTCTTGCTGAATTTCCCCGATTTCCTCGTCACTCTTGCCCACATTTTTGAGAATATCCTCTACCAAAATCGGAATGGCAGAGCCATGAGGGTTTTTCCACTCTGGAAGGTCATGAGTCCACTCAGCAACTTCAATTGGATCAAGATGCCCAAAAGTTTCATAAACCTGCTGAATGATTTCCTCTTCATCTTCACAAAGGTCTTCGTCTCCCGGATCACGCAACAAGGAAACATGATTTTCATTAAGAGGAGAAATGAACTTAGACCAGAGAGGTAAGGCATCATCAACGGGTTTTCCCTTGATTAGGTCATAAACGCCGCTTAGGACAGGGCCGTAATCCATCGACACATAATGATCACCAGTAATCGGTTGTTCCATGCGTTTCAATGCAACACGGTCAGCTATGTAAAGCATCTTAAGTAACCCTAAATACTTCATAGGCTTACCGTGCAGCTTTAAGAGTATCGCTGCGGCTTCAACGGCTTTTTCAGGATGAAACCGAAACTGGATTAGCATAAGCATTCTGAAGCGACTGCTTCACACTAGTACAATTTTATTGTAAACCCTTGCGATCGCTGATATCATGTTCGCATAATTAGTTATGATTTCCACAGTCATTGCACCCCACCCCTTAATCCCCTCCCCGCTTGCGGGGAGGGGAGACGAAGCGTAGCTTTGGCGGGGTGGGGTTCTTCGGGTTTAATAAGTAATCAAGCGAACATGATATGACACATTGCCAAGGGCAGGGAAATTTTCATTCTCGGTAACAGAAAAGGTTAAACTCGTTGTCGTTTCCATACGACAACGAGAAGAAAAACCTACCTAAGCCTCTCTTTACAGGCGGGTTTAACGGGGATACTATGGCTATTTAACCGCGCATAATATCACTCAAATTGCACAAGCGATCGCCCCGATACAATAATAAAACCGACAGAATCAAGCCTAATTTGGGGCTGACGAATTCCTTCTAGAATGGCTGCATTTAAAGCAGTTTCTATCTTCAATTCTTCAGCTAATGCATTATCCCAACTTTGCTGGTTCAGACGCAGCCGTAATTGTTCTACTCTATTGGCTAATTTCTTTTCGGCAACCTTAGCACAACTTTGGCATAAGTCAATAAAATCTGGACGATTAGAGAGTAATTCTGAAGAAGTATTACGCACTTGATAGCAGAAATTTTGCCATTTACTAGGGTCAACAAAATCGTCAATAATTCCTAAGCGCTCTTTTGCTAGATTGTAATCTCGTCCTTGATTGTTGTTTTTATCTTTATATGGACGTTGCAGGATACTTAAGAGCGCTTTATCTTCAACAGTGCGTATTGGCTCCTTGCGACCATCAACATAGATAGTTTCTATAATTGGTGGAAATAGAGCATCGACACGTCGCTGCAAGTTTTTGAATTGAGAATTATCTAGTTTGTTATCTAGTAAAACTTGTTTGGCAATTCTTAAATTTGCTTCGACTACATAATTGCATTGGAAACCGAACCACTCCTTTCCTTCTTTAGAGTCCCAAGATGCATCAGTGCGCCACATCGCAAAGGCTTCACCTCGGTCATCCCAGTTTATATAGTTCCAGAGTGCTTCAATAAATCCTTCCCCAACTCGAAAGAGTTTAATACCAGCATTCTGGTTTGCTACCCTGCGATTATAAGTACCAAATTGGTCTAGGGAACTCTCAGCAAAACGGTTTTTTAAGTCATTTATGGGAACCAATGTCCGCGTTGTCGGTTGATAACGTCGCATCTCTGATGAATCTGGATTATTGAGTCCTCTGAATCCCAGCGCGTCACAAATCCAGCCTTCAATTGCTCGTTTAATTTCTAAATGACAAGCATCGTAATTATCTAAATCTTGAAAATACTCGGTGGCAATTTCATCGTTAGCGTCAATTTCATCTAGAGCATTCTGTTCGCTAATTTTTGCTATTTCAGCTTCAATTTGCTGTTGAATTGGCAAAATCATCTCTAACAATCCAGCAGCACTTGATTGAAACAAAACTGTTTCTAATTCTGCAAGTTTCTCATCCACATAAAACTGGAGACTGGCAATTGATTGTTGGAATATACCAAACCCATCTTTCAATACTTTATACCAAGCATTGTGAGGGCTATCTTCCAAGTAGGGGCCAATTAAGGCACTAGATTGGACTCCAATTTTGCTGCCAATGCGGTCAAGTCTGCCAATTCTCTGTTCTAATTGATTAGGCGACCAAGGAAGGTCAAAATGAATTAACCAATCGGCAAACTGGAGGTTACGTCCTTCTTCTCCAGAGCGATCGCATACTAGAATAAAGCAGTTTGGGTTATTCTTGAACCTATTTAAGCCTTCCTCAACCTTGTCTGGTGATTCTCCAAATTGATGGCTGGCTACTGTCTCTGCACCAAAGCTATCAGATAAATACCGGACGATTTCACCACAAGTTTGCACAAAACTGGTAAATACAACAAATTTGGGCAGAATATCGCCAGTAATTGGTCTCTTGATTCTCTGCTGTATCCTCGTGATGAATTCCTTTTGATTCTTCCGAACGTTTGCGGGAATTTTGAAGTATGTACCTAGCTGATTCACCAGCACTGTTTTCAAATTCTCTGTCCGTTGTCCGTCCTCTTGAGGTTGACGAATAATTTTTAGCAAGGATTGCAGAATCTCTTCTTCGCCTGAGAATTTGAGGGTTGTAGTTAATAGGCGAATATCATCTTCTCTAAACTCGTGGATGAGTTTAGCATGAGGTTTACCAGTTAACCGGGCGGTAATTACCTGCTCTAAAATCCCTAACCAAGTACCAGAAGCTAGGAATAACAACAGAAAAATTCGCTGATATTGCTTTTCACCAGGGGCAACACTACGCCATTGATTGAGCAGTTGGTGGATATCAAGCGATCGCTCGTCTAAATCATACTCTTCTTTCGGCGTAAAATTGCGGTCAAATATCACATCCTCCACCGCAGCGCGACGGTTGCGAAGCATTCGCCGGTGTAGTCGATAGATATCGCTGACGTGGACACGAATCGCTTGCAGGATTTGCTCTTGCTCGGTAGAATTTGCTGGTAAATTTTCTAAATCATCCGCCAGCTTCAGTAAATACTCATCCTCAGCAAAGAGGTTTCGTAGTTGCTGCAAGTTGCTTTTGAGAACAAGGGGTTCCGCATCTTCTTTAAAAGAAAGGAGAACTTTACCAATTTGCTGACGGCTTTCAACTTTGGCGCGAAAACCTGCTAAATCACCAAGTTTATAGGTTGTCGGGTCGAGCAAGTGCAACATAGCCAGAAAATCTTGCTCATGGTTGAGAACAGGAGTGGCAGATAATAAGAGTAAGCGATCGCTTTTATGAGCAAGTTCTTTGCAAGTCTGAAAACGCTGGCGTACTGCTGCATCCTTAGAGGTCGCCATTGCTGCAATATGATGGGCTTCATCTAAAATTAAGCAGCCTATCTTCGCTTTCAGGTTGATTTTATGGATATCTTCAACCGCCAGCACCGCTACCCGTTTAGGGAAGTGGGAAATGTAAAACTTGTTTTCTAACTCAGTTCGCCATTGTTTGAGCAAATATTGCGGAACTATCACCACCGCACCTTTTTTCGGTTCATCGAGAAGAAATTGACGCAGAATCGCACCTGCTTCGATGGTTTTTCCGAGTCCCACCTCATCTGCTAGCAAGTAACGTTGAATTGGATCTTCCAGTACCCGCCGCACAACTTCAACTTGGTGAGGATAAAGATTAATATTTGCCGAAATTAGTCCTGTCATCCCACGACTGACAGCGCGTTGCTTAATCAAGGATTTGACGAAAGCCAATCTTTTGTCGTGGAAGTAGGGCGTTTCGTGACCCTTCATCGCCAGAGTTTCGATGGGGTCTGTGTTCGGTAGATTACAACGAACGTAAATGTCTTCTTCAGATGCGATCGCAGTTTTCTTATCTGGTAAATCAATTTGATACATTTCTGTATCTTCATCCCAGATGAAAACTCTGCCAACTATCCATTTATCCTGGGTTTGGGACTTAATATAGCATCGAGCCTGGGGTTCAAGCCTGACCTGAGAGAGCGAATTTAAAGGTAAAGTTTTTTGCAGACGTTGCCCTATGGAGCAGAAATACTCAACGTTTGCATTGGTATCAGATATTTCCGTAACTTTTCCTATACCCAAATAGTTATTCTGGGACTGTACCAATAAACCGAGCTTAATCATAGATCCAGTCCCCTGAACATACTAAAATAACCTTCCAGACTAGTTTGTTCGCCTATATCTGGCAGTTTTGTCGATCAACATTATAGATAATAAACTGGCATCACAGCTTTTTGTCATAGCGATCGCCATAGCCTAATACTTTTCGGTTAAGCAGGAAAGGCAAAGGGTTTAAATTTACCTTTATCCCTTATCCTTTAAGCTTTTTTCAGACCAAAAGGAAGATTGTTAGGCTTATCCGAAAAGTATTGCACAACAGCCAATTAGTAAAATCAGCCCAAACGTTGATTTTCGTTCTAAAAGTTTATAGGACTTACGCAAAAAACCTCTCAAACTCTTATTCCTCCGTGTCGCGCCAGTTGCTTCAAGTCGGGGAACCGCAAGGGCGCACTGGCTTCTCTGCGTCGCGCCAGTTGCTTCAAGTCGGGGAACCGCAAGGGCGCACTGGCTTCTCTGTGGTTCGATTTTCCATTCCTTGTACATAAGTCCTGGTTTATTTAAGCAGTAGCATTTTTAAATACAGGGCGGCGCATTGGCATTGTCAGGCAACGCATTGGCATTGTCAGGCGACGCATTGGCATTGTCAGGCGACGCATTGGCATTCTCAGGCGACACATTGGCATTGTCAGGCAACGCATTGGCAAATTTAATTCGCAACGAATTAATGAAATACTGTACTTAGGTGATTATGTGGCGCAATATATTCACGCTTTGCCTTGATCGCGCCACGATACAATTAAGATGATGTAGTTTTATTTACTATGAAGAAAATCAGAGACAACACAATTAAGTTAAATCAATATTTAAAGTTGATGGGTATAGTGCCAAGTGGAGGACAAGCCAAGCTGATGATTCAAGGTGGCGATGTCCAAGTAAACGGTATGCTAGAAACCCGACGAGGGCGGCGACTAGTACCGGGTGATAAAGTGACAATAGAAGGAAAGACTTTAGAGGTGAATTTGGACAACAATAAAGACCAAGACGTAGTAATAGATTCTCCCGAAGAAACTGAGTAAAGGATTTTTATCCTAAATTGAAAAGTTCCTCTTTTACCTTGTGAGTAATGCTGCAAATTTCCAACAAAGTTATTATCCCACAGAGTGAGATTGAAATTAGTGCAATTCGTTCGCAAGGAGCAGGAGGCCAAAATGTGAATAAGGTTTCCACTGCGATTCACTTGCGCTTCGATATTGCGGCTTCATCATTACCCGATTATTATAAAGAACAGCTTTTAAAGCTGAATGATCGACGCATCACCCAGGACGGAGTTGTTGTAATCAAAGCGCAGGAACACCGAAGCCAAGAGAACAATCGGGAGTCAGCTTTGAAACGACTTCAAGAACTCATTCAAAGCGCAGTTGTAGTGACGATAAAACGCAAACCCACGAAACCAACTCGCAGTTCTCAAAGAAAGCGCGTTGACTACAAAACTAAGCGCGGACAGGTTAAGTCTAACAGAGGGCAAGTGACAGATTATTGATTATAAATCAATACGCTTGGGTTAAAGATAATCGTAGGTTGGGTTGAGGCAATGCGTTACCCAACAATTATAATGCTTAATGCCTGATGTTGGGTTTCGTTCCTCAACCCAACCTACACAGGTTAAGGTTTTTTATGGCTAACTGAACGGTATTGGATTATAAATTAGACTTTGGCGCTCAATTTGGTTTCAAAATCTTACCAGAGAACTAAGAATAATTCCTTCTATTGACTGTGGTCAAGTTCATGACTTAGCTGGTTAGCTTGAGAGTAGCAACTATAAAAGGTGAAAAAGATGAATAAGACATTACTAACGATTTTGATGCTTGCACTCTTACTCTTATTCATCATCTCTCCTTTTGCTGCCCTTGCTAGTCTAATGCTGATAGTGTTCGTTTCGGCATTTTTCTCTTTACTAGGAAACTTGTTCCAAGTAATAATTGGTGGTGACACCGATCCTAAAGGCTCATAAAAGCAAAATTCCAAATGAAGATAGAGATTTCACAACTATTGTGATGTTACACGAAAAAGCCGCTTGCAAGCTGCGATCGCTTTGGCGGCTTTCTTATTTACACTCCCTACAATTGACGAGCTTTGAGCTTAAAAATCAATTTTCATCTTAAAAGAGATGCTACCAACTCGATTGATTGTCTCACTGTGAGCAAGAACTTCCCAGCCAAATCGTTTATATAAACCTACAGCTGGATTTGTCGCTCTGGTACTAAGTGATATTGATGGATAAGATGTTTTAGCTGTTGCTAACAAATGTGTGAGTAACTGCGTTCCTATACCTTTATTTCTATGTTGAGGAAGAATGGCAATAGCTAGTTCAGGAGTTTGATCATTAACATAGCCATATCCTTTATTTTCACCTGTCAATAGACGCAGCCATGCCGCTCCTACTGGTTGATTACTACTTTCTAAAATAGCGACAAAGCCGCTATCATCTTTATGTCCCCAATCTTTAACATATTTTGCTAAATCAGGATTATTTATTGCATCCTGCACTGTCAAATTACCTTCTTCTACCAGATGGGCTGCTTCGTAAAGCATTCGCCAAAGGAAAGGCTCATCTTCTTGTCTGAGTGGACGAATAGAATAATCCATAACTCATGCTACAAAGTCCGTTTTTGTAAAATTTAAGATAATTTACTCAGTGGTGTGGGTAAACCGTCAATGCTGACGAGATTTTTTTGTTGTTGATATTCTCGAACTCCCTCTTCACCTCTTTTACTAGCCCAGTTTACTAAAGTCTGGCGCTGACCTTGATATTCATAAAGTGGTACGCCAAAACCACAGGAAGTCTGTATTTTTTCAATGTCGGCGACGATAATTTGACGAGTTCCAGGCATCGGCACAAACAAAGAGTACAAGGAGTCCCAATCTGGAGAACTCGGTAAAATCGTCTTTCCTTGACCGTAAAGACGCAATATACAGGCGGGTTCCTCAAAGGCGCAAAACATGAAGGTTATTCGCCCATTCTCTTGCAAGTGGGCTGATGTTTCGTTACCACTACCTGTAAGGTCTACGTAACCTACTCGGTTGGGAGAGAGGATGCGAAAACAGTCTAAACCTTTAGGAGAGAGGTTAACATGACCCGTAGGACTCAAGGGTGCAGAGCCAACAAAGAAAAGGTGTTGGGCTGCAATAAAGTCTTGCAGTTGCTCGGTAATACAGTCAAAAAATTTAGACATAGACTGTCTGATTTATATTTGCAAATTTCTCATCTTCTCAGCCTATGTCTTAGCTAAATATCTAGCAAGGGCTAATTGCCGATGTCTAAGGGAGTGGGGAGTGGGGAGTGGGGAGTGGGGAGTGGGGAGTTAGGAGTTAGGAGTTAGGAGTTAGGAGCGGGGAGTGGGGAGTGGGGGTTAAGAAGTGTTACCTTTGCATATATCGACTAGCCATTTGGATGGCATCAGCGATATCGACATCACCATCGCCGTCAGCATCCAAGAAAGAATTCAGTACAGAATTCCCGCCAGCTTGCGGATTTTGAGCATTTGCACCTGATTGCAAAAAATTCAGTACTAAAGGTACTGCTAAAGGCAGCAATTGTTGAACCATACCAGCATCCAATCCAGTGCGCCCGGCAGCAACCTGAGCTACCTGTTGTTGTATCTGAGGAGAAAACAGCGAATTGACGGCTTGGGGGTTAGGTGAAGTCCCAGCATATTGATTAACTAGACTTTGTGCGGCTTCATTACCATCTGTGGCTTGCTTTTGTTGTAAAGCAGAACGCACTTGACTACCGACTATTGATAAAACTGATTGGATGGTAGACGGGTTTGTGCCAGTGCGATCGCTCAACTGCTGTACAGTGTTAACAATACTTCCCAATTGACCTAAGCTACCCTGTTGATTGGGATTAGCAACAGCACCAAGAATTTGATCGAAAAGTCCCATAAGTTTGTTTCTCTCTTTGTTCTCAAAAAAGTTGCCAAAACTGGCGTAAGTCCACTAAAAAGTTAGAAAACGCAAGCTTTATAATGAACGAATAAAATTTCAAAAGCTACTAGCTTAAGGATGATAAATCGGTTAAGCGATACCTGCGGTGGGTAGAGCCAACACAAACTCTGTACCTCGATTCAACTCAGATTGGCAAGTTATTTTACCCTGATGTTTTTCTACCACAATCTGATGTGCGACGCCGAATAGCCCGCCGCAGGCATCGCTAGCCCCAAACCAGTACCAATACCTCGTGGTTTGGTTGTGAAATCTGAACAACATCCCGCCCAGAACTTCAGTTCTGGGCTGAGAGCGAAAGTCCACTCAAGTGGACTAAACAAGCAATTCAGTCCACTTGAGTGGACTTCAGCTATGAGACTCGGAATGAATTCCGAGGTGGGCTAGAAACGCAGTGCAAGATTTAAAATTTTGTTACTCAAGGAGATGAGCGTTCTTGGTTGAATCAAAAGCTGCTTCTGACTACTCTGGTAAAAAATACTGAAACTATTAAAATCAGAAGCATCTGCCTACTGAATATCCACTAATATTTCCCAGCCATGCCTCTGTCACGCATAGTAACGCTGATTGTTGGTCTGATTGTCATTTTGGGACTAGCCCTATGGGTAATTGATTCTCTATCGCGCCTCTATTGGCAATTGTCCTATTCGCCGTTGCTAGGCAATTTGCTGCTGTTGCTGCTGATTGTCCTCATTGGAGCGTTGGTTGCCGCTTTTGTCTATTATGTATTGGTGATTCAATCTGGGGAAAAGCGATCGCGCCGCAACCCGAAGCGAGTAACTGCGGCGCAAATTCCTGCTGACAAATCTGACGCTGCTTCTACAACTCTCCAGGCTGTGCGCCAACAGGTAGCGCAAATTCAAGATGAAGTAACACGCCAAGCTTTATTAAGTAAATCACGAGAGATTGAAGCGAACTTAGCACGCGGTGAAATTCAAGTAGTGGTATTTGGTACGGGGAGTGCTGGCAAAACTTCTCTAGTTAATGCGATTATGGGACGCATGGTCGGTCAGGTGGATGCACCGATGGGTACAACCCAGGTGGGAGAAACTTATTGTCTGCGGTTGAAGGGATTAGAACGCAAGATTTTAATTACGGATACGCCAGGGATTTTAGAAGCGGGGGTGGCGGGAACGGAACGGGAACAAATGGCGCGAGAACTGGCGACGGAAGCCGATTTACTCTTGTTTGTGGTAGATAATGACTTACGGCGCTCAGAATATGAGCCGTTGCGGGGATTAGCAGAAATTGGGAAGCGATCGCTTCTAGTTCTCAATAAAACTGATTTATATACAGATGAAGATAAAGAATCTATCCTTGCAAGGTTGCGTCAACGGGTACGGGGATTTATTGCTACTAATGATGTGGTGGCGATCGCTGCTAATCCCCAACCTGCACAACTAGAAACTGGCGAAACCTTCCAGCCGGAACCCGATATTGTCCCTTTGCTGCGGCGCACGGCTGCTGTTTTACGGGCTGAGGGTGAAGATTTGGTGGCAGATAATATTCTTTTGCAATCTCTGCGATTGGGAGACGAGGCGCGAAAACTCATTGATGGCCAGCGTCGCCGTCAAGCTGACAAAATCGTAGAACGCTTTCAATGGATTGGTGCTGGCGTGGTATCAGTTACGCCTATACCAGTGGTAGATTTACTAGCGACAGCTGCTGTTAATGCTCAAATGGTTGTGGAAATTGGCAGAGTCTACGGCTGTGAATTGAATATGGAACGGGGACGAGAGTTAGCCCTTTCTTTAGCGAAAACCATCGCTAGTTTGGGCATTGTTAAAGGAGCAATTCAATTATTATCTACAGCTTTGCAACTCAATGTTGCCACCTTTATTATTGGTAGAGCAATTCAAGGTGTGACAGCAGCTTACTTAACGCGAATTGCTGGTAAAAGTTTTATTGAATATTTTCGTCATGACCAAGATTGGGGTGATGGTGGAATGACAGAAGTTGTGCAGCGACAGTTTCAAATTAATCGCAGAGATGAATTTATTAAAGCTTTTATTCAAGAAGCGATCGCGCGGGTAGTGAAGCCGTTAACAGATAAATCTGAAGCGATCGAAGAACAAGAAAGTAGAGAAGAACCTCACTAACTATAAACTTAAAAATTTTTATTAGTAATCTAAAAATTTATCGAAATATTAATATCTGAGAAGTTTAATAAATTTTGATAAAGTAAAATACGATTTTTTTAAGTAAAAGTACTGAAATAAATCAAGTTTGCATCCAAGTAGTTAAGTTCAGTAATATGATGTCCGCTTGATTACTTATTAAACGCGAAGAACCCCACCCCGCCAAAGCTGTGCTTTGTCTCCCCTCCCCGCAGGCTCTTAGGGGTTGGGGGTGGGGTGTAATGATCGTGGTTAGCATAACTATCTATGCGGACATGATATAAATCTATTTTTCAAGCATTCCGGAAACAGGAGGGAATGGCAGAAAAACTAAATAAAAGGACTTACTGAGTAACCAGGTCATGACCTACCACATAATCGGTAAATTACTACAAGGGCGTTACAAAATTATCCAAAACCTGGGTGCAGGGGTGTTTGGACAAACATACATAGCTGTAGACGTGGATTATCCAGAGCATCCCAAATGCGTTGTTAAGCAGATTAAGGTTAACAGTTCCGAATCTGGCTACTTGGAGATGCTGAGGTTACTGTTTCAGACTGAAACCCAAACCCTCAAGCTTTTGGGAAGCCATCACCAAATTCCTGAATTTATCGCCTGCTTTGAAGAAAACGAGCGATTTTATTTAGTCCAAGAGTGGATTGAAGGACATGCGCTGGCTGCGGAATTGCCCATCGATCAACAATGGGGGTGTCTGTGGAGTGAAAGGGAAGTTGTAGAATTTCTGATAGATGTCTTAGGTATTCTAGAATTTGTTCACTCTCAAGGCGTGATCCATTGCGACATCAAACCGGAAAACTTGATTAGACGTAATAGCGATGCGCTACGCAAGTTAGTTTTGATTGACTTTGGCTCAATCCAGTCTATCGATTTTGGCATAGGTGCGGAATTGCCCATTTATAGAATTCCCGTCACTTCATTAGGGTATATACCGCCAGAGCAATTTATTGGACAAACACAGCCCAGCAGTGATATTTATGCTTTGGGTATGATTGCTATCCAGGCTTTAACAGGGTTAGAACCACTACAATTAAAAGCTGATCCTTATACTAATGAAATTGTTTGGCGTTCTGAAAACACGCCAGTTAACGATTATTTAGCTGCTGTTCTCAGCCAAATGATCCGCTACGATTATCAAAACCGCTTCCAGTCTGCGGGTGAGGTGTTGCGGGTACTCAAACAAATAACATGGGAACAGCCACCAGAAATATTAGAAGCAGATGATCATTTTTTTATAGAGGCGGCGGTTGAAAATGATAATCCTACATCTGGGAAATCATCTCCGTTATTAACAGGAATGAAAGTAGGACTGGCGGCTAATTCTTTAGTGATGGGATTTGGTGTATATTCTTTAATTAATGCTGCACCTGCATACTCAGAAACAGAAACTTTATCTAAAGCCACACAAGAATATCAAGCAGGAGATTTACAAGAGGCGATCGCACTTGTTAAATCAATTCCCTCCCACAGCAATGTTTATCCAGAAGCGCAAGCCACTATTGAAGAATGGCAAGAGCAATGGCAAGTAGCTGCACAGCAATACCAAATAGCTCAAACAGCTTTCCATGATAGCCGATGGTCAGATGTTCTTGATGCTGTTGCTAAAATTCCAAATATTTTATATTGGCAATCTAAAACAGATAAACTAGTTCAGCAAGCATACGTCAACATTGAAGCACAGACGCAAGATTTATTAGCAAAAGCTTACGAAAGTGCCGATACAAAAGATTTTTCTACTGCATTACAATATCTGCGGCAAATTCCTAAAGAAAGTCGTGCGGGTGCTTTAGTTCAAGACAAGTTGGCTGAGTACAATCGAAAGCGCCAGATTAGAGCAGCTTACTTTTTACAGAAAGCCTATAAACAAGCATTTGTTGGTGATTTTGATCAGGCTGTAAAATTTCTCCGAAATATTCCTAACGATACTCTAGTTTATGCTCAAGCTCAAGTCAAATTAAATGAGTATACTCAAAAACAACGCCTGCTGGCTGGCAATCAAAAGGTAGCTTCTGCAAAAATAAAAAATTCATTTGTCTCTAAAAAATCAGCTACTAACATTGAATATCTGCAAGGAGTAAATTACCTGCAAGAGGTGAATATTCGCTAATCACAACAATTTTTTGATTCATAGACTGGTTAGATATAACACAATACACTTGGGTTAAGGATTTTTGGTATTGATTTTAGGTATGTAGAGACTAGCAATTGCTAGTCTCTTGCATTGGATTTGGGGCTTAACTGAACTGTACTAACATACAGCGTATTTCAGGTAAATGAAGTACACGGGTAGGGGCACAACATGTTGTGCCCCTACGATTATCTGTACCTCACGCCTGTTGCAATCTGCTGTATATAGGACTTATATGATGTCCGGGCAATTAAGCATAATACCCGAAACCCCACCCCGCAAAAGCTACGCTTTCACTCCCCTCCTGCTTGCGGGGAGGGGTTGGGTTCTTTTATTATGGGTAACTTGGCGGACATGATATTACGCATTGGCAGAAAACGCCAAAAATGCGAGTAAGGGCACAATATATTGTGCCCCTACGTGTTTCTTTTATGTAGTTTGCAAATTCTCATTTATCGGATGGGTAGTTCAATGATAAACTCTATGCCTTCACCTGGTTTGGAATGGTATGTGAGCTTGCCGTGATGATTATTAACCACAATTTGGTAAGCAATAGATAGACCTAGCCCTGTTCCTTTACCGACGGGTTTTGTTGTGTAAAAAGCATCGAATATTTTTGTTGTATCTGCGTTGTTTATGAACCGCAGAGGCACAGAGAACACACAGATAAAGAGAGAAAGATTACTAAAACTTGGTTTACTTAAGCATTGTTGACTTGATAGACCACTAGGGTGTGGTTTGCGGTGAATTAGTAGCATTAGGAAATGGGAGAACTGGCACAATTACAGGTTTAGGCTTTGATATTTCGCCTTGTAGTTGAATTTGGGCTTGATTGCGCCCGTCTATTGCTTGTTGGTAATTAGGCTTGTATTTTATTGCTTGATCGTAAGACGCGATCGCATCTTTAAACTGTTTCACATTTAATAACGCATTACCTCTGCTATACCAGCTTTCGGAATGGTCTGGTTTATAACGAACTGCCTTATTATAAGACGCGATCGCATCTTCGTATTTTTGCAAAATGTATTGCGAATTCCCTAAATTATACCATATTTTATAGTCTTTTTGCTTAAGTGTTGCTGCTTTTTTATAAGCTTTTATTGCTTCTTCATAGCGTTGGGTTTGATGCAGCGACCAACCCAGATTATACCATGCTTGATAATTACTGGGATTATATTTGATTACTTGATTAAAAGATTCAATCGCTTCTGGATAACGTTGTAAATTCAGCAGTACATTACCTCTCGATAACCAGGCTTGATAATAATTTGGCTTGTATTGCACAGCTTTATCATAAGCTGTAAATGCGTCTCGGTAGCGTCGCAAATTGACTAAGGAATTTCCCCAATTATACCAGGCTTGCTCGTAGTCTGGTTTTAAAGCCACGACTTTTTCATAAGCTGCGATCGCTTCTTCGTATCGGTTAGAATTTTGGAAAGCTAATCCTTTTTTATACCACGCTTCATAATTATCTGGTTTAAATTCAATCGCTTTTTCATAAGATTGAATTGCTTGGTCATATTGATTTAAGTTACTGAAAGCTTCACCCTTAGCATTCCAGACTTCCGAGCTTTCATTATTTAATTGTAAGGCTTTATCAAAAGAGGCGATCGCTTCTTGATATCGCTGTAAATTTCCTAATACAAAGCCTCGTCCACTCCAAGCTTCAAAATAATCTGGCTGAATTTGAATTGCTTTATCATACGCCGCTAGCGCATCTTTGTATTTTTTTAATTTATACAGCGTTTTGCCTTGACCATTCCATCCTTGAGCATAATCTGGTCTAATATTAACGGCTTTTTCATATACTTCTAATGCGTCTTGATAGCGTTGCAAATCAAAAAGGGTATTTCCTTGTTTGGATAATTCTATGGCGTTATTTGAATTAATGTTATTTAAAATAAATATTGATGCTACTCCGCTAACTCCAATTAAAAATATTGCTAGTAAAATTTTACCCAAAATACCTTTTTTCGGTTGAGGTTTGTTGATATTTTTTGGTGGAGAAATAGGAGTTAATGCAATTGTCTGGGTGGGTGGTTGTGTTAACTCTTTCAGTGCTTGTAATGCCACCGTTGCCGAAGCATAGCGTTGGCGAAAGTCGTAGCACACCATCTTATCTAAGAATTGAGCGAATTCTGGCGTTACCGTGGCTTGATTGTGCCAGATAATTTCATTAGTATCGGCATCTTTTACTATTTCCTCTGGTGATAATCCACTGAGAGCTTGAATAGCTATTATTCCCGTAGCATAGATATCACTGCTTAATTTTGGCGTACCATGAGCTTGTTCTCCAGGAATATATCCAGGCGTACCTATAGCAACAGTACCTTTAATTGAGCCTTCGGGAAGAATTACCTGAGTAGTAATTTGTTTAACTGCACCAAAATCAATTAAAATTAATTTGCCATCGGGATGGCGTCTGAGGATATTTCGCGGATTGACATCACGGTGAATTACATTCTGTTGATGGACAAATTCTAAGATTGTCAAAAGCTCTTGTAAAAGTGAAATTACTTGCTCTTGACTCCAAGTTTTACCTGGGATTAATTCTAGACTCAAGTCATGCCCTTCGATCAATTCCTGTACGAGATAAAATTCGGCGTTCTCCTCAAAGTAAGCTAAAAGTTGGGGAATGCGATCGTGAGTTCCTAATTTATACAGAACTTGTGCTTCTGTATCAAATAAACGCCTAGCTGTCTCCAAAGTTACGGGATCACTTGCCTGGGGTTTAAGTTTCTTAACGACACATGGAGGTGAACCGGGTAATTGGGTATCACTTGCCACAAAAGTTTCACCAAAACCCCCACCTCCCAAGTTACTAATAATTTGGTATCTTCCTACAAGTGTGTTTCCTAGCATCTCGTTTGCCTAGTTAAGTGCGATGCGATCTGATTTCAATCTTGCCACACGTTAAGGAGTGGGGGGATGAGGGAGATGAGGGGGATGAGGGAGATGAGGGAGATGAGGGAGAAGGGGAAGAAGAACTATTGATTATTGCCCAATGCCCAATGCCCAATGCCCCATGCCCAATGCCCCATGCCCAATGCCCAATGCCCAATGCCCCTAATCAATATGATTCCTATTAGTGATAATATTCGTTGTCGGAATAAACCGATTATTAATTACTGGCTGATTGGTATTAATGTTGCCGTATTTTTATGGGAGCTTCAACTAGAATTTAGTGGTGGATTAGGTTATTTTGTTAATATTTGGGGTGTAATTCCAGCCCAGATTAGTGGGGCAATTACAAATGCATTCTTATTCAATAACAATGCTGCTTGGATAATTGTAATTTGGCGGACATTTTCACTACTTATAGCAATATTCCTACATGGCAGTTTTAGTCAAATATTGGGAAATCTGTTATTTTTATGGGTTTTTGGTAAGACTGTCGAAAATATTCTAGGGCATAGACGGTATCTCGGATTGTATCTGGCTGCTGGCGCGATCGCTTCTTGTGTGCAAATTCTCGCGGAACCGAGTTTGACAGTACCATTGATTGGGGGCAATGGCGCGATCGCAGCTGTTTTAGGAGCATATATTATAAAGTTTCCTAAAGCTAAAATTGACACAATTTTACCGCTAATAATCTTGTATATCCCAATCCAACTTCCAGCTTTTTTCTATCTATTTTGGTGGTTTGTGCAACAATTATTTTATGGCATCGGCAGTTTAAATATTCCTCCTGTTGGCGTAAACCAATCGGGTGTTGTCTTCTGGGGACAGGTCGTGGCATTATTAATGGGTGCAGGTTTTATGCGTTTGAAGAGATAATTCTTTATTGAATGCAAAGTGTCTTGTCATCTGACATAGCTCTTAATCTCAGAAGATGTCTTTTGGTTAAAAGCTTATGCGCCTTTTGACAGATTACATTTTTTAGCTTAAAAATCGATACTGTTAAAGCTAGGGGATGCCTACTCTTCAAATCGGTATTGTTTAGTTATAAGCGGTGTGCAAGATGCCAAATGTTGATAAAATTAATTTTAAAGTCACTGATGAATTAGCAGCTCTGCGGCAGCGTGTAGCTGAGTTAGAGCAATCAGAAATATTTTATCAGCAAAGGCAAGCTGCGCTTGAGGGGCAAGTAATAGAGCTAGAAAAAAAACTGGCACTTGCATTAGAATATCCCCATATTCAAGCTGTCGAATATGATATCAAGCGGCATTTTGAACAGGGGACATCCACAACCTTAAATGTGTCAACAAATGTGGCAGTAACTTTAGAACAACTCCAACAAGAAATTGCACAGCGACAGCAGGTAGAAGCGTCGCTGAGGGAGAGTGAAGAACGGCTCAGGCTAGCCCTAGAGGTTTCCCAGATGGGCTTGTGGGATTGGAATATTGTTACCAATCAAGTCATCTGGTCTGAAAACTATGAATTGCTTTTTGGTGTGCTTCCAGGTAGTTTTGACGGGCCTTACGAAACGTTTCAGAAGTGCGTTTATCCTGAAGACAGGCAATCTGTAATGCAAGGGATCGCCCACGCTTTAAAACAAAAGACTGACTACAACGATGAATTTCGCATAGTTCGCTCAGATAAAAGTGTACATTGGATTTCTGCCAAGGGAAAATTTATCTATGACGATCGCAAACAAGCGGTGCGAATGATCGGCGTTTGTATGGAAACTACTGTCTGCAAGCAAGCAGAAGAAAGTACTCGAGAACTCACAACCCAAGTGCAAGAACAGGCAAATATTTTAAATGCCATCCTCACCGCCTCAGTTGATCACATTTACATCTTTAATCACAGAGGTTGCTATCAGTTTGTAAGTCATGATGGAGCTACCGTATTAGGCTTAAAGCCCCAGGATCTTGTCGGAAAAACTTTGCAAGAAGTGGATTTACCCGCAGACCTTGTAGAACAGGTAGATAATCAACGACAAGCTGTGATGAAAACTGGGCAGCCAATCAAGGATGAGTGTAAATATGTTACTGCTGATGGGGTGCATTATTATGAATACATCCTCTCACCATTACGCAATTCCCACCAAAATATTGAAGGCGTAATTACTGTTTCTCGTGACATTACCGAACACAAACGGGCAGAAAAATCATTACGCGAAAGTGAAGCCAGATTTCGGCGTTTGTTTGAATCCAACCTAATCGGGGTCGCTTTTTGGAATGTGGATGGCTTTATTGTTGATGCCAATGATGCCTTTCTCCAGCTAGCGGGCTACACTCGTGATGATGCCACCTTGGGTAGAATTAATTGGAGAGAACTTACTCCTATTGAGTATAAAGATTTAGACGATCGCGCCCTTTTGGAAGTGCAAACCACTGGAGTTTCCAGAATTTATGAGAAAGAGTATCTCCAACGCAACGGGAAACGAGTCCCAATTGTTTTGGGGATGGCCTTACTGAATAACTCCAAAAATAATGGTGTTGCTTTTGTACTAGATATCACCGCTCGCAAATCAGTTGAAAAAGAATGCGATCGCCTCCTCGAACGAGAAATGAAAGCACGCAAAGAAGCAGAAATCGCCAACACACTCAAAGATGAATTTCTGGCGGTTCTCTCCCATGAACTGCGAACCCCACTCAACTCTGTCCTGGGGTGGTCAAAATTGCTGCGGACTCGTAATTTCGATGAAAAAACCACTAAGCACGCCTTAGAAACCATTGAACGCAACGCCAAGTTACAAACTCAGCTAATTGAAGATTTGTTGGATGTGTCTCGCATCCTCCAAGGAAAATTAAACTTGAATATCTGTCCAGTGAACTTGGTAATGGTGGTTGAAGCCGCACTAGAGACAGTACAACTCGCAGCACAAGCTAAATCAATTCAAATTCAGACGATATTTGATCCCACTTTGGGACAAGTGATGGGCGACCCAAATCGACTTGGGCAAGTTGTGTGGAATCTACTCTCCAATGCGGTAAAATTTACACCAGCAGGCGGACAGGTAGAAATTCGACTCATGGAAGTAGGGAACCAAGCTCAAATTAAAGTCAGCGATACAGGTAAGGGAATTAGCCCAGAGTTTTTGCCTTATGTGTTCGATTACTTTCGCCAAGCTGATAGCACAATTACGCGGGCATTTGGTGGACTAGGTTTAGGATTAGCGATCGTGCGTAAGGTTATAGAGATGCATGGGGGAAGAGTTCAAGCCGAAAGTCCTGGAGAAGGATGGGGTAGCACCTTCACTGTTGAGCTACCGCTTTTAGTCAGAAGTGAACAGGTGACGCGTGAAGAGAATGAGTCTCTAGATTGTGAGCCTGAATCCTCGCTCCTTTCCGATACTCAAATTTTGGTCGTAGACGATGAACCAGATATCCGCGACTTAGTTAGCTTTATTTTGCAAGACTACGGTGTACAAGTAACTGCCGTATCTTCAGCACAGGAAGCATTAGAAGCGCTGTCTGAGTCAGTACCAGATGTTTTAATTAGCGATATTGGAATGCCAAAGACAGACGGTTATATGCTGATGCGTGAAGTGAGAGCGCGATCGCCTCAACAAGGAGGACGCGTACCAGCGATCGCTCTGACGGCTTATGCAGGCGAAATGAATCAGCAGCAAGCAATAGCAGCAGGATTTCAAATGCATATTTCTAAACCAGTAGATCCAGATGTATTGGTGAAAGCGATCGTTGATTTGATTAAGTAGTCATTAGTCATTGGTCATTGGTCATTTGTCATTGTTTTTTGGTACATACCGAGTGTTTCGTTGGCAAGAAAAACTTTTTTAAGGACTTATTCAAACCACGTTCAAGAGTGGGTGTGGTATATCAAGGGCTAATCTCTGGCGTTGCGGTTTGATTGAGCCAAGCTGATAGCTGATATAGGTAAACATCCGACTGGCTGTCCATCAGGGAGCATCCCAATGCAAGCAAATTTACCAAGATGATAGATTGTCATTGCGAATGAAGCGTTCGCCCTTGGCGTTCCCGTTGGCGCAGCCTCTCGTAGAGAAGGGTAGCGGAATGACAAAATATGTTTTTATATATCATGTTCGGCAAATCACTTATAATATGTCATTGCGTTCGCCCCTGGCGTTCCCGAAGGGTATGCAACGAAGTGGAATGAAGCAATCGCAAAGGTTTGGGATTGCCACGCTCCGCTCGCAATGACATAAGTATTAAGTCGAACATGATATTACACATTTGGGATGATCCCGTCCATCACGTTAATGTTGTGCCATATCTACTGCTTTCCTGCTAGACTCTGGATAGTCCCTATGCTCTTAGTAATTATGGCATCTGTTGAGCAAGTTATGAAAGAAGCCTTAGCTCTGCCCAGTGCAGCGAGAGCATTGTTGGCAGAAAAGCTGGTTGAAAGTCTTGAATTTGATGTAGACGAAACACTTCAAATACTGTGGACAGATGAAGCCAAGAAGCGTAGAGATGAAGTTCGCAGTGGTGCAATTGAACCCATTCCTGGAGAGGAAGCCCTAGCTAGGGTAAAACAATTTTTGGAGCAATGAAATACGTTTTTCATCCAGCAGCATTAATTGAATACGGTGAAGCAGTCAAGTTTTACGCAGAGCGTCGAGTTGAATTAGCACAAGCATTTATTAATGCGGTTGAGGATGCAATTTTCCGAATTATCCAGTCACCGACTCGCTGGGCTGTTGTTGACGAAGACATTCGTCGATGTCTAACGCGCAAATTTCCCTATGGAATTTTATACACCATTGAGGAAGATTACGTTTTAATTTTGGCGGTGATGCACTGTAGCCGCGAACCGGGATACTGGAAAGAGCGCCTCATAGACTAGCAGCAAGATTTCAAATGCATATTTCTAAATCGGTAGATCCAGATATATTGGCGAAGGCAATCGCTGATTTGATTGAGCCAAGCTGATAGCTGATATAGGTAAGCTTCTGTCAGCTGTCCATAACTTTAGTTTTGTATTAACATTGTAAGCCGAAACAATTGCATTGTTAGTCAAAACAATGGCATTGTCAGCCGTAACAATGGCATTGTCAGTCGAAACAATGGCATTGTCAGTCGAAACAATGGCATTGTCAGTCGAAACAATAGCATTGTCAGTCGATACAATAATTTCCCTTGCTAGCTTCTTTTACGGCGGCGGTTCGTTTAGGATTGTGAGACACCGCTACCTCCAAAACGCGATCGCCCAAGTTGATACACTACTAACGGTACTAGTTATCCCTTTGAGAATCGCTATAAGATGAGTAAAAGGGTCTTCTAGGTTTAGATGGAAATGACTGAGCAACGTGATTCTCAGCAATTGAGTGAACCGACCGATAAAGCAACTACCAAATCGGTCGATAATTCCTGGACAAACCGCATTGGCGGTGTCTGGAATAAAGCAACAACACATCTAACGCAACTCCTACCCGTAGAACAACTGGCACAGACGGTTGTTGAATGGTTTAGTGTGAGCGAAACTCAGGTTGCCGAGATTTTAGAGAAAATCCGAACCGAACTGCCAACTACAGAAGCGCTGCTGATTGGTAAACCCCAAGCTGGAAAAAGTTCAATTGTCCGGGGATTGACGGGAGTTTCTGCCGAAATTGTCGGTCAGGGATTTCGTCCTCACACGCAACATACAGAGCGCTATGCCTATCCTTCCAATGACCTGCCGTTACTGATTTTTACTGATACGGTGGGACTTGGTGATGTTAAACAAGATACTCAATTAATTATTCAGGAGTTAGTTGGCGATTTAAAAAAGGAGACTCGTTCCGCTAGAATCCTGCTTCTCACGGTCAAAATCAATGATTTTGCAACTGACACGCTACGACAAATTGCTCAACAGTTGCGCCAGCAGTATCCAAATATTCCCTGTTTGCTGGTAGTTACTTGCTTGCATGAGGTTTATCCTGTCGATACCGTCGATCATCCTGCCTATCCACCAGATTATCAAGAAGTCAACCGCGCATTTGCCGCAATGCAGCAAGCCTTTGCAGGAATAAGCGATCGCTCTGTACTCATTGACTTTACCCTAGAAGAAGATGGCTATAATCCGGTATTTTATGGCTTAGAAGCACTGCGAGATTCCTTAGCAGAAGTACTTCCAGAAGCAGAAGCCCAGGCGATTTATCAACTATTAGATCAAGAAGAAGCTGGGAAGCAACTTGGTAATCTTTACCGAGATGCTGCACGCCGTTATATTTTGCCATTTTCGATTATGTCTGCCACCCTGGCGGCTGTACCTTTGCCATTTGCGACAATGCCAGTACTCACTGCTTTGCAAGTATCAATGGTAGGACTGTTGGGTAAATTATATGGGCAGACAGTTACTCCATCTCAGGCGGGAGGCGTTGTGAGTGCGATCGCAGGTGGTTTTTTAGCACAGGCAATAGCACGGGAGTTAATTAAATTTATACCAGGTTTTGGTAGTGCGATCGCAGCCTCTTGGGCAGCCGCTTACACCTGGGCATTAGGGGAAGCAGCCTGCGTTTACTTTGGTGATTTAATGGGAGGTAAGAAACCCGATCCCCAAAGAATTCAGTTGGTAATGCAAGAAGCGTTTCAGGCGGCGCAAGAACGGTTTAAGGGAATCAAACGTTAAAACTCAAGAATCCGTTTCAGCAAACACTCACTGGATTTCCCACATAACGCCTATAGGCTGCTATGGGTTGATAACTCGCAGATTTATATAGCAGTCCTATTTGATTCGTGAAAAATATAAAATTTGAAAACGAACCGCAAAGTATTGGCTTTGGGCGCAAAGGGAAGAAAGAAGAAAGAGATATATAATTTTCACAAATGATTTAGGACTGCTATATGACCGAATCGCAGGTGGTTTCGATATGAGATTATCTGTGTGTGGAAAACAATAAAATCATGCAAAACCGAACTTGGCAACCACCGGAATTTCTTCAACTTAACGGTGAATTTGTAACACTCAAGCCCTTAATTCCCGAAAGGGATGTGGATACCTTGTATGCAGCTTCACACGGCACTCCTGAAAAGGAAGCCGTCTGGAATTATCTATTTTACGGCCCATTTGATCACCCTTCGACGATGAAAGACTGGATAGAAACGAACCTAGTAAGTAAATCTGACCCTCTTACTTGGACAGTCTTTGAAAACTCAACAAATATTCAAGTGGGAATTGTAGCATTACTTGCGATCGCACCAAATAATGGTCGTGCTGAAATTGGTCATGTATGGTTTACTCCCGCAGTCCACAAAAGTAAAGTCAATACAGAATCACAGTTTTTGCTACTTCAGCATCTTTTTGAGCATCATTCTTATCGTCGAGTTGAGTGGAAATGTGATTCCCTCAATCATGCGAGTCGAACTACCGCTACAAGGATGGGATTCATTTATGAAGGACGTTTTCGACAACACATGTTTGTTCGTGGAAGAAACAGAGATACCGATTGGTTCGCAATGACAGATAAAGAATGGTTACGCTGTAAAAGCAATTTTGAAAAATGGCTTTATTCCCACGAAAATATTTCATTAATGGAACTAAACAACAGCTAGGTCTATACGTGGCTTTGTTTCAGTCTGGGTCTAAATCCCCGACTGAAACAGTCTTTAATATCATGTCCGCATAAATAGTTACGCTAACCACAGTCATTACACCCCACCCCCAACCCCTAAGAGCTTGCGGGGAGGGGAGACAAAGCATAGCTTTGGCGGGGTGGGGTTCTTCGGGTTTCATAAGTAATCAAGCGGACATGATATAACTTACCAATTACGTTAGCGAGTATTTCGTACTCCTGCCCAGAAGCAAGCTACGCGCAGTACCTCGTAGAGAGCGTCATTACGAATTATTTTAAAGGAATTAAACGTTAGGGGTAGTTGTTTGGGTTTTCAACAAGTAGACCTTCACTTGCTGCGGCTGCATTCAATTCGGAATCAGCAGATACAAATGTCACCAGAGGTAAACTGTTAGCTATGCAGAGGGCGTTTACTGCACAGCCAGCCCCTAGCTGAACTGCATCGTAGCCTCGTAACCCATATACTTGAGCTAATACCATTGCAGAGTTGATGATACTCTTTGTGATTTCGACAACTTGGTATTCAGACCGTAGATCACTTTTGAACTGATTACATACTGCGATCGCATCAGTAGCAATGATACTTCCACCACGCGATCGCCGTGTAATTGCAGCGACAATTTCAACACTAGTAATAGCAGCAATCAGTACATCATTTTTCCGTAACGGGTCAAATAAACTCAAAACCCATGCTGAACCTATCTCACTGACGTAGCGTTTGACCAGCGCACTGCTATCTAAATAATAAGCTGCCATCTAGCAGCGTTCCTCAATGATTGTTTCAGAAATAGGCTTACCCTCTACCTGAATAAGTCGCTGTTCAGTTTGCTGATTGTAAACTGGTTGCTTGAGTTGTTTTACTAACCCAGAAGTTAACAGTGCTTCGTGAAATGTTGTCCGTTGAGTAACTTGTTTTTGTTCAACAAGATATCTCTGGATAGCCTGATTCAGCTGCTGTAGCTCCTCTGGCTCTAAGATATCAAGCTGATTGAGGATTTGGTTAAGGATTGCCTGTGGCATAGGCTTCTACTGTTTACCAGGGCTAGTTTGTCTACTATTCTACGGTGGATATAGCCCTACTTAATCATTTGTGAACAACTTGTAGAGGCGCACAGCAGTAGCAGTGCGCCCAAAGCGCGTGTTGCATCCAAAGGAGAACCACTATATTGTCTCTCCTACACTTTCTCCTTTGCTGCTGGCACAATCCCAAACTTATTTAAACCTGTATCGATTTCCTTAAGTAGTTTAAAATCCTCCTCTGGCAAGGGATAGCTACTACTGCTGAACAAACCCGCACTGACAGCAGGCTGCTTTTCCAAAAAAGAGAAAGCTTGGCGAAACTGATGCGGCCCGGCTTTAATCGGTGAATCAAAGTGGCAGGGAATAATCCACTCGAAGTCCCAACTTGCAACTTTATCAGCCCAGTCGATGGTTTCTTTCGGTGCGCGGTTGAGAATCAGCGTCTGTAAAATTGGTGCGACAAACAAACGCCCATCACCTCGCAGAGCATTAAACGATCGCTGCCAATCTGGATGCCATTTAAAGGGATACAATCCAAAATAAGCTTTCTTTGAGCGTTCTGGTGCTTTCAAGGCATCTTGCAATACCTGACTCCATTGGCGGATATTTAGTGCGTTTGGTTGAAAGTACAAAGCAAACAACGAGATACGCTGCCAACCCTTACGGCGATTTACTTGAATGTCTGCAACAATATCAGTAGCATGATCCTTGGCATGGAATAGTAAGGGATATGGATCTAATAGTGCGATCGCAGGTGGATCTTCTGGGATAGAAAGTACAGAATCTGTTACTAAAAGAGTATGCGATCGCTTGTGGAAAAAAGCAACTTCTGCAAACCGACCAGGGCCAAGCTCGATGGGCCCCAGCATTGCATAATCAAACTCGTCAGCAAAGGGTGTTTTGCTACTATCTTCTGGAAGTACTTGAGTTCGTTTCGGTGGTAAACCAAGCCAGCTAAGGGGGAGATTTAGCGGGAAACTCCACTGATGGGGAGCCACAAACACCTGTGCAGTCGGAAAGTATCTGGCGAAGGGGCCGACGAAGACTTTGTGTTCTATACCGGAGATAGTTGGCAGGATAATGTACTTAACATTACCGTGTTCCGCCACCAACTCATTCACAAGCCGGATACACTCTGGGGTTGGTGCAACAGGCGCATAGATGAGAAGACCCCCGGCTTCGAGCTTAACCACAGTCATGCGAATCGGCACAACAACGTAGAAAATGCCCTGAATCTGGTCAAAATTCCAAATTGTGTCCTTGACCACTTCTTTACGGATTGTCTGCCGCCTGCCATAAGGGTAGAGTGGCACAACAGGCCATAATCTCCACGAGAAGTCTTTTGGATTTATCTGTTGTGCATTGACTATGCGTTCATCATCAGCCACTCTGCAACCCCTCCAAATTCCCTGCTCAAATTGTTCTTATTTGCTATCCCTAAAGTTGGAGTTTAGCAAATTATTGAGATAATAATACCAATTCGTAATTCGTAATTCGTAATACTTCGGCTACGCTCAGTACAAGTTCGTAATTCGTAATATATTTCATTTAGGTTATTCCCGATAAAATCATGAGCAAATATAGAATTTTAAAACCTGAGCAAAGTTACACTTTTAGTCAATATTTTTTGTTACCTAACCCAACAATAGATGTAGTAGCTGAGTTTGAGTACAGCTACGATCGCACAGAGCTACAATTACCAAGATACTTTGCTGATATTAGCTATTTAGAATTTTTACAAAATTATTTACAGCGCAATATAAAGCTTTTTAACCCAACGGCTGAGATATCAATCAGAGAATTTATGATTGCTCCTATTCTTGCTGAAATCTGCGATCAAACAAAAGCTCAACTATATAGCGAGTATCCAATTAATGTGGATGAAAAGCTCAAGGGGACTTTGGATTATTACTTACATAAATCTAACTCTCTATTGGTGAGTGAAGCAAAACAATCAGATATCAGAAGAGGGTTTACACAGCTAGCAGTAGAATTAATAGCTCTGGATCAGACTTTAGATGAACAATCATCAATTTTATTTGGCGCAGTTACTAATGGAGATGACTGGAAATTTGGTACACTCAATAGACAACAGAAGCTAATTACAGAAGATATTAAGCTTTATCGTGTTCCTGAAGGTTTAGAAGATTTGCTACGAGTATTAGTAGGCATCCTTTCATCTGAAACTTGACAGAAGTTGAAAAAGAGGCAAGGGAGTAGGGAACAGGGAGCAAGGGGGACGCTCTAGGGCGGAAACTTTTTTTGATAAGTGATTAGGCAGATATGATATGACTCATTACATTTTAAAAGCTACCAAAGAAACGGTGCATCTGGGTGGTTTCTCCCATCTGCTAGAACCAGCGCTCATTATTAATTCAGGTGATACGGTTGATGTGGAAACTTATACTGGTTACTACGTTTATGACAAAGCACCACCTGAATTTGTCACACCAGAATTTCTCGATATCTGCCAAAATCTTCTACCAGAACGCAAAATTGCTGGGGGGCCACATTTACTCACAGGGCCGATTTATGTGCGAGATGCCGAACCAGGGGATGTTTTAGAAGTACAATTAGATGCGATCGCACCTCGTTTACCCATCGGTTTCAATGCCATTCGTACAGGTTGGGGAGCTTTACCACATCAGTTTCCTCAACCTGCTTTGAGATTCATTCCTCTAGATTTAGCAAACAATATCGCGGAATTTCCGGCGGGTACTGGCATAAAAATTCCCCTCAAACCGTTTTTTGGGATTCTTGGTGTCGCTACCCCAGAAACCTCTCGAACTTCTGTCCCACCAGGTTCTTATGGCGGTAATATCGACAACCGGGAACTGCAAGCTGGTTCTCGTTTATTTTTGCCGATTTTCGTATCAGGTGCATTATTTTCTATTGGTGATGGGCATTCTGCACAGGGAGATGGAGAGGTAAATGTCACCGCCATTGAAACTTCCATGAACGGTAGAATTACCCTCAAACTTCGCAAGGATTTACAACTGACAACACCAATTGCCGAAACTCCAACTCATATCATCACAATGGGCTTTGCCCAAACCTTAGATGAAGCTTTAGAACTGGCTTTAAAAAACATGATTAATTTTCTGGAACGCTTCATAAATTTGTCGCCAGAAGACGCTTATGTATTGTGTAGTTTAGCTGTGAATTTTCATATTACGCAAGTTGTCAACAGTCCCCAAAAAGGTGTGCATGGAATGCTACCCAAATCAATTTTGTCTAAGAGTGTGTTTTAAAAGTGGGGGACTATATTTTGTATTAGTCCACGGAGGTGGACTTCGCTTGTAAAGATATATTTCTCTTTATCTAAAAATAAATGTGAGTGAGAAATAGCTTTTAAAGGCTGAAAGCAAGACTGATTAAGAACACAGCAAATATTTGTTTCAAGAGATTATATTTCCTTAACCTTTAACTACTATCGATAATTTATTGATAGTGGTAATAATAAATTTGTAGTATGAAGTTTATCCACTTTGTAATACAACCAATTAATAGAAATAACCAGGGGATAAATTATGGCTCCGGTATCTGACATCGTTTTTGTACAAGACTTGACAGGATCATTTGGGGACGACTTACCTAATCAACAAGTCCTACTTCCAGCAGTAGTAAATCGGTTAAGCAACCCGATTTTGGAAACTATCTTTGGTGCTGACCTTAAACTTGGTCTTGCCTCTTTCAAGGATAAGCCAATTTCGCCTTTGGGTAGTCCCGGTGACTACGTTTATCGACCAGAACTCGCTTTGACAAATAATGTAACGGCAGTTAAGACGATAATCAATGGCTTTAGTGCCTCTGGTGGCAATGATGAGAAAGAATCACAATTAGACGCACTCTTGTACGCAGCTTTAGATAGCGGTGGTAGTCTCAGTTACAGAGTAGGTTCATTTCGCGTTGTTATATTAAGCACCGATGCTCCTTATCATGTTGCGGGCGATCGTGCAGCAGTTAGTCCAAGTACTACTATCCCTAATAACGGAGATAGTGTAATTAATCCTGTTGAAGATTATGCAACGATTTCACAAGTAAAAACTGCGCTAGAAACAAATAACATTATTCCAATTTTTCTAGCTACAACTGAAGATGTAGCCTCTTATAAGGCACTAGTCACCCAGCTCGGACGAGGAGGTGTACTGCCTCTTGGTTCTAGAAGTGAGAATGTTGCTGATGCCATAAAAGAGGCAGTTGTTCGAGCCCGAAATGTAGTTAGTGATAATCTGGGGACAGCTGAAGCCGATTTTATTAATGCTGCGTCTTTTTCTTCAAGAATTGGCCCTAAGGTTGTTTTTGTCGGGGACGGTGATGACAATGTTTCGCTCGCTGGTATTACTGGCAACCATTTCATTGATGGAGGAGCCGGTTCTGACGTCCTTTTTGGTGGATCTGGTGCGGACAAAGTAGATGGGGGCAGTGATGACGACAACCTCGTAGGGGGCAACGGTAACGATATTCTCTTTGGCAGCAGTGGAAATGATATTCTAACCGGGAACGGCGGCAACGATTACCTACAGGGTGATAGTGGCAACGACGTCCTAACAGGAGGCGGAGATTTAGATACGTTTGCATTTACAACAGGATCAAGGTTTGTTATTAGTGAACTTGGATCTGATACTATTCAGGACTTCACTCCTGGTGCAGACAAGATCCAACTATCGAAAACTACCTTTACCGCTCTAAGTAACTTGGTTTTCTCAACTGCATTAAATCTCGCAGACTTTGCCACGGTGACGACCGATGCTTCAGCAGAACTTAGTGGTGCGGAAATTGTTTACAATAGCGCTAATGGTAGTCTGTTCTATAACCCCAATGGTTTGACTGCTGGTTTTTCTGAAGGAGGTAGATTTGCACAATTGACTGGTACCCCTGCTCTAACTGCTGCAAGTTTCGAGGTCGTTGTGTGATTTAGTTTAATTTTAAACTTAACTCAAAGCGATCTTCTTATTAAAAGGATGTTTTAAAAGGGTCTTTTGCTCTCATATTTAGCACACTGAGGCATCTCAGTACATGGCTAAAACCTTAATTTTTGTTGCACTGAACCCAGTAGAGAACAGCAAAATTATACCTTAAGGAACTTTTAAAACATCCTCTGAACCCAGCGAATTGGAGTGAAGTATCTCGTTATGTGCCTAAAGCCGTATGTTCTTCGCTCCATTTCATTCATCTGAGAATGACAAAATTGTACCTTCTTAGTCATTACCACGCGCCAAAAGTTGACTCGTAAATTGCTGCTTAACTGTTATCATCAGACTCAATAGAAATCTATGAAATCAGTTATATTACAAAGAATAATTTAATTGAGCTTCAGCAATATCTTTGTTAAGCCATCGCCTAGCTTTTCAATAGATTCTTGCTGTTTAGGATCTACTAAAGTGCCATCAGGATTGAAGGCTTCGTAAGCTTTGGGTAGGGCTATTTGGTCGGGAAGTACCAAAACTTTGATGTTTCCCAAAATAGAGCGCAGGTGAACTAATCCCCGCAAACCACCAAGTCCGCCTGGGGAAGCGCTCATAATAGTAGCAACCTTACCTGCAAAAGCAGCTAATGGTGCTTCATTTGGGGCTGGACGGGATGCCCAATCAATGGCGTTCTTCAAAACTGCTGTGAGTGAACTGTTATATTCCGGCGAAGCAATCAGCAATCCTTGATGAGAAATCAGCAAATCCTTAAAAGTGCGGGCGTTGGCTGGTAGTCCTTCTTGAGCTTCCAAATCTTCATCAAACAGAGGTAGGGGCAAATCGCGGAGGTCTATATAAGTCACTTCTGCGCCTGCTGCCTGAGCGCCAGCCGCCGCGATTTTTACCAATTTTTTGTTGTAAGACTCAATGCGGGTGCTGCCTGCAAAGGCAAGGATTTTAGGTGTAGATGCCATAGTTATAGGTTGAATGGGAACAGCTGCATTATCCTGTTTTCAGGCGATCGCTATTTACTACCTTTAGATTTTCTTTATAAACTAAATCTGGAAACAATACGGTAGTATCTGAATAACCTAAGTTTTGTTGGACAAAGGCGGATTCATGTTCCAAGAGATTGCTGCTCAAATTGCTTTTTCTGACTCATTTCCATATTTAGTTACAGTCTTAGGCATTACTAGCACAGTGGGAATATTAGGTTTGCGGTGGTGGAAACAAAAGAACACTTACAAATCTCTACAGTCCTTTCCCTCTCCTACGAAACACTGGCTATTAGGAAATATTCCTCAAGTATTAGCAGCAGTGAAAGAGAAGAAATTCTTCCAATTATTGTTTGATTGGAGCCAGCAGCTAGGGCCAATGTATGTTTATTGGACTGGCTATCCAGTTCTCGTTTTGAGTAAGCCAAAAGTTATTGAAGACACCATTGTTAATGGGATGAGAGACGGTAGCCTAATTAGGTCACAGCGAGCGAGCAAAGCTTGGAACGACATTAGTGGGCCCATTCTTTTAGGTCAAAACGGAAGTGAGTGGCAGTACAGACGCAAGGCTTGGAACCCTGAATTCAGTTCTAGCGGTCTCTCCAAATATGTGGAAATTATTAGCCAAGCTTGCGAACAAGTAATTGAGAAAATTCAGTCAGCGGCCTCACCAGAAGTTCAGGTAGATCCTCTGTTTGTAGAACTAACAATGAGGGTGATTTCCTCTCTTGTATTAGGCATTCCTGTGGATAGAAACATTGCTAGTCATGAAGGACAACCCCTTGATGTTCTCAAGGTGTACGAGGCGATGTCTATTGTAGGCTATCGGTTCCTACGAGTAGCGACTGGCGAGAAGATATGGATGAAATATCTGCCAACTAAGAACTCACGAGATTATTGGGCAGCAAGGCGATATTTAGAGGAGTTTATTACTCCCCGTGTAGACTTAGCTTTACAGATGAGAGAACAAAATCAGACCGATTTACCACAGGTAAGTCCTTTGTTCCAGGAATCAATGTTGGTGAAAATAGCTGCCAAAGAACCAAAATACAATCGGGAAGCACTGATAGCAGAAGTTATTGAACTTTTAATAGCTGGTACTGATACCACGGCTCATACTTTATCTTTTGCAATAGCAGAATTGACCTTAAATCAAAGGGTTTTTCAGCAGGCACAGGTTGTTGTTGACCAAGCTTGGGAAAATCAAGGCAGTATTAATGCAGAAAGCCTTAAGGAATTGAATTACATCCGCGCTATTATCAAGGAAACTTTGCGCCTTTATTCAGTCGCTTCAGGCTCGACTTCATTGGAAGCTCAACGTGACACTGTTATCGAGGGTACGCTTATTCCTCGTGGCACGAAAATATTCTGGTCAATGCTTGCTGCTGGACGAGATCCTGAAGTCTATTCTCATCCCGATGAATTTCTGCCAGAGCGTTGGTTAGAGAAGAATAAGGAAAGTAGTCAACTGCCAATGATAGACTTTGGCTCAGGTTCTCATCGTTGCTTGGGAGAGCATTTGTCAATGCTGGAAGCAACGATGATGCTGGCACTACTGCTTTACTACTTTGACTGGGAGTTGGTCAACGGTCGATCATCTCTGGAACAATTACAGCAGAACCTTTTGATTTATCCGCCTGATAGAATGCCAGTGCGCTTTCGTTTGAGAAAGTAGGGATAATACTGTTTCACTTTAAAGGAAAGCAGGGGAAGAAGAAAAGCTTATCCAAACCGTATTGAAAGGCGATCGCTCTTAGTATAGTTTTGCGTAAAAGCGTAGCGTTTCCAATGCAGGGGAACGCATTGGCATTGCATTGAGATGCATTATAGCGGTTCCCATTCAGATGCGGTACAACATTACATCACGAGGTGTAGGGGCAAGGCGCAATGCCCATTGGTGTCAACTTAACGTGAAACCCTTGCAATGACGTTATATCAAGCCTACTCAATTACTAATTATGCCCTCGCAACCCCACCCCGCTTTTGTCTAGCGACAAAATCTCCCCTCCCCGTGAACGGGGAGGGGATTAAGGGGAGCCAGTGCGGTCTTGGGGTTCACCTGCGTGGAGCCGGATAGCGTGTGGGGTAAAACGCCTGTGGGATAAGCGTTTGAGTTTAAGTTGACACCAATGGGCATTGCGCCTTGCCCCTACGGGTGTACCTCACGTAAACGAGAACCGCATTAACAAGGCCGCCGACGCATTAACAAGGCCGCCGACACATTAACAAGGCCGCCGACGCATTAACAAGGCCGCCGACGCATTAACAAGGCCGCCGACGCATTAACAAGGCCGCCGACGCATTAACAATGCAAGCCGACGCATTAACAAGGCCGCCGACGCATTAACAAGGCCGCCGACGCATTAACAATGCAAGCCGACGCATTCATTGCCATTGCAGGGTATTGCCAAATTTAATTCGCTACTAATTAAGGAAATGCTGTACTTAAACCTCATCTAAGTTGAGAACCGTAGTTTTTGCCCTCACCCTAAATCCCTCTCCCAGATATGGGAGAGGGACTTTGAAATTCTGGCTCCCCGAACAATACGGTTCAGTTAAGCAAATTTATCTGTTAAGGCAGGCAGGGGGAGCAGGGGAGGCAGAGGAAGCAGGGGGAGAAAAAAAGCTTAACTGAACTGTATTGGCTCCCCGAATCCCAAATCTGGGAGAAGGGGTTGGGGGATGAGGGCAAATCCTTTTCATCACCGAAGAACTACAGGTTTCAAGATAGACGCGGTTTAGCTCGCTATCCAAGACAATTCTTGTTATAAATTGGTAGTTTGTGCGATCGCCATCCTGATTTATCTTTCTAATTAACGCTTTGCGATCGCAAATTCAGTGAGTGCGCTTTTACCTGCATTAACGTGAGTTCGACGACTCATGTAGTAATCACCTAACTAGCTTAAATATTGAAACCTCTAAGAAGGTTTTACTACGCAAAACCGTCCCTCTCCGAGTCGGAGAGGGACAGACTTGAACTAAAGTTCAAGGCAGGGAGAGGTTTGTCGAACTCACGTTGCATTAATGCCAAACGATCGCCCTGTTTTAGAAAAGTTTCAAGAATACAAAAAAAGCGGCAAATTCCTGATGTTCTAAAGCATTTTTTCCAAGAACTGTTTAGCGCGATCGCACTGAGGATTTTGGAAAAACTCGCCAGGAGTAGCATCTTCTGCTAAACTTCCCTGGTCGAGGAACATAATCCGATTGGCAACTTCTCTTGCAAAGCCCATTTCATGAGTGACGATCGCCATTGTCATTCCAGATAGTGCTAAACCTTTCATCACTTCCAACACATCCTTAACCATTTCTGGATCTAGTGCAGAGGTGGGTTCATCAAATAAAATCATCTCTGGTTCCATTGCTAATGCACGGGCGATCGCTACTCGCTGTTTCTGTCCCCCTGACAGTTTGGACGGATAGACAGACACTTTTGACTCTAAACCTACCTTAGCAAGCAATTCTAAGCCATGTTCTTGTGCTTTTTGCTTGTTTATTCCTTTCACCTTTATAGGCGCGTAAGTGACATTTTCCAGCACATTCATGTGGGGAAACAAATTAAAATGTTGAAATACCATCACCAAATGCTGGCGCACCTTAGCGATGTTTGCCTTGGGCTTGGTAATTTCTTGCTCATGAAAATAGATTCTTCCTCTGGTGGGTTGTTCTAGTAAGTTTATGCATCGCAGAAAGGTAGACTTACCTGAACCAGAAGGGCCTAGTATGGCAACCACTTCTCCCTGGTAAAACTCAGTGGAAATGTTTTTGAGTACGTCGAGTTTGCCAAAGGATTTACATAAGAATTCTGTGCGAATTACTACATTATTCACTTTCCCGTAACCTCCTTTCTAAAGCGGATGCACCCAAGGTCATACCCATTACTAAAACATAGTAGATTAACCCTGCAAATAGCAGTGGTTCAAAATAAATATACTTGTTTGCACCAACGATTTGGGCGCTGCGTAATATTTCCACCACCCCAATGGTTGACACCAGCGCGGAATCTTTGAGCAATCCGATAGTTTCATTCACCAATGCTGGGAGAATGTTCTTCAATGCTTGCGGTAAAATCACATCCCACATCATCAACCAATAGGGAACACCCATCGACATCGCCGCTTCACTTTGCCCTTTATCCACCGCCTGAATCCCACCCCTGATGGTTTCCGACATATAAGCGCCAGAATTCAGGGTAAAAGTTAGCACCCCAGCCTGCAATGCTGAAATGTCATAGCCTGTAAGCTGGGGTGTTGCGTAGTAAACCAACGCCAACTGTAATAGCAAAGGTGTGCCTCGAAAAACAGAGGTGTAGGCGTTAGCAACCCAGGTAAGCGGCTTGATGCCGAGAATTTTTAATAGAGACAGTATTGTTCCCCAGATTAACCCCAAGGATACAGATAATAGGGTAAACAACAAAGTTAAAGGGATTCCCCGAAGAATAAAGGGAATATCTGGAAGAATTCTGGTAAAATCGAGATTTAATCCGCCTTTGGCAGAAGTTGAAGATGCAGGATTGGCGGTGGTATTCTCTGAAAACCACTTGGTTACTAGTTTAGCCAATGTGCCATTGTCCTTCATTTGTTGAAGGACTTTGTTAAACGGTTCTACTAAAGAAGAACCTTTAGGAAAAGCGATCGCTGATCCACTTGCTTCCTCTGAGGGAATAATATTAAATTCTAAATCTGGGTTAGCTTGGGCGAATCCTTTAGCGACGGTATCCTCAACAATTGCTGCATCAATTCGCCCAGATTTGATTTCCTGAACTACTTCCGGCACTCTGTTGAGTTGCTTTAACTGAATACCTGCAACTTTTTGAGCAATTTTCTGAGCATTTTGTTCTTGTATCGTTCCTAGTTGTACACCAACTTTTTTTCCTGATAAGTCTTGGGGCTGCTTCAGGTTGCTACCTTTAGGAGCGACAATCGTATCTTTGGCTTCGTAATAAATAATTGAAAAGTCAATATTTTTCTGCCGTTCTGGAGTCGGAGTCATCCCAGCCATTACAAAGTCAGCGCGATTTGCTTGGAGTGCAGGAATTAATCCATTAAAATCGGATTCCATTATTTTAAGTTTAAACCCTAGTTTTTGAGCAAGGGTCTTGGCGATATCTATATCAAAGCCAACAATTTGGCGATCGCCTCCTTTAGTATCATAAAACTCATAAGGGGGATAATCTGGGGAAGTAATCATCGTCAGCGTGTCTTTATCTAAAGATGAGGCAGCTTTTAGAGAATTACTATGTCCTGTGATGATACTGATTACTGCTACAACCAGTATCGTTAATAGCCATACTTTTTTTTTCTTCATAAACTTGATAATTATAAAATTTACATTCCGACCTGAAACTTTCACATCAATCGAGCAGATAATATCATGTCCGCATAATTAGTTATGATTCCCACAGTCATTGCACCCCACCCCGCCAAAGCTACGCTTTGTCTCCCCTCCCGAAGAGCGGGGAGGGGATTAAGGGGTGGGGTTCTTCGGGTTTAATAAGTAATCAAGCGGACATGATATAATACCTGTGCCATGCAGCAAGGTAAAATTCTAATTTTAAAGGTTTTTTGTAGGCAAAGCGATAGAGAATTTCTTAAAAAAAAGAATATATCCAAAACATTTTAAATAAAAAATGGAGATTTTATTCCAATACGCTTGGGTTAAGGCTAAAACTCTTTATCAAAGTTGTTTTTTTTAACGAACCGCAGAGGCGCAGAGAAGCCAGTGCGCCCTTGCGGTTCTCCGACTTGTTCGCGCAGCGTCTCCCCTTGGGAGAAGCAACTGGCGCGACACAGAGAGAGAAGAAAGAGGAGGAAAAAATTGCTTAACTGAACTGTATTGGATTTTATTCAATTATTTTTTGCCACTGTGCAACTATACTGCCAAACCCAAACTACACTCAGAATTACAAGTTATATCATGTCCGCTTGATTACTTATTAAACCCGAAGAACCCCACTCCGCCAAAGCTATGCTTTGTCTCCCCTCCCCGCTCTTCGGGAGGGGTTGGGGGTGGGGTGCAATGACTGTGGGAATCATAACTATTTATCCGGACATGATATTATTTAATCTACGTTTTTTAGCATTAAATTTGAGAAGTTTGCAGGTTTTGCTGGCAAATACTTCTGCAATTTCGCCGACAACCTACTAGAGTTTCAATACCGTTCGGTTAAGGAATTTTTTGGTTGAGGCAGGCTGTTCTTGAGCAGGGGGAGAAGAGAAGCTGTTCTTGAGAGAAGAATTGCTGAACAATAACCTTCTTTCCTCAAGAGCCTCAAGAGCCTCAAGAGCCTCCCCTGCTTATCCGAACGGTATTGACTAGAGTTTAACTAGTTCCGTGGGTTTAAGTCCCCCGGTTCAATAAAAAAGCAAGTTTTGTGTTGGGGTTAAATCCCCATTACAAAACAAACAAAATTTACGAATTACGTTAGCGTAGCGGTAGCGATAGCGCAGCGTTAGCGAGGAACGAGCGTCATTACGAATTACGAATTACGAATTACGAATTATTTAGTAATACAGTAAAGATACTACCATGTGGATGATTATCTTCAATGGTAATCGTACCGCAATGTGCCTCGATCGCCATTTTGCAGAAAGCCAATCCTAAACCAATTTGCGAAACATCTGGCATCCGAGTTCCAATTTCATACTTCTCGAAAATCATTTGTCGTAAGTCTTGACGGACTCCCGAACCGAAATCAACGACTTGCACTTTCACACCTCCTCCTGCCAAATATTCTCCCCGTAGAGTTACTTGAGAATTAGACGGTGAGAACTTAATGGCATTGGAGAGTAAATTATCCAGCACTCGACGAAAGATAACTGCATCTACTGCAATAATCCTACCAGGTTCAGGTAATTCACATATCAGGGTCAGGTTTTTTTGGGCAGCGATCGCCTTAATATCTTCTACAGCTGACATACACAGCGCACAAATATCTACTTCTGTGTAGTTGAGAACCATTTTCCCAGATTCCAGCTTTGCCATGATCAGCAAGCTATCAATCAACGATTGTAGTTGTTGTGCAGCCAGGAAAATTTGATCAACTTTTCCTTGCTGCTGTTCAGGTGACAAACCTGCTAACCGAAGAATTTCTGTCCCTAAGACAATACTGGTAAGTGGATTTCGCAGATCATGCACAATCATATTTACCATGTCTTCTCGTAGTTTCATCAATACTTGCATACTGTCATACTGCTGCTTAATCCGTAACATGGAATGAACTCTGGCTCGTAATTCCACACCATTGATGGGTTTACTAATGAAGTCATCTGCACCCATCGCCAGACATCGAGCCAAATCTTCTTTAGCGGTTAATGCAGTCACCATAATAATCGGAACCGCTTGCCATTGTGGATCGGCTTTGATGCGCTGGCAGACTTCCATCCCATCTAGATGAGGCATCATTACATCGAGCAAAATCAGATCGGGTTGAAAACTTTTGAGGCGATTTAGAGCTTGTTGACCACTAAGAGCGTAGTATAGCTGGTAGTTTTCACCATGCAGCAAGGTTTCAACAACATCAAAGTTATCGGGTTCATCATCGATTACTAAAATAGAGGGTTGACTATGCATCGAGAATTTCCGCTACTTTCCTAAAAATTGTTGAATTCTGGCTACAAGCTGTTTAAGTTTTACGGGTTTAGTCAAATATTCATTAGCTCCGGCCGCGAAACAAGTTTCGCGATCGCCTGGCATGGCTAGCGCCGTTAGTGCAATCATCGGAATATCCACAAATTGCCGATCATCACGGATGCGGCGCATTGCTTCCAACCCATCCATTTCTGGCATTTGAATGTCCATCACAATTAAGTCGGGGCGTTGAACTTTAACAAGGTCGATAGCTTGTTGTCCATTGTTTGCCAAAATGAGATGATACCCTCGACCTTCAAGATAACCGGACATGGTATCAATATTTGCTTGATTATCTTCTGCCAGCAAAATCAAAGGTGGTTTCAGAGCGGCTTTTGGTAATACCAAATTTGGCGACTCGGAATGGGCAGAATGTTGTAGTTTATTTATAGTTGCTTGAAGTTGAGCGCGGGTAATGGGTTTGATCAGATATTCAAACGCTCCCTGAGCCAGTCCTTTGCTACGCTCATCCACGACTGAAATAATGATTACTGGAATATCTTTGGTTTTTGGGTTGCTCTTGAGTTGATTTAGCACGTCCCAACCCGATAGATTCGGTAGTTGCAGATCCAGGATAACTAGAGCAGGCTGAAGGCGCAGCACTTCTTCTACAGCTCCTTCACCTTTGGGATAAATGATGGGTTGCATTCCCATTTCGCTGAAGTAGCGAGCAATTTGGTCAGCCGCCGCAACAGAATCTTCCACAATCAAAACTTGAGCATTCTCAGCAGTTAAACTATAGCTGGGCAATGAAGCAGTTACTTGCCTTGTTAACAGATTATTGCTGGTATGGTAGGGAATGCGGACGGTAAAACAACTTCCTTCTTCAACTTTACTGCTAAGTGAGACTGTTCCTCCATGTAGGGTAACAATCTTTTGTACAAGTACCAAACCTAAACCAGTGCCACTGTACTGGCGGTTAAGGCTGCTGTCAAGCTGAATGAAGGGCTGAAACAGCTTACCAATTTCTTCAGCAGCGATACCAATGCCGGTGTCAGTGACATGAAAACAGAGCTTTGGTAAAGATGAGGCGGACAAGGCAGAATTTACTTCCCCTGCTCCCCCTGCTCCCCCTGCTCCCCCTGCTCCCCCTGCTCCCCCTGCTCCCCCTGCTCCCTCTGCTCCCCCTGCTCCCCCTGCTCCCCTGCTCCCCTGCTCCCCTGCTTCTTCCACCCGGACTTCTAGCGTTACAGATCCCCCTTCTGGCGTGAACTTGACAGCGTTACTCAGTAGGTTGATTAGTACTTGAGACAGGCGGCGATCGTCTACTTGGATGCTGTCAATATTTTCAGAAATATGAATACTAAGATGAATATTTTTTTTCAAAGCCATCTGTTTGACAAAGGCAAGGCTAGCATCACAGAGGCTCCTGACAGAAACATCGCTCAATTGCAGTTCCAGTTTGCCAGATTCGATTTTAGACAAGTCTAAAATGTCGTTGATTAGTTCTAGCAAATGTCTGCCACTGCGCTCAATAGTAGCGATCGCTTTTGCTTGTCTTTCATTAATGGAGCCAAATACACTTTCCTGTAAGCCCTCTGACATCCCCAAAATAGCATTGAGAGGTGTTCGCAGTTCATGGCTCATGTTTGCGAGAAATTCGTCTTTGAGGCGAGTGGCGCGGGCAAGTTCCACGTTGGTGTTAGCAAGTTGCTCATTCGTCTGCCGCAGTTGTGCTTCGGCAAGTTTACGATCGCGTAGCGCAGCTTGCTGTTCGCTGATATCAGTGATCCGCACTAAATTCATAGTACGTCCGGCTACAGTAATCGGTTTAACTGCAATGTTTCCCCAAAAAATCTTACCCTGAAGAGTAACATATTCAATCTCTCGGCTCCAAATACCTTTTGACTGCATATTTCTTACGATCGCATCCGTTTCGCTGGCAGTGAATGGATAGCGTTGGAGCGTCTGCCCATGAATATTGATCAATTCAGTTTTGTCAGCCGCCTCAAACAGTTCTACCGACTGCCGATTGCAATCCAAGGTGAGCAGTGTTTGCGGATCAATCAGAAAGATGGCATCGGCAGATTCGTTAAAAATTGCTTCTCGCAAATCTCTGTTGTGGATGAGTTCTTGTTCGGCTTGTTTGCGATTACTGATATCCGTTAGTGTACCGATATAACCGATAATAGCTCCACTGGCGTTAGTTTCAGGTAACACATAGCAGTGAAACCAGTTGATACTACCATCTGGGCGCAGATGCCTACCCTCGTTGTAAAAAAGTTCTGTTTGCTCTAATTGCACCTGATACCATTCTCTGAGGATGCGATCGCGGTCTTCTAGGTATATTGCTTCTGCCCATCCCATCCCCAATGCTGCTTGTGTTGGTCTACCCGTGAGATCGCTCCAGCGATCGTTAACGTAAATACAGTTACCAGCATTGTCAAGCCGGAAAATAGCCACAGGAGCCGCTTTTGTCAATGTTGCATAACGTTGTTCGCTCTCTTTGAGGGCTTCTTCTACTTGTTTGCGTTTTGTTATGTCAATATGGCAACCAATCATGCGAAGGGGATTGCCGTCTTGATCCCACGCAATGACACAACCGGAACAAATGACCCAAACGGTAGAACCATCCTTATGCCGATATCTCACTTCATTGTAATAGGGAATTTTTCCACGACTTTGGACATGTTGCTGGAAAATTTCCAGAACACCTGGTAAATCCTCTGGAAAAATCAGGCGTTGCCAACTCTCTGGTGTATTTGGCAACTCATGATCTTCATAGCCGAACATCTGCTTGAAGGTTAAGCTCAAGTACTCCTGATTGCCTGGAATATCCCAATCCCAGTAACCTGCTAGGACTACTTCAAGAATCTGCTCCATAAGATGTAATTCAATTTGCGGTATCTCTGCGTGCCGCCGCTCCTCTTCTGAGAGCTTGCGTTCTGTGATGTCAATTAGCACGCCCAGCATCCGCAGCAGTTGTCCGGTTTCGTCATAAAGTCCCCGTCCTTTTACCGATACCCAGTGAATGCTGCCATCTTGCCAGGTAACCCGGTATTCCACAGTATAATCAGTCTGTGTTGCGATCGCCTGCCTAAATTTCTGCTCAACCCATTCCCGATCCTCTGGATATACCTGATTGAGCCATTGTTTATAAGTTAGGTTTGCATCACTCGGCTCAGAACAAAGACAGTGAATTGCATTCTCGGTAAATATTTGATTGGTGATTGGGTTCCATTCCCAATAGCCAATAGCAGCAAAATTTAGGGTGAGTTTGAGTTTCTCTTCGCTGGCTTTTAAGGCTGCTTCTGTGCGTTGGCGTTCTGCCAGTTCTGCCTGTGCTTGCTGATATGCACTCGCCTGTTGAATAGCGATCGCTATTTGCACCGCTAGTTGATCTAACAAATCCAATTCCAACGATTGCCAGTGACGAGATGCACTACATTGGTGAGCAATTAATAATCCCCACAATTGCTCTTTGACCAAAATAGGTACTACCAGATTAGCTTTAACTTCAAATTGTTCTAGAAGATGCAAATGACAATTCGTTAAGCCAGCCTGATAAATGTCATTCATCGCCCGTTTTTTTCCCTGGCGATAATCCCTGCCGGCTCCCTGTTGAAGGTAGGTGTCCCGAATCTGTTTCCCCAGAGCTACCGTCCAACCAGGAAGCACTGACTCCGCCACAATGCTGTCGCTCATATCTGGCTGAAATTGATAGACAACTACTCGGTCTGCTTTGAGAAACTGCCGCGCTTCTGTTACTGTGGCACGCAGAATTTCTTCTACTTTAAAAGACTGACGAATCCGTAAGGCGATCGCGGCAATCAGTTGTTGTTGTTCCCGACTTTGTTCTAACTCTCGAGTCAGATACATCCGTTCAACGGCATGATGAATTGCGCCTTGAAGAACTTCAGCCGTGAGTTTATCTTTAACTACATAATCCTGAACACCATTTTTTATCATCCCACAGACAGCGATAATTTCATCGCCTTGTCCTGTCAGCATAATCACAGCAGTTTGGGTATTGCTATGGCATTCCCGAAATTGCTGAATAAACTTCAGGCTATCCCCATTAGGCAACACAAAATCCAGCAAAATGATATCTGGTATCTCCTGTTGACACCATTCCAGGGCTTGCGTTGCTGAATCAAACTCCAATATGCGATAGGTATATAGGCTGTCCTGCTGTAATAAGTGAGACAATTCCAGCCGATTTTCGGCGCAATCATCAATCAGCAGGATTGTAAGGCAAGAAGGATGACTCATAAGGTTAAAAATACAAATGCGATCGCGCCTCAAAAAATTATATCTCAATATTCGTCATGCTAATAACCTGCTGGTATCAATCGAGTGACATCTGGATAGAAAATTGAGATACAGAACAGACAGAATGCCTGAGATATCTGTATCTTGCCTTTGGGCACGATGTGTTCACCAAATCCCTGAAAATTTTCGGTGTAATGACTGTGGGAAGAATGGCACTAAGAAAAGCGTGAACCCATAATCTGACTGGATGAGAGGGTGTAAGGGTGTGAGGGTGTAGGGGTGTAATATCATGTCCGCTTGATTACTTATGAAACCCGAAGAACCCCACCCCGACAATCGTCGCTTTGTCTCCCCTCCCCGCAAGCAGGAGGGGTTGGGGGTGGGGTGTAATGACTGTGGTTAGCGTAACTATTTATGCGGACATGATATAAGAGGAAAACTAAGAACCTTTTGAAGAATACAAAACATACAACACTCCAGACCTGCAACCCCACACCCCTACCACCATGCAACCCAGTCACAGCAAGAGTTTTACGTTTACAAGCGTGACATTCGACTGTGGGAATCATAACTAATTATGCGGACATGATATAAGTCGTCGCTATATATCTGCCAGTCTTCCAGAACTTGTCCGTGTTAGCGTCCCGTAGGAAAGGAGCCAAAAAAGCTCTCAACCGAGTTCACGATACAAAATCAGGCTCCTGACTGGACTATTAAATTCTCACTTTGGTGGCCTCCAGCAGCTTGACGCTGGCATAAATAGCATCAATATAAGGTGTGGGAATTTGAGTAAGTTTTCCTAATTCTGCCACCGCGCCAACAATAGCATCTATCTCCGTAGCGCGTCCGGCTTCAATATCTTGTAGCATCGAGGTTTTATGGGCACCAACATTTTCTGCCCCATTAATTCGCTGTTCTAAAGTGATGCCAAACTTTATACCCAAATTTTCCGCGATCGCTTGAGTTTCTGTCATCATTTGCCGCGCTAGTTCACGGGTGAGGGGATAGCGACAAATATCCTCTAGAGTAGCACCAGTCAGGGCACTGATGGGATTAAATGCCACATTCCCCCACAACTTAATCCAAATTTCCGTGCGAATTTGATTGCGGATTGGTGCTTTGAGTCCTGCCTGTTTTAAAGTCTGTGCCAATAATTGGATGCGTTCTGTTTTAGTGCCATCGATTTCACCAAGAGTAAAGCGATCGCCTTCAATATGCTTAATCACACCTGGTTCAATTATCTCAGTTGCTGGGTAAACAACACAACCGATGGCGCGTTGGGCACCGATACTAGCTTCAATAATCCCATCTAGGTCAACCGATTGAATCCGCGTCCCTTCATACTCACCGCCATACTTGCGAAAGTACCACCAAGGAACGCCATTTTGGGCTGTTACCACCATCGTATGAGGATTGTAGAGTGCAGGGAGAGAAGGTGCGATCGCTGGAACACTGTGAGCCTTGACAGTTAAAATTACTACATCTTGTGGCCCTGCTGACTGGATATCGCTAGTTGCCAACGGAGTAACAATTTGGCTAGAACCGTCTGCCATGAGCAACTTCAGCCCATTTTTTTGAATTGCCTCCAAATGAGAACCACGAGCGATTAATGTCACGGCTTCACCTGCCAGTGCCAATTTCGCTCCTAAATATCCACCAATCGCACCCGCGCCAACAATACAAATTTTCATTTTATTTAAGGATAGTTAGTAAATAATTAACTAATTATTTACCCTCAAACAGGTAGGCTTTGCATCGCTTTCAGTAGGTCTTGATGAACAGATTTTGAGGCAGCTACTATCAATCCAGGCAGGCTATAGTTTTGACAAGTATGCAGTGGCGGTAAAGTCGAACCGTCGAGAGTAGTTACAATCCAGCCAGCTTCTCTGGCAATAAAAGCGAGTGCAGCACCATCAATAAATTTGCCCGATTTGATCACTGCTCCACTCAAGTCGCCACTGAAAATACCATTGAGATTGGGAATTTCAATATCACTAGAGTAATCAGTCGCTATATCGATTACTTTATATCGATCTTTTAATAAATGTGCGATCAAATTCATTCCCCATCCCAACAAAATAGAAGGTTTGACGGATGTTATGTGTAACGGGGCACAGGCTTCTAAGCTCATATCCAGCGTCCCTTTAAAAGCACCTTCGCCTCGGAGAGCGTAAAAATAAACATTTTGGGCAGGGGAAATAGCGAGTACTGCTTCAAAGTCATCTGAATTTAGAATACTGAGAATAATTTGGTAATTAGAATGTCCATCCATGTAAAACTTCGTGCCATCAATCGGGTCGAGTGTGACTAAATAATCACCTTCTGAGCCGAGTTCGGTAGAGCGAAAATACTTAGTATTGTTAGAACTTGCATACTCTTCCCCAAAAAAGCGAATCTCTGGGAAAGTGCCCAATAGTACTACTTCTACCAGATTTTGAATAGCCACATCTGCATCAGTAAGTGCTGCACTAAAAAAGTTGTTTCCTTGTTCTTTGGCGGGAAGTGCAGCAATTTTTGGTTGAAGAAAACGGGCATAGGCTGCTGCTACTTTGAGATGGGGGAGTAAAGTCTCCAAAATCAGGCGAGTAGTTGGTGTTGTGGACATTGCAGCAAACTCCTTTCAGAAATAATCTACCGTTGGCAGGGCGATAGAATTCTATATCTAGACAAAATTACGGTATCATTTTGATGCAATGATACCACCGTTGTTATATTACTCTAATCTGTGTGTTTAATTAAGCTGCACAATCCTTAAAAGTTTAGTTCCCACAGGGTTTGTTGTTCGTAATTGAAAGATGGCTGTTGTTGATTTCGGGTTAGCGATCGCCTAAAAAAGCGTAACCGTTCAGCAATACATAAACAAAAGTACTTGTACGTACATTGAACAGTGAATAATATGAAGAATATGCAAAGATGTGTCTTTCAGCAAAGACATTTACATAAATACGGTAGTATGTAGGTAGTATGTAGTTATTACAGAGTTATTTCGATGTTCTCCATTTTCAGGCTAGACACTCACGGGCAATAGCCCACAACCAGGTATAAAATTATTTTTGCCTATCAAGAGTGAACTCTTCTCTATTTTCACGGTAGTAGGACTTACCCATTGACAAAAAAACAAACTATAAAGTGTGAATTTTAGACATTCAATCTTGATTTTTCGAGCTTTTTTAAGCTTTTACGGTTGATTAAAGATGAGTAAAAAAAGCCTGAAACTATGTGTTTGACTAAATGCACGCGCTCATGAATTTGTATAGCGCTTAAAACTGTTGTTGTCCGAGATAGTTAGATTAGTGCTATCGAAAGGCCTTTTCATAAGGTGAATCTTTAATGAATATTACTGTTCCTAACTCTTGAGATATAAAATATGCCGAAAACGTCAAATTGAGGCGAATTTTGATGTCCTAAAACAGCAATAAACTCAAGGTTGAGAACTGAAGTTACTGAAAAAATCTATTTAGGTAGTAAAAGATTATGGCAAATATCATTGGAACAAAGGGTAATGATACGCTAGTGGGCAGCGAGTTAGCGGACACGATTAAGGGTCTTGCAGGCAACGATACCATTACACCTAACCAGGGCGACGACACCTTGACTGGTGGTGGCGGTAAGGATCAATTTGTTTACAGCTACTACTATGAGAGCGACACTGATACTATCACTGATTTCGGTGGCGTTGGTAAAGGAACAAACCCGACAGTAGCAGTCATTGCGGAAGTGGACACCCTAAAATTCGAGGGCAATGACTTGTTCAGTGCCAGAAATTTGTTGCTCACCCAAAATGGCAGCAATCTGGAAATCACCTTTGAAGATGTGTTTAATCGCAAGATCATTCTGCAAAACTTCAAATTAGAAAACTTGGAGAACCAGAAAGCAACTGGTGCAACACCAGCGATTGGCAATATCCTGTTTAATGGGCAAACTAGTATCACCGACAGCTTTGATGTCTTTGATGCCAACTCTACTGATACCAAGCTGGGCATCAAAAACACGGTAACCTTCCTCAATGACCTCTCCAACAACATTACGGGAAAAGATGACTCAGATGATGTGGTTAATGGTCAGGGCGGTAATGACAAAATCTACGGCTTAAGTGGCAACGACTTGCTGCGGGGTGGTACGGGAAATGATACCCTCATTGGTGGTGTCGGGAAGGATACCCTGATTGGTAGTACGGGCAATAACTCCCTCGTTGGTGGTACTAATGACGATGTATTGAATGCTGAATTTTCAACAGGCGATAACACCCTCAACGGCGGCGCTGGTAACGATACCCTGAATGCTGGGGCAACATCTGGCAATAACCTGCTCTCTGGTGGGGATGGCAATGACAGCTTTTCTTTGGGGTCTTCATCTACTGCCCCCTCTGACTTATTAACTCAAACGGTAGATGGAGGGACAGGTGATGATTTTTTACAAGCGTATTATACCAATGCTACGGGGAGAATGACTTCGACATTCAATGCAACCACTAACATTGGTTCGATTACAGCAGGCACGAATCGGGTTAACTACAAAAATATAGAACGATTAGAGATCAGAGGTACAACCTACGATGACTTGATTGTGGGGACTAATGGCAACGATGATCTTTTTGGCGGCAGTAGTGGAAATGATCCAAGTTATGGTAATGATACGATTTTTGGCGGTAAAGGTAACGATTACTTGTTTGTTGGTAATTCAACAAGCAATAACATTCTTAACGCTGATGTTGGTGAAGATCAATTGAATGCTGACTATTCAACAGGTAATAACCTGCTCTCTGGTGGGGATGGCAATGATTTGCTTTCTGTCTCTGACGCGAAGGGCAATAACACTCTCAAGGGTGGTGCTGGTGACGATGAATTGAATGCTAACTCTTCAACAGGCGATAACCTATTGGATGGAGAGGATGGTAATGATTCTCTTTATGCCTCTGTAGACTACACGCGAGATAAGCTTGCCTCTGGCAATAATACTCTCAAGGGTGGTGCTGGTGACGATAAATTGAATGCTAACTCTTCAACAGGCGATAACCTATTGGATGGAGGAGATGGCGATGATTCTCTTAATGCCGCTGTAGACTACTCCCCCAACCGCCGCCGAGGTGGTACTGCCTTAGGCAGTAATACTCTCAAGGGTGGTGCTGGTGACGATCAATTGATTGCTAACTTTTCAACAGGCGATAATCTCTTGGATGGAGGCGATGGCAATGATTCTCTTAATGCCTCTATAGACTACTCAGATAACAAAGGGTATGGTGCGTTTGATAATAACATTCTCAATGGAGGGGATGGTAATGATGACTTCTATTTGGTTACATATAATAATTCTCCATCTAACTTAGTGACTCAAATAGTAGATGGGGGGACAGGTGACGATTTATTGACGGTTTTGTATATCTATCCTAGGGGGGGAATCACTTCAACTTTCGATGCTGCTACTAACATCGGATCGATTACGAAGGGCACGAATCGGGTTAACTACAAAAATATCGAACGATTAAATATCTCAGGTACAGAGTACAATGACTTGATCGTGGGGAGCAATGGCAACGATACGCTTTCCGGGAGCATTAGTGGCAATGATACCATTGATGGGGGGACAGGTGAGGATTTATTATCTGTCTATTATGATCGTAGCAGCGTGGGAATCACTTCAACTTTCGATGCTGCTACTAACATTGGATCAATTACGGCGGGCACAAATCGGGTTAGCTACAAAAATATCGAACGATTAGAGATCAGAGGTACAGAGTACGATGACTTGATTGTGGGGAGCAATGGCAACGATACGATAGATGGTAGCGGTAGTGGCGGTAGTAGTGGTGGGAATGATACCATCGATGGCGGTGCAGGTGATGATATATTAAGTGCCGACTATGGTAATAAGGGTAATAAGCTGATTTCTGGGGGCGATGGCAACGATACGCTTTCTAGTGGTGGTAGTGGTGGGAATGATACCATCGATGGTGGTGCAGATGATGATTTGTTAATAGTCCGTTATTACAGCAATTCTACCGGGGGTGGGGGAATCACTTCTGCTTTCAATGCTGCTACTAACATTGGATCAATTACGGCGGGCACGAATCTGGTTAGCTACAAGAATATCGAACAATTAAATATTGGTGGCACAGAGTACGATGACTTGATTGTGGGGAGCAGTGGCAACGATACGCTCTCCACAGGCGCTGCTGGCAATGATACGATCAATGGGGGTTTGGGTGAGGATTACTTATCCGTAGATTTTAGGTATAGTGCTACCGCAGGAATTACTTCTACATTCAATGCTACTACTAATATTGGATCAATCACGACGGGCACGAATCAAGTTAGCTACAACAATATCGAACAATTAAATTTTGGTGGCACAGAGTACGATGACTTGATTGTGGGGAGCAATGGCAACGATACGATAGATTGGGGCAATGGTGGCAGTGATACCATAGATGGGGGTTTGGGTGACGATTTGTTGTCGTTCTATAACTATACTACTAGCGAAGGAATCACTTCGACATTCGATGCTACTACTAACATTGGATCAATTACGGTAGGCACGAATCGGGTTAGCTACAAGAATATTGAACGATTAGATGTCAGAGGTACAATCTACGATGACCTGATTGTGGGGAGCAATGGCAACGATACGCTCTTTGGGAGCTTCCAAGACAGGGATGGCAATGATACGATTATTGGCGGTGCAGGTAACGATATTCTTACGGGTGGCAGAGGTAATGATAGCCTAATTGGAGGAGCTGGTACTGACACCTTTGTTTTCAGTGATTACAGTGAAGGGATTGGTACTATTTATGACTTCAACGCGGCTAATGAATTGATTCAGGTATCGGCTGCTGGCTTTGGTGGCGGGTTGTCAACACCTTCACTTCAAGCAAGTCAGTTTACCATCGGAACATCTGCAACCACTACCACTCAGCGATTTATCTATAACAGCGCTACAGGTGGACTTTTCTTTGACCTTGATGGCAGTGCATCTGGGTTTACTCAGGTACAATTGGCACAATTATCTGGTGGAGTGACCCTAACCGAAAATAATTTTGTGATTGTTTAATCGGAATTAGCGCTTTGCCATCACCGATCGGTACGGTTTGCGAGGTGCTATTTTTAGCACTTCGCATTTGATCGTTCAATACAATTACTGTTAAGAAAAAGTATATCTTAAGTTTTGTTCCTCAACTTTCAGCATAGGTGCGGATAATTTGCAAGTGTTCTTGGCTGAGTCGGTTCGTCTCTGCGTTCGTCATTTTGTGAAGCGATAGCGATCGCTAGTCAACATCTAGATATATGCAGTTGCTGCAATCATTAACTCTCAAAACTTCTAGTTTCAGTCTTCTTGTGGGGAAGTAGTTGGTGGAAACTCATACAGCAAGTTGCCATTATTCATTCTTAACATTCATAGGACTTAGGCATTGACAAGAAATACCAAAGATGAATCAAGGTTAAAAACTATATGTTTCGTAAGGGCACAGCAAAGTTTAGCCCCTACAGCATGGTCTATTTACGATCGCACCTGCCGAATGTGGGTTGAAACGGAAGAAAGCTTTTTTTTGGGCGTTACATATTTGTGGAATGATTTAATAACTTCCAAAATTCCCCCCCTGCTTGCCCTAATTCATCCCACTGTTCTGCAACGCCATTTTTTGGATCTTCCTCAGCGATTAACAGTACTCATATCAGGGTAGCGATCGCCTGCGGTAATCCCCTTTGGTGCTATTGCTTCAATCCGACTTAGGTCATCTATAGTTAGAACAATCTCAGTTGCTGCGATGTTGTCTTCCAAATAAGTGCGCCGCTTTGTACCAGGAATCGGTACAATATCTTCACCTTGAGCTAGTAGCCATGCCAAGGCAAGTTGGCTAGGTGTAACTTGCTTTTCATCAGCAATTTCCTTGACTTTTTCAACTAATTGCAGGTTTTTAGAGAAATTATCGCCCTGAAAACGGGGATTATTTCTCCGGTAATCATCTGCTGCAAGGTCTTCAGGACGAGTGATGGCTCCCGATAAAAACCCACGACCAAGAGGACTGTAAGCAACAAAACCAATTCCTAGTTCTCGTACAGTAGGTAAAATTTCATCTTCTGGATCGCGGCTCCACAAAGAATACTCTGTTTGTAGCGCGGTAATTGGATGAACTGCCATAGCCCGTCGAATTGTCGCAGGGGCAGCTTCCGACAGCCCTAAATAGCGTACTTTACCAGCCTGTACTAACTGAGCCATTGCCCCTACAGTATCTTCGATTGGCACGTTTGGATCAACTCTATGTTGATAGTACAGGTCAATAACTTCTACTCCCAAGCGTTTAAGTGAAGCATCACAAGCTGTTTGGACATATTCGGGACTGCCATTAACTCCTTTCCAACCACCTTCTTCGGTACGAACATTGCCAAACTTGGTTGCTAGTACTACTTGCTCTCGACGATCCTTAATTGCTCTACCTACTAATTGCTCATTAGTGAAAGGCCCATACATATCAGCAGTATCGAGAAAATTCACTCCAAGATCCAAAGCACGATGGATAGTGGCGATCGCTTCAGATTCATCACGACCACTGTAAAACTCAGACATTCCCATACAACCAAGTCCCAGTTGTGAAACTTCCAGTCCTTGTTTGCCTAACTTTCTAGTTTTCATTGAAAATCTCCAGCTATTAAGTCTTATGTGAACATTAGTATTAAAACAAATAACGACATATTACCTAAATTATAAGAATCCGTCTTAGCTCTTTAGTAGTATTTTGAGCAATTCACCTACTGTTGGTTTTCTTTATAATTTCATTTGTATCTAAGAATGCAGTAATTGTTCACAAAGCTTCAAACCATTGGATAGAAATAATTGCATAAAAACATTTCTTATTTAGTAGGCATAAACCAGGCTTTTAAGATTGAATCGAATTAAGGAAATTGAGGCAAACAAGATCGCTATTAGACTATAATTTTTACCGTTAATTTGTCATCTTAAACATTGCTGATAACTTTTGTAATTGTGTTCGACAAAAACCTACCTAAAGAGCAAGACAGGGATGTGGCTGCTGCGTAGCATTTGGGCTGTAGTACTGCCAATGACTAAGTGCCGAATGCGGCTGTGTCCGTAGGCTCCCATAATCAGTAAATTGATATCTTGCTTTTCTACGTAGTTGGCTATAACCTTTTCTGGCTCGCCATGTATTATTTGACAAATTGGTGTTTAATTCAGTTAAAATCTTCCGAATCGATACTAGCTATCTATTAAGTGCATCCTCATAGCGAAATGGTATTAAAAGCTTTTTACCCAAATTAAATTACTGATTTCGGTACAACACCATCTGTCTATAGAATGAAGCACATCATCAAGAATGCAGCGTATCCTCTAGTGTAATTGGATAAAAACCTATCTGCTTACAAACAAAACTACTCAGTAGGATTTAGGTTTGACTTTTTACCAATTCAATCAAGAGGTACAAAATGGACGTATCACAAATTAAAGAACATCTGCCAGTTTATGCAGAAGGCCCAGGCGGTTTATCAGGAGCATCTGACACGCATATTGGGAATATCGACTCCGTGGAGGGAGGCAAGTACATCAAATTGACGAAGAATAATGCTCCTGATGGACAACACCACTGGTTTCCTATTGACTGGGTAAGGGCAGTAGATGAACGAGCCGTTTATCTGAAAAAAACCGTGGATGAAGTGATAAAAGAATTGCTCAATGAGGAGCCTGCTGGTGTTTAAAATTGTTAGTTGTTGAGTGGATAGCGCTGCATCATCTTCTACAAAGGCAGCGCTTGCCTATCCAGCATCCAGAATCAGTATCTTCTGTCCTTTATCCTACCAGCGAACCTAAATGGCGAATCAAGAGCTAGAAACGCTCAAAAAACTAGCTTTTAACCAATCTGAGCGCAGGTCAGAACAGCCGTTGTCACCGCAAGACTCCAACGCTAGCTTACCCAAAGAAAAGCCTAAGCGAAATATGAACTGGTGGTTTCTAAAGATAGCGTCTATTACAGGATTATTGTATTTACTCTTTATCGCACTTACTCCTACCCCAGTTCCTCAAGAAAACCGTAGAATTGGAAATACGGAAGTTATTATATTTAGTTTGATTTTGCTGTTTAACTCAGGTCTGCTAGATAACATAGATGATATCTCAATTTCAGGTACGGGAATTGCGCTAAAGAGACTCAAGCAAGAAGTTAGGGATGATATCAATAAGTTGCAAGATGAGCAAATCGCCGAACTGAATAGACAACAGAACCGGATTGACTTACTTCAGGAGCAACAATCAGCAACATTGCAATTTTTAGTTAGATATCTGATTGATGGCAATGAACTTAAGCATCTGATTAAGCTTAATTCCCCAGAAGAATTTAACTTTAAATTTGACGATGATTTAGCAATGGAACTGAAGCATCTTCGAGCTATGGGATTTATTAATAATTTTGTGGGCAAAGGAATTGAAAAAGTTCAACAAGATGGAGAAGGAGATTTAAAAAACTATTTTCACATTACAGAAGAAGGTAAATCGTATTTAGCTTTGAGAAAAACTTTAGGAATCAATGAAATCCCTGGACTGGGTGAAGATGGACGATGGCATCGAGACATAAGGGATTCAGCAAAAATATTGAACTAGAGAACTCTTAAAGAATAGCAAATTAAATATAGCGGTTCTCGTTTATGTGAGGTACATCGGTAAGGACACGGCAGCGCCGTGCCCTTACGAAAGACGTGGTTTTGAAACTTATACATGTTTGGCATTTATTCTCAATGCGTAAGTCCTAAATTTAGCCCTTTCAAGGTGAGTAAAAATTTTGCTTAATAAACTACTCTTTAACCTCTTAACTCTGTGTTATCTGTGCCTAATCAGGTTAAATAAAAGACTTTTGAACCGCACAGACGCAAAGAAGCCAGTGCGCCCTTGCGGTTAAGAGACTTGTACCCCTCCGGGGATCTTGCTACGCGCAGCGTCTCCCCGAATCCCATTCGTGAGAGGCTAGCGCCTGCCGTAGGATGCCCGAACGCGAACAGCGTCTCCTGTCTTGAGAAGGGCTGTAGGGAGAAGCAACTGGCGCGGCGCAGAGAGAAAAAAAGAGATTTTACCAGTCACCTTGAAAGGTTAGTCCTAAATTTATGCGATCGCAGTACTTTATGATTCAAATTCATAAAAACACGGCTTTCGATATTCTTAAAAGGTTCGATGGTTGGGCGATTGACTACCGTATTGGGCGAGAGGGCGCGATCGCAATGCGATCGCGCCCTAACTCCAAAACGCAAATAATGCTTCATTCTCGAAGAAACCTGCAAGTCCTATGTAGTTTTTATGTCATTTCTAGCCAGTTGTAGAGCGGGAACTGAACTCTTTTGAGTACTGTATCAATCATGCAGAGGCGTTCAACAGCACTCACACAACAACTGGCATAGAGCGGGAGAAGTGATGCAGGGTTAAAGCTGTCTTGCAAACCACAACTTCTTCACTGTCTAACGCTGTTGATATCTCCATTGAAGCTCCAGCAGCACAACATCAGTTGCCAATTTGCCGAAATCTATGACAAATCTTGTCTAGCATCAAGCTAATTGAAACTTTCATTCCCTCTCTTGGTTAAGTTTTTATCCAGTGTGGTTTATTTTGATTTTAGGTTTTTTACTCTTCATCTTCAGTCGGAAGAGAGCGAATTAATTCCCGAATTATATCGGTTGCTGGTCTGCCAGTGCTTGAGCAATATTTTTCCAATTTCTCAGCCTCACTTGATGTGAGATTGATTGTAAGTCGTTTAACAGCCCATTTCTTATTCATAATATTAGACAAGTTCGATTTTTCAACTACTTCTCTAATATCAATCACTTAATCTGTTACTACATGGGTATTATCAAGGAATTTTAATTCAAGAAATGATGAAGCAGACTAATATGTTTTTCCAAATAATAGTCAAGATGTAAAGTCTATTTTAGAATATAAAGTTTAACTCTCTTAAAAGTAGTAACTATAAAATAAGTATAAAAATAGTATAAAATAAATTTACATAAACTAAGTATTTTGCTCAAATATACGCTAGCCCATATCAGCAGCCCAAGCTACAGCACCACATTGGAGATATTAGGGCAATTGAGGAAGCGATCGCAATTAAACTAGACAACTGCATTTTGGCTCATTTGCTCACCCTTTTGCCTTTGGGTGAAGAACAGTAGCATTGTCATAACGAGCTATTTGCTGTAGCGTGACGCTCTTTTAAAAAACTTTCTGGTAATGACGGACGTAAACACAGTCGCTTTCTTGACCGAAGCGTATTAAGGTCTGATCCATAAGTCGATGGTCGATTAATTTGATAATTACCTGACAGGAGCAAAGGTTTAGCCGTAGCACAAAACCTGATACGTTGAGTAAATACGATCGCAATCGCTCCAAATTGCAAAAGACTCCCAACAGATATTTTGGCGAATTTCGTATGACTATTCCTCTCAACATAGTCATATAGGAATATGCTTCCCCACTCTAATCTCAGCAATTAGACAGTTTAAAAGAGCGTTTTAAATCTTTTAATATCATTAATGGATTTGCAATTAGATGCAAATTTATTCTCACGAGAGTACTCAGTCGTTTTTGTAAGTTAATTATTTGTAGCTAAGTAGCAATTAAAAATGATGCAAAATACATTGGTTGATAAAACTTTCCGCGACAACGAAGGCAACATTGTTATAGCTCAGATGCCAAATTTACCGCTTATTGTTTGGATAGTAACTAGTTTACTAACTCTAGTTTTTACAAGTGGTAAAATTAATACAGTGTTAGACGTACTCGCAAATGGCTCCTTGTTTACTTGGGCGTGGCTGGAATTATTTCAAGGCGTTAATTATTTTCGGAGAGCGCTAGGTCTTGCCGTATTTATTGGAATTATCGCTTTCAATATTCAGTAGGGATTAAGACTAAATAATTAAGCGAAATTATTTAGATATCTTTAGTGATAACTTCCATACTTGATTCGCATTGAGCGGAAGCGGCAGATAACATTGAAACGCAGCCAAAGTTTGTCGATTCATCTGATGCATACCTTTGCTAGGTAGCTACCTTCAAGACTCCTAGTCAAAATAATTCGTAATTTATAATTCGTAATACTTCGGCTTACCTCGGCTTCGCTACCTCGACTTACCTCGACTTACCTCGGCTTACCTCGGCTTCGCTCGGCACAAGTCGCTCGGCACAAGTCGCTCGGCACAAGTCGCTCGGCACAAGTCGCTCAGTACAAGTTCGTAATTATTACCCCACGACTGAAGTCGCTTGCTCTGAAATAAGGAATAAATTTATTTGTCTCCATAAACTTTAGTTAGTTGCTCTGTAGCTTTAATTACGAATTACGTTAGCGTAGCGGTAGCGAGGAACGAGCGTCATTACGAATTAGTAATTATTTGGTCAGCATAATCAACTTATCTAAATCGTCCAACACCATTGCTTTAAGTTCTTCTGTATGATAGCGATATCGGCGAGTAACTCAGGGATACTCAAGTGTTGGGTTGTAGATTTTATGAGTACTGTGACGCGTACTAAGGGACTTACAAAAAATAAATTATCCCAAATTATTTGTGGATTTGTAGGGGCGCAACACCTTGCGCCCCTACGATGGGATATTTTTTAACTGGAAGTCTCTAAGGTGGTGCTGGATAAATTTATTGGTAAGCTGAGATTGTAATGATTTCCAACAGCAGCCATTAATTGCGTAGGCGTAGCCCGTCGTAGACATCGCTACTTGAGCAGTTCAGCAGGCAGAATATAGCATAGGGCGACAATGCAAAAACTCCTTTTTAATGACAAAGATAGATTTAGAGCGCAGGCCCTATTCCTTGGTAAAGATATCAATTTACAGAACTTAGAGAATTACGTTTGCTTGGCGACTATGCCAGTAATCGTTACAGTCGGTGAACACGGCTGTGCGGTACTGCTGAAATATGGTGCAGTTGTCCTGTTTAACCTTGAGCCTGTGGAAAAGGTAGCCTTCTTGACCAAACTATCCTCTCAAGTTAGTGGCTCTTTTGCCAACCCAGAAACAGAAGAGGTAGAAATTCATCTCAATGTAGGAGAAAGTGAGCGAGTTAAGGAAGGAAAAATTTTGCTGCATGAATTTAGTGTAGAACGCTTGCAGATAGTAGCTGATATTCTCGCTAAGAGTGTTGTGCTGTCTCATTATGAAACTAGCCTAGCGACTGTATTTGATCAAATTGAACCGTTTGCAGCAAGTCTCCAGCGTGAAAACAGGAGTAGACGCCAGAGCCGGGAATTACTGCGTCAACTTGGGACTACTCTATTAGTTCAACATAAGATTGTCGGTCGAGTAGAGATTATCGATAAGCCGGAGTTACTATGGGAATCCCCACAGCTAGAAAACTTATATCTGCGCTTGGAGGATGAATACGAAATCCGTGAGCGTCACCATGCTCTAGAACGCAAACTAGAGCTAATTACCCAAACCGCACAAACAGTGCTGGAGTTCATGCAGCATAGCAGTAGCCAGCGAGTAGAGTGGTATGTGGTGATTCTGATTGTGGTGGAGATTCTGCTGTCACTGTATGACATCATTTTCAAAGGCTAACGCTAAATTTGGAGAGCGTAAACCTATTGGACTAACTGAAAACCGCTATATTCTACCAGACGATTTATAATCACCTGGGCTAAATGCAAAATGTTAATTAAAAACATTCTTCCCTACGAACGTGATAGAAAATACTTGTATGATTTATGATTTTTGACTCATAGTGTAAGGATTACAGATAATGCACGTTCTCAAAAGATCCATCAAACCAGCCACTTATATATCGTTCCTCCACATTTACCAAACTACTTGGGGAACTGCTGGTGATATTTGTTTAATCCGTGAATCTGTAGCTAATGAAAGTACATCAAAGTTTATCGGTCACAAAATCCAACTAGTAATTCCAAAAGGGTTGGAGCGCGATCGCATCGCCAACTGTCCGATAATCAAAGTCGCAGGTAATGTCGGCGACGGACATCCTAAAGAACACCCGTTGGAATGGGAGGTTTATGAAGGTGTAGATCCAGAAATCGCTTTAGCGGCTCTCAAACCTTGGGGCTTCAAGTTAATTGAGCTTTAATGTGGTAATCTGACAAGCTCAACTCGCTTTCGTTCTTCTGCTGAAACTATTTTTTCCCTAGCGCCATCAGACATTGGCTCAAATGGAAAAATTCATCTAATAGACATAGGAGTGAAATTAATTATGCGTTGTCCGAAATCCTTGGTAGGCATAATTCATAAATTGTACCTACGTCATTTTCACTCCTACGTCTAATGTACTAAACCAGGTTTCTAAATCCGCTTGAGCCTGAAAATCCAACAATGCTTCACCGAGATTTTCTAATTGTTCTAAAGAGAGAGTTTCAATACGGTCTAGCACTTCTTGGGGTAATTCTCCTACCCGTCGAGTCAGCAGACGGAGAATGAGCAATTGCCCTTCAGCTTTTCGTCCTCGTTGTTCTCCTCGTTGTTCTCCTCGTTGTTCCCCTTCTGCAAGAATTTCTTGATAAATCACTGACTCGCGCATTATACCCTCCCGAAACAGTTGTCTAATTAAGTCTTGATTGTATTTTAACCCCGCTAAGATTTGGGTGTAAGCGGAAATTTCTGGTCGTTGTCTTGGCTCAAGTTGATTAACTTTGACCACAACTTGTTGCAACAATGCTTGAGGTTGCGTAGTTGCGGCCAGTGGTGCTAATGGTAACAAAGCTGGATCATTGAGGAATGGTTCAGGATTTTCTTCCCACATGGAAATTACGCGATATTCGTGATGAGTAGTTTCGACTGCAAAGGCAGTTTCAATTACCGTTTCTGGTGCAGGGGGAAGCAATAATACGACAACTTGCGTTATTGGTAGACGATACAAACGATACAAGCGTACCCAATAATCTAGCATCCGCAAGGGTAGGGGTGGTGTAGATTCTAGTTTGGTTTGAAATTCCAGATGGAGAATGCGTCCTTGTAGTTGTAAAAATGTTACATAATCTGCGCGAATTGGTTCAATGCTCAATTCGGTTTTGAGGACTGTGACGCTGGTTTGCGGTGTACCCAAAACCCAACTGGCAAAACGTTCTGGATATTTTTCGGACAGGAGTTTGCAGAGGTTATCAAAAGACATTGACGATCGCTAACAATTGAACGAGGTATTGTTATTATCTCGTGCAGTGGTTTGAGTAGGCGATGTCTACGACGGGCTACGCCTACGCACCATCGCTCAAGGAATCTTATTATACTCTGGGCGTATCTTTTTAAATTCCTGTACTATTTACATTAATATTCCATTTCTAGCTAGGTTGAGTTATCAGACGATAAAAAGATAACTGTAGCGGTTCCTGATTTACTAGTAAAAACCTAACTCCCTTCTCTTTCCCTACCAAGGAAAAAGCAGAAACAGCCTTTATTACTAAAGAAATTACGAATTATACTAATGCATCTGCACATAATTAAAAGGCGATCGTCGCCCTTTTTCCTTTTTCCCTTTACCCTGCTGTTGACACTCCTCCTCGCCCTGCCTTGGGTAAGCGCGAAAGAACAGCTTAAGCCCAAACAAGAAGCGTGGCAAATTAACGGTATCATTGCTGCTTTGGATGATGGAGACAACCGAGTAAAGAAGCTCGCTTTTCAAAAATTCAATCAATGGTGGCGGCACTGATGAAGTCAAAACACTGCTGACATGGCTAGGTTTTCCTGACACTAAAACGATTCCTACTTCATTGAGTCATGATCAAGGTAATAAAACTCTTAAAATATTTGCCCAAGCCTGGGAACCGAGTCGAGATTTTGCACGATTACGAGAAGACTTAGCCAAGCAAATTGCTGTAGTTGCGAAAAAAGTCTCTTGGCGATCGCAAGACATTCCCATCCTAGAAACTCACTACAACAATCTCAAAAAGGCTGGATACAACGAAGCTGATTCGCTGCAATCAGTAATAGTTAACCTCAAGGGTTGATAGTGGTTTTTCAACGCCATAACTACTATTTTGATTCATGCTGCTTTTTGGCTTGCCCTCATCTTCGCTTACCCCAAATTTCCCCAAGTTCAAGCCATCTTTTTTTGGAACCGTTGGGTAATACCAATTCACGAAAATCCTGATACATATAGATTTCTTGTAGGGGCATGGCAATGCCATGCCCTTACCAGCGTATTGGAATCAGTGGAAAAAAAGATTGTGTCTGTCCTACCGCCAAGTAGAATCAATGCTCAGTTCACTTGAAACTAAGCTAATAAATAGGCAAAGGGATTAACCACGACCCCAGTTGCGATCGCGCTCATAGCGACGGTTATTATCACGAATGTTGCGAAGGTTATTATCGCGCTCATAGCGACGGTTATTATCACGAATGTTGCGAAGGTTATTATCGCGCTCATAGCGACGGTTATTATCACGAATGTTGCGAAGGTTATTATCACGCTCATAGCGACGGTTATTGTCACGCTCATAGCGGCGATTATAGCGACGATTATTATCGCGCTCATAGCGATCGTTATTGTCACGAATGTTGCGAAGGTCGTTCTGGCGGTAATAATCACCATTTCTGTGGTGACGACTGTGACGTTCGTAGTTCCCATCATCGTTGCGTTGATAGCCGTAGCTATCTAACTCAGCAAGATAAGACACTGGTGTATTAGCATCAGCTTTTGGAGAAATAGCCAAAGCTGATGCAGATGCTATCAAGCCGGCGAGCAAAATAGAGGTAAAGCGGTTCATGATGTGAGTCAAAAATTGTTGATTGTAATTTATGCAAGTCCAGTCTGTTTAGGAAAAGCAGATTCCACAAGTCTTTAAATCAATCCTAACAGTGTTGAATAACTCGAAAAGTTTTCTTGGGTGCGGTGATTGAGAAAAGTTTTGTTGTCTGTAATAATTTCTGACCTTCCAAATCCCGTGAAAAGTTAAAATTAAAATGAGTATTTGAACTGGATGAATCCACCTTTGAACTCCGTTAATGAGTATTTGAACTGGATGAATCCACCTCTGAACTCCGTCAACGAGTCTTTGATACTCGTGAATGAGTCTTTGAACTCCGTTAATGAGTCTTTGATACTCGTGAATGAGTCTTTGAACTCCATTAATGAGTCTTTGATACTCGTGAATGAGTCTTTGAACTCCGTTAATGAGTCTTTGAACTCCGTTAATGAGTCTTTGATACTCGTGAATGAGTCTTTGATACTCGTGAATGAGTCTTTGAACTCCATTAATGAGTCTTTGATACTCGTGAATGAGTCTTTGAACTCCATTAATGAGCCTTTGAACTCCATTAATGAGTCTTTGATATTAAATACGTTATATCATGTCCGCTTGATTGCTTATTAAACCCGAAGAACCCCACCCCTTAATCCCCTTCCCAAAGCATCGGGGAGGGGAGACAAAGCGTAGCTTTGGCGGGGTGGGGTGCAATGACTATGGGAATCACAACTAATTACCCGGACATGATATTACGTAAGCGTACCCTTCGGGAAGCAAGCTACGCGTAGCGTCTCGTAGAGAAGCTCGTCGTAGACATCGCACCTTTGCCAAAACCTACCAGCTAGCCAATAATCTGATCTACTAGACAAAACGCACACTAATCATAATTAGTGTGCGTCTGCGGTTAGATTTTAGAAGTTCTCGAACTTAGCGATCGCATCCTTCATCTTATCCACCACCTCATCTACAGGGATAACTCCCAATTCCCCAGAGGCGCGGGTACGGATACTCAAGGTGTTGGTTTCCACTTCCTTAGCTCCCACCACAGCCATCACGGGTATTTTTTCTTTCTCTGCATTGCGAATCTGTTTACCCAAGCGATCGCCACTAGTATCAACTTCTGCACGGATGCCCAACGCTCTCATTTTCGTTACCACATCTTTCGCAAAGTCTAGCTGTGTATCACCCACCGGCAGTAATCTAGCTTGCACTGGCGCTAACCACAAAGGAAAATCGCCTGCATATTCTTCAATTAAGATCCCAATTAGTCGTTCCAGTGAACCAAAAGGGGCACGGTGAATCATCACTGGACGTTTGCGAACACCATCTTCGGCGACGTACTCCAAATCAAAGCGTTCTGGCAAATTGTAATCTACCTGTACAGTTCCTAATTGCCACTCCCGTTCTAGGGCATCACTAAAGATAAAGTCGAGTTTGGGGCCATAAAATGCCGCTTCTCCAATCCCTTCAAAATGTTCCATCCCCAAAGTTTCAACTGCACGGCGAATTGCACCTTCGGCTTTGTCCCAAACTTCATCTGAACCGATGTACTTATCACTAGCTGGATCGCGGAAACTGAGTCTAGCTTTAAAGTTCTTCAGTTGCAGACTATTGAACACCGACAAAATCAAATCCACCACACTGAGGAATTCACTATCTAGCTGTTCTGGGGTAACGAACAGGTGAGAATCATCCACAGTAAAACCGCGCACCCGTGTTAAACCGCCCAATTCCCCTGATTGTTCGTAACGGTAAACAGTGCCAAATTCCGCCAAGCGCATCGGTAGTTCTCGATAAGAGCGTAACTCACTCTTATATATTTGGATGTGGAAGGGACAGTTCATCGGCTTCATGACGAAGCCCTGTTCCTGTGCAGCAGCTTCGGAGTTATCTGCCATCAAAGGGAACATATCTTCTTTATATTTCTGCCAATGTCCAGAGGTTTTAAATAAATCTACTCTGGCAATGTGAGGCGTTACTACGGATAAATAACCCCGTTTTAACTGTTCTTGCTTGAGGAAGTCTTCTAAAGTACTCCGTAACAGAGTGCCTTTGGGTGTCCACAAAGGTAAACCCGGCCCCACTTGGTCAGAAAATATAAATAATCCCAGTTCCTTACCCAGTTTTCGGTGATCTCGCCGCAGCGCTTCTTCTTTACGTCGCTTATATTCAGCGAGTTGTTCTGGGCTTTCCCAAGCGGTGGCGTAGATGCGTTGTAGTTGGGCTTTAGTTTCATCCCCACGCCAATAAGCACCAGCAACGCTTTCTAGTTCAATAGCCTTGGGGTTTAATTCACTAGTATTTTCCAGATGAGGCCCCGCACACAAATCCCACCATTCATTCTCCAGGTGGTAAATCGTGATTGGTTCCTCTTTGATATCTGCCAGGATTTCTAGCTTGTAAGGTTCGTTAATTCCCTGAATGCGGCGTTCGGCTTCTTCGCGGCTGACTTCTTCTCGAATAACCGCCAACTTGCGATTAATAATCTTCGCCATCTCTTTTTTGATGGCTTTGAGATCATTTTCGCTAAATGGTTCTGGATTGTCGAAGTCGTAGTAAAAACCGTTTTCAATCCAAGGGCCGATTGTAACTTGCGCCTTGGGAAACAGCTTTTGTACTGCCATTGCCATAACATGGGAAGCAGTGTGGCGAATCTTCTTTAAGTTCTCCGATTCGCTGGTACGCGGTAAATAAATTTTTTCAACTTGTTCTGACTGTTCGGACTGATTTGATGAATTTGGCGACATTGGCTGCTGAACCATTGGCGAAGTGATTACAAAAGGTGATTTATCTGAATCTGTAGGCTTATTCAACTATAACGACTTTGATTTTTGCTTTTTTCACCTTTATCTTCCAACTACTGACTTAATTTGTGATAGGGGATAAAGATAAATTTTTGATCGGTTCGGTAAGTATCAAATTCAGGATTCTACGCGTAGGCGTAGCCCGTCGTAGACATCGCTAAATTATCTTATGAATTGCAACTCGGTGTCAGCTATACCTATAGAAGCCTCTCCAAAGGAACTGTACAAACCCGGGATCAAGACTATATAATGAAATCTGTGTTCTTTGTTACAAATTTTTACATGCTCGAATTATGAGAGAATGGAAAAAAATGTTAAGAAACGTAAATAACGTTAATATTAGTAAGAAAGTTTGAAATATCCTTCCTATTTATGTCAGACTCAAATTTACCAGGGACAGATTTGCTAGAAACGGTTTTAGAACCCCTGCTGGAAGATTTTCAGCATTGGTTTACGCGATCGCGTCATTTACTCGAAACCGAGCAATTATCATTTATGAGTCACCAAGAGCAATCTGACTTGCTTTTGCGGGTTAAGCAAGCGCAGGATGAACTAAATACGGCGAAGATGCTGTTTACAGCTACTGATAAACAAGTCGGGATTGATATGGCAACGTTAATGCCTTGGCATCAATTAGTCACAGAATGCTGGAATGTTGCAATGCGCTTTCGCCAAGCGCGTGAAGCCTAAGCAACAGATGGGAGCATCTGTTAAATTTTGGCAGCCTTTTTAGCGATGTCTCAAGACTTGCCCCTTTGCGTCTACACAAGACGGTAAATCAGCCGTCAAAGAAATAGTAAATAACTCTTAACACTTTCTTAACATTCTTTGGATTAACAAAATAATGTATCCTATGCTACCGTAAGTGGAATAACGGTTGACAAATAGCTCCATATAAATGTAACTGCACAAAAAGTGCGTCAAATACTCGTCTTAACTGTAAGTCACAGTGTCGGCGAAACAAAGCGTTACAAAATCAAAATAAAGTTTTAAAAATTGCTGTCCTGGAGGAAAATCCAATGTTACACCTGCTTTACATTCTTGCTTTTACAATCCTTGCATTTATAGCTGTTGGCAACTTAATTCGTAACCTGATCATGTTCAGTTTTGATCGGGAGCGAACTTACCCGACGAATTCCTCGCCAATGAATAATCAAGGCAACTATGGTTATTATTCATCAAAAAAACAGTTTGTACCCCATCCAGAGTTATTAGATAGCGCTGGCAAGTTAATTAAAGAGCCACTTTTGGTAATGCGTTCGATTAACGTTGAAGATGCGCGTCAACATCTCGATGCACTTTACGAAGCATCCCCAGGACATAAGAGAGAAAATTCCGAAGAAGCATAACAAATAAAAGTCAAAAGTAGAGACGCGATTAATCGCGTGTGTTACTAGTTTGGGTGTAAATTATTGTTGTTTTTACATCCTTAACCCTTTTATTAGCAGAAATTTATTCCCATCTAAACCTCCGGGGTACTCCCGCCACATCGGTACTCCGATTGGCGGTGATGGGGCAATACCGTTCGGTTAAGGAATTTTTTGGTTGAGGCAGGCTGTTCTTGAGCAGGGGGAGAAGAGAAGCAGGGGGAGAGAAGAATTGCTGAACAATAACCTTCTTTCCTCAAGAGCCTCCCCTGCCTCCCCTGCCTCCCCTGCTTATCCGAACGGTATTGGGTGATGGGGGATAGGAGGGCTGATTGAGTGGGGTTCAATGCCCCCGAAATCAGCATTTTTCTTAATTACTGGGACTATTTTGTTTCTCAACATAAGACTTAAATTCATTGAGGGTAACGCCTCCACATGAGGCGACGAAGTACGCACCTGTCCAAAACACTGGCTTACTGTAAAACTGATTAACGTGTTCACTGAACTCCTTGCGAATTAAACGACTGGATACCGTTTTGATGTTGTTCACAAGTTTACTTACTTCTACATCTGGTGGGTAACTAATAACCAAGTGAACATGGTCTGACTCTGCGTTGTACTCTGTAACTTTGCTTCTCCACTTAGTACAGGTATTCTCAAATATTTCTTGTAGTCGTTTCAGCATTGCTTGATTGATAACCTTTCTCCGGTACTTGGTGACAAGCACTAAATGAATATTAAGACTAGCGAGAGTTGTCACATCAATCCAGTGAATGTAGATTTTTTGCATTTTGTTAAAAATACTCAATTGGTGGACGATTGAACTCATCGTTGCAAGGACTGCGATCGCAAGCGGATACAATTTTCATTCTTGAAGATGTGATTGACGATTTGAAACGAGTAGCACTGTTGTTAGGATTTTCTGGTTATCAGCCATTAGTCAGTGCTTAGATCGAAACAAAGACTCAGAGATGATCTTGAGCGACTTAAGGGTAATACTGTTTCTATTTAAGGAATTTTCAATTCTTTTTTGGCATTTTTCAACTGTCTCCAGAGGATGTGAATTTGTTTGTAAGCCTCTTCTGGGGAAAGTTTACCACTAGTTTGGAGGCTACAAATGTAGTTTACCCGTTGAGAAAAATCTTGAAGACTAGCGTTAAATACTAGATACTCTGGTTTAAATTGCCCATAATATGGACTACGAGGATATAGAAAATCACATAGTTCGGATAGCAAATCAGATTGTCTGTTCATAAGTATTTAGAGTATTACAGATTAGAAATTATCTAATTGGAAAATTTTAACAAAGCTTTCGCCGACCCTTTTGACAAGCATTACAAAAAGAAGTTTGAGGTTCAAAGTCAAGACAGCCGAACGCTTCCTCAGAACAAGCTTTAATTGGATGTACAGTACACTTAAGGCGATAGTCGTTAGTGAAATATTCACAAGCATGACAAGGAATTTGATGTAGCTTTTTTAAATGATTTATCCCTTGTTTTAAGGTAAACCAGATACTCAAAATAAAGAAAATCAAAGTGGCCCAAGCAAATGAAGCGCAAAAAATTGTAGCCAGCATAAGTCATCCTCCTAAAGATTAGAAAAAAATGCCCGCAGTCAACTGCTTTTAACGCAGGCATGAAATATTATTTAGCTGGTGTTGAGTGAAACTAAATTAACTGAGTCAGTAGGTAGACATAAATCAATATGTCATTGCCTAAGCAATCTAATTATTAACTTGACGCAATGAGCGCTAAGAATGCCTGGAGATAGCTTAAACTTTTAGACTTGAATAAACTGAATCTGAGTGATGTGGAGATTGCCAGAAATCGAGAATCTATTTTGCTACAAGAGTCGGTTGAAAGAAGCGAAAAAAATGCTGTCCTTGTTGACATTCCCAATAGCGATCGCCTTCCATTAAATAAGGTCGCCATCCTTGCAGAACCTCGCGTTCTACGATGATATCGTCAGTGCTACCACAAACCATTAAAGGTAAAGGTACAGGATAGCTCGGCACGTGTAGCCGTTTAAACAAGGAGTGAGGCGAGAGCGAGCAATCTAAGTCTTGCTCTAATTTCTTGTAAAGACGTAGAATGCTACGTCTTTACATCATGGGTACTAAATCACTAGATGATTAAATCGAGTTGATTGCGATCGCACCGAATAAAGTAACACTAGTCAATAGCAGATAAGCGAAGATTGCTCCACCAATTCCACCAATCAAAAAGCCCTCAGTAAATTGACTCCATTCAGCGACAGTATTGATGTTCTGTGGCACCTTGGGAACTGTTGCAACCGAAACTGGTCGTGAATAGATTTCTTGCTGTTTTTCGTAGCTGTTAGTGCCATAAAGCGAAAAACCAATTGTCAAGATGAGAATCAAACTGCCTGCGGCTAGTAAACCAACCAAGCTACCCACATTAAAATTGCGTAACAAACCTAATGATCCTAATGTGGCAAACGGACCAACCAACCAGTAACCATGAGCCATGCCAACTTCTAATCCCCGCCACAGAGAAGATATACCGGGGCGGTAAATTGGCAAGTATCTGAGAAACTTCAATGTCAAATCAGAAGAATTGACTGCGCTTACCTGATTACTTGTTTGGCGATCTACCCGTGGCGGCTGAACCATATCACCATTTTTAAGATCAAATCCGCCTGCGATCGCACGAGCGCGGAGAGCGTGCCAAATGTGACCTAACAGAAATATCAGCGCTAGGACAAAATGGAAAGTTACCAACCAACCACGAGCAGAAACTATACCAGCAGAAGTTTCTATAGCCCTAACTGGACCATAGAAAACTTCGGGATAGACAGTGTTATTGACCGACGCAAAATATGCTGCCAAAAAGCCCATGTATGCTACAGCACCAATGCTGTAAGACAAATACGCTTCCCCTGAATAAATCAAAATTCGACGTGCCCAAGCGAACGGCTTAGTCAAGATGTGGAAAATACCACCGCCAATTAACATCAAACCAACCCAGATGTGACCACCAACTACATCTTCCAAGTTATCAACCGCTGCCATTCCTTCCGGGCCCCAGGCCCCAAATAGGTAGCCAAAGATGCGGAATGGGTTGAGCGTCGGATGATTGATTACCCTTACGTCTCCACCGCCAGCAGCCCAGGGGTCAAACAGTCCACCCCAAAACACCGCCTTGGCAACTAAAGCCAAAGCACCCAAACCTAAAAGCGTTAGGTGAATGCCCAAGATTGTAGTCATCTTGTCTTTGTCTTTCCAGTCGTAGCCGAAAAAGCCAGCCCAAGTAGGATTGTCTTCTAACACCTCTGGCCCCAGCAGGGAGTGGTAAATACCACCGGCTGCCAGAATCACTGAAGGTATCAGATGTAAGACGCTGACTACAAAGTAGGGATAGGTGCTAATAACTTGCCCACCAGCACCGACACCCAAACCTAGAGTCGCTAGATGAGGCAGTATGATTAACCCTTGCTCATACATTGGCACATTAGGGTTGAAGCGTGACAGTTCAAACAGCGTCATTCCTCCAGCCCATAACAAAATCAATGCAGAATGGGCAACATGAGCGCCTAGTAATTTTCCTGATAAATTCGTGAGACGAAAGTTACCAGCCCACCAGCCAACATCAGGTATTTGTTGCTTGTATGGGCTATCTTCAATTACTGCTGTCATTTCTAGTACTCCTTGAGAATTTTTAGCAATTTATTTGAGTTTTTGCTTTCAAACAATTGCAAATATATTGCATTAAATTGAATTTAGCTAATTGGTTGGGGAATCACTGCCTCCTGACTCACCCTACCTTTGCGAAAATCAAACCCACGCGCCCGCAAGGCGTGCCAGATATGTCCTTGGAGAAAGAAGAAAGCTAACCAAAAGTGGGCATTAGCTAACCAAGTTCGAGCAGTTACAAGGTCAGGGTCAAGTGATGAAAAGTACGGCACAATATTCTGCCTAACCACGAGCGCCGGCCCATAAAAAACTTCAGGATAAACAGTGGTGTTTACCGATACAAAGAGAGTTGCAATAAAGCCCATCAGTGCCAAAGCACCCAGACTGTAAGAAAGGTAAGCTTCTCCAGACCAAACAAATAGTGGATGCGTCCAGGTAAAGGGCTTAGTTGCTATGTGAAAAAGTCCACCAATAATCAACATCGCACCAACCCAAATATGTCCGCCAACCACGTCTTCTAGGTTGTCAACGCCAGCAATCCAGAATTTACTAATTGCGCCAAACAGATAACCAAAAATGACAGCTGGGTTTAATGTTGGATTTGTAATTACTCGCACATTTTCAACATTTGGGTCGTACAAACCCCCAAAGTACATTGCTTTGGCGACTAACAAGAATGCACCACAACCCAGTAAAACCAGATGTATACCAAGGATTGTGGTCATTTTGCCCGTGTCTGACCAGTCGTAGCCAAAGAAAGGAACTCTACCCTCCAATTTTTCCGGGCCACGTAGGGAATGAAAGATTCCTCCGAAACCCAAAAAGGCTGAGGAAATTAGATGCAAAGCTCCAATTACAAAGTAGGGATAAGTATCCACGACTGCACCATTTGCGCCAACACCCCAACCTTGTGTAGCTAGGTGAGGTAACAAAATTAAGCCTTGCGTGTACATCGGTTCTGCTGGATTAAAGTGGGCTAGCTCAAATAAAGTCATAGCTCCTGCCCAGAAAACGATCAGACCAGAATGAGCAACGTGAGCGCCTAGTAATTTCCCTGATAAGCTGGTAAGTCTGGCGTTACCTGCCCACCAAGGCGAGTCAGTAAGGTCTTGCTCCACTGACAGCGGACTTGTAGAAGTTGTCATTTTACATCTATCCCTCTATTGAGAATATTATTCAATAGCTTTAAAAAGAGTCTACACCAAAATCTAAATTAATGAAATAAAGTCTCATTAATAATTTTGAATGCAAATGAAAAATTACTTACATCTCAATAGGTTTGGTGTTGGTGATATTTGACTCTGGGAGATTCTCCCTAACCATTCGTGAAAGATGAAGGTTGCGAGTATTTTGTCAATAAGTATTAATACTTATTTAGGTAGAGGTAACGCAAATTTTCAACTGGCGATGCCGAAGGCAAACCGCTTTGGGGACTTCCAGAAATTAAATTATTCAATTTTGTGAGCGAAGACGATCGTTAGATTCTTCCTCCCCTGCTTCAAGAGCGCAAGAACAGCTTCCCCTGCTGACCAAAGCGATGGGTATTTTTTTAGTTGGAAGTCCCTTGTGTCTACGCGTCAGATTAAAAGCACGATTCATTCTTAAAAAAAAAATTTAGTACCAAGCTTAATTTGATACTTCAATAATTAGTTTATTTAGAGTGCAATTACTATTGACCAAACTGATTTTGTCTTAACGTGTCACAAATGCGGCAGCGATCGCACTAAGCATAAAATAGGGAGTAGTAAATTCCCTACTCCCTAGTACAGACGCGATTAATCGCGTCTCTCCCTACTCCCTTCCTAAGCTTCAATAACTACGCGCAAATTACCGCGTTTTTTCGCAACGCGACAAGCAGTCGTAGTACCAGAACGCTCGAATTCTAAATCGAGGATGGTGGGGCCGACTCGTAAATTATGAAATGACAGACGATTAATCGATTCTGGCAAAGCGGGGTCGATTATTCGCAAGCAGTTATTTTGAGCATCAGGCACCAAGTTAACCATCATTTGCAGTAGTTGGAAAATACTACCAGTAGCCCAAGCTTGGGGAGTGCAGGCAACTGGATACTGTACAGGGGCATTATCACCGTTTCGTTCGTAGCCGCAGAAGAGTTCTGGAGGACGTTGATAAGGCTGCTGACTAGTCATGTCGAATAAACCTTGGAAAATTTCCAAGGCTTGATCGATAAGACCCAGCGATCGCAATCCCATTGCAATCAGAGCGTTATCATGGGGCCAAACCGAACCAGTATGATACCCCATTGGATTGTAAGCGGGTGACAAACTACTCAGAGTCCGAATGCCCCAACCATTAAACATATCTGGTGCCCGCAACCGTTCTGCGACACTATAGGCTCTTTCGTGGTTGAAGAGGCCCAATTGCAGACAATGACCAGGATTTGAGGTAATACTGTCTACTGGCTTGCCATCTCCATCCAAAGCCAAAGCACAGAAATCTAGGTCTTCTACCCAAAAATCTCGATTAAAACGAACCTTAAGATTTCTAGCCTCTTCTTGCCAACGATCTGCCAAATCAAGCCGCTTTTTCATCCTAGCGATTTCTGCTAGACGCATTTTTGCAGCATAGACATAAGCTTGCACTTCACAGAGGGCAATTGGGCCGTTGGCTAATTCTCCCTTGTGATCTACGATACAGTCGCCAGAATCTTTCCAACCTTGGTTAACAAGACCGCGTTTGGATTTACGGAAGTAACTGAGGTAGCTGGTTTCTTTCGTATTGCGATCAATCCAGTCCATTGCTGCTAGAGCATTTGGCCAAAGTTGCTCTAGGAGTTCGTGATCGTGAGTCCAAGCATAATGTTCGGCATACAGCATCAGCCACAGGGGAGTGGCATCAACTGTACCGTAGTAAGGTGTATGGGGAATTTCTTGACAACGAGCCATTTCTCCCAAACGTAACTCGTGCAAAATCTTACCCGGTTCTTCTTCGCGCCATTCGTCGTCGATTTTACCTTGGTATGTCGCAAGTAATATCAGCGTTTCTTTGGCGATTTGCGAGTTTAACATTAGGGCTTGAGAAGCTGTAATCAGCGAATCCCGCCCAAAGAGTGTCGAAAACCACGGTACTCCAGCCGAAACTGTCTTATGCTTACCAAAAGACTGACGCAACAAATACATATCTTGCTCGGCCCGTTCAATCACTCGATTGAAGGTGCTTTTATCTGAGCTAATGCGTGTAATTTGTTGTACCCAGTTTTGCTCCTCCATCAACTCAGCAGCTTTCGCCTGTCCTAAAGTGAAGGCGGCGCTCACGGTTGAACTAGACTGGTTGTTTTTCAACATGCTCACCCGGTAGCCCAACTTTTGAGTTTCGTGAGAAGCCAACTCTAGCTGCCAAACCGCAGTGTAACCCTTGAAATAGTCTGGTTGGCGATGCTGGAATAAAATACGGGATTCCATTACTGAGCCATCCAGACCTTGATAGGCGAGTGTTAAGGATTCTTCTCTAAAAATTTGTGGCTCTTTGGGTATAGACGAAACACCATCGGCTAGAGAAACTGTTCCTTCTTCAGACGTCGGTTCTACTAGACGTAAAAGCCTACCTCGTTTTTCTCTGTCATAGCCCCGGACTTCAAATAAATCAACAAAATCCGCATCAAAGCTGATGCTTAGTTCAAAATTGACAGTGGTTGTGCTGTAGTTAGATACTTCTATTTCTTCAAATAGTGCCCCATTCAGCACCATTTCCCGGCGAATTCCCACAGTTTCGGCTCTAAGGCGTTCGTCGATTTTGGGGTTGGTACACAAAGCTGAGAGTGAAAACCCTTTTTCAGCAGTGCTACTGAGGAGTACAGGCGATCGCCCTTCAATTTGCAACTCCAAGCGATTCAGAAATCTCGTATCACAACAAAACAGTCCCATGCTGGGATTGCCATCGTTGAGAGAACAGCCAGAAATATTCCCGATAGTATCCGTTACAAAAAATAAATCATCATCTTTAACCGTCAGTGTCGGTTGTGGTCTTTCACTCACAACACAAGGCCACTCCGGGATAGGTAATTGTTCGGCAGGAATAAAAGTTTTGCCATCTAGGGAAATTTTTTCCGGGGTCATTAGGGTATCCGGTGTCATTAGCAAAAGTTCCGTGTACAAGTCTATATTTTTGTGGTCTTCTGAGTAGAGGTTGCTGACCCTCACAACTTTCAAAAAAAAGACGCTTTCTAAAACTTGCTTGAGCCATTGGAGCCAAAATAATACTTACTTACTGCTGACAACATAGCAGCGCTCAAACCTGTATAAGTAAATATTTATAAACTTATATTTTATACCTCTATCAAGGCTGAAAACTGAGGATTTTTAGATAATTTACTAGTCATTAAACTTTATTAAGACACAAGGCACATAGAATACTCAGCAAAAAGGCGAAATTCACAGTTTTAGTTGGATATAGAGAGCATTTGTTATCTACTAATTATACAATTTTGTCTGAAATAGCTATGATATTTGATTAGACTAATTTATGATAATTAATGAATTGATTAAATTATGTGAATGTAACAGTAATAGTTTTTGGGTAAAAAAATTTATTTAGTTGGCATAAATTAACGTAGGTAAAGTAGGCGGTGTCTACAACGGGCTACGCCAACGCGTGGACTATCAATCACTAAGCAGTGTTTATTAGTGAATAAAAGATACAACTACTAGTTATTTGGTACTGATCTGTGAAATATTTTAGTTGTGCAAGCATATTTCAAAGTTGGTCGAGAATGTATATTGGGCGTAGTAGGTTGTCAATCAACAAATCAAGTTGTATGCACTCCTCCTAATTGGTAACGAAGTGTTGCGCCTGCTTTGGCAGAAAGTGCTTAAGCGCGTTCTTTACATATTGCAACTCTCTATTTAACTTGAGAGTCCCTTGGAATTTGTACAATGCAGCTGTGACTTTTGATCTTGTCGAGGTTGAGCGTTTAACAATAATTCATGAGCATTTCGACTTCTGTGCTGAGTGATCTGCTAAAGTCCCTACCATACTTGCGGCCCCAGCTATATTTTAAGGCTTCACTAACGGCGCTCTCCCATGCGATGGAAGATCAAGTTTTGGCTGCGACTTTAGCACAACCCCTTGTAATTGCTAGTTTCCAGCGAGAGCGATTCTACCGCCAAGAAGCTCATCGCTACCTGCGACTTGCCTTGCGGAGTAACCAAATATACGTATTAGCTGCTCCAGAAACGGATTTCATTAACAGTTCGGAACACTACGAAAAGATCGCTTTTGAGCCAACGGATGGCTTAAGCCATGAGTGGCATTTAGTAGTGATTGCCGACAATTATGCTACTTGTCTGGTTTGCCGAGAAAACCTTGGTTCTATTGCCAAAAACAAGCAACTACCAGAACTAAGCCCTAATCTGGATATAGACACAGCGCGAAGATTTGAGGGAGTTTGGACATCGGAAAGGGGAGTTAGCCTCAAAGCAGCCGAATTGCTGTTAGACAGGATTTTGGTTTACAGGCCAGAACTGGCAAGTAAAATTAACGAGGCACGTCAGAGGTTTAGCATAGGAGAGCCGCGAAGCCACTCTGGAGCAGAACAGATCAACGAATATGCTTGTGACATCGATACAGATCCCTTTGTGCAGCGCTTAGTAACTTACTTGCAAGCTAGTCAGTACAAATTGCACAAAGCCTACCGTTCCATTGCTGCCCAAGCACGAAAAGAACGATTAGTCAACTCGATTAGCACTGCCATTCGGCGATCGCTCGATCCTCACGAAGTTCTCCAGGTGGCGGCACAAGAATTAGGACAACACCTAGAAGCTTGTCGCTGTCTAATTTACCGCGCTCAAGCCACAGATAGCAAAGCCATAATTGAACACGAGTTTTTGAATCCCGGCATTTTATCGGTTCGTGGGCAAACCTGGGAGTTAGAGAAAAATTCTCTATTTCGGGACATAGTGCAACAAGGCGAAGGTGTTTGTATTAGCGATACACTCAATGACCCTCGTGTTAACAATTCGCCAGCCCTCTCCTTGATCGCCAAAAAGTTTGCCATTCGTTCTTGGCTGATGGAACCAGTATTCTATCAGGGGCGATTATTGGGCATCGTGGAGTTACACTATTGCCGAATGCCACCGCACGAGTGCCAACCTGGGGAATTGGATTTGGTAGAAGCGATCGCCACCCAAGTGGGAGCAGCTCTCATCCAAGCGGAAGCTTACGCCAACCTAGAAGAACTTAACCAGCAGCTAGAAGCCCTAGACCGCACCCGCAGCAACCTCATAGCCATTACCGGACATGAACTGCGTACCCCCCTATCCACCATTCAAGTGTGCCTAGAAAGCCTTGCTAGTGAGCCGGATATGCCTTTAGAGTTGCAGCAAATCATGCTCAACACTGCTCTTTCCGACTCAGAACGGATGCGAAAACTGGTACAAGATTTCCTCACACTTTCCAACTTGGAAAGCGGTCGGGTGGAATGGCATCCAGAATCCCTGACTTTACAAGAGTGTGTAGATTTATCACTCAGCCGAAATCGCACGCGTTCCTCAACTGAAAAGCCGCCCAAAATCAAAACTCAAATTGCCGAAAATCTACCTTTGGTTAGAGCAGACGGAGATTGGCTGGTAGAGGTACTGGCAAAACTCATAGATAACGCTTGTAAATTTACGCCACCCCAAGGAGAAATCACCATTAAAGCTATTTACAACAGCCATCAAATGGTCGAGGTGACTGTAGCAGACACTGGACGCGGCATTGAACCGAATCGTTTAGAAATAGTTTTTGACCGCTTTTATCAAGAAGAGGGAGCGCTGCGCCGCACCACTGGCGGGACTGGACTTGGTTTAGCAATTTGCCGTCAAATTGTTAATGGCTGGGGTGGGGAAATTTGGGCAGAGTCAACTGGCAAAGACCAGGGTAGTCAGTTTCACTTCACCATACCGATTGTTCAAAGTAGCCAAGAAGAAAAGCGCACAAAAGTCAAGAGTAGATAGGGATTGGGGATTGGGGATTGGGCATGGGGCATGGGGCATTGGGCAGGGGAGGCAGGGGGAGCAGGGGAAGCAGGGGAGGCAGGGGAGGCAGGGGAGAATGACTAATGACCAATGACTAATGACAATTGGACTTTGGACAAATGACTAAAAACTGTTACAGTCTATGACGCGATCGCAATATGATCGTGGTTGCGGTGTTAGGATTCCCTAAAAACGTTGAGAGAAAACTTATGGCAGAAACACTCTCTGGACAAACCCCGCTATACGGTGGCAGCACCGGTGGCTTGCTCACAAAAGCAGAAGTAGAAGAAAAGTACGCTATTACTTGGACTAGCCCGAAAGAGCAAGTTTTTGAATTGCCTACAGGTGGTGCTGCTACTATGCGGCAAGGTGAAAACCTGCTGTATATAGCTCGTAAAGAATATGGAATCTTTTTGGGCGGTCAGCAACTCCGGAAACTCAAAATTACAGATTACAAAGTTTACCGGATTTTACCTAACGGAGAAACCACTTTACTTCACCCAGCTGATGGTGTATTCCCCGAAAAGGTGAATGAAGGTCGTGACAAAGTGCGTTATGTAGACCGTCGTATCGGACAAAACCCCAGTCCAGCTAAACTTAAGTTTAGCGGTGTTTATACCTACGACGCTCCATAACTAGCTGTTAGTAGCTAATGGGTAATTAGTAATGGATAATTGGTAAGAAAAATAATTACCCATTACCCATTACCAATTACCTTTAAAAAATAATGATGTTTCCGGATTTCTCGCAGTTTTCGGCCCTAGCGCAACAAGGCAACTTCGTCCCGGTATATCAAGAATGGGTGGCAGACCTAGATACGCCCGTATCTGCTTGGTATAAAGTCTGTGCTGGTCAGCCCTATAGCTTTTTGTTGGAATCGATCGAAGGTGGGGAAAAACTGGGACGCTATAGTTTAGTAGGTTGCGATCCTCTGTGGGTTTTGGAAGCAAGGGGCGATCGCACAACCCAGAAAAACCGTGATGGTTCGCAGGTCGTTTTTGCAGGCGACCCTTTTACAGCTTTAGCCGAATGTTTAGCACCTTTTCACCCAGTCAAGTTACCACAGCTACCGCCAGGAATTGGCGGTTTGTTTGGGTTTTGGGGCTATGAATTAATTCGCTGGATTGAGCCGCGTGTGCCAATTCACCCACCAGATGAGCGAAATATCCCTGATGGGTTGTGGATGCAGGTAGACCACCTATTGATTTTTGACCAAGTGAAGCGGAAAATTTGGGCGATCGCTTATGCTGATCTACGTGACCCGAAAGTAGATTTAAAAGCAGCATATCAACAAGCGTGCGATCGCGTTACCCAAATGCTCGAAAAGCTATCTCTGCCCCTATCGCCAGAAAAAACTCGATTGGAATGGAAACCGCCAGGGAGCAGGGGAGCAGAGGAGCATACTTCGACTCCCTTCGACTACGCTCAGGGCAAATCGCTCAGTAACCGGGGGAGCAAAGGAGCAGAGGAGTACAATAGTAATTTCACCCGCCCTGATTTTTGTGCTAGCGTCCAAAAGGCCAAAGACTACATCAAAGCAGGCGATATCTTCCAAGTAGTAATTTCCCAACGACTATCAACAGCATACACAGGCGACCCCTTTGCCCTTTATCGCTCCCTACGTCAGATAAATCCTTCGCCTTACATGGCTTACTTTAACTTCCAAAATTGGCAAATCATCGGTTCCAGCCCTGAAGTGATGGTGAAAGCCGAAACAGATTCAGATGGTGGAGTTATAGCAACAGTACGCCCAATTGCCGGCACACGTCCACGGGGGAAAACCATCCAGGAAGATGCAGCCTTTGCGAAGGATTTACTCGAAGATCCTAAAGAAATTGCCGAACATGTGATGCTTGTAGATTTAGGGCGGAATGATTTGGGGCGTGTTTGTGAAAATGGTAGCGTCAAAGTTGATGAATTAATGGTAGTTGAGCGCTACTCCCATGTGATGCACATAGTCAGCAATGTTGTAGGGAAATTAGCACTTAGTAAAACAGCATGGGATTTATTGAAAGCTTGCTTCCCAGCAGGTACGGTAAGCGGCGCACCCAAGATTCGGGCAATGGAAATTATCCACGAATTAGAGTCTAGCCGTCGGGGTGTTTATTCAGGCGTGTATGGATATTACGATTTTGAAGGACAATTAAATACTGCGATCGCAATTCGCACAATGGTAGTACATGATAATACGGTAAGCGTGCAAGCCGGTGCAGGTTTGGTGGCTGATTCTGAGCCAGAAAAAGAATACGAAGAGACGCTGAATAAAGCCAGAGGTCTATTAGAGGCAATTCGTTGTTTGCGTTGAACTCGGTCTTGAAGACTAATAGCCCAATTCAGTTATTCTGGAAGAACCTCTCCCCCAACCCTAAAACGGTTGGGGTCTGGAAACTAGTGGTTCATGTCATTAATTTTGATAGGTGAATCAGCTTTTCAATTTTTCTTCTTTACCTCTTCCTTTGCGCTCTTTGCGTCCTTTGCGGTTCGTTCTCTTATCCCTCAAAATTAATGACATAGACTACTAGTACAGTGTGGCGGAAATTTGCCTACCTTTAACAATGGCATTTTGCCCCTTGTCTGCCTGTATAGTTACTTTCGCCAATTAATTGCACACTGGTTTTTGTTGGTTAATTGTAAAACCGGGCTTGATATAAGTACAGTAACAGTTCGATTTGCTGTATGAGAATCTAGACCAGACTTTAAAAGTTGATTTATCAATATCCTTCTATTTTGGATTACATAGGTTTTACTTTGAACTGCAAGATGTTTGGAAACAATTTGTGCTACTTCTAAACCCACATACCCACAATACCGTGACAAATTGGGAAGCTTTATAAATCCAATCAACATCAAACTTTTTCCAAAGCTAAAGAAAGTTTTTTATACGTATCGAAAATAAGTCCTGGTATTTAAATCCAAGACCTCAGTTGAAGTTACAACACACTAGAAATCAACAAACTTGACCATCCCAATTGGCTGAAGTAAATCGCCCAAAGAATTCCAGTTACCCCAATAGCGATTAAGAGGTTAGTGAAAAACCTGCCGAATTCAATTTCTTGTCCCAGCCCTTTGTCGTCTTGACCGGCAGTGAAAAACAATGACCACGCTTGATTTGCATTAATGGTCTCAAAGTTATTGAAATCAGGTCTAAAAACGACTGATCCAATCAAATCTTTTCTAGGGTAATTAAAATCAGTTTTCATAAGTTTGCCTCTAAATTGTTTTATTTGTCAACTGAAGAAAATTTGTAAATCTAAACTGTCTTCTCTACAGGCTGGTTCGCCATCCAATCAAACCCTGTCCTGTGAAAACTTCCAAGGCTATGAGTGAGACAAAACGAATCATTAAGCTGTTACGCATAAAACTAGTACATTTACCTGATGACTGTTGACTGTTGACTGATGACCGATAACCGTCAACCGTCAACCGTCAACGATTATAAAGAATGTTTATATAATTTAGACGCATATCAGCTTATTACCAAACGCCCATTGAGTTTTTCGGCATATTTGGTGAAGCCTGTCCGTGGGGTTTCATTAACATAAACCTTGTATCATTTTTTTGTTATTTATAAAATAATATAGATTATTGTAAATCTTTATTGCCAATACTTGACATAAAAATAAAAGTAGTAAAAGCCGTACTAAGCAAGTAGGGTATTTTGGATGTGTGCGAGAAGTAGGTAATGTCTATAAAGGGCTGTGACGCTCGAACGCGAACAGGGGCGATCGCAGAAGAAGACTCGGTTTAGCTTCTCCAAGAGATGCAATCGCTTTAGTTAAGGATTGTTTATCAAAATTTGATGCGTGTAGAGACGTGCGATGTCTACGACGGGCTAGACTTACGCTCTTGGAAGTGAATACGCATAAAGCCACTAAGTAAAACTTATATAAAACATAAATAGAACTTATTAAGTTATAACTGAGAAAGTCTTGCTTATTTGTAACGAAATTGTTATGTTTCTTTACATATAGATACAAAAGCAACATCAATGCGTTAAACCACTGTTGAACGAGGTTTTCTAGATAACTATGCAGTTGAACCTGCAATGTGCTTTGCCAAGTATCCAAACTCACAGGCAAGAGAATCGCTATGCCTTTGGTAAAGCGATGTCTACGCCAAGACTGCTGAGTGGCTTTGTTAACAGCTAAACGCATTTACTTTCCGTTTTTGCACATTTGATTTTCACATTCGATAGAACTGTAATTTTCTTTTGGGAACATCTGCTATGTCTTTTACCATCCAGTCGGCTCAAAGTATTTTTCCCGGCACTCTAGTTGCTGACATTGTTCCAACTGTTGTTGAATCATTCTCTCAGCTCAATGCTGAAGATCAACTAGCATTACTCTGGTTTGCCTATACCGAGATGGGTAGAAGTATTACGGTTGCTGCTCCAGGGGCAGCTAACATGATCCTCGCACAAGGCTTACTCGAACAAATTAAGCAGATGCCTTTTGAGGCTCAAACCCAAGTCATGTACGATTTGGCTAACCGTGCTGACACTCCCCTGTGCCGTTCCTATGCATCCTTCACCGTGAACATCAAATTGGGCTTCTGGTATCAGTTAGGAGAATGGATGGCTCAGGGAATTGTCGCTCCTATCCCAGAAGGCTACAAGCTTTCTCCCAAGGCTGCTGATGTGTTACAAGCCATCCGCAATGCTGATTCAGGTCAACAAATCACAATTTTACGCAATACCGTAGTGAGCATGGGATTTGACCCGAACGCTCCCGGTAGTTACAAAAAAGTCTCAGAGCCAGTGTCTCCTCCCATTGCACCAGCATTTCGGACTAAAGTCACTATTGACGGTATCAACAACGCTACAGTGTTGGGCTATATCAACAACATGAATGCCAATGACTTTGATGCTGCGGTTGCTCTGTTTCGCTCTGAAGGTGCTTTGCAACCACCCTTTGAAAGACCGATTGTTGGTCAAGATGCAATCCGCGCTTATATGCGTGAAGAATGCCAGGGATTAAAGATGATCCCAGAGCGTGGTATATCTGAGCCAGTGGAAGATGGCTATACCCAGATTAAAGTCACAGGCAAAGTCCAAACCCCTTGGTTCGGTGCCAGCGTGGGGATGAATATTGCATGGCGGTTTTTGATAGATCCCCAAGGCAAAATCTTTTTTGTAGCGATTGACTTGCTTGCTTCTCCGAAAGAACTGCTCAACCTAGTACGTAAATAAATCACTCTTTTAGGGGCACGGCAGTGCCGTGCCCATACGAAAAACTGTGATTCAATTAACTAAAAATAGCTGTAGACGTGGATGAGCGAAGCAGCGTAGGCGTAGCCCATCGTAGACATCGCCACCTCGGTATGCTTAAACAAAAGAAACTTAATAAAGGCTTATTTGGTATTTTCGTTGTGCGATCGCTATTGAAGCAACCGATTCCATCGGCAATATTGTAAAAGATTGTTAAATAATTTTAAGGTTGGTGCGGAGTTTTTAAAAGTCTCCGAATGAGAGCTATTTTTAGCAATATCGATTAGATACTGTAATTTTCAGGTGATAAATGGAGATTTGGGAGGCAGGGTGTATGGATGCTGATGAACTTCTCAAACGCTATTGTGCAGGAGAGAGAAATTTCCCTCAAGTAAGCCTGCACTTAGTTAACCTCAGCGAGGTGTGTTTAGCTGGAATCAATTTGAATCGAGCTAACTTGGCTAACGCGACTTTATCACAGTCCAACCTGCGCCAAGCAAACCTGATCGAAGCAAATTTGACTGCGGCGGTTCTCTGGAGAACCGACTTCAGTGGAGCAAACATGATTTTGGCAAACCTCAAGGCTGCTAATTTGATACGGGCAACTCTTAGGAAGGTGGACTTGCATAAGGCTTCCCTAATGAAAGCAGACTTACGTTTAGCAGACTTGCATGATGCTGACCTCAGTAGTGCAAACTTGGCTGGGGCAGATTTGCGCTATGCTAACCTAAGCGGTGCTTTTTTGGCTGGGGCAAATCTCAATGGTGCAAACCTGACTGGCGCAAAGTTGAGCAATACAGACCTGAGTCATGCTAGTCTTGCCAAAGCTATTTTGTACAAAACTGATCTAAGTTACGTTGATTTCACGGAAGTAGACCTGACTGGGGTCGATTTGCACCACTGCTTAATTAACGGAGTCACCCTACCTGAACGAAGGTTAATTGAAGTGGGTTGAGCGTCGCTGCGGTCTAATTAAAAATTCAAAAATCGTTTCAACAATTACTCGCTAGTTGCAAAATTACTCTGCACTATGATGTAGCTGAACTGAGGGAGAACGTAAAAAGTTTGGTCTGCCAAAAATATTGGGGATATATTAGTTTTTAGGGGGGATTGAAGCACACCAGCAGTCATGTAGAAACCTCTGATATAGTAAATTCACAAATTGAGTTAAACGGACAGTAGCGACAACTTACACCCGGATTTTGGGGAAATATTTGACTGAAATCAGCAGAATTTTTACGGTAGCGTCTCAAATCTTCTTGATGTCGTTGAGCTATTAAAGCGAGTTCTATCTGAAAAGCCTTAAGAGTGTTATATGTTGCGCTAATAGGTTCTGACCACTTACCATTTTCTAAGTTATAAAAAGACGCTACTGCTTTTTGCTGTGGATACCAGTAACTAGCAGCTAGTAAATAAATATACCCTTGTCGCCGATCAAAATCAGAGTGGCCAGTTTTGAAATCTAAAATGTGCAAAGTATCATCTTCTTCGGCAAACCAAACTAGAAAACGACCACGTTGAGCCAAGCGAGAAGGTTATCCGCTCGTTAGCAGAACATCTTAGTTTGAATGCAGAGCAGTTGATGTACCTAGCTGGACGCATGACTCAAAATGACTCGGAAGCTTTCGAGCAATTGCTTAAGGCAGAAAATTTTATTCCGAAGTGGCCTTTTGACGCTAGTTGTACTGCTGATGCTTTGGGAATAATGATTGACTGGCAAAGTATACTTCCTGATGATAAAGGAGAAATAGTAGCTAAAATAATTCCTAGAAAAGAACCAAAAATAGTACTTAACAAAAACATAAAAAAATTAGAATAAGAAGGTTTTCAAGCATCTACAATTGCTCATGAGATTGGACATTGGGTACTTCATATAAACCAAGATGTGGCCAGAGGTTCTGTGCAGCAGTTAGAGCTAACCCTAAGTATTGACTCAATTGAACAACAATTTCTATGTCGTAATGTTAGTGAGCAGATTTATAAGAGCCGTCCTGAAACTCAGGATGACTGGCGAGAATGGCAAGCTCAGTATTTTGTTAGCTGTCTGTTAATGCCTAAAGAAATTTTGGAAGCTAAACGAAAAGCACGTGATTTAACTAATTGGCATCACCTTTATGCAATGCAAAAGGATATTGGTGTAACCATATCTAATCTTGTTTATCGTTTGCAAGACCTTGGCTGGATTTACATTCCCAAGGGTTCTAAGCAGATATATCCCGGTAAAGCTACACCGAATGAACAGACAAATTTATTTAATAGGTAAAATGCGATCGCCATCATCTAATCATGCGATCGCACCCCACACAGCACTAAACTAGAAAGTAAGATGCTCAGAATAGCCTATGAACGCCACGACAACCACTTTACCTTCTACACTCAAATTGAAAATTGACTTAACTGATGATCAATTTTTCCAGATGTGTCAGAAAAACCGCGATTATCGATTTGAGCGCACAGCATCAGGGGAGTTATTAATTATGCCACCTACAGGTAGTGATACTGGCAACCGTAATTTTGATATGGTTGTTGAGTTAGGAATTTGGAATAAACAGACTAAATTAGGCAAAGGTTTTGACTCTTCAAGTGGCTTCACCCTACCTAATGGTGCAGAACGTTCTCCTGATGTTTCTTGGGTAAAAATTGAGCGGTGGAATGCTTTAACTCCAGAACAACAAGAAAAATTTGCCCCAATTTGTCCTGATTTTGTAGTAGAGTTGCGTTCTCGTACTGATTCCTTGAAAGAATTGCAAGAGAAAATGCAGGAGTATATCGAAAATGGCGCTCAATTAGGCTGGTTAATCGACCGAAAAAACAAGCGAGTAGAAATTTATCGTCCAGGTAAAGATATAGAGATATTAGACAATCCTGCTAGTTTATCAGGAGAAAATGTACTACCTGGATTTGTGTTGCATTTACAGCAGATTATGTAGCTTTATCGTAAATTTTTAAACCTTTTAAAATGAGACTGCTGAACTCTATTTCACAATTACCCTCTCCAAAAGCTTTGGGTAAATTACATGCGATCGCTACTTTTTTTCTTACAACAACCAAGCGGTAGCCTTCTCTCGTAGTGCAAGGCTCAAAATCACATTTTTCTAAAACATCCTGCAAATCTGGATGGTGTCTGATTAATTTTTATATTAAGTTATATTTAGTATTTGTTAAAATATTTGCTGTATTTTTATCGATATTTTTCACACAATCAAAATATGCCCAATCCTGGCGAATAGAATTCGGACTCCATCACCTGCGATCTGAAACCTATCTTCTTTTGAAGGAGACGCTAGGCGAACAGTGCTGGCTTTACAATGCACTGGCTTGGCTATATAGCGCTTTCTGCATCGATAAGGTACAGAAATAAATAATTAATAAAGATACTCGTAGGGGCGCACAGCCATCTATGCACCCCTACCGATGTACTACTGAACAAAGCACTAATTAAGCAAAGGCAAAAATTGGCGAATTAACCCAATTGTCACTGCTGGCAACTCCAACTGCGGTGTTAACCCCACATCTTCCAACTGTTGAAAAAATCGGATCGCTTGGGGATTAATTTCGGCAAGGCGGCGACCAACTGAGGGGCCTGTAAATTCTGACCTTTGTCCCCAAATAATGGCGGTGGGAGTGGTCAGTTGTTGAATGTAAAGGGATAAATCAAAGCATAAATCGCCACGGACAAAGGAGAGTGCTGCATACTCAGCATTAGGCTGTTGGGCAGATTGTAAATAAGCATCTACAATTTCTTGGTACACTCGATTAGATTGAGCAAATTGTCGTTGCTCTAAGAAGCTGCGAATACCCCCACTGGTGGCTACTCCAGTGCTGTAAAGTAAACGGTCAACAACGGGAACGCTGATTAACTGGGCAAAAAAACTACGGGAGTAGTCTTCGCCAAAGTCGGAAAGTCCGGCGGGGGTAGTGAGAATTAAAGATTTGAATAAATCAGGATGAGCTGATGCTACTCGAATTGTAAAGGCTGCGGTCAAAGAAGAAGCGATCGCTGTTACTGGCCCGGTACAAGTCTGCTCGAAAAACTCCCGAATCGTGGTTAAATAATCCTCAATCTCATAACTCCGTGCCGGATGCTCAGACCTACCCCAACCGATTAAATCTGGCGCAATGACCCGATATTCGGCGGCAAAAGCCGGATATACTTTCGACCACTCATAAGCAGAAGATCCACCACCAAAGCCGTGCAGAAACACTAAAGTTTCCCGATCATCTTTTGTTGTGAAATTGTCCTGCCAAGGTGATCCAGTGGCTGTATAATATACCATCCTACCTAGTGAGGTATTTATAGAGCGTTGTTCAAATCCTGGTGGTTGAAACATAAGTACTTTTTGTTGACTGTAGTAATTAAGTAGCACAAGTAACAGAATAGACCCTTATATGTGTGTACACGGAGAAAGCGTTTGATAATTTAATCCGCGTCACAAAAGTCGGCGAGTAAGCTTATTCCTTCAATGTATGGGATTAATCGCTACTCGCTGTCTTGATCATTAGTCAGTAATCATTAGTGCCGAGTCTACGAAAATCGTGAAAAACGTACTAATGAACTAATAACTAATGACTTCTTGACTAGATTTCTCCACGGCTTGAAGCTGTAGGTTGAGTTAACGCATCTCCTTTGATCACCTCAGAATACTTACCTATTTAGTTCAAACTCCTCACTCATTGTTATTATCGGCGAACCAATCACTTTAAGACTTCTTCCTACCATCAGATTAAGTAGATATAAAATTACTGAATTACTTGTAAAGATTTGGTAATTTTTTTTCATAATAAAAAGTGACTGAGCGTTGAAATTACTGTTATATAAGGTTTTTTCATGGTAGCAAGCATCACTAAAGCGTGAATATCACATAAGTTTTTATGCTAGTTTATCAAGAAACTCATAAATAATTATGAGCGTCAATAAAAGGAAAAACGCTCATTTTAACAAGCTATTAATTCTAGTTCGATATGTAAAAACATAGCTTTTGATGTATTACTAAATCTAATTATTATCTAAGTAATGGTAAGGCGGGATGTCATGGTACAGGCTACTCTTCAATTAAATAAACTACCAACGATTGAAGACGCTAAATTTGCGCTTGACTTTAATATACAAAGTGAAATTAAAGCTTCAGCTTGGGGGGAGCAGGTCGAGTCAGCTATTGACGCTGGCAGAGTGACTGTACCTACTTGTATTTGTTTAGACTTAGAAGATTTAAAGTGTTTTGAACCAGTAGAGCACCAGTATGAACGCTGGGGAGTAATTTTTCACAATTCTATAGCAATACAGCCATCAAATCCGGCATTTCCAGCCTATTCAGGGCTAACAGTTTTAATGGGAGCGCCCAAAAGCGGATTTTTAGAAGCTACTTTCTTGCGTCCGGTTAATTCGGTTAGCGCCTTTGTCACTAGTTCGCAACGGCTAGTGCTTTCCGCCTACGATCGCGATCGCCAACTCATCGCTCAAACTGCACTACCAAGCGCCAATCTTGCCAATTCAGACTCGGCAATTTCCCCCAATACCTTATTATCTATAACTGGGAATAACATCTACAGCGTTACCTTCTGTGCTTTTGATGGCCAATTTACCCTTGATAACTTTCGTTTTTGTCTTTAAAAACCCTTTATGCCCTTGCTCTGAGGCATTTAAAATGGTATCTTGATTTCCGCCGTCCTGAACTAGTCTACTATGCTGTCCTTAAAAACCGGGCATCTTCTGGTTTGGGTCTTCACCCTTTCTTCAACCGTAGTAAAACTTATACAATAGTTAATTTCGTAATCAAGTAGGTAAACACTGTGGCACAGGCTTCGTCTTCTTGGCAGCAATTGATCAACCAGATCCCCAACTGGAACTGGTCGCTTCCAAAGTTCAAGACAAAGGGAGCAACAAAGCAGCAAACATTTAAGCGCTTCTCTGGGCCTGGGGGCTTTCTTGGGTTCTTGACAATCGTCGTCGCCATGTTGTTGTGGAACTGGATGCTGCTATTGGCTCTTTTAATCGGCGTTGGGATAATGGTATTGGTTTACTCAATGCAGGAGTGGGACTGGCAATTACACTGGTCTAAGATACGTAAGTTCTTAAACAGTTCAAATCGTCGGTTAGCCTTAGCAGTCATAAGTGGTGGTCTTGCTACTGTCACTACTTACATGGCCGCTGCAATTTGGGTTGACTCTCACAGTTCCTGGATTGCTGCTGGTGCTATTGTGCAAGGTGTGGGAACACTGTTAACTTTAATTTTATTGGTCTGGCAAATTATCAACTTCTATGAAAATCGAGAAGAAGACCACCTCGATCAGTTGTTGGTAAATTTAACAGAAAAAGATCCATTAAAGCGGATGATTGCCCTACGTCAACTAACTAAAGTCATCAGCCGTAAGCGAGTTGATTCTTCAGTGCAGCAAGATGTTGTCGAATGCTTGCAACTCCTACTCTCTCAAGAGGAAGAAGTTGCGATCAGAGAGGCAGCTTTTAAAAGTTTACAAGCCTGCGATCGCCTACAAGTTCTACCCCCCAAAACAGCAGCAACTTTCACACCCGTATCAGCAAAAGTCAAACACCACGTTTATTAGTTATTTGTCCTTTGTCATTTGTCCAAAGTCTAATTGCAAATGACTAATGACTAATGACAAATGACTATTTTCGAGACAACTGTCCATTGCGAACTTGCACTACCGGATGATTGCATCGCCGTACCAATTGTTCATCGTGGGTGCTAACAATCACTGTAGCTCCAAAGGAATTTAACTTCTGGAGAATCTGAATCACTTGCCAGGAATTATCTGGATCGAGATTTCCAGTAGGCTCATCCGCCAACAGCAGGGGTGGTGTACCAACGATCGCACGAGCAATACTCACCCGTTGTTGCTCTCCTCCAGACAGTTGATCTGGAAAGCAGTCAGCTTTACTCAGCAAACCCACCAGCTTCAAGGTTGGTTCTAAACGTCGTTGAATTTCTTTACGGGTATACCCTTGAGCTTGCAGCACAAAAGTTACATTTTCTGCTACTGTTCGTTGGGTAATCAGTTTGTAGTCTTGAAACACAATGCCAATCCGTCGCCGCAATAATGACAAGCGATCGCCCCGTAAACCCGCAACATTACATCCATCAACAATTACTTCTCCCTGCGTCGGTAACTCCTGGCCATACAGCAGTTTCAAAAGCGTTGATTTACCAGAACCACTTGGCCCTGTGATAAACAGAAATTCTCCCTTTTTTACCTCAAGGTTCGCATTCAACAAGGCGTGAGTGCCATTAGTATAAGTCTTGGTTACAGATTGCAATTGCACCTTGACAGTAGTACTGCTAACGTGCTGTTGAGTTTTATTGTCCTCTCTATGAAGGGATTTGTCTTTCTTAACTTGAGTTGTTAATACTGGCATTGTTAAATTTTCCTTATCCCCACAACCAAATAGCTTACGGGTTTAGATTTGACATTCCCCTCAAAAATAAGGATTCCCAGGTTTCGCCTGGGAATTGAAAATTCAACAAAGAAAATTTAAAATTTTTGAAGACTTCAATACTAACTAAGTAATAGCACCCATAACTCTCCACTCCCCACTCCCCACCCTTGTACAGACGCGATTAATCGCGTCTCTCTCAACTAATTGCACCCCTTGCTGTCAAACGATAAACAAACGCTTTCACCGCAAACGCTGGCAAAGCCAACATCCGCCGCCAACGCCAAGGTTCTTGATAAAGCCGATACAACCATTCCAAATTATTATTTCCTAACCAGGCGGGAGCGCGAGTTTTAGTTCCCGACCAAATATCAAAACTACCACCAACACCAATCCAAATTGCTTGAGGACACAAATGGCGGTTTTCGGCAATCCATAACTCTTGACGTGGCACTCCCAAACCGACAAAAATCACTTGTGGCTGCAATTGAACCAGGGTTTCTCGCAATTGTGCTTCTTCTTCTGGGGAATGGTAGCCTGAGTGAGTGCCTACTATACTCAAATCTGGAATTTGCTGCTGCCAAAAATCTGCCGCAGTTGAGGCCACTCCAGGCGCTCCTCCGTAGAAAAAAACCTTTGCCCCTGTCTTCTGTTGCCCGATTTCTTGCAAAAGTTTTTCTGCTAGTTCAATCCCCGGAAAACGCTGCACTTTTTGCCATAATAGCCATCGCAAATACAGAACAACCCCGGCTCCATCTGGTATCACTAGTTCAGCATTTTTAATGATCTGAGCTAGGATTTTATTCTGCTCTGCCTGCATAGTCATTTCTGCATTGAGCGTTACTACATGAATCCCTCTCCCTGCACGCAGGCATTCTAACAACCAGCCTGGATAGTTAGCCATCACATGAACTGGTATTCCCAACACTGAAAATGCTTCATTGCCTTTAGACATAGCCTATTCTGGATTAACCTCACACCAGATTTACTTGAATGTTAAGTTTATCAAATTTTTTATATTAGAACTTAGGCACGAGAGATTCCCATTGCCCTGCAACAATAGAAAGCATAACTAATTAGTCTTGGGCACTTGTACTTGGGCTGAAACAGTCCAAATTTTATTGTTGAAGTGTAATATTCACTGAGTATAAAACGCTCAACTCGCAACTCTGGTTCCGGGAACAGAAGCCCCCACTATACTGCTTACAGTTAGTGTGGGAATATGTCACGAAACTCGACTTTCTGGTTAAGGTAGTGTAACGGGCTGAAGTTGGCTATGAGTAAAATTCGTATCGCTCTGATTGAAGATCATGACCTGACTCGTGTAGGTATTCGGACAGCACTACTACAAAAAGATTACATTGAAGTTGTAGGTGAAGCTGCCAATGCTGCTGAGGGGCTAAAGATGTTAAAAATGGTACAACCAGATATTGCCATTATAGATATTGGTTTACCAGATAAAGATGGCATTGAACTGACACGGGAGGTAAAATCTACTGCTAATGGGCAGCAGCTACTAACAAAGGTGTTAATTTTGACGCTGCGGGATAACAAAGAAGCTGTTTTGGCAGCTTTTGCGGCTGGTGCAGACTCTTACTGTATGAAAGATATCAAATTCGATAATTTGCTGGAAGCAATAAGAGTAACTTCCAATGGCAACGCTTGGATTGATCCCGCGATCGCTCGGATTGTATTACAACAAGCGCAACAAAATCCCCAAAAGTTAGAATCAGCTTTTGTAGATACCAAGACCATTGCCTCTAACCCTGATTATGTCGAGAATCTGGAAGGAATTCAACCTTACACCCTGACAGAAAGGGAATTGGAAGTGCTACAGTTGATTGTCGAAGGTTGTAGTAATGCAGTAATTGCCGAAAGGCTTTACATCACTGTTGGGACTGTTAAAACTCACGTTCGCAATATTTTGAATAAGCTATGTGCCGATGACCGTACCCAAGCAGCAGTCCGCGCCTTGCGTTCTGGGTTAGTAGGATAAGGTTAAATTCAGCGAACAGTTATCAAGGTTTGAAACACTGACAACTGATAATTGATAGCTGTTGAAAATGATTAGTTATTAATTTTTTGTTGATTCTCAGGTGGGATAAAAATTATATTATCTCGCCATTCAAATATGTGAAAACTAAAGTCAAATATGGCTGATATCGGAGTGGACAAACTTAAGCTCATGGTGGTAGATGATGAGCCAGATAACTTAGATTTACTCTACCGTACTTTTAGGCGAGATTTTCAAGTATATAAAGCCAATCATGCCTTTGGCGCTCTGGAAATCTTGGATCAGTTTGGTGAAATGGCGGTGATTATTTCTGACCAAAGAATGCCAGAAATGAATGGCACCGAATTTTTTAGTCGCACTGTAGAGCGCTTTCCAGACACCATTCGGATTTTGTTAACTGGTTTTACTGATGTCGAAGATTTAGTAGATGCGATTAACTCCGGTCAGGTATTCAAGTACATTACCAAACCCTGGAATCCTGAACGGCTGAGAGCTTTAGTTGAGCAAGCCACTGATACATATCGTCTAGTTAAGAAGCGCACGCAAGAGTTGGGTCGGGCCCTACAGCGAGAATCTTTGTTTAATGCTGTAACAACGGCAATTCGGGAGTCTCTAGACTACGACAGTATGCTGCAAAAAATTGTAGCAACTATTGGACAAACATTTGAAGCTAGCAATTGCTTGCTTAGACCAGTAGAGGGCGATCGCCTCACACGAGACCAGTTCTCATACCGCGATCCCAAATCCGATGTATCAGATTGCTTCTTCGACCCCAGTGTTTTAATGGAAAAAGTGCTGGAAACCCGTCATTATCAACTTGCTCAAGATGTATATGAGGGTAATCCTTCTCACCACCTAGTTGTGCCACTTAGCTATCAGCAGCATTTATTGGCTGTGCTGGTTCTCCATCAATGGGGACGCGATCGCCCTTGGCAAGACGAAGACATCCAACTAATTGCAGGTGTTGCCGAACAAGCAGCCTTAGCCCTCTCTCAAGCAAAACTCTACCAGCGCCTCCAAGAAAAGCAACAGCAGATTCACAATGAGTTAGAGGTAGCCCGCCAAATTCAATACAACTTGCTACGTCAAACTTTACCCGACATCAAAGGTGTAAAAGTACAAGCCTGCTGTTACCCAGCGCGGGAAGTAGGAGGCGATTTTTTTGAAGTTTTTGTCCATCCCAAAGGCGACTTGTGGTTGGCAGTGGGTGATGTCTCTGGCAAAGGCGTCCCAGCTGCTTTATTTATGGCTAGTATTATTTCAGTTTTGCGCCGGGAATTATCTCAAGAAGCACCAGCCGAGCCAAATGTGGTCATGCAGAACCTCAACCACGCTCTCAGTGAAGATTTGATTAGCAACAATTATTTCATCACTCTTGTGTTAGCCTGTTATACCCCTACCACTAAAGAACTCGTCTACACTAATGCTGGTCATATTTATCCACTGTTATGGTCACGCCAAGGTGCTTTAGCCAACAATCCCAATTACCTGAAAGTTCGCAGCGTTCCTTTAGGGATCTTGCCTAAGTGGCAGGCACAGTCTGGTCGTTTGGTTCTCGCTGCTGGAGACACATTGTTACTGACCAGCGATGGAATTACAGAAGCAATGGTATCAAATAATTTTGATTCAACAGTAAAAACCGAGTCTGGCGTTGACCCAGTTAACCGTTCTATGCTGAATCAAGATGGTCTTTGGCAACTCTTGCAACAAGAGCAACAACCCCTTTCTCTTAACCATTTACTAGCTCGCATCCAGGCAGACAACCACGTTCAAGAAGATGATCAAACTATACTTTCACTGGAGATTTTGTAAGTAATGAAAAGTGAACTTCATGTACCAAGTGACTTGAGTTTTCTTAATATTGTCGAAACCTGGCTGCTGGGATGTTTGAAAATCCAGTTAGGAGAATCTGTGGACTGGTCACGGCAATCAAGCCGTTTGAGGTTGGCTTTAGTAGAAGCCTACTCAAATGCAGTCCGTCATGCTCACAAGGACAAACCAAATTTACCGATTTTACTGCGCTTGGAAGTAAAAGACCGGGATCTTGCCCTCGAAGTTTGGGACTACGGCGAAGGCTTTAATATGTCTGATTACTATGCTCCAAACCCTATGGAAAAACAAGAAGGTGGTTATGGTTGGCTAATTATGAATCGTCTCATGGATAAAGTAGACTACCAGTTGCAGATTGATGGTGCCAACTGTCTGAAGTTAGAAGCTACTTTACCCGAATTACTGAATTAGACAAAAGTTACTACTTTTCAAGTAATGTGTTATGTGGATTTTCCGTGATTGGATTTTGTTTTGGGTACGATCAAATATTGCCTAAGCTTTTATACTTGTTTGCTAGTTTTCACGACGTAAAGAAAGTAACTCTTTGGGAGAAGCTAAAAGTTTGATTTTAGTATATGAAATTTGCCGTTGTTGGTTGAGGATAAATAACCACAAGACATTTACACTACACCATGAAGTTTGTGCTTTGCCTGTTACCTGGACTTGAATCGTAGCGTTTTCTAAAGCCTCAGCTATTCCACTGTTGGGATAAGCTTTAATGTTTTGGCATTCTTGTTTTAAGTAGGCTGCGATCGCATGTGTTCCCACAATATCAGATTCAAATGGTGGACGCATCACACCATCTTCCGCAAATAAGGCAGCAGTTGCCTCAAATTCTTCTGCATTTAAGGTTTCAAAATAACGCAGTACACTTGTTTCTGTAATTCCCTCAATCTGGAATTCTTCTTTCAATTGTTCAGCAGAGGTCACGTCGCTTCGCTCCGAATTCAAAATTCAAAATTCAAAATTCAAAATTCAAAATTAACAATCTCCATAAATAAATTTATGGCAATGTATCCTTTTTTACTGGAATCATAGAATTATCTGTATTATGCTACCTAAATATTAATTTCAATACAAAAATAGCTAAAAAGAAACCTGCTGTTGAGATATTGCCACATTTGTATAAATCTTCCTCACGATGGTTGAGATGTTGCAATATAGCGGTTCTCAATTGCATGGGAATACAGACCACTCGTAGGGGCACAGCATTGCTGTGCCTCTACCATATTTTGAATGCAAACGAGAACTGCTATAAAAAAATTTATATAAGGAAGTCGGCACAATAAAAGCAAACTGTGTGAATAAAAGTAAACAAGGCTCAAACCCTTTTTCCCCCAGCAAGAACTGCCCCCTACCCCCAGGGCTGTTTCATTCCCCAAAGAGCTTTAAAAATCAAGGGTTCTAGCAATTAAAAATTGATTGTTTTGTTACCTACGTGCCGATAGAATGAACTATTTTACTGATATTTAAGTGTTTAAATGTTCATCTCATCGTCACCCTTACTTACAATTTTCTCGCTAACCATCTTGACAAATCCTGTTTTAAATGGAATGAATCAGCCCTGCCCCTACCCCCTGCCTTATGCCAACGATAATTATTTATGCCGATCTACTTAGAATAAGCAACAAATGTTAATCAAAGGTATTGACTACGTAATGTAGAATTAAATCGCCTTTATTTAGGCAAAATCCAGATAAAAAAATGAATCAGTATTCCGTAACAAGCAGCAATGTAGTGAAAGAGAAAGCCGGCGAGTTGGGCTTTCACAAGGTTGGAATTGCTGCTGTAGATAAGGTAGATACCACAGAAGCGCAGAGGTTACAAGCATGGATTGAACTGGGTTATCACGCCGATATGGAATGGATGGCTAACCCAAAACGTCAGGATATTCGCTTAGTTATGCCAGAGGCGCGATCGCTAGTGTGTGTGGCGCTAAATTACTATACGCCACATCAACGTCCAGAAGGCGAGGAATACGCCAAAATTTCTCGTTATGGCTGGGGAAGGGATTATCACAAGGTGATGCATAAAAAACTCAAGCAGCTAGCCATCTGGCTAGAATCACTTGAAAAAGGTGTATTAGCTCGTTATTATGCAGACACTGGCCCGGTGCAAGATAAAGTGTTGGCTCAACTTGCCGGAATTGGTTGGATTGCCAAAAATGGTAATGTGATTACACGAGAATATGGCTCTTGGGTATTTTTGGGAGAAGTGTTGACCAATTTAGAATTAGAGAGCGATCGCCCACATACAGAACACTGCGGTAGCTGTACTCGTTGTCTTCAGGCTTGTCCTACGGGTGCAATTACTCAGCCTTTTGTCGTGGATGCTAATCGCTGTATTGCTTATCATACGATTGAAAATCGGGCAGAGGAATTACCAGAGGCAGTGACACCTCATTTACAAGGCTGGGTTGCTGGTTGTGATATTTGTCAAGATGTTTGTCCTTGGAATCAACGTTTTTCCCAAACAACTGATATTGCAGAGTTTCAGCCTTATCCTGGGAATATTGCTCCCAAACTGCTAGAATTAGCCCAAATCTCAGATCAGGAGTGGGATAAACGATTTCCAGCATCTGCCTTGCGGCGGATTAAGCCAGAAATGTTACGACGCAACGCCCTAGCTAATCTTGACGCATCCAGGCGAAATAATGACCCCGAAAGTAATTATTTTTGATTTTGATGGCACTATTGCTGATACAGTAGATGCCCTTGTAAGTATTGCCAATCGTCTAGCTGTAGACTTTGGTTATAGACACATAAGCCCAGAGCAATTATCCTTCCTTAAAAACTTAACATCTAGGGAAATTATTAAGTACTCAGGAGTTTCTCTATTTAAGATACCTTTTTTAGTTAAAAAAGTTAAAGGAGAATTAAAAAACAAAATCCCAGAATTAAAGCCAATTCCGGGAATTAAAGAAGCATTAATCGAACTCCAAAATGAAGGATATAAACTGGGAATTATCACTTCTAATTCTAAAGAAAATGTGACGCAATTCCTGAGAATCAATGATTTAAATCACTTATTTGATTTTATCTACTCAGGAATTACGATTTTTGGTAAAACAACCATAATCAATAATGTATTAAGGCAAAATCAACTCCAACCTCAAGAAGTTATTTATGTTGGAGATGAAACCAGAGATATCGAAGCATCAAAAAAAGCAAATATCCAAGTGATTGCAGTAACTTGGGGCTTTAATTCACCGGAAGTACTAGCCAAGCAAAATCCAGATTATTTAATTCAGCGGCCTAGCGAACTATTAGAAGTGATGAATGGTCGTCATTAGTCATTGGTCATTGGTCATTGGTCATTGGTCATTGGTCATTGGTCCAAAAGAAACCACGTCTATAAGGGACGTGGTTTGAATTAGTCTTAATTATTAGTTTTTTTCGCCCAGAAGGGGCGAGGTATGTACCAAAAACTCTTTATTAATAGTCATATCATGTCCGCTTGATTGCTTCTTAAACCCGAAGAACCCCACCCCGCCAAAGCTATGCTTTGTCTCCCCTCCCGAAGAGCGGGGAGGGGATTAAGGGGAGCCAGTGCGGTCTTGGGGTCTCCCCAAGTGGAGCATCTGGCGTGTGGGGTCTAATGACTGTGGTAAGCATAACTATTCATGCGGACATGATATCAAAAGTCGATAGTGAAAATCTTAACTATTGACGATTCACCAAAACAATAGAGTGGGCCATGTATATCAATGCCCACCCTACAAAATAGCAAAATATCAGAAAAACTTAATTTTTCCGTTCACCCTTTTCTAAAGCTTGTTTTACTAGATCATCACTGACATTAGTTACACCCTCAGTCTTAGAATTCCCAACTTCCTTTGCTAACTCTAAAAAATCATCAGGATTACCAGTTGACTGCGCTTGAGTTTTTGTCTCTTCTGGTTTAGAGGTTTGATATTTAGGTGCAGTGGCTGCTTCGGCTGCTGCTGCGCCTTCACCTGTGCGATCAACTTCACTAACGCTGAATTGTTGTGCAGTTGCATAATCAGCATCAAAATCGACGTTTGGCGCTTTTTCTTCACCACTAGCTATGCTTTCGGCAGCTAATTGGGCATCATGGGTGGGAGCTTCATTAACATTGGGCTTTACTTCATCAGGCATAATTAAAATCCTTAGGTTAAATTTTTTATTGCTTACTTGAAAGAGCATAGCAAAGTAATGAGCTACTTTGCTTGCTCCCTTGGGAGAGGCTTTACCTCTATTAAAAGATAGATTAAAGCTGCAATTGGCAATTAATATAACTCTTTCTCTCGATAGTAGAAGCTGATGCTCAAACTTTGGTAAGCCTTAGTTTGGCGTGTAAAATTTCTTTGGAAATAAAATTATGACTGCAAGTTACGATAAAACTATTTCTCAAGCCCAGAGCAATGAATCTCAAAATTTGGTAGATGGGTTTAATAATTTAGATACCGATGCAAAATTAGCTTGGTTCTATTTAGTTTATAAAAAAATGGGTGATTCTATCACACCAGCTGCTCCTGCTGCGGCCGAACCTGAGTTAGCACCACTTCTGCTAGGAGACTATTTTGAGTTATCAGATGAGCAGCAACTAGATATTATGCGGGATATAGTTAACCGCAAAGATACAGAATATTCCCGTGCTTATGGAGCGATAAAAGAAAACAACCAGCTGTTAGTTTGGTATGCTTGGGCAGTAGCTATGGGAGATAAGGTGGTTGACTTACCAGCTAGCTATGAACCAACTAAGGCAATTACTGATCTGGTTTCCCAGATTGAAGGATTAGATTTTGACGAGCAAATTTCGGTGTTTCGGACAATAGCTGGTGAAGTGGGTTACACCGATGTTAAGCCTATTAAGACGCAAGCAGAAACTGGAAAAACGTCTAGTTTGTAATCGTAACTGGCGACTAGTACCGCAAGGCAAAAGTCAAAAGTCACAAATGCTTTAATTTTGGGCTTTCTGGCTGTTTTGAACAGTTATCAGTTAACGTGAGTTCGACAAGTACTTTTCTGACCTCTCCCCCAACCCCTCTCCGACACGGAGAGGGGAGCAAAAAGCCTAATTTTTGGTTACTCCTCCCTCGGCTTGTAGGAAAGGGAGGTTGGGAGGGAGAGGTTCATCGAATTGACGTTAATTAAGTTATGACATAGCAACGCTACTCAAGTCAGATGGTGTGAGATTGGAGTGTACTACTTGACCATCACGGAACCAAACTATGCGCTGGGTTTGACGAGCAACTTCTGGTTCATGAGTTACCATGACAACGGTAATTCCACTAGCATTGAGTTCGCTAAAAATATCTAAGACTTCTTGGGTTGTGCGCGAATCAAGTGCGCCTGTAGGTTCATCGGCTAAGAGTAGCACGGGACGATTAACGATCGCACGCGCGATCGCTACTCGTTGTTGTTGTCCACCAGATAGTTGAGTTGGTTTGTTGTTGAGGCGATTTGCTAAACCTACTCGCGTCAGAGCTTCTGTTGCCCGATCGCTTCTTTCTTTTGGGTTCACACTAGCATACACCATTGGCAACATCACGTTTTCTAGGGCTGTTAGTTGGGGCAATAGATGGAATTGTTGAAACACAAACCCCAGCTTTTTATTCCGGATGTGTGCCAATGAGCGATCCTCCATTTGGGCTACATCGAGGTTATCTAAGTAATAATGTCCGTCTGTGGGACGGTCGAGACAACCGATAATATTCATGGCTGTGGATTTACCAGAACCAGAAGGCCCCATAATTGCACAATATTCGCCCTGTTCCACGATTAGGTTGACATCATTCAGCGCTCGTACTTCTGTTTCACCACTACCATAAATCTTGAAAATGTTTTCTAATCGAATGATTGCTGGTTTCGATACAGGATTAGGAACCAGGGAATCGGTAATTGTAATAGTGTTTGCCATAAGGAGATAGGTAATCTTGGACTGGGAAGAGAGTAGTTTATTATACGATTTTGGATTGTGAACGCCAGTGCGTCTCGTAGAGAAAGAGTTGCTGGTAATTGCTTTGAGCGCTCCATCTGTTGTAATCATTAGACCTCTTGCAAAAGTCCCTAACACCCCACCCCCAACCCCTCCCCGCAAGCAGGAGGGGAGACAAAGCGTAGCTTTGGCGGGGTGGGGTTCAAATTGTTTGATTTATGCAAGAGGTCTATTGCTCAAATTGGTATTATCCAATTATCACTATAATAACCACCGTCACAAGATAAATTGTTGGGTTGTCGTTGCGATCGCCGTACTGTTGGTAACAACCTTCGTGATATCAGCACTGAGCATATCACCTAAATCTGCGATCGTAACCACAGAGGTTTTTGCTTAGGAAATCATTGGCTGCAAATTCCTAACGTAAAATGCGAGGAAGTACCTTATAACTTTTGGATGCTACTTTGGAAATAATCACAAGAGAAACTATTTTAGTCTTCTGTAACATTTGGGTTCTAGTTTCAAGACGGAACAATGACACAAGCCAACTTATCTCAAACTTTAGCCGTCAATATTCCACCCACACTCACACTCACAGTCACTCACGATCAGTTTGTTCAGTTAGCACTGGCTAACCGAGATTTACAATTAGAACGAACTGCTACAGGAGAGTTGATTGTTATGCCACCAACCGGCAGTGATACAGGCAAGCGAAACTTTGACATTGCCGGACAACTCTGGTTATGGAACCGTCAAACAAAATTAGGTGTAGCTTTTGACTCATCTACTGGTTTTTATCTGCCTAATGGGAGCGATCGCTCTCCTGATGCTGCTTGGATACGTCAAGAAAGATGGGATGCTCTCACTCTAGAACAGCAAGAAATTTTTGCTCCAATTTGCCCTGATTTCGTGCTGGAACTACGTTCTAAAAATGACTCCATAGAAAAGTTACGCGCCAAGATGAGAGAATATATAGAAAATGGCGCTTGCTTAGGTTGGTTAATTGACCGGAAAAATCAAAAGGTGGAAATTTATCGCCAAAGTCGGGATGTAGAAGTTCTGAATAAACCTGCAAATCTGTCAGGGGAAGATATTTTACCTGGGTTTGTGTTGGATTTAACCGAAGTATGGAGTTAACCTTTATAGGCAGGGGAACTCTTAGCTGGGAGCAAGGGGGAGGATTTAAAATTCCCCAGCAATCAAGGGTTTCAGAGCAAATAAATTTATTTATGCTCAAAAATAAAGTAATTTATTACATATTTACAGCAGATTGCAACAGGCGTGAGGTACAGATAATCGTAGGGGCACAACATGTTGTGCCCCTACGTGTACTTGATTTACCTGAAATACGCTGTATAACTTTATGGCTACTTTCGATCCAAGCAATCTAAAGATGAAAAGTCTGTAGCAATATCCCGCAGGGTGCGGCGGTTTTTGGCGACGCCGAATAGCCCGCACTTCGGCTGCGCTCAGTGACCGCCGCAGGCATCGCTTCTCTACGAAACGCCCTGGCGTTCACCAAGCAATACGGTTCAGTTAAGGCTTAAATATTAGTCAAAGTCAATTTTTTTAACGTAGACGCTGCATCGGCTTGCCGGAGGCTACCGCAAAGGACGCAAAGAACGCAAAGGAAGAAAAGAAAGAAATGCTTAACTGAACTGTATTGGTTCACCAAGCGCAAACAGAATTTTCCAAGACGAAAATTTGAAATTTGAAATTTCTGTTATGAGTCAGCAATCAGGTGAATTAAGAAAGCAAAATGCCTTTTTGCTTGCCCAAAACACTAAAATTAATGCGTGATCTACTGAAATGAGAAAGCAAACTGGGGTTTGAGAAAGCAATATGCCTTTTTGCTTGCTGAATCTACCGAAATGAGAAAGCAAACTGGGGTTTGAGAAAGCAATATGCCTTTTTACTTGCTGAATCTACCGAAATGAGAAAGCAAACTGGGGTTTGAGAAAGCATTTAGTCTAAATGCTTTCTCATTTCGGTATTTTGTTTATTAACGACAAGCCGGGAGGCTCCGGGTTAGGACTTTGCGTCTACGTCAAGCATAATGCTTCAATACTGCAAGCCGAGTATCCTAAGTATTGTGGCTTCTTTGGTGCAACAGTAGCGATGCCTGCGGTTCTTGCTAGCCTACGCCAAAAATGTGCCAAGTAGAAGCAAGCCAGGAGTAGCATCAGGCTTTTGCGTGGAAAAAAAGAAAGCGCAACCTCACTTGTAGTCTGTCTGGTGGCGAAGTTTTACCTAACAATGTGGCTAAAGTCACCCATTCAGGTGAAGCCATACAGGCATGTAACACGTATTATGAAGTAAGATTAAGCAACATGAAGCTAACTATGCGTCTAGTTGTTAGTTTTTTAATAAAGATTTAATCCAAAAACTTTAACAACTCCTTATTCCTGCACCTGCCCTTTAATGTTTATGTCCGCTCAATTAACCATAGTTAAGAGGAACCCCCAACCACTCCCCACAAGCGCAAAGGGGAGCAAAAGCGCAGCTGTTTGCTGTGAAGGGGTGATTTTACTATGGGCAATCCGATGGGCATTATATAATAACAAGCTACTCCCATAAATTAAGATTTATAGGCTTTTAGATATGGCTACGAACATAGAAATTCCTGTTATTGGCAAAGTTAAATATCCATTACGCTGGCTGATGGGGGTGATAGCAGGGGGTGTCTTGGTTGTTGGTACAGCCACAACCTATACTTTGATAAACCAAGGGACAAAAGAAGACATTGCTCAATTGACTGTGCCAGTAGCAGCGAAAAACGTCACCTTGCGGATTACAGCTAGTGGCAAAGTTGTGCCAGTTCAGAGCGTAAATATTAGTCCGAAGAACCCTGGAGTGCTGTCGCAATTATATGTAGAACAAGGCGATCGCATTCAACAAGGGCAAATTCTCGCCCGTATGGATAGCGCAGGTATTGAGGCTCAAAGAAGCCAGTACCGTGCTAACTTAGCCCAAAGTCAAGCACAATTAGCCGAAGCCCTTGCTGGTAGTCGTCCTCAAGAAATTGCTCAAGCAAGGGCGCGATTAGCACAAGCTCAAGCCCAGCTAGCCCAAGCTAAGGCTGGTAATCGTCCCCAAGAGATTGCTCAAGCTCAATCTCAAGTGGATGCGGCTCAAGCAAAGGTGAATTACACCAGTGGACAGGTAAAGCGTTATCAATACCTATATCAACAGGGAGCAGAGAAAAGACAATTACTCGATCAAGCCATCAGCGAAGACAAAAGTGCTAGAGCCAGTTTAGAAGAAGCTAAAAAACGATTGTCGTTACTCCAAATTGGTACTCGGACTGAAGAAATCGCCCAACGTCAAGCAGCAGTTAATGAAGCACGGGCAGCATTGATACTGTTAGAAGATGGCACTCGTTCTGAAGAAATTGTCCAGCGTCAAGCAGCTGTTGCAGCTGCTGAGGCTCAGTTGAAGGGTGTGCAAGTGCAGTTAGATGAGACTATTATTCGCGCTCCTCTTTCGGGAATTGTCACCCAAAAGTATGCTAACGTGGGTGCTTTTGTCACACCCACAACCTCTGCTTCTACTAGTGCGTCGGCAACTTCCAGTTCAATTGTCGCTGTCGCACGCGGGTTAGAAATATTAGCTCAAGTTCCCGAAGCTGATCTTGGCAGAATTAAACCGGGACAGCAGGTGGAAATTGTCGCTGATGCTTATCCCGATCAAGTTTTTAAAGGTAATGTGCGCCTAATTGCTCCAGAAGCTGTAGTGGAACAAGGTGTGACATCCTTCCAGGTGCGGGTTGCTCTGAATACTGGTACAGATAAACTGCGTTCTGGCTTAAATGTGGATCTTACCTTCCTGGGCGATCGCGTCAATGATGCCTTGGTGTTACCAACGGTGTCAATCGTCACTGAAAAGGGTCAAACTGGCGTACTTGTACCAGATGCAAACAATAAACCCCAGTTCCGCGAAGTTACAGTTGGGGCACAAATCCAAAACGAAACTCAGATTTTAGGTGGAGTTAAAGAAGGCGATCGCGTTTTTGTTAATCCACCCAAAGACTACAAAAAAGAACAAAATAATTCGTAATTCGTAATTCGTAATTCGTAATTTTTAAGACATGAATTTTTTAGAAAGTATTCAAATGGCGGGGAAAACTCTGCTGTCGAATAAACTACGTAGCGCTCTCACGATGTTGGGTATAGTTATTGGCAATGCCTCAGTGATTGCCATGATTGGCATTGGCGAAGGTGGGCAAAAATACGTTAATAAACAGTTGGAGTCATTAGGGCCAAATGTGCTGTTTGTACTGCCAGGTAATCGAGAAACTCAGCGTATCTCCTTTGAAGTGCCAAAAACTCTGGTGTTACAAGATGCTGAAGCGATCGCCTCTCAAGTCCCAACAGTAGTAGGAGTTGCACCGGAGTTAAACAGAAGACAGGTAGTTGTATACCGCAACAGAAACACCGATGTCAACATTATTGGCACAACTCCTAGCTTCCTGTCGGTGCGGGATTTTGAAACTGCTAAAGGCAGATTTTTCTCTGAGGTAGACATCAAGGGAAGTAACCAAGTTGTTGTGCTAGGTGGAGACTTGGCAGAAAAACTATTCGGTAATAATAACGCTATCGGTCAGCAATTGCGAGTTGGAAATACCAGCTTTCAAGTGATTGGGACGTTAATAACTAAAGGTTCTAGCGTGGGAGCAGATTATGATGATGCTGCGCTAATACCGATCACGACTTCAGCAAACCGACTTGTGGGAAAGAATTCTCCTTATGGTATCGCCTTAGATTATCTTGTTGCTGCGGCTCGTGATTCAGAGAGTGTGGATGCAGCAGAGTTTCAAATTACTAATTTACTGCGTCTACGGCACAAAATTAATGGTGAAGATGACTTTACTATCCGTTCTCAAAAGGATGCTTTGCAAACTGTCGGTCAAATCACAAGTGCATTGACAATTATGCTAGCTGCGATCGCTGGGATATCTTTGTTTGTCGGCGGCATTGGGATCATGAATATTATGCTTGTTTCCGTCACCGAACGCACTCAAGAAATCGGATTGAGAAAAGCGATCGGCGCAACTGAGCAAGATATTTTGCTACAGTTCATCATTGAGGCAGTGATAGTTTCCGCAGCTGGCGGTTTAGTTGGGACTGCGGTTGGCATCAGTGGCATTCTATTAGTGGGAGCCTTGACTCCCTTAGAAGCGGCACTTTCTCCAACAGCGATTACTATGGCAGTTGGTGTCTCTGGTGGTATTGGTTTATTCTTTGGTGTTGTTCCTGCACGTCGCGCTGCTAAACTCGACCCGATTGTGGCTTTGAGAAGTGCTTAGTGAGCAACAAGCTTATCGCAAGCCACCCCATCCCTACGCCTAATCGCATCCAGTTCTTATCGGATTTATAACTCCTCCCGTATGAAAGAATCATAATCCTGTCCCCCGTAAAAAGCGCCGTGGATGATTACCCGGTCGGGTTCTACGGAAAAAGCGATTGTTACCCGTTTGGCATACCCGATAATCCGCAAATTCGGTCTGAGATCATCGCGTTTGGTTCCGCGTTCCGGGAAGGTGGAAAGACTCTGGCAAAAGGCAATGATGCCACTGATGTAATGCTCTCTCTGCCTGTTCCTCCCCGCCACGGTCGGCGATATAGGCATAGAGACTGCCAAGTTGTTGCTCTGCCCGTGGCGAGAAGATGACGCTGTATTGTTTCATCTAGCGTTACTCTGCTGTTGTCCGCTTGCGGTACTGGGAGCGGATACGCGCTATAACCTGTTCTGCGGGGACACCCAGCGTTGCATCAGCTTCACATTCGTCATAGCTTTTAACAACTTCTTCGCGCAGCCACTTTTCCACAGCAGCGTCACGCGCCTGGAGAGTACGCAGACCATCCCGGATAACTTCACTTTCTGTCGCATATTCGCCAGAGGTGACTTTAGCCTTGACCATCTCCAACATGTCATGGGGCAATGTGATAGTGAGTGCCTGTGTCGTTCTCATAATAAATTCTCCTGCGTGACGTACCTACACTTCTCTAACGAGTAAGTGTAGGCTTCTCAAAGACTCCTCATTGAGGACATAATTTGAGCTTTTAGATCGTGCGCCCCACGATTCTTTATGTTGATCGCCGCATTCAAATCTC